>NZ_JBBCKO010000005.1:0-285147 GCF_037153335.1 Pseudoxanthomonas sp. USHLN014
CGGGCCTATTTTTGTTTTTTTGCGCCGGCCCGGGGGGGATGATGTACACGGCTTTCCCCACCCCGACCTCCGCCCGGGCTGGGGGGGGCGATCGACGCGTGCGGGCCCTTACTCCAGCCGCAGCTCGGCGTCGCCGGAGAAGGTCTCCAGGGTGATCTCGCCTTCGCCGTTGCCGTAGCGGCTGTCGAAGGAGCGGCCGGGGCCGTATTCGGGTTTCTCGATCCTGGCACCGGTGGCCTTGAGGCTGCCGCTGAAGGTCTCGCCGCTGACGTGGGCGGACAGATCCTTCGGTGCCACCAGCAGCACGCTGCCGCTGACGCTGGACAGCGAGAGCTTGCCGTTGCGGGCCAGGGCGGTGGACACGCGCGTGCTGCCGCTGACGCTGTTGGTGGACAGCTCGCGCAGGCGCTCTTCCTTGACCGCGACCTGGATGCTGCCCGACACCGTTTCGACCTCGACTTCGCCGCTGAGCCGGCCACGCAGATCGACCGCGCCGCTGACGGTCTGCAGATCGACCTGGCTGCTGTTGACCGTGGCGGTGACCGAGCCGCTGACCGTATTGATCGAGACCTCGCGCGGGGCGGCGGCCACCCGTACCTCGCCGCTGACGCTGTTGATCGACAGCTCGTCGGACGCCACGCCGGACACGTCGATATCGGCCGACACCGAGTGCAGCTCCAGCGAGGCCCGCACCGGCACGGTCAGCTGCAGGTCGGTCGGGCCGGAGGACTTGCCGCCCCAGCCGCCGTCCTTCGGGTAGCGCACCTTGATGTCGAGCGAGCCGCCGCCGTCGGCATCGACGTCGAGCTTCTCCACGCCATCGCCGAGCGTGCCGCGCAGTTGGACTTCGTTGCGATCCCAGGTGCGCACCTGGATGCGGCCCTTGAGATTGTCCACTTCGACCTTGCCGCGCGCGTCCAGCGGCAGGGTCTGGTTGATCGGGGTGCCGGCCTGGGCGGCGGCGCTGCCCAGGAGCAGGGCGAGGAAGACGAGGTGTCGCATGATCGGGGCCTCTAGCTCAGGGCCGCGCGGCGGGTCAGTGCCAGGCGGCGGTCATAGGTGTAACGCAGGGTCTGCAGCAGCTGGGCCGAGCGCGGGTTGTGGTCGATCGCTTCCAGCACCTGGCTGGCGCTGCGATCGAGATCCTCCAGCGCCGGCTGCAGCGCCACCGGCATCGGCGCGCCCTGCATCCGCTCCAGCGCGATCTGGTAATCGCGCGTCATGCGCACGGCCTCGGCACGCAGCGGGGCGTGGCTGGGCGCCCGCGGTGGCGTCTGCGCCAGCGACGGCGTCGGCGCCGAGGACGCGGGATGCAGACCGGACTGCAGGCGCCAGCCGATCACCGCCACCAGCGCCAGCGCGGCGGCCAGGGCGAAGGGCTGCCAGCGCCGCGTGCGTTGTCTGCGCGGCGCGGCATGCGTTGGCGGCTCGGCGCTGCGCGGTTCCAGGCGTGCGGCAATATCGGGCCAGAGGTCGCGTTCGGGGGCCGCGTCCTGGCGCAGGGTGCGCAGGGCGAAGCGGAAATCGTCGTCGTGTCGTTCGTTCATTGGTGTGCCTCCAGACGGACCCGCAGCAACTGCCTGGCGCGGTGCAGCTGCGCCTTGGAACTGCCGACGGCCATGCCCAGTGATGCGGAGATTTCCTCGTGTTTCCAGCCTTCCACGTCGTGCAGGACCAGCACGGCGCGGGCGCGTGGCGGCAAGGTGCCGATCGCGCGCTCCAGGTCCATGCGCAGGGCCGGTCCCTGCTCGCGCGGGTCGAGCATCGCCACGTCGTCGCCGTCGACCTCCTCTTCCCAGCGTGGACCGGCGCGCCGGCTGCGGAGTTCCATCAACGCGGTATTGACCGCCATGCGGTGCAGCCAGGTCGACAGCGCGCTTTCGAAGCGGAACTCCGGCAGCGCGCGCCACACCCGCACGAAGGTCTCCTGGGTCAGGTCCTCGGCGCGGGCGCCGTGGCCGCCGACCAGACGCACGATCACGCCGTGCACCTTGCCCACGTGTCGTCGGTAGAGCTGCTCGAAGGCGCGGGTATCGCCGGCGGCGGCGGCGCGCGCCTGTTCGACGTCCACTTCGGTGGCGTCGGTGGCGAGCGGGTCGGTGGCGAAGGTCACGGCCGAGGTCAGCATGCCAGTTCGGATGCGCGCTGCGGCGGGAAGGTTTAAGGCCGTCGCGAACTAATTGGGAATCAGCGCGGCGATCATGTGGTTGACGTAATCCTCGAACTCCTCGTGCTGCATGCGCGGCTGGTGCAGCTGCAGGGACAGCTGCAGGAAGCCGACGTAGGCCGCATAGGCCAGGCGCGCGCGGTGCTGGGCGTCGGTGCGGCTCATGCCGGCCTGGCGGAACGAGGCGATCAGGTAGTCCAGACGGCGCTGGGACACGCGCTGGATGACCGGCGCCACCGCGGGATGGTCCAGCGCCTTGAGCAGCTCACTATAAATAATGTGCGACTTGGCCTCGTGCGCGACCAGCAGGAACAGCTGGCGGAGGCGCTCGCGCGGGTCGGGCACGGCCTCCAGGCTGCCGAACACGCTCTCCTGCTCGACCATCTCCCAGCGCTCCAGCGCGGCCTGCAGCAAGGTGTCGCGCGAGGGGAAATGCCAATAAAAGCTGCCCTTGGTCACACCCAGGCGCCGCGCCAACGGTTCGACGGCGACCGCGGCCACGCCCTGCTCGGCGACCATGTCCAGCGCGGCCTGGGCCCAGTCGTCGGCGCTCAAACGGGCCGAGCGCGAGGCGGGAACGGGGCGTGGCGAAGGCGCTGGCGTGTTCATCGCCGCATTTAACCATACGCATGAGCATGCAGCGGTACGTTTGCTGCAATGCATCATTTTCTTTTGTTGAATCAAACGCTTGTATGGATTGACGGCGCTCGAAACACACGCCCATACTTGTGCGTATGGTTGACACCCGCTCTCCGCTCGACGCCCCTGTATCGGCCGCCACGCGCGCGGTCGACCTCGTCGGCGCCTGCGGCATCCACTTGGCCGGCACGGCCTACCTGCCCCCGGCGGGTGCGCCGGCGGACCAGGCATCCGTGCTCTGTACCCATGGCTTCGGTCAGACCCGCGGCGCCTGGCAGCGCACCGGCCTGCGCTTGGCCGCGCAGGGCCATGCAGGCCTGGCTTACGACGCGCGCGGCCACGGCGATTCGCAGCGTAATCCGCAGGATGTGGCCTACGACGGCGCGCAGTTCGTCGACGACCTGATCATCGTCGCCGGCGAACAGGCCGAGCCGCCGGTGCTGGTCGGTGCCTCGATGGGCGGCCTGTTCGGGCTGCTGGCCGAAAGCCGCTGGCCCGGGCTGTTCTCGGCCCTGGTGCTGGTGGACATCACCCCGCACTGGGACGAGGCCGGGCTGGCGCGCGTGCTGCAGTTCGTCACCGCGTTTCCCGACGGCTTCGACTCGCTCGAGCATGCCGCCGATGTGGTGGCCGGCTATCTGCCGCACCGGCGCGCCCGCAAGACGGCCGACGAACTGGCCGCGCTGCTGCACGCAGGGGAGGACGGCCGCTGGCACTGGCACTGGGATCGGCGTCTGGTGGACGACTTGGTGCGCGACAGTGCCCGCCATCAGGATGACATCGCCGCGGCGGCGCGCAGCGTGCGCTGCCCGGTGCTGCTGATCAGCGGCGGCCGCAGCGAGCTGGTCTCCGAAGACAACGTGCGCACCTTCCAGGCGCTGGTGCCGCACGCGCAGCATATCCAGGTTCCGCACGTCGGCCACATGCTGGCCGGCGACGACAACGATGCATTCACCGCGGTGGTGCTCGACTACCTGGGCACGCTGGCGCGCGCCCGGCACCCCCGCTCCTTCAATATCGCTTTCGATTCCGCTTCCGGAGCACGCTCATGAGCATCCTGGTCCCGTTCCTCGCCGTCCTGCTGGCCGGCGCGATCGCCGCCTATCACCGCATGCGCCTGGCCACGTGGGCCGCGATCAGCGCCTGCGCCCTGGTCGCGTGCTGGCTGCTCGGCGCCAGCGCCACCGCATGCATCGTGGCCGCGGTCATCGTCGCGGCGATCACCCTGCCGCTGCTGCTGCCGGCCTCGCGCAAGGCCCTGGTCAGCGCGCCGATGATGAAGTTCTTCCGCAAGGTGCTGCCGCCGCTGTCGCAGACCGAGCGCATCGCGCTGGAGACCGGTTCGGTGGGCTTCGAGGGTGAGCTGTTCACCGGCGATCCGGACTGGAACAAGCTGCTCAACTATCCCAAGCCGCAGCTCACCGCCGAGGAGCAGGCCTTCCTGGATGGCCCGGTCGAGGAGCTGTGCCGGATGGTCAACGACTGGGAGATCACCCACGTCCACGCCGACCTGCCGCCCGAGCTGTGGGACTTCATCAAGAAGAACAAGTTCTTCGGCATGATCATTCCCAAGCAGTACGGCGGCCTGGGGTTCTCGGCGCTGGCCCACCACAAGGTGATCCAGAAGCTGGCCTCCATCTCCAGCGTGGTCAGCTCCACGGTCGGCGTGCCCAACTCGCTGGGCCCGGGTGAGCTGCTCAACCACTACGGCACCCAGGAGCAGAAGGACTATTACCTGCCGCGTCTGGCCGTGGGCGAGGAAGTGCCGTGCTTCGGCCTGACCGGGCCGTTCGCCGGCTCCGATGCGACCTCCATCCCCGACTACGGCATCGTCTGCAAGGGCGAGTGGAACGGCGCCAACGTGCTGGGCCTGAAGCTCACCTTCGACAAGCGCTACATCACCCTGGCGCCGGTGGCCACGCTGATCGGCCTGGCCTTCCGCATGTACGACCCTGACGGTCTGCTGGGCGACACCAAGGACATCGGCATCACCCTGGCGCTGCTGCCGCGCGACACCGAGGGCGTGGAGATCGGCCGTCGCCACTTCCCGCTCAACTCGCCGTTCCAGAACGGCCCGATCCACGGCAGGGAAGTCTTCATCCCGCTCAGCCAGCTGATCGGCGGGGCCGACATGGCCGGCAAGGGCTGGAACATGCTCAACGAGTGTCTGGCCGTGGGCCGCTCGATCACCCTACCCTCCACCGCCAGCGGCGGCGCCAAGGCCGGCGCGGTGGTCACCGGCGCCTATGCCCGCATCCGCAAGCAGTTCGGCCTGTCGGTCGGACGCTTCGAGGGCGTGGAAGAAGCCCTGGCCCGCATCGGCGGCAAGGCCTACATCATCAGCGCGCTGTCGCAGGCCACGGCCGCGGCGGTGGACCGCGGCGACGTGCCGTCGGTGCCCTCGGCCATCGCCAAGTACCACTGCACCAGCATGAGCCGCGAGTGCATCGCCGACATGATGGATGTGATCGGCGGCAAGGGCATCATCCTGGGCCCGCGCAACTTCGCCGGCCGCAGCTGGCAGGCCTCGCCGGTGGCCATCACCGTGGAAGGCGCCAACATCATGACCCGCAGCCTGCTGATCTTCGGCCAGGGCGCGATCCTGTGCCATCCGTGGGTGATGAAGGAAATGAAGGCAGCGCAGGATCCGGACCGCGCCGCGGGCCTGGACGCCTTCGATCGCAGCCTGTTCGGCCATATCGGCTTCGGCATCTCCAACGCGGTGCGTTCGTTCTGGTTCGGCCTGACCGCCTCGCGCATCGGCGCCGCCCCGGGCGACGCCTACACCAAGCGTTTCTTCCGCAAGCTGGACCGCTACTCGGCCAACCTGGCGCTGATGGCCGACATCTCGATGATGACGCTGGGCGGCAAGCTGAAGTTCAAGGAGTCGCTGTCCGGCCGCCTGGGCGATGTGCTCAGCCACATCTACATGACCAGCGCCATGCTCAAGCGCTATCACGACGAGGGCGCGCCGCAGGCCGAGCAGCCGCTGCTGGCCTGGGCCTTCCACAACAGCGTGCACGAGATCGAGCTGGCGCTGTCGGCGGCGCTGCGCAACTTCCCGATTCGTCCGATCGGCTGGCTGATGTGGGCGCTGATCTTCCCCTGGGGCCGCCGTGCCGAAGCGCCGGGCGACCGCCTGGGCCATCGCGTGGCCGCGCTGCTGATGACGCCCAATGCCGCGCGCGATCAGCTGGCCCGCGGCGTGTTCCTGACCCCGTGCGAGAACAACCCGGGCGGCCGCATCGCCAGCTATCTGGCCAAGGCCGTGGCCGCCGAGCCGGTCGAGCGCAAGTTCATCAAGGCGCTCAAGACCAAGGGCATCGAGGCGCTGGACTTCCCGGCGCAGCTGGACGAGGCAGTGCGCGAGGGGCTGATCACCGCCGAGGAGCGCGTGCAGCTGGAAGAGCTGCGTGCGATCACGATGGACACCATCAGCGTGGACGACTTCGACACCGAGGAACTGCGCTCGGCCGGCTACCGCCAGCAGGCGCGACAGGCCGACGCGCGCGAAGCCGCCTGAGTTCCCCGCGCTTTTTCGTTGCCCACGACGGCGGACCTCGGTCCGCCGTCGTCTTGTCCGGAGTCGCCTCACATGGCCGCACCTCTCCTGGCGTTGTATCGCCGCCTGCAGCGCTGGCCCGCAGGCGGCTGGCTGTTCTCGCGCGCGGTGTGCTTCAAGGCGCCCTACTTCGGCAGCATCGCCCCGCGCATCACCCTGCTGGAAGTCGGACGCTGCGAGACGCGCATCGCCGACCGTCGCCGCGTGCACAACCACATCGGCACGGTGCATGCCATCGCCCTGTGCAACCTGGCCGAGCTCACCGCCGGCCTGATGACCGACGCCAGCATCCCCGCCTCGATGCGCTGGATTCCCCAGGGCATGTCGGTGCGCTATCTGAAGAGGGCGGTCGGCCCGCAGCAGGCGGTGGCCACGCCGGCCGCGCCGATACGCGAGGCGACGGAGGGTTATGCGCTGCCGGTGGACGTGACCGTGCGCGACGCCGCTGGCGACACCGTGTTCACCGCGCAGGTGGACATGTGGGTCTCGCCGAAGCCGGCGCGCGCGCCGCGCTCATAGGCCGGCGAACAGACAGACCAGCGCCAGCGCCGCCGGCGCGGCCTGGATCCACAGGATGCGCCGGCTTACCGTCGCCGCCCCGAAGGCACCGGCCACCACCACGCAGGCCAGGAAGAACGCCACCACGCGCGCATCGTGCAGCAGCAGCCCGCCCCACAGCAGGCCGGCGGCGAGGAAGCCGTTGTAGAGCCCCTGGTTGGCGGCCAGCACGCGCGTGGTCTGCGCCTTCTCCGGTGACATGCGGAAGGTCTTGAGCCCGAGCGGGCGCGTCCACAGCGCCATCTCCAGCACCATGAACCACAGGTGCAGCAGCGCGACCAATACGGTCAGGACGAGGGCGATGGCAGGCATGGTTCCATCCGGTCGGTGAGCAGGCGCGCAGTGTGCCGCGTGCGCGGCCGGTAAGCACGCGTCCGGCTCAGCGCGGTGCGGCCGACTCGTCGATCCGCTCCACGCGCTTCCACAGGCGCCAGCCGATGCCGGCCGCGGCGAAGGCGGCCAGCGCACTGACCGCGGCGAAGCCGCCGATGGTCATCCCGACCGACTTCAGCCCGTTCATGCCGGTGGCGATGGCCACGTCGCCGAAGCGCCACACCGCGGTGTCCACCGCGTTCTGACCCTTGTAGCGCACGTTACGCGGCACGCGGGTGTAGAGGCTGTGGCGCGCCGGCTCGGCCATGCCGTAGGCCAGTCCGCGACTCACCACCAGCGCCAGCACCGTGGGCGCGACCGGGCCGATCAGCACCGGCAGCACGAACAGCGGCGCATGCGGATTGGACGAGCACACCACCAGCAGCAGCACCGCGATGCTGATCACCGACCACAGCAGGATCAGCGTGCCCGGTCCGCGCCGGGGCAGCAGCCAGCGGGTGATGGTCAGCTGCACGATCACCGTGAGCAGGTTGCCGGCCAGGTCCACGTCGGCATGGAAGCGCGTGCGCGCCACCGCATCGGCGAAGGTCGCGCCGGAGTAATCGACCAACAGGGCGTAGTTGACCGTGCCGATGCCGTCGGCCAGCAGCAGCAGGATCGCCATGCCGCGCATGAAGGGGTCGGCGAAGATCTGCTTCAGGCCATCCCACATGCTGCCGCCGAGCGCGGCCTCGTGCCCGTCCTCATGCCGGCGCGCGCCGTGCGCGCTAGCCCAGCGGCCCAGCAGCACCACGCACACGGTCGACACGCCCAGCAGCGCGGCCGACACCAGCAGCAGCGGCGCCACGCCGAGCAGTTGCACCAGCGAGCGCGTCAGCATCGGGCCGGCCAGCGCGCCCAGCGTGCCGGCCACCGCGATGATGGGAAACAGGCGCCGGGACTGCGCCAGGCTCCAGATGTCGGACATGAAGATCCAGAACACCGACACCACAAACAGGTTGAACACGCTCACCCAGACGAAGAACACCATGCCCAGCGCGCGCGGGCTGAGCAGGCCGACCGAGGTGAAGGCCGGGATGAAGGCCAGCTGGCAGACGATGAAGAACAGATACACCAGCGGCACCAGTCGCCGCCTCGGCCAGCGCGAGGCCAGCCCGGCGAACACCGGCGTCAGCAGCAGGGTGGCGATGAAGGTCGCCAGATAGAACCAGGGCAGCTGGGTCGAACCCACGGCCGCGGACAGCTGCTCGCGGACCGGGCGCACCACGTAGTACGCGGCTAGCACACAGAAGAAGCACACGAAGGACAGCGCGAGCGCCCAACCCTCTCCCCCTTCGATCCGGTGGGGCTTGTGCGTGACCACGGGCGGCGACTCCGGCGCGTTCGATTGCCGCGCACGGTAGCCGATGCACTGCAACATCGCCAGCGCGCAGGCGCGGATCGCTAGGCGGCCCGCGGCGCCTCGCTGCGCGTGGCCAGCCAGACGCCGATCGCCGCGCAGGCGAATCCCGCGCCCTTGAGCCAGGTCAGGTGCTCGCCCAGGGTGAGGTGGCCGAACACCGCGGTCACCGGCGGCATCAGGAAGAACAGCGCGGCGACCCGGGTCGCCGCACCGCGCCGGATCAGCAGGAACAGCAGGGCGAAGCCGCCGATCGAATTGACCAGCACCAGCCACGCCAGGGCGCCGTGGAAGGCCACGCTGTCGTCGAAGCGGAAGCCCTCCAACAGCGCGAACGGCAAGAGCACCAGCGTGGCGGCCGCATTCTGCACGGTCAGGCCCAGGCGCATGTCCAGGTGCGCGGCGTGACGCTTCTGGTAGAGCGTGCCGGCCGTGATGCCCACCAGCCCCAGTGCCAGCATCGCCCAGGCCTTCAGCGGCGTGGCGCCGTCGACGCGGTCGGCCACCACCAGCGCCACGCCGAGCAGGCCCAGAGCCATGCCGAACCAGCGCCACGCGCCCAGCCGCTCGCTGCCGTCCAGGGTGGCCACCAGCGCCACCAGCAGCGGCATGGCGCCGATCACCAGGGCCGACACGCCGGCGTTGGCGCCCCACTGGAAGGCCACGTAGACCGCGCCGAAGTGCAGGGCCAGCATCAGCACGCCGGTGGCCGCGCTGTGCAGCAGGTCCACGCGCCGGCAGCGCCCTACCCGTCCGACCAGGGCCAGCGCGCCGAACACGAGCGCGGCGATGCCGAAGCGCAGCGTCAGCGAGGTCAGGGGCGCGGCGTGGGCGACGGCGACCTTGCCGGCGATATAGCCGGTGCACCACACCAGCACGAACCCGATCCCCAGCAGCGCATCGCGGCAGGAACGGGGCGGGGTGTCGGGGGCTGGCGCGGCCATGTCCGGGGATGATCGCCCGCACCTTGCAGTGCCGTCATTACCGCTTTGGTCGCGTTGTGAAACCCTGAACAGGGCGCGCGAGAGGCGCGGCGCGCTGTTCAAAAAGATCAATGGGATGAACGAGATGGCCGGCCAATCTCCGGCCGTTTGTGCATTTCTCGACATGAGCGTTATGATCCAAAACAGGCCAGATCACGCGGGCATCTCGCACATGAAAAACCTCAGGGGGCGCCATCGTGCGCGATCGCTGACGATGACCTTGTTGGCCGCGCTGCTGCCGCTGGCCGTGTCCTCCACTGCACAGACGCCGACCCTGCCCGCACAGCTGGCGACGGTCACCATGAGCGGCGCCGCCGAAGGCGCAACGCAAGCCGCCGCCTGGCGCGCCGCGCCGGCGCCCTACGAATCTCCCACCAAGCCCTTGCCGTATCGCACCGCGCTGTCGCCCAGCGATGTGCGCCCGGTCGCGCCGGGCTTCGACGTCGCCGCGTTCGAGGCACTGGCCAAGGACCTGACCGTGGGCCAGCGCGTCCCGGGGCTGGCCATGGCCGTGGTCCAGGACGGCCGCATCATCAGCGCCAAGGGCTATGGCGTGACCGATGTGCGCAATCCGCGTCCGATCGATGCGCATACCGTCTTCCGTCTGGCCTCGCTGTCCAAGGCCTTCGCCGGCACGATGGCCGGGCTGCTGGTCAACGATGGCGTGATCCGCTGGGACAGCAAGGTCGCCGACTATGTGCCCAGCTTCCGCCTGATCGATCCGGTCGCCACGCGTGAGGTCACCGTGGCCGACGTGCTCAGCCACCGCACCGGTCTGCGCTGGCACAACGCCTTCGACAACGACATCGAGGGCAACGCGGACTACTACACCGTCTCGCAGAAGCTGGCCACCGCGCCGCTGGGCTGCCGCCCGGGGCAGTGCTACGAGTATCAGAACGTCGCCTTCAGCCTGATCGGCGATGTGGTCTTCGCCGCGACCGGCAGTTTCTACGATCAGGCCGTGGACCGGCGGATCTTCAAGCCGCTGGGCATGAACGACGCCAGCATCGGCCTGGCCGGCATCGAGAACAGCCCGAGCTGGGCCAAGCCGCACGTGCGTGCGCGCAGTGGCTGGGCTTCGATCAATCCCAAGCCGACCTATTACCGTCTGGCGCCGGCCGCCGGCGTCAATGCCAGCGCCAGCGACATGGCGCAGTGGCTGCTTGCGCAGCTGGGCCACCGTCCGGACGTGCTGCCGGCGCCGCTGCTGGCCACGCTGCATGCGCCGCTGATCAGCACGCCGGGCGAGATGCGCGCCGGCTGGCGCGGTGCGCGCGTGGAGTCGGCCAGCTATGCGCTGGCCTGGCGCGTGCTGGATTACTCGGGCCAGCAGGTCGTGTTCCATGCCGGTGCGGTGGAGGGCTATCGCGGCCTGGTCGCGCTGGTGCCGGGGCGAGACTTCGGCGTGGCGATCCTGTGGAACAGCAACAGTCCGCTGCCGTCCGGCCTGCTGCCGACCGTACTGGACACCGCGCTGGGTCTGTCGCCGCAGCGCTGGCTGGACACCGACATGGCCAAGCAGCTGCTGCTGGCGCAGACCAACGGTCATCCGCTGCCGCAGGCCATGCACGCCGCCTCCGACGACAACGTCAGCGACGACGACGAAGCCGGCGCGGCTTCGAGCAAGGCCGTGGCTGCGCCGCACTGATCCGCCAACCGGCGGACATCAGCCAAGAACGACGCCGGGCTTTGCCCGGCGTTGTTCGTTGGGAAGTACCCCCGGCCTCGGATGCGTGGTTGCCGCAGTTCGGGCTGGACGGGTCGCGGGCTGCTGCCCGTGCGGAGTGCGCCTGCGGTATTCGCAGTGTCGCTCACTGCGGCAGCGCCTGATCGACCGGGTGCCCGGCCGACTGGCGCAAGTAGCCCCTGGAATCAAGACAAGAGGGTCTCTCGGTCGAGCGATCGCGGCGCACGCGTTTTGGCTTCGCAGGGGCAGCAGTCCGTCGGACGGCGATAAAACAGTCCTTGCGAAAATCCCCTGGGAGCCGCCCTTCTGGCCTTTTGGGCCAATGGCGGCGATGGGGCTTTACCGGCGATGTCTCATCGCGCTTCACGCATTTCCTGGTAGTGCCTCATCGCCACCATTGCGGCTCCCCCTGTAGAGCGGAGCTTGCTCCGCTGGAGCCTTCCCCACGAACCGAACGAAGAGCAGCGGAGCAAGCTCCGCTCTACAAGGAGGACGCGACTGATCTGAGAGACAGTGGTTCCTACGGGATGCGGCGAGCCCATTCCTTTCCCATCCGAGCGTCAGCCAGGCAGGATGACCAACCGAGTAGGTGCGCTCGGCTGGGCGAGGCCGGTCGGCGAATGGATGGGCCAAGACCGCATGCAGGTCGTGAGGCGCTTGACGCCCCACGCTCGGCGAGGAACAAAAAAGCCCGGCAACTGCCGGGCTTGATTGCGAACCGGGCCATGCCGAAACGGCGCGACCCCTCGCTTCGCTCAGTCCGTGCCCGGCGCCGGCACCGAAGGGCTCGGCGCAGCCGGCTGCGCTGCCGGAGCGGTGGCCGGTGTCGGCGGCAGCTCCAGCGCGGGATTGCCCTGCTGTTGCTGCAGCTGTTCGATGCGGCGGGTCAGCGCTTCCAGTTCGGTGTTGGTGGCGCGCAGGTCGCTGCTCAGGCTCACGGCCTGCTGCTTGTTCTGCTGCAGGGCGTTGCTGACCTGCAGGGCCTGCTGGCGCTGCTGCTCGACTTCGGCCTGGAGTCCCTGCAGGCGCTTCTGGTTCAGTTCGACCATGCGCTCGGTGTAGCGCTTGCCGGCCTCCAGGCGCACGGTGTCGATATAGACCTGGGAGAGCTGGTTGGTCTGGTCGACGAAGGTCTTGTAGACCTGCTCGGCCTGCTCGACCGAGCTGGTGCGGATCACGCGCCAGAACTGCTTGTCGCGGAACAGGGTGACGTAATAGTTGAGCGAGTCGGCATGGAACAGCAGGCTGGCGCCGTAGTTGCCGTTGTAGGTGGTGCGCAGCTCGGTCAGCGAGCCGGCGTCCATCAGGTGGCGCAGCTCCTCGGCGGTGTTGCCGATGCTGGGCTCGGCCACTTCGGCGGTCTGCTCGGGCGGCGGGGCCTGCTTGGTCCGCGTGGCGGCAGGCAGCGGCGCACAGGCCGTGGAGATCAGCACGATCGCCGCGCCGAACCAGATCCTTGACATGCTCCCCCGATGAATCATCCGTCTTGCCCCGACTTCTCTGGCGTGATCGCCCCCCTGCGTTGCGCAGGGCATACGGTCGGGATGTTAGCACGCGGCTTTCGCGCGCCGCAGGGCACGGGCGCCACTTTGTTCCTGCGCCTGGCAGGCCGATGCCGTGGTCGAGATGTGCGGGCCGGGCCCGGTGTCGCGTGCGGCGCCGGCGTGGCGCCCTAAAAAAAAAAAACACTTCCTTCCCCGCTGGGCAACCGGGGAAGGAAGCTGCAGTCAGAACGACAGCGCGCGGCGATGTCGCCGCGATACTTCTCGTTAGATCAGCGGCGCCGGGGTTGCCGGCAGAGCGACCGGAGCGGCCTTCTTCTTGGTCGCCTTCTTGGCCGGCGACTTCTTGGCAGCCTTCTTGGCCGGAGCCTTCTTGGCAGCCTTCTTCGCCGGAGCCTTCTTGGCGGCCTTCTTGGCGACCTTCTTCGCCGGGGCCTTCTTGGCGGCCTTCTTCGCGACCTTCTTGGCAGCCTTCTTCACGACCTTCTTCGCCGGGGCCTTCTTAGCGACCTTCTTGGCGGCCTTCTTGGCGACCTTCTTTACAGCCTTCTTGGCGGCCGCTTTCTTGGCGACCTTCTTGACGGCCTTTTTGGCCGGCTTCTTCGCAGCTTTCTTCGTTGCCATGTGATGGCTCCTCGTCAGTGATTACTTTGGATGAAACATCCGTTGCTAAGCCCAGTACTCAAAACGCCGCGGGAGTCGGACCCGCATGCAGCCGCCGACGCGCCATGCGCGCTGGGGCGGATCTGTTGCGACGCCGGCCGGGGCCGACGTCGTGCACCCGTCAAAGCAAAGACACCTGCGGCGACTGCGGCGCAGGTGTCGATGCGGATCGGGGTTCGAATTTCTTCAGGGGAAGCGAAGCCTTCGACCATCCTGCCGGGGGTACGGGCGGGCGACCTTGCCGTTGTGGGTTTCGTCGCGATGACCGACTCGCTTGATTTGCATAGCGCCTGTGCGCGTTGGGGCGAAACCTAATCACGGTTTTTTCTAGTGTCAATGGTTTTTCAGAAAAATTTCTCATGTGTTTTGAAGCGCGTCATCGCCTTGCCGCGCCGGCCTGCCGAGCCGATGGCGTTCGAGCCGATGGCGCGGCGACGCACGCGCGACAACGCATGTCGAGCAGAGTGCTTTTTTTATGCAGTTTGCTGCGCGCGTCGCGCGTAACGCGGCTGCCGACGCATGCGCTTGGACGCGCGTGCCGAGGGTGGCGTCGAAGGTGTCGCGCAGTTGAATCGCACCTGATTCCGAAGGCGCTCGCGGCATGCGTTTTCGCGTCGCACAAGCTGCCTCGCGCGCCAACTGCGCAAACTTTTTCCAAGCGCGCGGCGTCCCGCGCATCCCGATCGCCTGCCATGTCGATGCAGGCGAGCGTCTCGACGACACGAACATCACGCCGCGATGGCGCCGGAACGGACCCATAAAAAAAACGCCGCGTCCAGGACGCGGCGTTGGTCTTGCGTGCGACGCCGGCACCAGGCCGGCGTGCATGGATCACTCTTCGTCTTCTTCCAACTGCTCGGCGTAGTCGTCCGGGCCGAGCAGGTCGTTGAGCTCGTCGGCGTCGCTGATCTCGACCACGAACAGCCAGCCTTCGCCGTAGGCGTCCTCGTTGATGGTCTCCGGCTTGTCGGCCAGCGCCTCGTTGACCTCGACGACCGTACCCGACACCGGGCTGTAGACGTCCGAGGCGGCCTTGACCGACTCGACCACCGCACAGGCGTTGCCGGCGGTGACCGCATCGCCCACGTTGGGCAGCTCGACGTAGACCAGGTCGCCCAGCAGCCCCTGGGCGTGGTCGGAAATGCCGACGGTGACGCGGCCGTTGCCTTCGACACGCGCCCACTCGTGGGACTTGAGGAATTTCAGATCACCAGGGATCTCGCTCATGAGGATGCTCCGGCCGGTTGGGCGCGATGGTTGGGAATGGCGCAAGTCTAACGAAAGGCCGCCGCGACTTGTCACCCGGCGCGGTACGGCGCGCGGCCGCTGCGCAGGGCGTCGTCGAGCAGGTCGATCCGGTCCTGGCCCCAGAACGGCTCGCCGTCGCGCACGTAACCCGGCAGGCCAGGGAGGCCGGCATCGATCGCGGCGCGGGTGTTGTCCTGGTGGGTCGCATGGGTCTGGGGCGCGTCGGCCAGCGCGAGCACCGCCTCGGCATCGAAGCCGTGCGCGGACAGCAGCGCCGCCAGCGTCGCGCGATCGGCCAGGTCCTGCTCGTTGGCCCACAGCGCGGCGAACGCGTCGGCCATGTAGGCCTGCGGATCGTGGCCCTGCGCGATAAGCGCGATCACCGTGCGATCGGCCAGGGCGATATCGCAGGGGTAGAACTTCGGCCGCAGGTTCAGCGGCAGGCCGCGCTGCTCGCGTACGCGCTGCAGCTCGACCAGCCGGTAGGCCTGGCGCACCGGCGGACGCTGCGCCAGCGGCAGGGCGCCGACCTCGCCGAACAGATCGAAGATCCGCACCGGTCGCGTGCGCACGACCGCGCCGTGGCGCGCGGCCATGTCCAGGAACGCCCGGTGTCCGAGGTAGGACCAGGGCGAAAGCAGGGTGACGAAGTAGTCCAGTTGCTCGGCCATGGTCGCGACCTGCCTTTAGACGAGGACGCCGGGCTGCGGCTGCCCGTCGCGGACGAAGGGGAACTTGACCACCCGCACCGGCACCTCGCGGCCGCGGATGTCCACGCGCACCTCACCCGGCTCGCCGCTGGGGACGCGGGCGAAGGCGATGGCCTTGCCCAGGGTCGGCGAGAAGGTGCCGGACAGGATCTCGCCCTCGCCCTGCGCGGTGAGCACCTTCTGGCCGTGGCGCAGCACGCCCTTCTCGTCCATCACCAGGCCGATCAGCTGGCGCGGCGGGCCCTGCAGGTGCTGGGCTTCGAGCACCTCGCGGCCGACGAACTCGCGGCCCTCGTCCAGCGCCACGGTCCAGCCCATCGCCGCCTCGTAGGGCGAGACGGTCTCGTCCATGTCCTGGCCGTAGAGATTCATGCCGGCCTCCAGGCGCAGCGTGTCGCGCGCGCCCAGGCCGGCCGGCTTGACCCCGGCTTCCAGCAGCGCGTCCCAGAACGCCACGGCGCGCTCGGCCGGCAGCACGATCTCGAAGCCGTCCTCACCGGTGTAGCCGGTGCGGGCGAGGAACAGTTCGACCCCGGCGCTGCTGACCGCGTCCAGCGCGGCGAAGCGCGCCAGCTTGTCGGCGGCCTCGCGATCCTCCTCGCGCAGCAGGCCAATGACCTTGGCGCGCGCGTTCGGGCCCTGCACGGCGATCATCGCCAGCTCGGGGCGCTCGATCACTTCCACGCCATAGGCGGCGGCCTGCTTGTTGATCCAGGCAAGGTCCTTCTCGCGGGTGGCGGCGTTGACCACCAGGCGGAAGAAGGCGTCCTCCAGGAAGTACACGATCAGGTCGTCGATCACCCCACCGTTGGCGTCGAGCATCGCGGTGTACAGCGCCTTGCCCGGCTTCTTGAGCTTGTCCACCGAGTTGGCGACCAGGTAGCGCAAGAACTCGCGCACGCGCGGGCCGCGCAGGTCGACCACGGTCATGTGGCTGACGTCGAACATGCCGGCGTCGCGGCGCACGGCGTGGTGTTCCTCGATCTGCGAGCCGTAGCTGATCGGCATGTCCCAGCCGCCGAAATCGACCATCTTGGCGCCGAGCGCGCGATGGCTGTCGTTGAGGATCGTCTTCTGGGTCATGGGCTGGTCCTTACAAAGAGGCCCGCATTATCCCAGAACCTCGCCGCCCCGCGGCCGTGACCCAGGCCACGGCCGCGCCGGTCAGGCCGCTTCCACCTGCAGGGTCATGCCGTCGGTGGACACCACGCGCACCGCCGCGCCGGCGGGCAGGTCGGGGCCCGCCACGCTCCAGTAAGTGTCGGCGAGCTGGATGCGGCCACGGCCGCGCACGATGGGCTGCTCGAGCACGGCGGTCTGGCCGACCAGCTGCTCGGCGCGCCGGTTGAGCAAGGGCTTGTCGCTGATCTGCGCACGGGCGCGGAACCAGCGCCGGTACACCAGCACCGAGGCGATGGCGAAGACCGCGAACAGCGCCGCCTGCGGCAGCACCTCCAGCCCGGGCGCGATGAGCGTCACCAGCACCATCGCCGTGGCGGCGAAGCCCAGCCACATCAGCGAGGCGCCGGGCACCAGCGCCTCGGCGGCGAACAGCACCAGCGCCAGGCCGGCCCAGAACGCCAGACGCAGGGTCGCCGCGTCAAACGCCGGCACGCGGCACCTTCGGCGG
This sequence comes from Pseudoxanthomonas sp. USHLN014, assembly GCF_037153335.1. Classification (NCBI taxonomy): domain Bacteria; kingdom Pseudomonadati; phylum Pseudomonadota; class Gammaproteobacteria; order Lysobacterales; family Lysobacteraceae; genus Pseudoxanthomonas; species Pseudoxanthomonas sp. USHLN014. The sequence goes on from NZ_JBBCKO010000005.1 coordinate 17,082, forward strand.
CATGGCCGGCGGCCGCGGGCCGTCCTCGCCCAGCGCCTGGCGCGCCAGCTGCGCGATGCCGCCGAGCGAGCCGATCATGCCCGAGGCCTCCATCGGCATCAGCACGAACTTCTGGTTGGGCGCGGTGGCCAGCTCCTTGAACGCCTCGACATACTTCTGCGCCACGAAGTAGTTGATCGCCTGCACATCGCCGTCGGCGATGGCCTGGGACACCAGGGTGGTGGCCTTGGCCTCCGCCTCGGCCAGGCGCTCGCGCGCCTCGGCCTCGCGGTAGGCCGCCTCGCGCTTGCCTTCGGCCTCGAGGATGGCGCTCTGCTTCTCGCCCTCGGCGCGCAGGATCTCCGACTGGCGCGCGCCCTCGGCTTCCAGGATCGAGGCGCGCTTGTCGCGCTCGGCCTTCATCTGTCGGGCCATCGAATCGACCAGGTCGCGCGGCGGCTGGATGTCCTTGATCTCGATGCGGTTGACCTTGACGCCCCACGGACTGGTGGCGTGGTCGACCACGCCCAGCAGGCGCGCGTTGATGGTCTCGCGGTTGCTGAGCGATTCGTCCAGGTCCATCGAGCCGATGACGGTGCGGATGTTGGTCTGCACCAGGGCGATCATCGCCTGGTCCAGGTTGGACACTTCATAGGCCGCCTTGGCCGCGTCCAGCACCTGGAAGAACACCACCCCGTCCACCTTCACCACCGCGTTGTCCTTGGTGATGACTTCCTGCGAGGGCACGTCGAAGACCTGCTCCATCATGTTGACCTTGCGGCCGACGCCCTGCATGTAGGGAATCAGGATGTGCAGGCCCGGGCTCAGTGTGTTGGTGTACTTGCCGAACTGCTCGACCGTGTACTCGAAGCCCTGCGGCACCACGCGCACGCCCTTGAACAGCGTGACCACGACGAAGACCACGATCAACGCGGCCAGGATCATTCCCGTTCCCATTGCACTCCCCTTGCCTGTCGCCCGAGGCGGGCGCTCCCGAAACAATTATAGGGTCGCGCCTGCGGGATGCGCCGCCGTGCCGGACGGCCGCCGCACCTTCATCGATCGGCGGGCGCCGGCGCGGCTTCCACGTAATTGGCGAACACCGCATCGGTGTCGGCGGCCTTGACCTTGCCGCCGTGCACCAGGGCGTCGGCCTGCTCGAACAGCGGTATCACCATCGCCATGCCATCGAGCTTGGTCTTCAGGTGCAGCCCCGGCGGCGCGTTCAGGAATCCGGCCCAGCGCGCACGCACGCCGGCCCAGAAGTCGCTAGTCGCCTTCCAGTAGGCGTAGGCCGGGGCGAAGTCGACCTGGCTGTCGCGGCGGTAGTCGTCGAAGCCGAACTCACGCGCGATCTCCACCTGGCGGCCGTCGGGCTTGCGCAGCACCTTGGTGTTGAACTGCTCGTGGCTCCAGCCGTTGGGCGTGATGGTGTGGCGATTGACCACGCGCAGGGCGTTGTAGTCGCTGCGGCGGGTGTACTCGCGGCGCGGCAGCGGACGCCAGCTCTCGTCGCTGGTCCAGGTCGCCACCTCGCCGCTGTAGGTCCAGCGCCCGGTGCCGCAGTAGCGCGGCGCGTCGCTGACCTCGTACACGCACTGGGTCCAGGCGCCGGTAGTTTCCTGCGGCGACAGCGCGCGTACGGTCCAGGTCTGGTCGGCGCTGAACTCGAACCGCCGCGGCGCCTGGTAGACCCAGTCCTCGCGCCAGTGCTTGGTGACGTGGCCGCTCTTGCCGTCGACCAGCAGGTGCTGCAGCACCACGCGCGTGGGCGTGTCCTCGACCACGACCACCGCCTCGTCGGCGCTGCTGCGCATGGCCGCGGCCCGCTCGTAGCCGGGCTGCAGCAGCACGGTCTCGTCGAAGGCGAAGTCCACCGCGAACTCGCCGGCGATCTTCAGGATGGCCGCATGGTCGCGCACCGGATCGGCGGATTGCGCATGCGCCGGTGCGAGGACGGCGAGGGCCGCGAGCGCGGCGATGGGCAGGCGACTGGACATGGAAGGCTTTCCTTTGACTTGGGACAGAGGCTGGAACCCGCCAGGCGCGGGTGTCGTGCGGCGGTGTGCGGGGCGCATGCGCAGGCTCACCATTCCACCGTCAGGCTGGCCGAGACGGTGCGGCCCGGACTGGTGTAGCGATCCAGCGTCACGCTGCTGGCCAACGTGCCCACCGGCACGTCGCCCGGGCTGAAGTACTTGCGGTCGCCCAGGTTGAACACGCCCAGGTTCACCCGCGCGCCGGGGGCGAAGTTCCAGTGCGCCAGCAGATCGGCCACGCCGTAGCCGGGCGCGCGGAAGTAGGTCGCGTCGGACACCCGGTCCTTGCGCCGGGCGAAGGAACCGGCCAGCTCCACGCCCCAGGTCGGCGCGTCGTAGATCAGGCCGAGCGTGCCGGTCAGCGGATCGATCGTGTCCAGCGGCACATCGGCGGTCAGGTCTTGACCGTGCGACCAGGCCGCGGCCGCGCGCAGCGACCAGCCGCTCCAGCCGGCCAGCGCGCCCAGGTCGATGCCGCCCTTGAACTCGCCGCCATAGATGCGTGCACGGGACACGTTGCGCGACTGGAACACCATCAGGCCCTGCGCGTTGTAGCCCACGAAACCCTGCGACTCGATGAAGTCGTGGTAGTCGTTGCGATAGCCGGTCAGCGCGGCGTACACCGCCGGGCCGGTGTAGCGCAGGCCCAGCTCGAAGCCGTTGCTGGTCTCCGGCTTGAGGTCCGGGTTGGGGATGGCGGTGTAGCCGAACTGCAGATTGGTGAAGCCCAGGTTGGCGTCGTTGTAGGGCGGCGCGCGGAAGCCGCGCGCGTAGCCGCCGTACAGCGACCAGTCGCCGGCGAACTTCCACACCGCGCCCAGCTTGGGCGAAACGCTGGTCTTGCTCAGACCGGTCACGGCTACACCCGGGTTGTCCTCGACGAAGATGGCATCGGGCTTCGGGTCCAGATCGTAATGGTCCACGCGCACCGCCGGCACCAGGCTGAAGCGCTGGCCGAAGGCCATCTCGTCCTGAACGTACAGGGCCGAGGTGGTGGTGTCGGTGATCGGGAAGTCGCGCACCGGGAAGACGTCCGGCGACATCACATTGGTGCTGGTGCCGTTGGCGTAGGTCACCCGGCCATCGCGTTCCTGTTCGGTGCGCGTGCGCTGCAGGTCCACACCGTAGCGCAGGGTGTGGACCACGCTGCCGGCGTCGATGGTCTTGAGCAGGTTGGCCTGCACGCCGATCTCGCGCTGCTCGAAGTCGAAGCGCCGGTCGCGGCGATGCCGGCCCAGGCTGGCGGTGGTGCGCAGCTCGTGGGTGTCCTGCGTGGTCTGGCTGTCCTGCCAGTAGACCTGCCAGTCCAGGCTGTCGGCCAGCGCCCAGTCCAGCGCGTCCAGTTCCTGCGCCAGGGCCACGCGTTCGCGCGACTGGTGGTCGTCGCCGCGCAGGTCCAGCGTGGTGGCGCGGGTCGAGGCGGTGTAGCCGCGCGAGGTGAGCACGTCGGTGTCGGTGTCGTCGCGGTTGCCCTCCACCGTCAGGCGCAGGCGGTTGGTCTGCGACGGTGCGTAGACAAGTTTGGTCAGCACGCTGGTGCCGTTGCGATCCTGCGGATTGGGCGCGGTGCGAGTGTTGGCGGCGGTGCCGACCGGCGCCAGGCTGCGGTCGTGCCCCATGTTCTCCTGCGCCTGGCCCTGGCGATGGCTGACCGCGGCCAGGCCGCTCCAGCGCTCTCCGCCGAAGGCCGCCGTGGCGCCGGCGAACAGGCCGTTCCAGTCGACCGCATAGCCGAACTTGAGGCCGAAGTAGGCGTCCTTGCCCGCCTTCAGATAATCCGAAGGGTCCTTGGTGACGAAGGCGACCACGCCGCCGAGCGCGTCGGAGCCGTACAGCGCGCTGGCCGGCCCGCGCAGGATCTCCACGCGCTTGACCGTGTCCAGGTCGACGAAGTTGCGGTTGGCATTGGAATAGCTGCCGATGGCGAACGCGTCGGGCACGCGGATGCCGTCGGTGAGGATCTGCACGCGGTTGGCCTCCAGCCCGCGGATGCGGAAGCCGCCCAGGCCGAAGCGCCCGAAGCTGGAGGTCACCGATACGCCGGGCTCGTAGCGCACCAGATCCTTGATGTCGAAGACCAGGGTCTGGTCCAGACGCTGGCGCTCGATCACATCCACGGTGTTGGGCACGTCGGACACCGCGCGCTGGCTGCGGGTGGCGGTGACCTGCAGCGGATCGAAGTCGTGCGTAGGCAGCGCATCGTCGGCCGCGCCCGGCGGAGTGACGGAGGAATCGGCGGCGCGCGCCGGGGAGGCCAGCGCGCAGGCGAGCGCACAGGCAAGCAGGGAAACACGGAACGTCGGCATGACAGGCCCTTTGCAAGGTGACCCGGCAGGCTGGCGCGACCGTGCACGGTCGAGGCTGGCGCCCAGGAGGAGGAGGAAGACGCGGTGACGCAGGGCCACCGCAAGGTGAGGTTCAACAGGGAAGCGCCGGTCGCGGCGATCCCGACTTGGCGATGTCGCCTCGGCCAGACTAGGCGCCCGGGCTTCAGTCGGCTGCTCGCGCCTCAAGCAAGCGCGGCCCGGCGCGGTCGCGCCCGTCCCAGGCAGGCGGCGCACGCCATCGGACGAGGCGAGCCAGTGGCATACATAAGGGGGATGCGCGCGAAGTCATCGACTGGCTTTCAGGTCGGGCCTGAACACATAGTCGGCCAGGTCGCCATGCGCCGCACCGACGCCCACCGACTGCAGCGCGGCCTGCGCGCAGCAGCAGTCGTCCCAGACGGCCAGTTCGGCGCCCTCGGCGTGCACGATCTCGCGCGTGGCGGCCGCGCCCAGCGCGGAGACCGGCGTCAGGCTGGCGGCCAGCACCGCCTGCGCGCCGGCGGCGGCCAGGGCATGCAGGCGCACCGGACACGCGCGCCACTGTTCGCCGGTCAGGCGCCGGGCCAGGCGCTGCCACAGCCGCTCGCTCACCCCGCGCCCATGCGGGTTGCCGGCCGCATGCGCCGGCAGGCGCGCACTGAGCTGGTCCCAGGCCAGGAAGTCGCTGTCCGGCAGCAGGCACAGCCGCCAGCAGCAGGCGCCGTCGCGATCGAAGAACAGCAGGCTCTCGCGCAGCCCGTCGCTTTCCACGCCGGACTGGATCGCCGCGCGCACCGCCTGGTTCCAGCCAGCCAGCTCGCTGCCCTGCTGGGCGCGATACAGGCACAGCACGGTGCCCAGCGCGGCCAGTTGCTGCGGCAGCGGCAGCGAGCGGATCGCATCGGCGCGCGCGGTCGGCGCAATCGTGTCGAGGGTCATGACCGGCTCCTGGGGGCGGATGGCGTCAGGCAGGTGCACCGGCGGCGACAGCGGCCCGCGCGCGGCGATGGTGAGAGAGGGAGAGCCATCGCCGCGCGCGAACTGGCCGCTGCCGCCCGGTGCGGGCGCGAACACGGCAGCGGGCGCTCCATCGCCCGCCAAACCACGACTTACTTGGTCAGGATCAGCTTGTCGTTGCTGGTATGGCGCAGGCGATACACGCGGTCGCCGTGCTGGATCAGGATCTCGCGGCGGCCCTTGAGCAGGGCTTCGCTGTTGAGGGTCTCGGACGGGGGCACCACGCGCGGGCTGCGCTCGGCGGCGCGCGTGTCGGCGTGGGGGAAGGCGATGGTGTTGGCGGACATGGGGCAGCTCCTGTGTGGTTCGCTGTGGATGATAATCATTCTCATTGAAGAGTCAAATGGTCCTGATTGAATTCTTCGATGGTCATCGCGCTTCCGATTCTTTATCTACGCACGCGCCACGGCGGCGCGGGATGCACGGGGCCCATGGCAGACTCGTCGCTGTCGGATCGAGCAAGGACACGGCGTGAGCCCGCGTGGTCGCTTCAACCTGGTGATGGGCGTGCTGGTCCTGGCGGCCGTGGGATTCGGTGTCTGGCGCTGGCGGCGCCAGGCCGACGAGGCGGCCGCACTGTCGGCGCGGATCGCCGCGCAGACCGCGCAGGCGCAGCGCGCCTTCGCCGCGCGCAACGATCCGGCCGGCGCGACGCCCCCGCGCACCGACGCGCTCGCCGCCTCCGCCCTGCCCCCCTGGGGCGAACCGCTCGGCGCCAATCTGCAGGCCGTCCTGCGCCGGGCCGATGCCGGCGAGGCGGCGGCCGCCTGCCGGATCGCGGTGGAACTGATGCTGTGCGCCGCGCCCTCGCCCGCCGACGCCGGCCGCGACCGCTGCCAGGGCGTGGACGCCGCGCTGCGCGGCAAGGCCGCGTTCTATCTGCGCAAGGCGGCGCTGGCCGGCAACCGCGACGCCCTGCTGCGCTACGCCGCCGGCCCCTTCCCGCAGGCGGCCCAGGCCCAGGACCACGAGCGCTACCTGCAGGACCCGGGCTTCGCCGACTGGTATGGCGAGGCCGTGCCGATGCTGCAGCGTGCGCTGCAGGCCGGCGATCCGCGCGCGGCGCTGCTGCTGGCCAACGCCTACAGCGACGATCAGGGCCTGCTCGACGCGCGGGTGCCGGACGACCCGGCGCTGGCCTATCGCTACCGGCTGCTGCTGTCCTACCTGAAGGCCGGCCCGGCGCCGGACGTCTCGACCCTGGCCCTGCGCCAGCGCGTGGACGCCGAACGCCAGGCGCAGCGGCTGTTCCGCGAGGCCTTCGGCAGCCGGGCGCTGGCCGCGCCGGTGTCCGTCGACCTGGAGCTGCGGCCCGGCGACCCGGCCGCCGCACCCTGCCAGTAGCACCGGCCGCGCCCGCGCGAACCGTGCCCGCCGCGTCCCGTCCCATGCCGCCCGGCGCCCGCGGGGCGGTCTTTCGCGCCGCCTCGCCTTGCCGCGCCCGTCCCCCTCACTTAGGCTGCATCGCTTCGACGTCGCGTGGTCTTGGGGATCGCAATGCTGGAAGGTGTATCGCGGGCCGCGTTCGGCCTGTTCGGGCTGGTCGTGCTGCTGGGCATCACCTGGCTGTTCTCCAACAACAAGCGCGCGGTCGACTGGCGCCTGGTGGTGACCGGCGTGACGCTGCAGATCGGCTTCGCCGCGCTGGTGCTGCTGGTGCCCGGCGGGCGCGATGTCTTCGACTGGCTGGGCAAGGTGTTCGTGAAGGTGCTGAGCTTCGTCGGCGAAGGCTCCAACTTCATCTTCGGCAGCCTGATGGACGTGCCCAAGGCGGGCTTCATCTTCGCCTTCCAGGTGCTGCCCACCATCATCTTCTTCTCCGCGCTGATGGGCGTGCTCTATCACCTGGGCGTGATGCAGGCGGTGGTGCGGGCGATGGCCTGGGCCATCACCAAGGTGATGCGCGTGTCCGGCGCGGAAACCACCAGCGTCTGCGCCAGTGTGTTCATCGGCCAGACCGAGGCGCCGCTGACCGTGCGCCCGTACATCCCGCGGATGACCGAGTCGGAGCTGATCACGATGATGATCGGCGGCATGGCCCACATCGCCGGCGGCGTGCTGGCGGCCTACGTGGGCATGCTGGGCAATGGCGACCCGGTGCAGCAGGCCTTCTACGCCAAGCACCTGCTGGCGGCCTCGATCATGGCCGCGCCGGCCACGCTGGTGGTGTCCAAGATCCTGATCCCCGAGACCGGCACGCCGCTGACCCGCGGCACGGTCAAGATGGAAGTGGAAAAGACCACCAGCAACGTCATCGACGCGGCCGCGGCCGGCGCCGGCGACGGCCTGCGCCTGGCGCTGAACATCGGCGCGATGCTGCTGGCCTTCATCGCGCTGATCGCCCTGCTCAACGCGCCGCTGACCTGGTTCGGCGAATGGAGCGGCCTGGCCGCCGCGATCGGCCGGCCGACCAACCTGGCCACGATCCTGGGCTATGTGCTGGCGCCGGTGGCCTGGGTGATCGGCACGCCATGGGTGGACGCGACCACGGTCGGCTCGCTGATCGGGCAGAAGGTGGTGATCAACGAATTCGTCGCCTACACCGAGCTGGCGCGCATCGTGAACGGCCAGGTGCCGGGCGTGTCGCTCAGCGCCGACGGCAGCCTGATCGCCACCTACGCGCTGTGCGGCTTCGCCAACTTCAGCTCGATCGCGATCCAGATCGGCGGCATCGGCGGCCTGGCCCCGGAGCGCCGCGCGGACCTGGCGCGCTTCGGCCTGCGCGCGGTGCTGGGCGGCTCGATCGCCACGTTCATGACCGCCACCATCGCCGGCGTGCTGAGCCACTTCAGCTGAACCAAGTCGCCCGCGCGCGCTGACCGCGCGCGCCTCGTTCAGCATTGCTGACGCCGTTCGCCGCTAGGCCTGTGCCGCGCTGCGGCATACTGACGCCCCCGACGGCAGCTTTGCGGCCGCCGTTTTTATGTTGGATTCGAAGAAGAGATGTCTATGAGTTCTGTCGTTGTCGTCGGCTCGTTCAATGTCGACCACGTCTGGCGCTGCGATGCGCTGCCCACCGCCGGCGCTACCATCGCCGGGCGCTACAGCTCCGGCCCCGGCGGCAAGGGCTTCAACCAGGCCATCGCGGCCGCGCGCGCGGGCGCGGCGACCACGTTCGTGTGCGCGCTGGGCGGCGATGTCGGCGGTGCGATGGCGCGCGGCCTGGCCGAGCAGGACGGGGTGCAGGTCGTCGCCGAAGCCAGCAACGAACCCACCGGCACCGGCGGCATCTACGTGGACAACCACGGCCGCAACACCATCGTGATCGGCCCCGGCGCCAACTTCACCCTGAGCCCCGGCTTCATCGCCCAGCAGCAGCCGCTGCTGGCCGGCGCGCAGGTGGTGCTGGCGCAGCTGGAGTCGCCGCTGGAGAGCATCGAGGCGGCACTGACCAGCGCGCGCGCCGCGGGCGTGACCACTATCCTCAACCCCGCCCCGGCCAACGCGGTGGCCAGCATCGCGCTGCTGCGCCAGAGCGACATCCTGACGCCCAACGAGACCGAGTTCGCCGCCCTGCTGGGCCGCCATGTCGGCCAGCGCATGGAAGGCGACGATGTGGCCGCGCTGGACGGCAACACGCTGCACGGCCTGTGCCGCCAGCTGCTGCCCGGCGGCACGGTGGTCATCACCCTGGGCGCGGTCGGCGCCTTCGTCTCGCACGAGGACGAGCATCTGCGCGGCGACGCGCAGGCCTATTACCGCGTGGCGGCCGACACCGCGCAGACGGTGGACACCACCGGCGCGGGCGATGCCTTCAACGGCGCGTTGGCCGCCTCGCTGGCACATGCGCCGCAGGCCGCGTTCAACCTGCACGTGCGCTTCGCCAACCGCTTCGCCGCGCGCTCGACCGAGAGCGAGGGCGCGGCGGTGTCGATGCCGCGGCTCACGCCGGAAAGCTGAGGATCGCGTGGAGGAATGAGTAGAAGCACCTGCTTACGTCTTGCTCCGCTCACTCCTCACTCCTCCTCGCTCACTCCTCGCCCCTAGCCCATGCGCATCGGCCCCTACAAGATCGAACCGCCGCTGATCCTGGCGCCGATGGCCGGGGTCACCGACAAGCCGTTCCGGCAGCTGTGCAAGCGGCTGGGCGCGGGCCTGGCCGTGTCGGAGATGACCATCTCCGATCCGCGCTTCTGGAGCACCGACAAGTCGCTGCGGCGCATGGACCACGAGGGCGAACCTGCGCCGGTCAGCGTGCAGATCGCCGGCACCGAGCCCGCGCAGCTGGCCGAGGCCGCGCGCTACAACGTCGACCACGGCGCGCAGATCATCGACATCAACATGGGCTGCCCGGCCAAGAAGGTGTGCAACGCCTGGGCCGGTTCGGCGCTGATGCGCGATGAAGCGCTGGTCGCGCGCATCGTCTCAGCTGTCGTCAAGGCCGTGGACGTGCCGGTGACGCTGAAGATCCGCACCGGCTGGGACGCCGAGCACCGCAACGCGCCGACCATCGCCCGCATCGCCCAGGACGCCGGCATCGCCGCCCTGGCCGTGCACGGGCGCACCCGCGATCAGCAGTACACCGGCGTGGCCGAGTACGACACCATCGCCGCGATCAAGGCCGCGCTGGACATCCCCGTGTTCGCCAATGGCGACATCGACTCCCCGCGCAAGGCCGCACAGGTGCTGCGCGACACCGGCGCCGACGCGGTCCTGGTCGGCCGCGCCGCGCAGGGACGGCCGTGGATCTTCCGCGAGATCGCCCACTACCTGGCCACCGGCGAGGAACTGCCGCCTCCCACCATCGGCGAGGTGCGCGACATCCTGCTCGGCCATCTGCAGGCCCTGCACGAGTTTTACGGCGAACCGCAGGGCGTGCGCATCGCGCGCAAGCACTTGGGCTGGTACGCCAAGGACCGCGCGGAGAACGCCGCCTTCCGCGCGGTGGTCAACCGCGCCGAGAGCGCCGAGGAACAGCTGCGCCTGACGCGCGACTACTTCGACGCGCTGGAGGCCGGCGTGGCGGTGTCGTTCGCCGACGCCGCCTGAGCCTGCGGCCCGAAGATCAGCGCCCGCAGCGGCGTGTCGTCCTCCTGCCAGGTGCGCTGCCACACCGCGCCGATCAATCGCCTGAAGCCGTCAACGCCTGAAATCGGCAGCGGCGCCTGGATCTGTTGCGGCGCCATCGCCTGCCAACCCTGGTCGCGCAGTTCGGCCACGGCGAAATTGAAGGTGTAGTCCGGATCCAGCCCCATGCGCAGGTCCGACAGCACCAGCCGCCCGTCCTGCACCCTGGCGCGCATGAAGCCGTGGTTGAACCAGTCCAGCCGCGTCACCGCCGGGATGCCGATCCGCATCGCCTGGGCCAGCGCCTGGGTGTCGGAGGGATGGCCGCGGAACACCATCGGCCCCCGATCGAACACCGAGCGTTCGGCATCGACATAGCCGGACGGCGTCATCGCCACCACCCGCCACAGCAGGGTGGAGAACGGCATCGGCGTGGAGAAGCGCGGCGCATCGCCCAGGCCCATCGCCGCCAGGGTGCGCTCGGCCTCGCGATCGACCCTCGCCTTGGCCAGGCCAGCCACGCCCAGCACGCCGGCGGCCAGCACCAGGCCGGCGATCGCGCCGCGCTGGCCCAGCGGCTTGCGCGGCACGCACCAGGCGATGACGCAGCCCAGCAGCAGCCACAGGGTGAAGGCCGGTTCGATGATGAAGAACAGCGACCACATCGTCGGTGGCACATCCAGCGGCCACAGCAGCGAGGTGCCGTAGACCGTGCAGGCGTCCATCAGTGGATGGCTGAGCAGGCAGGCCTGGATCAGCCAGAACCAGCGCACCGGTGCCGAATTGACCCGCGTGCCGCGCACCCGGCACACCCACCACACCAGCGCGCCGATCAGCGGCAGCACGAACACCGAATGCAGGAAGCTGCGATGCCAGGTCATCAGCATCACCGGATCGTCGGTGAACCGGGGCAGCAGCAGCACGTCCAGGTCCGGCAAGGTGTTGAGCGCCGCGCCGGCCAGGATGGCGGCCCGGCGCTGACCCGCCGGGGCGAGGGCCGCGCCGATGGCGCCGCCAAGCAGAAGATGAGTGACCGAATCCATGCCCGCATCATGCCTGCTTGGTCGGGGCTGCGGGTTCCATGTGCCGCTGCTTTCATGTGGAGCCATCAGCGCGCGACTGCGCCATGCATTGCATTGCACGAGCGGCCCGATGGGATTGCCGATCAAGCCGCCCTGCCCGGATGCCACGCACGCACGGCCCGGTCCCTTGGCTTCAGGCCCGACGCATGCCGATGCCCGCGATCAGCACGGGCCGAAGCGCCTTACTCCAGGCTCGGATTGCGCACCGGCCGCCAGTTGGCCGGAAGACGATCGCCTTCGCTGGCCTTGACCAGCGCGCGCAGCTGCAGGCCGATGGGATCGTCTGGCGCAAGCTGATCGGCCCCGCCTGCCCAGGCCTTGCGCGCACCGGCGACATCGCCCAGCCGCGCCAGTGCATTGCCGCGCTCGACGTAGCAGCCGGTGGCGAACGGCACCGCCTCGAGGATCTCCGCGCAGCGCGTGGCCACCTGCCGCCAGTCGGGCGAAGGCGTGCGATAGACCTCCTTGAGCACCTCGCGATACAGGCCGCGCACGCGCAGGCGCTTGTCGTCCATCCGGCCCTGCCAGATGCCCAGCACGCCGATCCGCCCCACCTGATGCAGGTTGCGCATGGTGACGGCCGGATTCCAGTTGTACTCGGGCTCGGGAATGGTGCTGCTCAACCGCATCACGAACAGACCGGCGTAGCGCCCGGCGAGATTGGTGTCGTCCACGCTCTCCACGTATTCGCGCAGCGGCGAGCCGCTGCCGCGCACCCATTCGGGCATGTACATATAACTGTTGTAGAGCGTGGTTCCCGGCGGCTGGTGGGTCTGCATCCAGCGGCTGATCTCGGGCAGGCGCTGGCCCAGGTCCACGCCTTCATCGGAGAAGTTGCGCCAGCCGTCCGCGCTGCCGCCGCCCAGTTCGTTGAAGTACTCCCACAGCCGCGGCTCGCGTGCGGTCATCACCAGCGCCAGCGCGGTGGGCGCGAAGGCCAGCGGCAGCAGCCAGCGCCGCCGGACCGACACCGAGGCACGCCAGGCCAGCGCGCCGGCCAGCGTGGCCAGCGGCAGGAACAGCGGCAGCGCGTGGCGCACACCGGCATAGGTGCCGCGCGAGCCGAGCAGGCTGGCCCAGTACGCCGCGCCGAGCGCGCCCATGGTCAGCAGCAGGTGCTTCTGCCCGCTCGACAGCGGCGCGCGCCACAGCGCCAACAGGCCCAGCAGCGCGCCGGCCAGCAGCGGCAGCGGCAGCTTGGCCGCCAGCTCGCCGGGCCAGAAGAACCACGGCGGCGCGCCCTTGAAGTCGTGGCCGAACAGCTTGTGTTCGCGCTGGCCGCGGCCTTCCACGCCGGCGCGCAGCGTGTCGGCCATGCCCCACAGATAGGCACGCGGCAGCAGGCGCGCGTCGTCCAGCGCATGCAGCACCTGGCGCTGCACGGGCGAGGCCAAGTCGTCGATCTTGGGCGCCATCGGCCGATTGAAGGCGTCGCTGCCATCGCGCCCGGCATGGAAGCGGAATCCGTACAGCGACCACAGCACGGCCACCGCGACCAGGGCGGCCAGCGCGACCGCCGCCCACCGCGCCAGCAGGGTCGCACCGCGCTCATGCGCGCCGGGCAGCGCATCCCGCCGGCTGCGCCAGTGCCGCCAGGCCGCGGCCAGCAGCAGCGCCACGCCGATGCCGGCCACCGCGCCGGGGGCCGAGTGCTTGGACCCGAGCGCCAGCCCCGCCGACAGCGCGAAGGCCAGCCAGGCCGGCCAGCGCCAGGTGCTGGCCAGCCAGGCCGCGCTGGCCGCGCTCATGCCCAGGGCGAGGGCCACCGGCAGGTCGGTCATCAGCACCGGCAGGTGCGCGCCGACCGTGGGATCCACCGCCAGCCAGGCCAGCAGCCCGGCCGCCCACCACAGACCCGCCACCTTCCATACCAGCAGCGCCAGCGCGGCCAGCAGGAGCAGGTTGAGCGCGAACATCGCCACGCGGATGTGGTGCTGGGAATCGGCCGGCGCGTTGTCCAGGTAGGCCATGGACTGGGTGTAGATGCGCTCGTCGTCCTTTTCGTGCAGCTCGCGCAGCGGCGGCAGCACTACCGAGGCAGGCGCCAGCCAGCCGGTCCACAGCTTGGCCAGCGGCGGGTGCTCGGGATTGATCCGGTAGTCGCCGAGCCGCGCGTAGGACACACCGGCGGCGTAGTGGTAGGGCTCGTCGAGGGTCAGGCCATCGCGGGCGGTGCCGACCATCGCGCGCGCCAGCGCCAACGCCAGCAGGGCCGCGATCAGCAGCAGTCCGGGGAATGATGCGCGCAGTCTTGGCTCCATGCCCCAGCACACGCAGCCCGCGGCGCCACCCGGACAGGCGCCGCGCGGAACGAAAGCGCGACTACATCGAGCGCGCGCTCAGGCCGCCTGCGGCAGCGCCGGCTCGTCCGGTACCAGGCGCAGGCGCGCCGGCAGTTCGCTCAGCACCTGGCCGGCGTGGGACACCAGCTGCAGGCTGCCGTCGGCGGTCTCGCACAGCGCGGTGAGGCTCTCGACCCAGTCGCCATCGTTGGCATAGACCAGACCGTCGCGTCGGATCAGCGCGGCGCGATGGATGTGGCCACAGACGATGCCGTCCAGGCCGCGCCGGCGCGCGTCGGCCAGGCCGGCCTCGACGAAGCGGGCGATATAGCGCTCGGCCGCCGCGCTCTTGCGCTTGAGGTATTCGGCCAGGGACCAGTAGCGCAGGCCGAAGCGCCGCCGCATGCGATTGACCAGCTTGTTGCCCGTCAGGATGCGGTAGTACAGCCAGTCGCCGAACTGCTCCTGCAGCCCGCCGAAGTGCGTGGCCGCGTCGTAGTCGTCGCCGTGCACCACCAGCAGGCGGCGGCCGTCGGCCGTGGTGTGGATCACGCGGCGACGCACCTGCATGGCCGGCAGCATCAGCCCGCAGAAACGGCGCGCGGCACGGTCGTGGTTGCCGGGCACGTAGATCAGCTCGGTGCCGTTGCGCGCCAGCGCGTGCAGCGCCTCGACCACGCGCTGGTGTGCGGCGTCCCAGCGCGCGCGCCGCCGCGACATCCACCACAGATCGACGATGTCGCCGACCAGATAGAGCTGCCGGCACTTGAGCCGGGTCAGGAAGTCGGCGAACTCGGCGGCATGGCAATGGGTGGAGCCCAGGTGCACATCGGAGACGAACACGGCGCGGTTCATGCGGCTTGCTCCTGCGTGGGGGTGTGCAGATAACGCTGGCGCTTGCGCGTGTGCATGCGCTCCAGGTCCAGTTCGATCAGCCCGTCGACGCAGCCGGCGAAGTCGGCGTCCACGCCGAAGGCCAGAAAGCGCGCGCCGCCCGGTTCGCACAGCTCGGTGTACTGGCGGAACAGCATCGGCACCTGGGCGCCGAGCGCGGCGAGGTTCTCGCGCAGCACGGCGAAGGCCGCCTGCGCATCCAGCGTCTCGAACGCCGCCGGCACCGCCTGCAGCACGAAGGGATGGCGCGCCGTGGCGCCGGCGTCCTGGCCGTGGAAGCGCTGGTAATAGGCCACGATCTGCTCGCGCGCGGCCTGTGGCAGCGCCGCGCTCATCGACACCGCGCCGAACAGATAGCGCACCTGCGGATGCGCCACCAGGTAGGCGCCGATGCCCTGCCACAGCTGGTCGATGCTGCGGCTGTTCCAGTAGTCGGGCGCGACGAAGCTGCGGCCCAGCTCCATGCCCTGGGCGATGCGCGGCAGCGCGCCCTCGGACCAGTCGAACAGGCTGGCCGTGTACAGCCCGGCCAGCCCGCGCCTGGCCAGCACCTGCGCCCCGCGCGCCACGCGGTAGGCGCCGGCGACCGCGCCGGCCTCCTCGTCCCACAGCACGATGTGGTCGTACCAGGTGTCGTAGTCGTCCACGTCCAGCGCCCGGCCCGTGCCCTCGCCCACCTTGCGGAAGGTCAGCTCGCGCAGGCGGCCGATCTCGCGCAGCAGCGGCGAGTCGGAGGCGAGCGGCCCGGCGACGATGCGCCGGCCCTCGCTGGTGCGGCCGAAGCTCGGCAGCGCCGCGATCGCCGCGCGCAGCTGCGCCACCGGCACCGGCGCGACCAGTGCGGCCGGCGATTCGGCCCCGGCATCGGCGCGGCTGCCGAGCGCATACAGCGCGCGCCGCAGCTGGCGCAGCACGGTGGTCTCGTCGGCGTGCGTGGCCAGCGCCTGCGCCTGGCCCACGTACAGGCGCAGCGGCTGCTGGCGGCGCGCGAACATCTCGCGCGGCAGCAGCACCGTGCCGGCCGGCTTGAACACCGCCGAGGCGCCGTAGAACAGCGCCGAGTTGCGTGCCTGCACGCGCACCGGCAGCACCTTGGCGCCGCTGGCCCGGGCGAAGCGCACGAATCCCGGCCGCCAGCGCGTATCGCGCACGCCCAGCGGCGACAGGCGCGACACCTCGCCGGCCGGAAACACGATCACGCACTGTCCGGCATCCAGCGCCGCGCGCACCGCGCGCAGGCTGCCGGCGGCCGAGCTGCCGCCGAACACGCGCACCGGCAGCAGCAGCGGGCGCAGCGACGCGATGTGGGTCAGCACCTCGTTGGCGACGATGCGCACGTCGCGCCGCACCTGGCCGACCAGATGCAGCAGCGCCATCGCATCGCGCGCGCCGGAAGGATGGTTGGCGACCACCAGCAGCGGGCCGCTGGCGGGAATGCGCGCCAGGGCCTGCGTATCGAAGCTGCCGTCCAGCTGCAGGAAGTCCTGCGCGGCGGCGACGAAGTCCCAGGGCGTGCTGTCCCGGTGCGCGTTCAGGAAGGCCAGCGCCTGGTCCAGGCCGGACCAGTGGCCGTAGCGGCGCAGCAGCGGCCGGGTCAGCAGGCCACGGCGACCGCCGAACCAGCGCGGATAACGTTCGAGCAGGGTGTCTTCCAGAGGGCGCATGGTCGGGTCCCATCCCGGTCAGCGGCGGATCTGGAACGCCAGACTGGGCCGCGATGGCGTCAGCCGCGTTGCACGCATGCGGCACGGCGATGACACCGCCCGGCCGCGGGCCGGCGCGCGGAAAGTAACGTCCCGGCAACACGGGGCACGCCACCATGCGCGGCCGGCGCCGCGCGTGTATCATGCGCGGCCATCTTTTCATCCGAATCAAAGGATATAAGCCTGATGTCCAGCTACCTGTTCACTTCCGAATCGGTCTCCGAGGGCCATCCGGACAAGATCGCAGACCAGATCTCCGACGCCGTCCTGGACGCGATCCTGGCCCAGGACAAGCGCGCCCGCGTGGCCTGCGAGACGCTGGTCAAGACCGGCGTGGCGATCGTGGCCGGCGAAGTGACCACCAGCGCCTGGATCGACCTGGAAGCCCTGACCCGCAAGGTCATCCTGGACATCGGCTACAACAGCTCCGAGGTCGGCTTCGACGGCGAGACCTGCGGCGTGCTCAACCTGATCGGCAAGCAGTCGCCGGACATCAACCAGGGCGTGGACCGCAAGAAGCCCGAGGAACAGGGCGCTGGCGACCAGGGCCTGATGTTCGGCTATGCCACCAACGAGACCGACAGCTACATGCCGGCGGCGATCCACCTCTCGCACCGGCTGGTCGAGCGCCAGGCGCAGATCCGCAAGAAGAAGAACTCGCCGCTGTCCTGGCTGCGCCCCGACGCCAAGTCGCAGGTCACCCTGCGCTACGAGGACGGCGTGGCCACGGCCATCGACGCGGTGGTCCTGTCGACCCAGCACGATCCGGGCATCAAGCAGAAGGACCTGATCGAGGCCGTGCGCGAGGAGATCATCAAGCCCGTGCTGCCGTCCAAGTGGCTGCACAAGGGCACCAAGTTCCACATCAACCCGACCGGCAAGTTCATCATCGGCGGTCCCGTGGGCGACTGCGGCCTGACCGGGCGCAAGATCATCGTCGACACCTACGGCGGCTGGGCCCGCCACGGTGGCGGCGCGTTCTCGGGCAAGGATCCGTCCAAGGTCGACCGCTCGGCCGCCTACGCCGCGCGCTACGTGGCCAAGAACGTGGTCGCCGCCGGCCTGGCCGACCGCTGCGAGGTGCAGGTCTCCTACGCCATCGGCGTGGCCGAGCCGACCTCGATCTCGGTCACCACCTTCGGCACCGGCAAGATCGCCGACGAGAAGATCGAGAAGCTGATCCGCAAGCACTTCGACCTGCGTCCGTACGGCATCATCCAGATGCTCGACCTGATCCACCCGATGTACCAGCCGACCGCCTCCTACGGTCACTTCGGCCGCAAGCCGAAGGAATTCACCTACACCGACGGCGCCGGCACGCAGCACACCGCCACCGCCTTCTCGTGGGAGAAGACCGACAAGGCCGACGCCCTGCGCGCCGATGCCAAGCTGAAGTAAGCCTGCCGCGCACCAGCGCCGCAGACCGCAGAAAGGCCGCTAAGAAGCGGCCTTTTTGTTTATTGGTTCTTCGCCGAGATTCTGGCCGCTGCAAAATCGGACGTCGCCACCCAGCCGCGATCCGGCCGGGCGCGGCTCCTCGGCTCGATCCGCCAACGACAGCGGACGTCGGGATGAAAAGGATGGACAGCGCTGCATGCTCTTGTGGGAGCAACTGTCTCTCAAATCTAGCAGCCGCCCGTCTGTAGAGCGGAGCTCGCTCCGCTGCTCTTCGTTCGGTCGTAGGGAGAGCCCCAGCGGAGCAAGCTCCGCTCTACAAGTGGGAGGCATGGCGGCTCCCACATGGGATCAGCGCCGACCGGTGGAAGCCCCACTGTGGATGGATCAGGACGTCTTCCAACTCGAAGGCATCGAGCAGCGCTCTGCCCCCTCCCTTTCGCCGCGGGCGAAGGGGAGGGCCGGGGTGGGGTGCTTTTGCTCTTGCTTCGGTAGCTCGACCGGGAAAGCCCCGACCCCTCCCCATCCCTCCCCTGCGCTGCGCGCAAGGGAGGGGGCCTCAAGTCGACACCTTCCCGTCACTGATCGCGTTACGCGCGAGGAAGGTTCGAAAGCCCCCGCCCCGCAAACCGAAGTCCTGCGACGTGACGCGTGCAGCAGCGGTCCGGCGGGCGGGAGCCGCGCCTAGCGAGGTAGGAGCCGAGCGCCCGAATCAGGGCAGGATGCCCTGATTGAGGGATCAGCGGCCCCCGCCCGCCGGACCGCTGCCCCTCCGAAGCCGGAAGCACCGCTCCTCCGAAGTCACAACGCACAGGTGCAACGCGACCTCAGGATCGCGGGAAGAACCTGGTCTTGGTGCTCCGAGCGAAAGTCCCTGGTTTCCCGCGTTCGCGGGAACGACGATAGACACGTAAGGCGCGGCAGATGACCCCACCGAGGGACAAGCGAACACCGTCGGCCGTAGCGCTGCTCTTCGAAGCCGAACGCCCAAACGCCAAGATCATGCAACCGGAAGAACCGGCAACATGCGAAACGCAGCCTCGCCCTCAACCGATCATCTGATCCGCCAGCGCGCCCACGCGCGCCAGCACCGCGTCGCGCTGATCCGCATCGACCCGGGCGCCTTGCAGCAGCGCCACCAGCACCCACGGTGTGCCGCCCGCGAGCGGCCACAGCACCGCCAGATCGTTGCGCGTGTCGCGGCCGTTGTTGCCCGTCTTGTCACCCACGCGCCAGCGCTTGCCCAGGCCGGCGCGCAGACAGTCGTCGCCGGTCTGGTTGTCGATCAGCCAGTCCGCGTACTGCGCACGCGACGCCTTGGACAGGCCATCGCCCACCGCGAAGCGCGCCAGGCTGGCGGCCACCGCCGCAGGGCTGGTGGTGTCGCGCGGATCGTCCGGCGCGAAGTTGTTCATCTCCGGCTCGTAGCGATCGCTGCGGGTCACCGCGTCGCCCTGCTTGCGCAGGAACGCCGTCAGCGCCGGCGGCCCACCGGCCCGCGCCAGCAGCAGATTGGCCGCCGTGTTGTCGCTGTTGGTGACGGCCGCGCGGCAGAGATCGCGCACGGTGAGGTCCTTGCCCACGTGCCGCTCCGACTCCGGCGCCCAGGACAGCAGCTGCGCCTGACGGATCGGGAGGCGCTCATCCAGCGACAGCGCCCCGGCGTCGGCCAGGCTGAGGACGTGCGCGGCCAGCAGCGCCTTGAAGGTGCTGCACATCGGGAAGCGCTCGTCCTGGCGGCGGCCCATCCGGCGGCCGGTGCCGACCTCCAGCAGGGTCACGCCCAGCCGTCCCCCGCTGACCTGCTCCAGCGCGGCAAAGTCCTTGGCGCCGGCGATGGCCGCGGCCACGCCGCCCTTCGCGGCGGCAGGCGCCACCGGGGCGACGGCGGCCGCCCAGGGCGCGGCGAAGGCGGTGAGCAGCGCGGTCCCGCTGCGCTGGAGGAATCGACGACGGTCAGACATGGCGGCACTCCGAACGGTTGGGTCCCAGGATTATTGGAAGGCAGCCCCGCGGCCACCAGCGCGAAGTTTCAGGGGCAGCCATAAGCTGGATCGATGGCTTGGGCTACAGTGCCCGGCGCACGACGCCCCGCCGCCGCGCCTGCATCCGCTCCCTCCCGAACCGGTCGTCATGCTCCGATCCGCCCTGCCACTCAATGCCTTGCGCGCCTTCGAGGCCGCCGCGCGCCACCTGAACTTCACCCGCGCCGCGCTGGAGCTGCACATCAGCCAGGCCGCGCTGAGCCATCAGATCCGTGTATTGGAATCACGCCTGCAGGTGGTGCTGTTCCATCGGCTGGCGCGCGGGGTGGCGCTGACCGACGAGGGCGCGGCGCTGTACCCGATGCTCAACGAAAGCTTCGACCGCATCGCCGCCACGCTGGATCGCTTCACCGACGGCCGCTATCGCGAGACCTTGAACGTCGGCGTGGTCGGCACCTTCGCCATCGGCTGGCTGCTGCCGCGCCTGGCGCAGTTCGGCGCGGCGCATCCGGCCATCGACCTGCGCCTGCAGACCCACAACAACCGCGTCGATCTGGCCGGCGAGGGGCTGGAGCTGGCGATCCGCTTCGGCGAGGGCGACTGGCCTGGCCAGCACAGCACCCCGGTAATGGCGGTGCGCTTCGCGCCGCTGTGCGCCCCGGCCCTGGCCAGGACCCTGCACCGCCCGGAGGACCTGGCCGCGCACACGCTGCTGCGCACCTACCGGCAGGACGAATGGTCGCGCTGGTGCGCGGCGGCCGGCATCGCGCCGCTGGATGCGCGCGGGCCGGTGTTCGACACTTCCCTGGCGATGGCCGCGGCCGCCACCGCGGGCGCCGGCGTGGCGCTGCTGCCGGTGGAGCTGTTCCAGCAGGCGCTGGACAGCGGCCAGCTCGTGCGGCCATTCGATCTGCACATCGCGCTGGGTCGCTACTGGCTCACCCGGCTGCGCTCGCGGCCAGAAAGCCCGGCCGCGCAGCAGTTCCGGCGCTGGCTCGAACAGCGCGTGGCGCAGGACGACTGACGCGCCGGCTCAGGCCGCGTCGTCGTACAGCGCCATCCAGGCGGCCTCGGCCTTGGCCAGGTCGCCGGCGGCCTGCTCGCGCTGGCGGCCGAGCGCGGCCAGCCGGCTGCCGTCGGCGGCATTGGCCGGGTCGGCCAGCTGCGCATCGATCGCGGCCACGGCCGCTTCCAGCTGCGCCACCTTGTCTTCGGCCGCCTTGAGCTTGTGCGGGTTCGGCGGCTTCTTCTGCACCAGCGGCGGGGTCGGCGGCGGTGGCGTGGGCGCGGCCTGGGCCAGCTTCTGCTTGGTGCCCTGCGCGGCCGGGCGCGTGCGCAGCCAGGCGGCATAGTCGTCCAGGTCGCCGGAGAACGGTTCGACCACGCCATCGGCCACGCGCCAGAAGGTGTCGCAGACCAGGCCGATCAGATGGCGATCGTGGCTGACCATCACGATGGCGCCCTCGAAGATGCTCAGCGCTTCGGCCAGCGCCTCGCGCATCTCAAGATCCAGATGGTTGGTCGGCTCGTCGAGCAGCAGCACGTTGGGCTGCTGCCAGGCGATCAGCGCCAGCGCCAGGCGCGCGCGCTCGCCGCCGGAGAAACCATCGACCACCTCGAAGGCTCGATCGCCGGGGAAGTTCCACTTACCCAGGAAGTCGCGGAACGACTGGGTGGACGCATCCGGGGAGATCTCGCGGAAGTGGTCAATGGGCGACTGCCCCTCGTGCAGCGATTCGACCGTGTGCTGGGCGAAGTAGCCGATGCACAGGTCCGGGTGCGCACTGCGCTCGCCGTGCACCGGCGCCAGTTCGCCGACCAGGGTCTTGACCAGGGTGGACTTGCCCGCGCCGTTGGGGCCGAGCAGGCCGATGCGGTCGCCCGCCTCCAGGCCGAAGCCGACCTTGTGCAGAATCACCGTGTCCTCGCCGTAGCCGGCCTCGACATGGTTGAGGCGGATCAGCGAATACGGCAGGCGCGCCGGCGCGGCGAATTCGATGCGGAACTCGCGCTCGGCACGCACCGCCTCGGTGCCGGCCATCTTGGCCAGGCGCTTGATGCGGCTCTGCGCCTGGCTGGCCTTGCTGGCCTGGGCCTTGAAGCGGTCGATGAAGCTCTGCAGATGCGCGCGCTCGGCCTCGGCCTTCTCGTGCTGGATCTGCTGCTGGCGCAGGTGCTCGGTGCGCTGGCGTTCGAAGTCGGTATACCCGCCGACGTAGAGCTTGGCGCCGCCGCCATGCAGGTGCAGGGTGTGGGTGGCCACGTTGTCCAGGAACTCGCGGTCGTGGCTGATCAGCAGCAGCGTGCCGGGATACTTCAGCAGCCACTGCTCCAGCCAGAACACCGCGTCCAGGTCGAGGTGGTTGGTCGGTTCGTCCAGCAGCAGCAGGTCGCTGGGCATCATCAGCGCGCGCGCCAGGTTGAGGCGCACGCGCCAGCCGCCGGAGAAGTCCTTGACCGCACGCTGGTGGGTGTCGGCCGGAAAGCCCAGGCCGTGCAGCAGCTTGCCGGCGCGCGCCTGGGCGTCGTAACCGCCGACTTCCTCCATGCGGATGTGCACGGCGGCCACCGCTTCCCAATCCTCGGCGGCCATGGCATCGGCCTCGGCCTTGAGCACGGCGGCCACTTCGGTGTCGCCGCCCAGCACGAAGTCCAGCGCCGCATCAGGCAGGGCCGGGGTCTCCTGCGCCACGCTGGCGATGCGCACCTTGCCAGGCAGCTCGACATCGCCCTTGTCGGCCTCCAGCTCGCCCTTCACCGCGGCGAACAGGCTGGACTTGCCGGTGCCGTTGCGCCCGACCACGCCGACCCGGTAGCCGGCGTGCATGGCCAGGTCGACATTGGACAACAGCAGGCGTTCGCCGCGACGGAGGGCGAAATTACGCAACGAAATCATGGGGGTTTTCCGAAATAACCGAAGGGCATGAGGAGATGAGGACCCTTCCTGCGACGCCATTCTAACGTTAACGAATACTTGACTCGGAGCCCGCGCGGGGCGCCGCAACCGCGGATTCTCCGGCGCGCGGCGCGCACGGCCAAAGCGATTTCAGCCGAAACCGG
Organism: Pseudoxanthomonas sp. USHLN014; assembly: GCF_037153335.1. Classification (NCBI taxonomy): domain Bacteria; kingdom Pseudomonadati; phylum Pseudomonadota; class Gammaproteobacteria; order Lysobacterales; family Lysobacteraceae; genus Pseudoxanthomonas; species Pseudoxanthomonas sp. USHLN014. Next base: position 39,831 of record NZ_JBBCKO010000005.1, read on the forward strand.
GTTTGACACATCAGTTAGAAAAGCGTTAATTCGAAAGTGCATCGCGACCTCGCCCCCTGTTCAGGTGACGAGCCCTCCCCCAGCGATGCGAGCCTTTATTACCGGAGTTGCACAGATGAACCGCAAGACCAGTCCCCTCGCCGCCGCCGTGGCTCTCGCCCTGGCCGCCGCCCCCGCCTTCGCCCAGGACGCCGCCTCTTCGGCGCCCGTCAAAGCCAGCACGCTGGATACCGTGATCGTCACCGGTACGCATGTGGCCGACCGCACCGTGGCCGAATCCCAGTCGCCGATCGACATCATCTCGCCCGAGACCCTGCAGTCCACCGGCACCACTGAACTGGCCACCGCGCTCTCGCGCGCCCTGCCCTCGCTCAACTTCCCGCGCCCGGCGCTGGTGGACGGCACCAGCGGCGTGCGCCCGGCGCAGCTGCGCGGGCTCTCGCCCGACCAGGTGCTGGTGCTGGTCAACGGCAAGCGCTACCACAGCTCGGCCGCGATCAACCTCAACGGCAGCATCGGCCGCGGCTCCTCGGCGGTGGACCTCAACAGCATTCCGGTCGCGGCCATCGAGCGCGTGGAAGTGCTGCGCGACGGCGCCTCGGCGCAGTATGGCTCGGACGCCATCGCCGGCGTGGTCAACATCGTGCTCAAGGGCGCCGGCAGCGGCGGCAGCCTGGCGGTGAACTACGGCAAGTACGCCAAGGGCGACGGCGAGCAGTACCAGCTCTCCGGCGATGCGGGCGTGGGCTTCGCCGACGGTCGCGGCAAGCTGCACGTGGCCGGCCAGGTCGGCTACCAGGATCCGACCAACCGCTCCGGCGCCTACGCCGGCAGCACGCCCAACACCGGCAACTTCCCCTCGGTGGGCCAGAAGGCCTTCGTGATCGGCGACCCGGACGTGAACGCCGGCGCGGTGTCGGCCAACACCAGCTTCGACTTCAGCGACCACCTCAGCGCCTACGCCACGGCGATCGCCAGCAACCGCGACATCGACTCCTACGCCTTCTACCGCTCGAAGAACCATAACAACCAGAGCGCGCTGCTGGCGCAGTTCTATCCGGACGGCTACGTGCCGGTGATCAACCAGTACTCCAAGGACCGCTCGCTGATCGCCGGGCTCAAGGGCAACACCGACGGCGGCTTCACCTGGGACGTCAGCTACAACTACGGCTACAACAAGATCGACTACCACACCCGCAACACCATCAACTACACGCTCGGCGCGGCCAGCCCGACCAGCTTCTACGATGGCGCGCTGGAGTACACCCAGAACATCTTCAACGCCGACTTCACCCAGGCGCTGGACTGGGGCCTGGCCTATCCGGTGACCTGGTCCTTCGGCGCCGAGTACCGCGGCGAGAAGTGGAACCAGTCGCCGGGCGAGTACGGCTCCTACGCCAACGCGGGCCAGGGCATCGCCGGCTCCAGCTCCGGCGCGCAGGGCTTCGGCGGCTTCACCCCGGCCAACGCCGTGCATGCCGACCGCCACAGCTACGCGGTCTACACCGGGCTGGAAGCCGACTTCACCGACAAGTTCTCCGCCGGCCTGACCGGTCGCTACGAGGACTACTCGGACTTCGGCAGCAAGGTCTCGGGCAAGCTGTCGGCGCGCTACGCCTTCACCGACCGCGTGGCCCTGCGCGCCACGGCGTCCAACGGCTTCCGCGCCCCGTCGCTGGCCCAGCAGAGCTTCCAGGCCATCTCCAGCACGATCAACAACGGCGTGTTCTTCCAGTCCGGCACCTTCCCGGCCGACACCGCCGTGGCCCAGGCCCTGGGCGCCAAGCCGCTCAAGGCCGAGACCTCGACCTCCTATAGCGTGGGCCTGGTGCTGCAGCCGACCGATGCGTTCTCGCTGACGGTCGACGCCTACCAGATCAAGATCGACGACCGCATCCTGCTGTCCTCCAACGTCAACACCACCCCGGCCGCGCGCGCGCTGCTGACCAGCCTGGGCCAGGACCAGGTGACCCAGTTCCGCTACTTCACCAACGCCGCCGACACCCGCACCCGCGGCGTGGACGTGGTGGGCACCTATGCGATCCCCTTCGCCACCAGCGGCCTGGACCTGACCGCCAGCTACAGCTACGGCAAGACCGAGGTGACCCGCCTGGACGCCTCGCCGGCCGTGCTGACCGGCCTGGGCATCACCACCGGCCTGGTCGGGCGCGACGAGATCGGCCGACTGGAAGACAGCTTCCCCAAGAGCAAGGCGATCGTCGGCGGCACCTGGCATAGCGACCACTGGAGCGTGGGCCTGACCGGCACGCGCTATGGCAGCGTCACCGTGCGCAACTCGACCACGCCGGCCAACGACCAGACCTTCGACGCCAAGTGGCTGGTCGACGTCAACGCCAGCTACAAGCCGACCTCGCAGTGGACGCTGACGGTGGGTGCGGACAACGTGCTGGACACCTATCCGCAGGAAAACACCTACGCCAACTCGACCAGCGGCGTGTTCCCGTACAGCAACTACTCGCCGTTCGGCTTCAACGGCGCCTACGTGTACGGCCGCATCGCCTACACCTGGTAAGCCGCTCCAGCGTCATCGCGTGAACCCAAAGCCCCGGCCGATCTGGCCGGGGCTTTTTTTTTTGCGCCCAGGCACGAGGTTGGTGAGCGCACTTCGTTCATCGCCTCGATCCGGCTTGGCGCGGCTCCTCGGCTCGCCAGCTCTCTTGGCTTAGCCTTGGACCGGAGAGGATTGAGACTCCTCACCATGCCTGGTGGGAGCCGCCTTGGCGGCGATGGGGCTTTCCCGGTAAAGCCTAATCGCGACTCAGACATGCCCGGTAGAGCCTCATCGCCGCCATGGCGGCTCCCACGATGGGGTCCGACAACGCATCTGTCGTCGGCATTCCGCAAGGACGCATCGCACCCACGCGCCGTCGCGAGCCATCATGGCCCGCTTTCCGCATGGCCCGATCGGGTCGAGCCTTGGGGCAGATGGATCGAGACTTCCTTCAACCCGAAGCCCTTCAACCAAACGCACGCAGCAGCGGGCCGGCGGGCGGTGGCCGCGCCTAGCGAGGCAGGACGCCGAGCGCCCGAGTCAGGGCAGGATGCCCTGACCGAGGGAAAAGCGGACACCGCCCGCCGGACCGCTGCCCACCCGAAGCCAAAACAACAACCACGCGCCGCGATGCCTAATCAGGCAAAGAACGCTTTTTGTTCTTCGACGGAACTAGAACACCCGGCCCCTGGAACGACGAGGCCGGAACATTGCAGCACTGAGCTCCAGACGCGAATGACGCTGCAAGTAGCAGATTGGTCAAAAGCCTGACTCAAGCACCGCCACCAGGACGCGCATCGCTCTTAGACTCTCGGCATGCCCCACCTGCCAGAGCCCCTGACCGCCTCCGAAGACCACGCCGAATTTCGGAACGTGGCGGGCCGGCCGGGCGCCGAGCTCTACCGCGCAAGCATCGTGCAGCACGCTTTCGAGCCGCACACGCACCAGGCATACGGACTGGGCATCATCGAGACCGGCGTCGAACGGTTCCGCTATCGCGGCGCCGACCACCTCGCCACCCCACAGTCCCTCGTCCTGATGCACCCCGACGTGCCGCATACCGGCCGCGCCGAAACCGCAGGCGGCTGGCGCTACCGCATGCTGTATCTGGATCCGAGCCTGGTCAGCGCGCTCAGCGGCGAAGCGCACTGGTGGTTCGGCGACGTGGTGGAATCGCGCCATCCCGAACTCGCGCAGCGCCTGACCTGCCTGCATCAGCACCTGTGGCAATGCAGCGATGCCCTGCAGGCCGATGGCCTGCTGCTGGAATTCATCGCCAGCCTGCGCCCCCTGGCGCGCACCGCCACGCGCGAGCTCCGCGATGGCGCCACCGCACGCCTCGCGCCCGTGATCGAGGCCATGCGCGCCGCGCTGCACGAGCCGCTGGCACTGGCCGACCTGGCCGCCGTGGCGAACCTGAGCCCCTTCCACTTCCTGCGCAAGTTCAAGGCGCAATACCACCTCACTCCCCACCAGATGCTGATGGCCTTGCGCCTGGCCGAAGCCAAGCGCCTGCTGGCCCGCGGCATGCGCCCGGCCGAGGTCGCCGCGGCCACCGGCCTGACCGACCAGGCCCACCTGACCCGCGCCTTCGCACGCCGCTACGGCGTCACCCCGGCGCGCTATCAACGCCAGATCCGCTGAGCCTCCGATACGACCGCAAGCGCAAGCTGGTACAAGACGACGGCCGCGCCCACGCGCCACCCTGCGGCCTGACGTGACGGCATCGGCATCGCAGGGGAACACCGACCATGGGCGCAGGCGTGGCATTTGCCTTGATGGCAGGCTTGATGTGGGGCCTGGTCTTCGTCGGGCCACTGCTGCTGCCCGAGTACCCGCCCATCCTCCACACCCTGGGCCGCTACCTGGCGTTCGGCCTGATCACGCTGCCGCTGGCCTGGTGGGACCGCGCCGAACTGCGGCGACTCACGCGCGCCGACTGGACCGAAGCGCTCAAGCTCTCGCTGGTCGGCAACTTCCTGTACTACCTGTGTCTTTCCAGCGCCATCCAGCGCGCCGGCGCGCCCTTGCCGACCATGATCATCGGCACCCTGCCCGTGGTCATCGCCATCGCCGCCAACCTGCGTAACCACGCCCGCGACGGGCGTCTGCCCTGGCCCCGCCTCGCCCCCGCCCTGGTGGTGATCCTGGCCGGCATCGCCTGCGTCAACCAGGTCGAGATGGCCGCACTCGCCCACGCCTCTGCGGCCCAGCGCAGCCGCTACCTGTGGGGCGCGATCCTCGCGGTGGGCGCCGTCGGCTGCTGGACCTGGTATCCCCTGCGCAACGGCGACTGGATGCGCGCCCATCCGAACCGCAAGGCGCGCGCCTGGGCCACGGCCCAGGGCCTGGCGACCCTGCCGATCGCCCTGCTCGGCTATGCCGCCTATCTGGCCTGGCGCTACGCAACGGCGAGCGCGGCGGCCGATGTGGCGCCGCTGGGTCCGCGCCCCTGGGCCTTCGTCGGCCTCATGGGCACCATCGGGCTGCTGTCTTCCTGGGCCGGCACGCTGTGCTGGAATGCCGCCAGCCAACGCCTGCCCACCGCGCTGGTGGGGCAGCTCATCGTGTTCGAGACCCTGGCCGCCCTGCTCTACGCCTTCCTGCTGCGCGGCAGCTGGCCCGGCGGCGTGATGCTGCTAGGGATCGGGCTGCTGATCGCGGGCGTGCTGGTGGCCGTGCGTATCCGGCCGGAAGTGCATCCATAGCGCGCTGTGCGGCGCCGGGTGCCGCCACCTTGGCGTTTCGCGCGTGATCGCCAAAATCCACGGATAGTCAGACATGCGTCTGCCGAAAGGCACTTCCCGCGTTCGCGGGAAAGACGGCGGTTGGGGGCGTGTGGCGCCGAGCGGGGCGCGCAGCCACCACAAGATCGCATCGGCATGAAGCGAACGGCGATGGGCGTAAGGTCGGGGCATCGCAGCTGTCGGTTCGGTCATGAGCGATAGGCCGCATGAACCGTTCGGTCATTTTCGATTTGCGCAGCCTGTTCATGCTGAGCCAAACTCGACGGCTCGCAACACGAAGGACGCCCATGCATCACGACACCAGCCTGATCGACATCATCGCCGTCGGCCTGGCCGTGGCCTTCGTGTTGGGCGCGCTGGCCAACAAGCTCAAGCTCTCGCCGCTGGTGGGCTACCTGGTGGCCGGCATGATCGTCGGGCCGTTCACCCCCGGCTTCGTCGCCAACCAGGACCTGGCCACGCAGCTGTCCGAGCTGGGCGTGATGCTGCTGATGTTCGGCGTGGGCCTGCACTTCTCGCTCGAAGACCTGATGTCGGTCAAGAAGATCGCCATCCCCGGCGCGGTCGTGCAGATCACCGTGGCCACGCTGCTGGGCTTCGGGCTGGCCTGGTGGATGGGCTGGAACCCGATGCAGGGCTTCGTCTTCGGCCTGGCGCTGTCGGTGGCCAGTACCGTGGTGCTGCTGCGGGCGATGGAGGAGCGGCGCATGCTCGACACCAGCCGCGGCCGCATCGCGGTGGGCTGGCTGATCGTGGAGGACCTGGCCATGGTCCTGGCGCTGGTGCTGCTGCCGGCGCTGGCCGGCGCGCTGGGCGAAGGCGAGGCCGGCGCCCAGGCCGGCGGCGGCGCGTGGATGGAGATCGCCAAGGCGATGGGCGCCACGCTGCTGCAGGTGGCCGCGTTCGTGGCGGTGATGCTGCTGGTCGGGCGCCGGGTCATCCCCTGGACGCTGGAGCGCGTCGCGGCGACCGGCTCGCGCGAGCTGTTCACCCTGTCGGTGCTGGCGATCGCGCTGGGCGTGGCGTTCGGCTCGGCCAAGCTGTTCGGCGTGAGCTTCGCCCTGGGCGCGTTCTTCGCCGGCATGCTGCTCAACGAGTCCGAGCTCAGCCACAAGGCGGCCAACGATTCGCTGCCGCTGCGCGATGCGTTCGCGGTGCTGTTCTTCGTCTCGGTCGGCATGCTGTTCGACCCGACCATCGTGGTGAAGTACCCGTTGCAGGTGCTGGCCACCTTCCTGATCATCGTGGTCGGCAAGTCGCTGGCGGCCTATGCCATCGTGCGCAGCTTCGGCTATCCCAAGGGCACGGCGCTGACCATCTCGGCCAGCCTGGCGCAGATCGGCGAGTTCTCCTTCATCCTGGCCGGCCTGGGCCTGGCCCTGAAGATCCTGCCGCAGGAGGGCCACGACCTGATCCTGGCCGGCGCGCTGCTGTCGATCGTGGCCAACCCCTTCCTGTTCACCGCGCTGGACCGCTGGCTGCGGCGCCATCCGCAGGATGCCCCCGGCATTCCGGCGGTCGAGCCCGAGCCCCTGCCCGGCCCGCCGCTGCGCGCCGGCGAGCACGCCATCGTGATCGGCTATGGCCGGGTCGGCAGCAACTTGGTGCACGTGCTGCACGAGCGCGGCGTGCCGGTGGTGGTGATCGACGACAGCCGCGACAACGTCGACAAGGCGCATGCGGCCGGCATTTCCGCCATCCGCGGCAGCGCCGCGGCCGATGCGGTGCTGGCCGAGGCCCAGCCGGACAAGGCGCGCATCGCGGTGCTGGCCATCCCGCAGCCGCTGGAGGCCGGCGAGGCCATCGCCAAGCTGCGCGCACTCAATCCCGAGCTGACCGTGCTGGCGCGCGCGCACAGCGAGGCCGAGGTCGAACACCTGCTCGAACACGGCGCCGATGCCGCCGTGCTGGCCGAGCGCGAACTGGCGTTCTCGCTGGCCGAGATGATCATGGCCATGCCGCCCTACCGCCAGGGCCGCCCGCCCGCTGCCGAGCCGGCCGCAACGTCTGCCTGAGGCGGCCGCACGCCCGCCCCGGCGCCGCGGGCCGGATCAGCAGCGGACGCGCTCGCCCTCCAGCGCCGGCACGCCCTGCGCACCGTGTGCCGGCACCGGCGCATGCGCCTCGTGCTGCACCGGCACCGGCCGATAGTGCGCATCGAAGGCCACGTCCCCCGGCGTCCAGCCGGCGCGGCAGCGCACCGCGCCCCAGAAGCGCTTGAGCGTCTCCCACTGCATCGCCACCAGGCCCAGCTCGTTGTCGCGGTCGACCATCGGGTCGGCCACGCCGGTGGGCCGCACCGGCTCGCCGTAGAGCGCGGTGCCGAACAGCACGTCCCACACCGCCAGCACCTGGCCGAAGTTGCAGTTGTGCAGGTTGGGCCGCTGCGGATCGACGACCATGTGGTGCAGGCGATGGAAGGTGGGATCCACCAGCACCCTGCCCAGCACCGGGCCGAAGCCGATGCGCACGTTGGCGTGCGAGAAGTTCTGCACCAGCTCGCCCAGCAGCATCATCCAGGCGAACTCGTCGGCGCGGATGCCGAAGGCCACGCCCACCCCGGCCAGCACGAAGGACTGCAGCGCCCCGTCCAGGTAATGGCTGCGGTCGTTGGCCCAGCAGCTGAGCTGGCGCTGGCTGTGGTGCATCGAATGCATCGCCCACCACCACGGCATCCAGTGCTGCACGCGGTGCATCCAGTAGTAGGTGAAGTCGTAGACCACGTAGTAGGCGACGAACAGCACCGCAGGATGGCGGTCCAGCCAGGGCCAAGCGTCGCGCAGGCCGTGCCCGGCAGTGCCGGCATCCGCGCCGCCGCCGGCCAGGTTGGCCAGCGGCGTCAGCACCAGGAACGAGAACAGCGGGAAGACCCCGACCAGCATCACCCAGGTGTAGTGGAAGTCGATCCGCGCCAGCCGCCGATCTTCCCAGCGCTCGGCCGGCCAGAGGCTCTCCAGCGGGCGGAAGACCAGGCCGATGATCGCCAGCTGCAGCGCGGCGATCAGCAGCGAGGCGGCGATGTCGTGCGGGTCGTCGCTGAGGCCACGCAGGTGCAGCGCGTCCAGCAGCGGCGCTACGGCATGCCGCGAGAACAGGTCGACCAGCGTGGACCAGGCATGGGCGACGGACGACACCAGGGCGAAACCAGACATGCGAAGACGGCGAAGAGGGGCACGAGGCCGGCCCTCACAGCATCACGCGGCTGGCTTTCGCCAAGCTGTCCTCGACGGCTGTTGCCGTCGGGGATTGGGGATTCGGGATTGGGGATTGGTCAGAGCGGGCGAGGCCGGGATCGAAGGACCGCTCCCTGCGAATCCCCAATCCCGAACCCCCAATCCCGCCCCCCTCGATCACGCCTTGCTGAAGACCAGCTGCCCGCCCTGCGCATCGACCTGGATGGTATCGCCGCTGACGAATTCGCCGGCCAGGATCTTTTGCGCCAGCGGGTTCTCCAGCTGCGCCTGGATCGCACGGCGCAGCGGACGCGCGCCGTAGACCGGGTCGAAGCCGACGTTGCCGAGCAGCTCGAAGGCCTTGTCCGACACCTCCAGCTTCAGCCCGCGCTCGGCCAGGCGCTTCTCCAGCCCGCTCATCTGGATGCGCGCGATCTGCTTGATCTGCGCCTTGTCCAGCGGGTGGAACACGACGATGTCGTCGAGCCGGTTGATGAACTCCGGGCGGAAGTGCGCCTGCACCACGCCCATCACCGCCGCCTTCATCTGCGTATAGGCCTCGGGCGAGTCGTCGCCGGACAGCTCCTGGATCTGGTGCGAGCCCAGGTTGGAGGTCATCACGATGACGGTGTTGCGGAAGTCCACGGTGCGGCCCTGACCGTCGGTCAGGCGGCCGTCGTCGAGCACCTGCAGCAGGATGTTGAACACGTCCGGATGGGCCTTCTCGACCTCGTCCAGCAGGATCAGCGAATACGGCCGGCGACGCACGGCCTCGGTCAGGTAGCCGCCCTCCTCATAGCCCACGTAGCCCGGAGGCGCGCCGACCAGCCGCGCCACGGCGTGCTTCTCCATGAACTCGCTCATGTCGATGCGCACCATGGCATCGGAGCTGTCGAACAGGAACTCGGCCAGCGCCTTGCACAGCTCGGTCTTGCCCACGCCGGTCGGACCCAGGAACAGGAACGAGCCGCTGGGCTTGTCCGGATCGGCCAGGCCGGCGCGCGAGCGGCGCACCGCGTCGGACACCACGCGGATGGCCTCTTCCTGGCCGACCACGCGCTGGTGCAGCACGTCCTCCATGCGCAGCAGCTTCTCGCGCTCGCCCTCGAGCATGCGGTTGACCGGGATGCCGGTCCAGCGGCTGACCACCTCGGCAATCTCTTCGGCGGTGACGCGGTCCTGCACCAGCTTGAACTCGGTGTGCTCGGCCTCGGCGGCGGCGGCCAGCTGCTTCTCCAGCTGTGGCAGCACGCCGTACTGGATCTCGCTCATCTTGGCGTAGTCCTGGCGGCGCTGGGCGGCTTCCAGGTCCAGCTTGGCCTGTTCGATCTGCTCCTTGATCTTGGTCGTGCCCTGCAGGGCGGCCTTCTCCGACTTCCAGATCTCTTCCAGATCGGAGAACTCGCGCTCCAGCGCCTCGATGTCGCTCTCCAGATCGGCCAGGCGCTTGCGCGATGCCTCGTCCTTCTCCTTCTTGAGCATCTCGCGCTGGATCTTGAGCTGGATCAACCGGCGCTCCATGCGGTCCAGCTCCTCCGGCTTGGAGTCGATCTCCATGCGGATGCGGCTGGCCGCCTCGTCCATCAGGTCGATGGCCTTGTCAGGCAGCTGGCGGTCGGTGATGTAGCGGTGCGAGAGCGTGGCGGCCGCGACGATGGCCGGGTCGGTGATCTCCACGCCGTGGTGCAGCGCATAGCGCTCCTTGAGCCCGCGCAGGATAGCGATGGTGTCCTCGACGCTGGGCTCGCCCACGTACACCTTCTGGAAGCGGCGCTCCAGCGCAGCGTCCTTCTCGATGTACTTGCGGTACTCGTCCAGCGTGGTGGCGCCGATGCAGTGCAGCTCGCCGCGCGCCAGCGCCGGCTTGAGCATGTTGCCCGCATCCATCGCGCCGTCGGCCTTGCCGGCGCCGACCATGGTGTGCAGCTCATCGATGAACAGGATGATCTGGCCCTCGCTCTTGGCTAGGTCGTTGAGTACGCCCTTCAAGCGCTCCTCGAACTCGCCGCGGAACTTGGCGCCGGCGATCAGCGCGCCCATGTCCAGGCTCAGCACGCGCTTGTTGCGTAGGTTCTCGGGCACCTCGCCGTTGACGATGCGCTGGGCCAGGCCCTCGACGATGGCGGTCTTGCCCACGCCTGGCTCGCCGATCAGCACCGGGTTGTTCTTGGTGCGGCGCTGCAGGACCTGGATGGTGCGACGCACTTCCTCGTCGCGGCCGATCACCGGATCCAGCTTGCCGGCCTCGGCGCGCGCGGTCAGGTCGATGGTGTACTTCTCCAGCGCCTGGCGCTGGTCCTCGGCATTCTCGCTCTGCACGCTCTCCCCGCCGCGGATCTTGTCGATGGCGGCGCTGATCCGCGCCTTGTCGGCGCCGGCGTTGCGCAGCATCAGGCCGAGCGGGCCGCTGTCCTCGACCGCGGCCAGGACGAACCATTCGCTGGCGATGAAGGCATCGCCATGCTGCTGGGCGAGCTTGTCGGTGACGTTCAACAGGCGGCTCAGGTCGTTGCCGACCGACAGGTTGCCGGCTTGCCCGGTGACCTTGGGCAGCGCGTCGAGCGCCTCGCCCAGCCGCTCGCGCAGCAGCGGCACGTTGACGCCGGCCTGCTGCAGCAGGGCCTTGGTGCTGCCGCCGGTCTGGTCGATCAGCGCCACCATCAGGTGCACCGGCTCGATGAAGTTGTTGTCGCGGCCGACGGCCAGCGACTGCGCATCCGCCAGTGCCTGCTGAAAGCGCGAAGTCAGCTTGTCCATTCGCATGGGAACATCCTCGAAGAAAGGGGGCCGGCGATACCGGCAATGTCTTCCACATGGCGTTCAGCCAGCGTGTTTCAAGGGGTGGTGAGACGCAGCGCTCAGGCGCTGCATAATTCCCGCCGATGCCTGCGCCCGCGCCCTGGTTCGTCTATCTGCTCGAATGCCGCAACGGCAGCTACTACTGCGGCATCACCACCGATGTGGCCGCGCGCTTCGCCGCCCATCAGCAGGGCCGCGGCGCGCGCTATACCCGCGCCCATCCGCCGCTGCGCATCCTGGCCAGCCGCGCCTATCCCGACCGCGCCAGCGCCGCGCGCGCCGAATGGCAGGTCAAGCAACTGCCGCGCGCCCGCAAGCAGGCCTGGCTGACGGAAGCCTAGCCCCGCGTCATGACACGCAAGCGCACGGCAGGCCGGCGATCGGCACATGCCTTCGCGCAAAATCGCTGCTGCGGCGCAATAGCAGGCTTTGGATCGATCTAATCTACGAATTTTCCAGGGCGTCGCAGGCGCTTCCAACTGCGTTGTGGGTCACACATCGACGCAGGCGGTGGGCCGCAACCGTTTTCCGCGAATTGACGACGCCCATCGCCCTGCCGAGCGTCGGCGTCCCCCGCCTTCGCCAACCAGGAGCTGGACCATGCACCGCACGACCCGTCTCTCGCTCTGCCTGCTGCTCGCTGCGCTCGCCCCGCTGTTCCCCGGCCAGGCCCGTGCCGACTCCGCCATTTACGGCGGCGGCCCGTTCTACTCCGGCGGCACCACCGTCATCGACGACCTGCGCGCCTCGGGCTTCACCACCGTCATGCTCTGGAGCGTGCACGTCCAGTCCAACGGCGACCTGTACCTCAACGACAAGCTGATCGTGTCCAACGGCAGCTACGTGGGCGACAGCGGCTGGCCCAGCCGCCTGACCCGCCTCAAGACCGCGCCGACCTCGGTGACGCGCATCGAGCTGTCCGTCGGCTCGGCGGGCGCCACCGATTTCGAGAACATCAAAGCGCTGATCAACAGCCAGGGCACCGGGTCGGACAGCATCCTGTACCGCAACTTCCAGGCGCTGAAGAACGCCACCGGCGCCAACGCCGTCAACTTCGACGACGAGTCGGCCTACGACCTGGCCTCGGCCACCGCCTTCGGCAAGATGCTCTACGACAGCCTGGGCCTGGCGATCACCTTCGCGCCGTATACGCAGGTGACGTTCTGGAAGACGCTCAAGGCCAACCTGGGCGATCGGGTCGACGGGGTCTATCTGCAGGTCTACGACGGCGGCGCCGGCAACGATCCCAAGTCCTGGTCCGACAGCCTGGGCATCACCGTCGATCCGGGCCTGTGGAGCCGACACGGCAGCAACTGCGCCAGCGGCGACAGCCCGGCCAGCGTCAACAGTCGCATGAGCGCCTGGAAGTCCTCGGCCGGCATCGCCGGCGGCTTCATCTGGCTCTACGACGATATCCAGGCCTGCGCCGCGCAGGGCACCGCGGCCGACTATGCGGGCGCCATCAACCAGGCGGTGAGCAGCGGCACCGGCACCGCCTCGCCGAACCTGACCTATGCCAAGACCGCGACCGGAAGCAGCGCCTGCAACGCCAACGAGACGCCGGCCAAGGCGGTCAACGGCAGCGTCTCGGGCGGCACCAGCGACAAGTTCTGTTCTCTGGTCAGCGGCGCGTGGCTGCGGGTCGACCTGGGCAGCGCCAAGAGCATCAAGCGCGTGATCGTGCGACACGCCGGCGCCGGTGGCGAGAACACCGCGTTGAACACCCGCGCCTACACGCTGCAGGTGTCCTCCGACGCCAGCACCTGGTCCACCGTGGCCAGCGCCAGCAGCAACACCGCCAACGTCAGCACGCACGACATCAATCCGGTCACGGCGCGCTACGTGCAGCTCAAGATCAACACGCCGACGCAGAACGGCGACCCGGCCACGCGCATCTACGAGTTGGAGGTCTACTGAGGGCTGCGGCGACGCCGGCGCCCGGCGATTGGCCGGGCGCTGTTGTGCGGGACTCAGGGGCGCACGCCGACGATCCGCGACAGTTGGGCAATGCTGCGAACCGCACCCGGCGCGCATCACGCCTCCCTCGCCACGGCTCGACTAGCCTGACGCGTTCCCCCGGACGCGGAGCGCGCGATGCATTACGAGCTGTACTACTGGAGCGGCATTCAGGGGCGCGGCGAGTTCGTGCGGCTGGCGCTGGAAGATGCCGGCGCCGACTACACCGACGTGGTCCGCGAACAGGGCGATGCGGCGATGGAGCCGTTCCTGTCCGGCCAGCAGGATGGCGCGCGGCCGTTCGCGCCGCCCTTCCTCAAGGCCGGGCGTCTGGTGCTGGCCCAGGTGAGCGCGATCCTGCATTACCTGGGCCCGACGCTGGAGCTGGTGCCGGAGGCCGAGTCGCGCCGCCTGCAGGCCCTGCAGCTGCAGCTGACCATCGCCGACCTGGTCGCCGAGGTGCACGACACCCACCACCCCATCGCCTCCTCGCTGTACTACCAGGACCAGCAGGCCGAGGCGCAGCGCCGCGCCGCGGACCTGCGCGCGCAGCGCCTGCCCAAGTTCCTGGGCTACTTCGAACAGGTGCTCGCGCAGGCCGATGGCCGGCATGCGCTGCGCCAGCATTCCTACGTCGACCTGTCGCTGTTCCAGCTGATGAGCGGGCTGCAGTACATGTTCCCGCGGCGCATGGCCGCGCTGGCGCCGGAGCTGCCGCTGCTGCACGGCCTACAGGAGCGCGTCGCGCAGCGCCCGCGCATCGCGGCCTATCTGGCCTCCGAGCGGCGGCTGCCGTTCAACACCAACGGCATCTTCCGCCACTACCCGGAGCTGGATGCGGCCTGAGGCGCCAGGACCTGTCCTTCGTTTTCGGGCAGGCCTAGTCCATGCGCGTCAGCGCGGTGCGGATGGCGCGCAGCTGTTGCTTCACCGCGGCCTCCTGCTGTGGACCCAGACGCACCAGCGCCTTCTGCCCCACCGACAGACGTTCCAGCGCCGGATCGGTGAAGCGCAGGCGGCCCTTGCCGTCGGGTTCGACGCTCAGCGGCCCGCTGGGATCCGGCGCCTGCAGCAGATGGTCGATCACCTCGACCAGGCGGTCGTTGAAGTAGGCGTTGGGTTTGCCCAGTTCCAGGTAGGCCTGCTGGAACAGCGGATAGAAGCGCCGATACGCCTGCACCAGCGTGGCGGGGTCGGCATGGGTGAACGCCGCGACATACGGCGCATAGCGCTGCGCATTGGCCGGATCGATCTCCATCGCCGTCTCGCCTTCCCTGACCTGCAGCGTGCCTTCGACCGGCTTCACCGCCAGCGCGTTACGCGTAAGGCTGGGCTGGGTGAGGTTGTCGATCATCACCACCAGGCGCTGGATCAGATGCTCGCGCAGCACGATGCCGAGCGCCGCGTCGTTGCCGAACGCGCCGGACAAGGCCTGCCAGGCCGCGTCGTCGCTGGCGGCCAGCGCCGGCAGTGCGGCATCGGCCGCATCGCCGGGCACCGGATGCTGGATGGCCGGGGCGGCCTGGGACGGGGATCCGGCGGGCGGCGTCGAGGCGGCCGGGCCTTGCGGCTGCGCGGCGGTCGCCGCGTCGGTATCAGGGGCTGACTGCGGCGCGTCGCGCTGGCCGAACAGCCACCAGCCGGCGGCGGCGACCAGGACCACGACGATGACCCAGGGCCAGCGCGGCGTCGAAGAAGGAGATGACGGCATCAGGCGCGACGCCTCTGTTGCGAAGGGAGACCGGTGTGACCGCCTGCCTGCGGAAGCGGTTCCCCATCGGCATCTGCCGCTTGGCCACGAGTCAGGTCCAGGCCTCGCGCGATGGCCCGCCCCGCGGCAGGCGCCAGGTCAAGCCGGCGCCTTGGCCTGGGTCGCCGGCAACGCCGCCAGCACCTGCGCCGGCGTGATCGGCAGATGGCGCACCCGCGCGCCGACCGCACGGAAGATGGCGTTGCCGATCGCCGGCGCCACCACCGTGGTGGCCGGCTCGCCCAGGCCGACGGCGGCCTGCGTGCTGGCAACGAACTCGATCTGCAGCTCCGGCACATCGGCCATGCGCAGCGGCGTGTAGGCGTTGAGGTTGTGGTCGCGCACCTGGCCGTTCTCGAAGGTCGTGCCCTCGTACAGCGCCATGCTCAGCCCCCACAGGCAGGCGCCCTCGGTCTGGGCGAGCGCGCCGTCGGGATGGACCACGGTGCCGCAGTCGGTCACCACCCACAGCTTCTCCACCTTGACCTCGCCGCTGGCGCGATCGACATGGACCCGCGCGGCGCACGCCACCCAGGTGGGCATGTCGCGCTCCTGGCCGAACGAGGTGGCCAGGCCCAACCCGGTGTCGGCCGGCAAGGCCTGCCCCCAGCCGCAGAGGCCGGCCAGGTGACGCAGCACGCCGGCCTGGCGGCTGGCGCCGCCGACCGCGTTGGGCGCGCTGCCGGCGTTGTCGCCGGCGCCGTCGAGCAGGCTCAGGCGGAACTGCAGCGGATCGGCGCCCAGCGCGTGCGCCGCCTCGTCCATGAAGCTCTCCAGCGCCCAGTTGGTCCAGCCCGGCCCGACCGACCGCAGCCAGCCCGGGCGGAAGGCGCGATTGGCCAGATCGTTGGTGATCGCCCGCACCCGGTGCGCGCCGACCGTGTACCAGTGGTCGGCCCCGGAGATGGCGAACGGATCGTAGGCCACGCCGTTCTTGGCCTTGGGCATCAGCGCCGGCGCCATCACCTGGGTCGGCCAGCCCGCGCAGGCATCGTGCTGCATCGCTAGCACCTTGCCCTGCGCATCGAAGCCCATGCGCAGGCGCTGCAGCGAAGGCGAGCGGAACGAATCGAAGCGCGCGTCATCGGGCCGGGCGAAGGTCAGCTTGACCGGCTTGCCCAGCGCCTTGGCCGCCAGCGCCGCGGGCACCGCATAGTCGCCGTTGAGGCGACGGCCGAAGCCGCCGCCCAGCAGATAGGTGCGCAGGACCACCTTGTCCTCGCCCACGCCCAGCGCCTTGGCCAGGGTGGGCAGGATCAGCGACTGCCACTGGTTGCCGGTGTGGATCTCCCACACGCCGTCCTTGAGCAGCGCCGTGGCATTGAGCGGTTCGAGCTGGAAGTGCAGCACGCTGGCGGTGGTGTAGTCGGCCTGGATCGTCCGCGCGGCCTTGGCGAAGGCGTCCTCGACCGGCCCTTCCACGACCCGCGCGCCGGCCTTGGCATCGTCGATCAGGCCGGCGGCATGGGCCTGCAGATCCTGCTCGGACACCTTGGCGGTGTCGTCGCTGGTCCACTGCACCTTCAACAGCGCCGCCGCCTGGAAGGCGGTCCAGGTGGAATCGGCCACCGCCAGCACCCAGCCGGGCACCGTGCCCGAGGGGTCGTCCAGGACCAGATGGCCCTGGTAGCCCTTGAGCTGCTTGGCGGCCGCATCGTCCACCGAGGCGACCTTGGACCCGTTGCGCGTGGGCGGCACGACCGGCGCGGCATGGACCATGCCCTCGATCCGCGCATCGATGCCGTACATCCCCTTGCCGTCGGTCTTGCCGGGGATGTCCAGCGCCCGAGTGTCCACACCGACCAGCCGGCGCTGGTCCGGCGGCTTGATC
The DNA here is from genome assembly GCF_037153335.1 of Pseudoxanthomonas sp. USHLN014. Taxonomy (NCBI): domain Bacteria; kingdom Pseudomonadati; phylum Pseudomonadota; class Gammaproteobacteria; order Lysobacterales; family Lysobacteraceae; genus Pseudoxanthomonas; species Pseudoxanthomonas sp. USHLN014. Next base: position 56,599 of record NZ_JBBCKO010000005.1, read on the forward strand.
GGCAGGGCCTTGAGCGCCTCGGCGCTCCAGCTGCGCCGCAGGTCGCCGCGCTGGACGATCTCGGCATAGCCGATCGATCGTCCGCCACCGCTGACCACGCTGTTGCGTGCGCTCAGCTGCGCGACGGGCACGTTCAGCAGCTTGGACGCCTCCTCGATCAGGGTGATGCGCCCGGCCGCGCCGGCCTGGCTGAGCTGCGGAAAGCTCTGCCATACCGACCAGCTGCCGCCGGTGACCATCAGGCCCCACTTGGGATCGCTGTCCACGTGCTCGACCTGGACCTTGGCCCAGTCCGCCTCCAGCTCGTCGGCCAGGATGCGGGCCAGCGCCGTGCCCACGTGCTGCCCCATCTCGGCGCGGATCACATGCACCGTCACCGTGCCGTCGGGCGCCAGGTGGAACCACAGGTCCGGGTCGTAGCCGCCCTCGGCGACCACCTGCTGCGCCTGCTCGGGCAGGAACACCGCAGCACGCGCGAAGGCCATGACAAAGCCGGTGCCGGCCGCGCCGATCAGGAAGCTGCGGCGGCTCAGGCGCAGCCCGCGCGGCGGGGTCATTTCATTCATGGCCGGCCTCGCTGGCGGAAGCGGTCTGGGCCTGCGCGGCCTGCAGCTGGCCGGCGGCCAGCTTGATCGCCTTGCGGATGCGCACATAGGCCATGCACCGGCACAGGCTGCCGCCCATCACCGCGTTGATCTGCGCGTCGGTGGGATCGGGGAAGTCGGCCAGCAGGGTCGCGGCCTGCATGATCTGGCCGGGCTGGCAGTAGCCGCACTGCGGCGCCTGCGCCTCCACCCAGGCCTGCTGCAGCACGTGCTGGCCGTCCGGGGACAGGCCCTCGATGGTGGTCACCTGCTGCCCGGCGACCGCGCCGACCGGGGTGATGCACGAGCGGATGGCGCGGCCGTTGACGTGCACCGTGCAGGCGCCGCACATGCCGATGCCGCAGCCGAACTTGGCACCAGTCAAATGAAGCTGATCGCGGATCACCCACAGCAGCGGGGTGTCGTCCTGGGCATCCACTTCGACCGGCGCACCGTTGACGAAGAGCTGGGTCATCTCACTGGTCTCCGGTGGTGCCGGCCTGCGGGCCGGGCGGTGTCTTGGCATGCAGTTCTGCGACGCGCTGCTCCAGGTCCGGCCACGGCGGACGGTCGGTGCGGGTGCGGCGCAGCCACGCCGCCAACGCGACGATCTGCGCGTCGCTGAAGCTGTGCGCGAAGCCGGGCATCAGCACGCCGGCCTGCCCCTCCTGCGTGCCGATGCCATGCAGCAGCACCTGGATCAAGGTGTCGGGTTCGTCGGCGGTGAGCGCGTTGTTGAGGCCCAGCTCGGGCCGCGCCAGCTGCGGATGGGGCGCGGTGTTGTAGTGGCACGAGGCGCAGGCGGCGTTGTACAGGTTGGCGGCCTGATCGAGCTGATGCGCCGGACTGAGCGCGTCGCCGGCCATGGCCTTCTCCAGCACGCCGGCGGACGGTGCGGCGGTCTGGCCGCGGGTGCCGAAGCGCTCGGCATAGTAGGCAGCGATGGCCTGCACGTCCTCGTCGGACAGCGCCGACAGCCCGTGATGCACGACCGGCGACATCGGCCCGGCGGCGCTGCCGTGCAGCGCGGTGGCGCCGGTGCGCAGGTAGGTGTACAGCTCGTCCTGCGTCCAGGGCACCGGCGCGTGGTTGGTCGCGTTGAGCGGCGGCGCGTACCAGCCGTCGATGCGCGCGCCGTCGTAACGCGCAGCGCCGGTCTTCTCCGCACCCAGTGCGTTGCGCGGGCTGTGGCAGGCCGAACAATGCGCCAGCCCCTCGGCCAGGTAGGCGCCGCGATTCCACTGCGCGTCCTTGCCGGTGACCGGGCCGTACTGGCCGTGGCGGAAGAACAGCAGCTTCCAGCCGGCTTGCAGCGCGCGCCAGTTCAAGGGGAAGGGCAGCTCGTTCTCGCGCTTCTCCTGGTGCACCGGCGGGCGGGTCATCAGGAAGGCATACAGCGCATGCAGGTCCTCATCGCTGACCAGCTCGAAATGCTGGTAGGGGAAGGCCGGGAACAGCTGCGCCCCATCCCGGGCCACGCCTTGGCGCATGGCCCGCACGAAGGCCGCCTGCGACCAGCGCCCGATGCCGCTGTCCGGATCGGGCGTGATGTTGCTGGAGTACAGCGTGCCGAACGCGGTCTCCATCGGGTAGTTGCCCGCGTAGGGCGCGCCGCCCTTGGCGGTATGGCAGGTGGCGCAGTAGCCGGCGCCGGCGAGCGCCTGGCCACGCTGCACCAGCTCGGCCGGGAAGCTGGCCGCGGCCGGCGGCGCGATGGGGTCGATGGAAGGTCGCCAAGCCAGCAGCCAGAGGCCGACCACCGCCAGGACCAGCAGTCCCAGCACACCCAGGGCAAGTCGCTTCAACATCGCCGATCCCGCAATGAAGACGGCCGCCAGTCCTCTTCCGGGTCGCTACGGTGGCGGCGGCTGCCGTAGCGGGTGGAGTGTAAGCCTGCTTCCGCTTGAAGTGGGAGCGGGTCAGGATCGGCCCACGCCGCCCGGCAGGAGTGCCGGGCTGTTGAAGCTCAACGCCCTTGCAGGAACGGCAGGGCCGCTTCGAGGAAGCGCTGCGGCTGTTCGACCGCCGGCGCGTGGCCGGCCTGATCGATCGTCACCAGGCGCGCATGCGGGATCCAGGCCGCGAAGTCCTTGCCGTTGGCCGGAGGCACCAGCCGATCCTGCGCACCCCAGACGACCAGCACCGGCAGGTCGAGCCGCGCCAGCGCGGCCTGGTCGAGGAACACGCTGGCATCGGCGCCCAGGCCCTGGCGGAAGCTGTCCTGGGTGTACTGGCTGCCCTCGGCCAGGCGCATGGCGAAGGCCTGTTCGGCGATCTGCGCGGTGACCTTGTTCGGGTCGTGGAAGACGAACCGCGCCAGGCCCTCGCGCGTGCCGGCGATGGACAGCGGCGGCCACGAGGCCGGGCCGCCGGACTTGCCGGGGATGGACTTCATCGAGGGGTGGCCGCCGGCGTCGACCAGGATCAGGCGCGTGGGCATGGGCAGGCCGGACTGGCTGGCGCGCACGGTGTAGAGGCCGGCGATCCAGCCGCCGAGCGATTCGCCGGCCAGGGAAAACTCCTGCACGTCGCGGTCGCGCAGGAACCCGCCCAGCATGTCCACCCAGGTGGTCACGCCATAGGCGATCGACGGCTTGGCCGACTGGCCGAAGCCGAGCTGATCCGGGGCCAGCACGCGGTAGTGCTTGGCCAGTTCGGGGATCACCGCGCCCCAGTCGAAGCCGGCGTTGCTGCCCAGGCCGTGCAGCAGCACCAGGGTCGGGCCGCTGCCCACGTCGTAGTAGCGGAGGGTCTGGCCGTAGACCGTGGTGTGCTTCATCGGCGGCAGGCCGGTCCACCACGGCGCGGAGTCCGGCGGCGCGGCCTGCGCGGTCGCGGCGGTGACCAGGCACAGCACGGCCAGCAGGGTCACACGCCGCAGGCAACGGACCATCAGGGAGGCGGGCGTCATCGGGAGCTCACGGCACGGTGGGAGAAGCGGCGATGGTCGAAGGCGCCGGGAACGCCCGTCAAGGGCCGCCGCCGTGCCCTTCCCTTCAGGGCGCCGGACGCCGCTGCAGCGCCAGCACGCCCATCAACGCCGCCAGCGCCAGGTAGGCACCGGTGAACTGCCAGCAGATCGTCGCGGCCAGGCCCTCGAGCTGCCAGGGCACATAGATGCCGCCGCTGGGAATCACCGAGTGGATCACGCCGAACAGCGTGAACAGCGCCGCCACCAGCCAGAACGCCGCCGCGCGCCGCAGCACGCCGTCGATCATCGCCACCACCGCGCCGGTCCACAGCATCGCGGTGATGATGAAGCCGTTGCCCAGCACCGCGATCACCGCCATCTCCGGCAGGCCGTGGCCATCGAGCGTGCTGGCCATCGCGGCGAAGGCCTCCGGGGCGATCCAGCCATGCGCCTTGATCAGCAGCAGATAGGCCACCGACGGCAGGAAGCCCAGCACCATCGCGCCGGCATGCCGCTGCGGCGTGGCCTGGAAGGCCTGGGTGGTGATGTCGATGGCCACGTAGACGATGATCGGCGAGAGCACCGCCAGCGGCAGCCACTGCACCAGCATCGAGACGATGCCCAGCATGCCGCCGATGCCGATGAACAGGCCGGTGAGCAGCGTGTAGCCGCTGCGCGCGCCCATGTGCTTGTAGGCCGGCTGGCCGATGTAGGGCGTGGTCTGCGCCACGCCGCCGCACACGCCCGCCACCAGTGTGGCGATGGCCTCGACCAGCAGGATGTCGCGGGTGCGGTAGTCGTCGCCCGCCGCGCGCGCGCTCTCGGACACGTTGATGCCGCCGACCACCATCAGCAGGCCGAACGGCAGCAGCAGCGGCAGATACGGCACCGCGTAGGAGAGCCCTTGCACGAAGCCCAGCGACGGCCACGGCAGCGCGATGTGCGGCGCCACCAGCGCCGGCAGCTGGAAGCCCGGCGCCCCCAGCCCCGCCAGGCCGAGCGCGTAATACAGCACCGTGCCGACGACGAAGGCCACCAGCACCCCGGGCAGGCGGATCGGCAGCCGCCCCTTGGCGATCAGCACGTACAGCAGCAGGCCGAGCGTGAGCAGGCCGACCACGGGGGACTTGAGCGTCTCCAGCAGCGGCAGCAGGCCCATCAGCACCAGCGCGATGCCGGCGATCGAGCCCAGCAGCGCCGCACGCGGCAGCGCGCGCGTGACCGCCTCGCCGAAGAAGGACAGCACCAGCTTGAACAGCCCCATCACCACCAGCGCGCCCATGCCCAGCTGCCAGGTGGCGATCGCCGCGGCGTCCGGCGCCATGCCACCGCTCTTGAAGCCGACGAAGGCCGGGCCCAGCACCAGCAGCGCCATGCCGATGCTGGTCGGCGCGTCCAGGCCCAGCGGCATGGCGGTGACGTCCTCGCGCCCGGTGCGCTGCGCCAGCCGCCGCGCCATCACCGTATAGGCCAGGTTGCCGACCAGCACGCCGAACGCAGTGCCGGGGAACATGCGCCCGAACACCACCTCGGCCGGGAACTGGAAGATCCCCACCAGCGCCATGGCGATGAAGCCCAGGATCGACAGGTTGTCGACCACCAGGCCGAAGAAGCCGTTGAGGTCGCCGGCGACGAACCAGCGCGGGCGCACCGGCGCCGGCGAAGCGGATGAGGACATGCGGGAGGGCCAAGCGTGGGGACCGCGCGATGGTACGACGCCCGCGCGCCCCTGACAGCGCGATGCCACGCACAAAGCGTCCTGCCCGAGTCGGTGGGAGCCACTGTCTACCAGACCAAGTGGCCACCTCCTTGTAGAGCGGAGCTTGTGGCAATCCCATCTTGGGGACTCCGCTGCTCTTCGTTCGGTTCGTGGGGAAAGCCTCAGCGGAGCAAGCTCCGCTCTACAGGTCGGCCCCCGTGCGGAGCGACTACTTCTTGTTGAGGAAGTTGGTGGTCAGCAGTTCCTTGACGTCGCCCAGGCGCCCGCTCAGCACGGCCTTGGCCGCATACAGCGCCGTGCCAGCCACCTGCCCGGCCTCGATCTGCGGCGGCATGACCAGCTCGGTCGGGCTGGTGTGCACGTCCAGCAGCGCCGGGCCGGGATGGGCCAGGAAGTCGCGCACCGCCTGCTCCAGGTCGGCGCTGCGGGTCACGGTGCGGCCGTAGTAGCCGATCACCTCGGCCAGCCGGCCGAAGTCCGGGTTCTTCAGATCGGTGTAGTTGTCCAGCAGGCCTTCGACCTTCTGCTCCAGCTCGACGAAGTTGAGCGAGCTGTTGTTGTAGACCACCACCTTGATCGGCAGGTCTTCCTGGATGGCGGTGAGCAGATCGCCCAGCAGCATCGCGATCCCGCCATCGCCGGACAGCGAGATCACCTGCCGCCGCGGGAAGGCCTTCTGCAGGCCCAGCGCCTGCGGCATCGCATTGGCCATCGTGCCGTGCAGCAGGCTGGGCAGCGTGCGGCGCCGGCCGTTGACGCGGATGTGGCGCAGCACCCACACCATCGGCGAGCCGCCGTCGGCGGTGAACAGCGCATCGTCATCGGCGTACCGGTCCAGCAGCGCGGTCAGGTGCTGGGGATGGATGAGCTCGCCCTCGCCCGGCCGCTCCTCCTCGGCGCGCTTGGCCATGGCCTTGTCGCGGTGCGCGATGCACTCGTCCAGGAAGCCGCTGTCCTCGCGCTGGGCCAGCAGCGGCAGCAGCGCCTCCAGGGTCGGGCCGATGTCGCCGACCACGCCCAGATCGATCGGATGGCGCCGGCCCAGATGGCTGCCGTCCCGATCCACCTGCACGATCGTGGCCTTGTCCGGATAGAACTGGCCCCAGGCGAAGTCCGCGCCGAGCAGCAGCAGCGTGTCGCAGGCCATCAGCGTGTGGTAGCCGGACTCGATGCCGAAGATGCCGGTCATGCCCATGTTGTAGGGGTTGTCGTATTCGACGAAGTCCTTGGCGCGCGAGGTGTGCGCAATCGGCGCCTTGAGCCGTGCGCCCAGCGCGACCAGCGCATCGTGCGCGCCCTCGCAGCCGGCGCCGGCGTAGATGCCGATCTTGGTGCCGCGTTCGAGCAGCTCGGCCATGCGCTGCAGCTCGCCGTCGTTGGGCCGCAGCACCGGCGCGGCGTGATGCACGGCAAAGGGCACGTCGTGCTTGACCTGCGCCTGGCTGATGTCGGCCGGCAGGATCACCACCGCCACGCCGCGTCGGCTGATCGCCGCCTGGCAGGCCAGCGCGACCACGCGCCGCGCCTGTTCCGGGCTGTGCACCTGCTCGCAGAACACGCTGCAGCTGCTGTAGACCGCCTTGAAGTCCACTTCCTGCGGGAACTCCATGCCCAGCTCGGGCGTGACGATCTGGCTGGCGATCAGCACCATCGGCGCGCGGTTGCGGTTGCTCTCGAACACGCCGTTGATGAAGTGCAGGCTGCCCGGCCCGCACGAGCCCGCGCAGGCGGTCAGCTGGCCGCTGATCAGCGAGTCGGCACCGGCGGCGAAGGCGCCGGCCTCCTCGTGGCGCATGTGCACCCACTGGATCGAACTGCGGTGGATGGCGTCGGTGACATGGTTGAGGGTGTCGCCGACGATGCCGTAGCAATGCCGAACGCCCGCCGCCTCCAGGGTCTCGACGACGATCTCTGCAACGCGCTTGCTCATGGGGATGACCTTCGAACGTGGGGTCCTGGAGGCTAGCCAGCGCGCGGTGAGGCTCACGTGCGCTTCGTGCGACATTCGATTGCAGCGCGGCGTCGCGCGCCGCGAAGGCACGCCTCGCGTGCGTTGGTGCGCGGTGGTGATCGATGCAGGCGCCAGGGGCTTTTGCCCTCCGCATGAGAGGCGCTGCTGTGCCGCTTTCGCGGGCACGACAAGGAAAGGTTTTCCCGCGGCTTGGCGCTGCGAACGCAATGCTCGTCATCCCCGCGAACGCGGGGATCCATGGACGTCCATGCAGGCCCCGCGTTGCTACGCCGCGCCTCCACACGATGCACAAGACCTGCGCCAAAGCGAAAAGTCAGACACGCACGGCCCGCCTCCGACGGCTTCAACCCATCGCACCGACGGTTTCGGCCGCAACCACCCTCGATCGCGCTGAAACGTAGACGGGGCGGTCTTTCTGTCGGTTTTGTCAGCGGGTTGTGAAACCGATTACAGAATGGTAAAAAACGCTTGGCGGACGCGCTCCGCCAGGGGATTCCTCGTAGTCGCAGTGCCCCGTTCGCCACGTCCGCACAGGACGCGTTGCCGTGGCCGCAGTTCTTGCCATCCGCGATCCGCATGTCTCATTGGTCCTCCCGGCCGGTGCGGACGCGCTCAACCACGCCCCGGAGACCCGATCCATGTCGTTTTCCCGCTCCCTCCTGTTCCACGCCCTGGCGGCCGCGCTCGCGCTGTCGGCCAGCCCCTCGGCCTTCGCCCAATCCACGACCGGCACGCTGTACGGCCAGGCCGAGGCCGGCAGCACCATCCGCATCCAGAGCGCCACCGGCACCACCCGCGAGATCCAGGTCGGTGCCGATGGCCAGTACCGCAGCCCGGCCCTGCCGGTGGGCGAATACACCCTGAGCGCGGTCCGCGACGGCCAGCCGCTCGGCGCCGACGCCCACGTGCTGGTGAAGGTCGGCGTGGCCTCGGAAGTGTCCTTCGCCGCGCCCGCGGCGACGGCAGGCGCCACCAATCTGGGCGCCGTCAAGGTGTCGGCCTCGGCGGTGCCGAGCATCGACGCCTCGGCGGTGGACTCGCGCACGGTCATCACCGCCAGCCAGCTGGCGCGCCTGCCGCTGGCCCGCAACGCCGAGGACATCGCCAAGCTGGCGCCGGGCGTGGTCGCCAACAGCGGCGGCTTCCACAGCGACACGGGCAAGGAGCTGGTGAGCTTCGGCGGCTCCTCGCCGACCGAGAACGCCTACTACATCAACGGCTTCAACACGACCGACCCGCTCAACACCGCCGGCGGCCTGACCCTGCCCTACGGCGCCATCGACCAGCAGGAGATCTACACCGGCGGCTACAGCGCGCAGTTCGGCCGCTCCGACGGCGGCGTGATCAACGCGGTCGGCAAGCACGGCACCAACCAGTGGCACTACGGCGCGCAGGTGCTGTGGCAGCCGGACTGGGGCCGCGCCGAGGCCAAGAATTCCCACTACGCCAACGGCCTGCCCGATTCGCCGCTGGCCGGCGACCTGTATCACTACAACGGCGCCAACCGCACCGACAGCTATACCGTCTCGGCCTACGCCGGCGGCCCGATCATCCGCGACCGGCTGTTCTTCTTCGCCGCCGGCGAGTTCCAGCGCGACTGGACCGATTCCACCAACACGCTGGACAGCGGCGGCAACTACGTCAGCCAGACCAGCAAGATGCCGCGCGCCTACGTCAAGCTCAACTGGAACATCAACGACAACAACCTGCTGGAGCTGACCGGCGTGCGTGATCGGCTGGATAGCTCCAGCAACGTCTACGGCTACGACTACAAGACCCTGACGCGCAGCGGCTTTCTGTACGCCAACGGCGACAGCCAGTACGGCGGCGACATGTGGGTGGCCCGCTACACCGGCTACCTGACCGACACGCTCACCCTCTCGGCCACCTACGGCGAGATGGACACCAAGATGTACAACGCGCAGCCGCCCAACTACGACCCCACCCTGGTGCGCGTGGACAACTGGACCTACCAGAACCCGGCGCTCAACGGCGGCACGCCGCGCTACAACAACCAGATCCAGGGCGACCTCAGCGAACCGGACCGCGGCAACCATTCCAGCAACCTGCGCGTGGACCTGGCCTGGACCCTGGGCAACCACACCCTCAGTGCCGGTATCGACAACATCCGCTCGCAGGCCCTGGACCAGGGTGGCCATGCGCCGGGCCCGGGCTATGTCTGGTCCTACCAGCGCGCCGACGATCCCAGCCTGCCGCTGGACGCCTCGCACGGCATCGGCCCGGTGGCCGGCTTCCCCAACGGCGCTGCGGGCTACTACGTCCAGCGCAACACCTGGAGCGGCATCACCACCATCAGCTCCTCGCAGAAGGCGCAGTACATCGAAGACAAGTGGCAGGTGGCCGACAACCTGCTGCTGAGCATCGGCCTGCGCAACGACCAGTTCACCAACTTCAACTCCGACGGCGTGCCGTACATCCGTCAGACCAAGCCGCAGTGGGCGCCGCGCCTGGGCGCGGCCTGGGACGTGCACGGCGATTCGAGCTTCAAGGTCTACGCCAACGCCGGACGCTACTACCTGGGCCTGCCGCTCAATCCCGGCCTGATCGTCGCCGCCGGCTTCTACAACACCACCCACCTGTATACCTACTCGGGCATCGCCGCCGATGGCTCGCCCACCGGGCTGACCGATATCTCCGGCGAGTACTCGGCGCTCAACCAGTTCGGACAGGCGCCCGATCCCAAGACCGCCACCGCGCGCACGCTGGAGCCGGAATACCAGGATGAGTTCATCCTGGGCTTCGAACACACGCTGGGCGATGCCTGGGTGTGGGGCCTGAAGAGCACCTACCGCAATCTGCGCAACGCGATCGACGACTTCTGCTCGATGTCGCAGGTCGCCGCCGCGGCCAATGCCGCCGGGCATGATGTGGCCAACTTCAACACCTGCTACCTGATCAATCCCGGCCGCACCAACGTCTTCACCATGATCGATGGCGACGGCTCGTACTTCGACTTCCCGATGAGCATGCAGGACCTGGGCTTCAAGCAGAAGCTGATCCGCAAGTACTACGGCCTGGAGGCGGTGCTCGAGCATCCGGTCGCCGACAACTGGTACGGCAAGGCCAGCTATGTGTTCTCGCGCAGCTACGGCAATACCGAGGGCCAGGTGCGTTCGGATGCGAGCCAGGGCGGCACGTCCACCAGCTACGACTGGGACAACTGGACGATCATGGAGAACGCCAACGGGCCGCAGAACAACGACCACACCCATCAGCTCAAGCTCTACGGCTACTACACCTTCTCGCCGGAGTGGCTGGTGTCGGCCAACTTCGCGGCCGTGTCGGGCACGCCGCGCCACTGCCTGAGCTTCTACGGTCAGCAGCAGCTCGATCCGCTGGGCTATGGCAGCGTCTACCACTTCTGCAACGGTGAACCCTCGCCTCCGGGCAAGCAGGGCCGCATGCCGTGGATGACCCAGCTGGACCTGGGCGTGACCTGGACGCCGGACTTCGGCGAGCACCGCCTGGCCTTCACCGGCAGCATCTTCAACGTGCTCGACAGCCAGGTCGCGCTGCAGCGCTACGCCTTCGCCCAGACCACGCCCAGCACCGACGCCAGTCCCAACAACCCGCTGTTCCAGACCGTCACCATCCGCCAGCCGCCGCGCTCGATCCGGCTGTCGGTGTCCTACGACTTCTGACGTGGGGCCTGGTGCAGGCGGGCGATTTCCTCGCCCGCCTGCATCGATGCTTCAAAGCGGCAAGTGCAGGAACTGGTTGAAATCGCTGGCGACATAGTCGCCGAACGCCGGCCCGTTGCTGAAACCACGCTTGCGGTACAGCGCCAGCGCCGGGTCGAAGGCCTCGCCCGACCCGGTTTCCAGGCTCAGGCGGCGCAGGCCGCGGGCCTTCGCCACCTCGATGATGTGGTCCAGCACGGCGGCCGCCGCGCCCTGGCGCAGATGGTCCGGATGGGTGCGCATGGACTTGAGCTCGCCTGTGCCCTCGCCCCAGTCCTTGAGCGCGCCGATGGCGACCAGCGCCTGCCCACGCCAGGCGCTCCACACCGTCATGCCCGGCGCCTGCAGGCCGCTCAGATCCAGCGCGAACACGCTGCCCGGCGGCGAATTGGCGTGCATCTGGCGCAGGTGGTACTCCAGCAGCGCGCGAATCTGTGCGCCGCTCAGATCGTCGATGCGGATCTGGAAAGGCGACGCGCTCAGAACGACACCTCCACCGGCTGACGCGACCACAGCACCGACTGGTGGCCGGTGGCCTGCTTCCACGCCAGGCGAATGGCCTCGATGTCGGCGCGGCGCTGAGGCGTGTCTTCGTGCAGGATCACCAGCACCTTGGTCTTCAGCCGCTCCGGCGCCGCGGCGCCGCGGAACAGCCACTGGCCGTAGCCATCCAGCACGGTCAGGCCATCCGGGAAGCGCGCGGTGACCTCCTTGTCCAGGAAGGCGCGCCACTGCGCCTCGCTGATCGGCTGGTCCTCGTGCCGCCCGCCCGGCCCTTCCTCCACGCCCACGCCGAAGTACAGCTCGCTGCGCACCCAGCCGCTGGCCTGCGCCGGTCGCAAGGCATCGCCCTGCAGGGTGGCGCTGACGGCGGCGGGCGCGGGGTGCGAAGGCGCGACGCTGGCACAGGCGCTCAAGGTGAACAGAACGGCGATCAACGGGGCACGCAGCAGCATCGGCAAGGTCTCGGTGGGGTCGGAAACGGGCAAGGAGAACACGATCGAAAGGCCGACTCGGCGCGGCGCCGGATAACCGCCGGGCATGAGCTCATGCCGCACGGCACCGAGACACGGCTCGCGCGTCGCCTTTACGTCAAGTTAATATATCGCTTCATCCGGATGGATGCAGCAATCCTTGCCGACCCCAGTCGCCGCCACGGCCGGCGCGACCGGTCGCGACCGTTATCGCTTCAGGAGAGAACCGCCATGTCGTCCCCGTTCGTCAGGCCGCTGAGCCTGGCCATCGCCCTGGCCCTGTCGGCCCCCGCCTTCGCCCAGGACGCCGCCCCGGCCACCGCCACCAACCTGGACACGGTGATCGTCACCGGCACCCGCGCCAGCAACCGCACGGTGCTCGAGTCCACCGCGCCGGTGGACGTGCTCACCGCCGAGGACATCCGCAAGGCCGGCGTGGTCAATGGCGAACTGGGCAGCGCGCTGCAGGCGCTGCTGCCCTCGTTCAACTTCCCGCGTCAGTCCAACTCCGGCGGCGCCGACCACGTGCGCGCCGCGCAGCTGCGCGGGCTTTCGCCCGACCAGGTGCTGGTGCTGGTCAACGGCAAGCGCCGCCACACCTCGGCCCTGGTCAACACCGACAGCAAGATCGGCAAGGGCACCACGCCGGTCGATTTCAACGCCATCCCGATCAGCGCGATCAAGCGCATCGAGGTGCTGCGCGACGGCGCCGGCGCGCAATACGGCTCGGATGCGGTGGCCGGGGTGATCAACGTGATCCTGGACGACGATCCGGACGCCGGCGCGATCGAGGCCAGCTTCGGCGCCAATCACACCGATGTCGAGCCGATCCACCGCGAGATCACCGACGGCCAGACCAGCTTCTTCAGCGCCAAGGTCGGCGATCGCATCGGCGAGGACGGCTTCTTCAAGCTGGGCGTGGAGCTGAAGAACCGCGAAGGCACCAACCGCGCCGGCTTCGACCAGATCCCCTTCTTCGAGGAGCAGACGCCGGACAACCTGGCCCTGGCCGGCAAGCGCAACTACGTGCTGGGCGACGGCAAGTCCAAGGACCTCAACGCCTGGATCAACGCGGCGGTGCCGTTCGGCGCCACCTCCGAGTTCTATGCCTTCGGCACCTTCAACCAGCGCGACACGCAGGGCGCCAACTACTTCCGCTATCCCGACAGCGTGGCCAACTGGAAGCAGGTCTATCCGCGCGGCTACCGCCCGGTGTCGCTGGGCGAAAACCGCGACGCGCAGGCCGTGGCCGGCGCGCGCGGCCAGTGGGGCGACTGGGCGTACGACGCCAGCCTGGACTACGGGCACAACGACTTCACCTACCGGCTGAAGGATTCGCTCAACGCCTCGCTCGGCCCGGGCAGCCCCACGCGCTTCAAGACCGGCGACTACGCCTTCGACCAGACCGTGGCCAACCTGGACCTGAGCCGGGTGTTCGAGGCCGGCACGGCCACCCACACGCTGGGCACCGGCGTGGAGTTCCGCCGCGAGCGCTACGAGACCGGCGCCGGCGACCCGGCCAGCTACGCGGCCGGCCCCTACACCGACCGCCCGACCGGCTCGCAGGCCGGCGGCGGCCTGACTCCGCAGGACGTGGCCGACCTGTCGCGCAACGTCGCCAGCGCCTATGCCACGCTGTCCAGCCAGTTCGGCGAGCACTTCTCCACCGACATCGCCGGCCGCTACGAGCACTACCAGGACTTCGGCGGCCAGTGGACCGGCAAGCTGGCCGCGCGCTACGAGTTCGTGCCCGCCTTCGCCGTGCGCGCGGCGGTGTCCAACAACTTCCGCGCGCCCTCGCTGAGCCAGATCGGCTACGAGGCCACCTCCACCGGCTACGACGCCGCCGGCCGCCTGGTGCAGGGCCGGCTGCTGTCGGTCAACAACCCCATCGCCCAGGCGCTGGGCGCGCAGCCGCTCAAGCCGGAGAAGTCGCACAACTACAGCCTGGGCTTCACTAGCCGCATCGGCAGCCAGTTCGATGTGTCGCTGGACTTCTTCCAGATCGACATCGACGACCGCGTCGCGCTGTCCGAGGACATCACCGGCGATGCGCTGACCGATTTCGTGCAGGACCGCTTCGGCGTGGGCGGCGTGCAGAGCGCCAGCTTCTTCGTCAACGCCGCCGACACCCGCACCCGCGGCGCGGAACTGGTCAGCAACTGGCGCCAGTCCGTCGGCGATGGCCAGTTGCTGCTGACCGGCACCTGGAGCTACGCCAAGACCGAGTTGAAGCATCTGGTCGCCACCCCGGGCCAGCTGCTCGCGCTGGACCCGGACTACGTGCTGTTCGGCGTGGAAGAGAGCAATACGCTGACCGAGGCCACGCCGCGCACGCGCGCCGCGCTGGCGGCCAGCTGGACCGACGACACGTGGTCGCTGAGCTCGCGCCTGAGCCGTTACGGCAAGGCCACGCGCGTGTTCGACTTCGGCGACGGTTTCGTTCCGCGCCAGACCTACAGCGCCGAGTACCAGCTGGATGCGGAAGTCGAATACCGCATCACGCCGCAGTGGAGCATCGCCCTGGGCGGGCAGAACCTGCTCGACCAGTATCCGGACCGCTCGATCCCGGATATCGCCTACTTCGGCAACCTGCCCTACGACGTGCTCTCGCCGATCGGCAGCAACGGCGCGTACTACTACGGGCGGGTGCGCTTCACCTTCTGAATGCGCTGACCTTCTGAAGGGACGGCCCGTCGCCTGGACGGGCCGTCCCCCGGTCCTGCCTGGTCGGAAGGCTACCGCTTGCGCTCGAAGATGGAGATGTACGTCGTCCCGATGTCGTCATCCGCCAGATAGGTGTGGGCATCCATGAAGTTCTCGGCAAACCAGCTCTCCCCGAAAACCGAGCCGACCAAGCGCTGCCAATTGGACGCCGGCAACTGATCGGCATACCCGCGGAGGGCCACGGCCTTGACCATGCACAGCGAGGCCGAGCAGGAAGGCGTCCCGATCTGCAGGGCGTCGTATTCCAGGCCATGCGAGCGCAGCGAAACTTCTATCTTTTCGGCCAGGTCGGGGGACCAGGCCGGGTCCTGCTTCTCTTTCTCGGCCAGCGTGTAAAGATCGATGAACTCGGGATCTGCGTAGCTGAGCTTGTGCACCATGAGGTCGATGCGCTTGGCTCCGTCGCTGTCGAGCGGCTTGAAGCCGGTCTTCCTGGTGACCTCGGGCGCGGATCGGCTTTCGACCGACTGACTGGATGAAAGACCTGGCGCCTCCGAGCGTTCACCGCTGCCCTTCGCCGCCGGGCTCTCAGGCGCTTGTTCTTCTTCGACCGTTTTGGCGACAGGATCCGCCCGCTCGACCGATGAGCCCTCTGGCCTGTTCCGCAGCGTTACAGCCGCAAGCATGGCTGCTACCAGGACGACCACCATGATCAGGATTCGTTTCATCGCGACTCCAAGGGCATGCAGGCGCCTGAAGGCAGGACAGGGATGGGAGTGACCGCGCTTGGAGGGGATTTCACCACCTTTGGCTGCGGCAATGGGACATCTCACTGACGATGCGGCGAGTCTGCGCCCACCTTCCGCGCCAAGTCAGTCCAGGAAGCGGTCGCGCTGCTCGGGGCTGGGCACGGTGCAGGTGGCGCCGGCCCAGCGCCGGCGGTTGCGGGCGACCCAGCGATAGACGCGGTCGCGCGCGCCGCGCGGCACGGCGCGCGCGGCCGTAGCCAGCACCGGCCAGCCGCCGCCGAGGCCACCGAGCACGCGCGCGATGGCGTCGGTCTCGACGTGGGCGCCGTCGCGGTCGACCAGCAGGAACGAGGACGGGTCGTGCGGGTCCAGGCCGTGCTCGGCCAGCAGGGCCGCGCCGGTGCGGCCCTGCATGGCGGCGAAGCGATAGCGCGCGGCGCGATCGTGACGCAGCAGGAAGCGCACCCAGCCGTTGCACATGGCGCATGCGCCGTCGAACACGATGATCGCCGCGCCCCGCGTCTCGGCGGCGGGATCGCCGCCGGGGGGCACAGCCGCGCTCATGTCGGCGCCCGCCACACCAGGGTGGCCATGCGACCGCTGCGGCGGTCGCGGCGATGCGAGAAGAAGCGCTGCGGGTCGCCGATGGTGCACAGCGTGCCGCCGTGCACGTCGGTCACGCCGACCGCGGCCAGGCGCCGGCGCGCCAGCGCGTACAGGTCCACGCGCCAGTGGCCGGGGCGGGTCGCGACGAAGGCCGCGGCGGCGCCAGGGTCGCTCGCGGTGAACGCGTCGAACACGTCCTGGCCGATTTCATAGGCGTCCGGCCCCGCCGCCGGTCCCAGCCAGGCGCGCACGTGCGCGGCCGGCGTGCGCATCGCGGCGACGGTGCGCTCCAGCACCCCATCGGCCAGCCCCCGCCAGCCGGCGTGGGCAGCGGCCACTTCGCTGCCGTCGGCGGCGGCGAACACCACCGGCAGGCAGTCGGCGGTGAGGATGGCCAGCACCACGCCGGGGGTGTCGGTGACGGCGGCGTCGGCTTCCGGTTCATCGTCCTGCGCGCGCGGCGCGCCGAGCGGTGTCTCGAAGCGCACCACGCCGGTCCCGTGCACCTGACGCAGCCACTGCGGCAGCGACGGCAGGCCGGCCAGGGTGACCAGCTCGGCGCGGTTGGCCTCCACCCGCGCGGGGTCGTCGCCCGCGGCGGCGCTGCGGTTGCCCAGGTTGAAGGTGTCGAATGGCGCAGCCGAGCCGCCGGCGCCGAAGCGCAGCGTCACCAGCGCGCGCACGCCGGGCGGCGCGGGCCAGTCGGCGGGCAGCAGCGCGCTCATCGTCGCGGGCTCACTTGGCCTTGTGGATCGCCGCGTCGTCGCGCAGCGCCGCCATCAGCGCCAGCATGTCGGCCGGGACCGGCGCGCTGGTGCGCACCGGCTCGCCGGTGGTCGGGTGGCTGAACTCCAGCGTCTCGGCGTGCAGGGCCTGGCGGCGGAAGCCGCGCAGCTGGGCATTGAGTTCCTCGCTCGCCCCGCGCGGCAGGCGCAGCGGGCCGCCGTAGAGCGGATCGCCGACGATGGGAAAGCGCAGATGCGCCATGTGCACACGGATCTGGTGGGTGCGGCCGGTCTCCAGCCGGCACTCGACCGCGGTATGGCCGCGGAAGCGCTCGCGCAGGCGCACGTGGGTGACCGCATCGCGCCCGTCCTCGCGCACGGCCATCTTCAGCCGGTCGCGCGGATGGCGGTCGATCGGCGCATCGACGGTCGCGCCGGACACCATCGCGCCGACCACCACCGCCACGTACTGCCGATGCACCTGCCGCGCGGAGAGCTGCGCCACCAGCGAGGTGTGCGCCGGCAGGGTCTTGGCCACGACCATGACCCCGGAGGTGTCCTTGTCCAGGCGATGGACGATGCCGGCGCGCGGCAGCGCGGACAGCGCCGGGTCGCGGAACAGCAGGGCGTTGACCAGGGTGCCGGTCGGGTTGCCGGCGCCGGGGTGGACCACCAGCCCGGCCGGCTTGTCCAGCACCAGGACCTCGCTGTCCTCGTACAGCACCTGCAGGGGGATGTCCTCGGGCTGGGCGTGGGTCTGGGTGTCCAGCACGGCGTCCAGCGTGGCGACCTGGCCGGGGGTGACCGGGTCGCGCGGGCGCACCACCTCCCCATCCAGGCGCGCGTCGCCGGACTTGATCCATTCGGACAGGCGCGAGCGGGAAAACTCGGGGAACAGCTCGGTCAGCACCGCGTCGAACCGGCGCCCGGCCGCGTGCGTGGGCACCTGGGCGCTGCGCGGGCCCTGTGTGGCGGGGGCGTCCAGGGGGGCGTCGTCGTCGGCTACGGCAGTCATCCGGTCAAGCGGTTCCAGTGAAGAAGTTGGCCGGAATTCATGGCCCGGCAGCCGCCTAGGCTATCATCGCCCCCTCGTTTCCCCGATGCGGCCCGTCCGCCAGCCCATGTCCCAGCGTTTCGCAGCCCCGTCCGCCCGCGCCACCGTCCGCGTCCTGCTCCTGCTCCTGGTGGTGGCCCTCACGGCCACAGGCTGCGGCCGCAACAAGAAGGACAAGGCGGTCGACTCGCGCCCGGTCGAGGCCATCTACACCGAAGCCCACACCGACATGACCCGCGGCAACTGGTCCGGTGCGGAGAAGCAGTTCCAGTCGCTGATCGCCCAGTACCCGTACGGCCCGTACACCGAGCAGGCGCAGATGGAACTGGCCTACGCGCAGTACAAGTCGGGCAAGCTGGAGGAGGCCGTGTCGAGCATCGACCGTTTCCTGCGCACCTACCCGACCCAGCGCAACGTGCCCTACATGTACTACCTGCGCGGCCTGGCCAACTCCAACCGCGACACGGTGTTCCTGCAGAAGGTCTGGAGCCTGGACTCCAGCCGCCGCGACCTGTCCACCCCGTTGCAGGGCTATAGCGACTTCAACACCGTCTCCGAGCGCTACCCCAACAGCCGCTACGCCGCCGACGCGCGCCTACGCATGGTCCAGCTGCGCAATACCTTCGCCCGCCACGAGATGGACACCGCGCTGTACTACCTGCACCGCGGCGCCTACACCGCCGCCGTGGGCCGCGCCAAGTACATCCTGGAGACCCTGCCGCAGAGCGAGTACCAGTACGACGCCGTCGCCCTGCTGGGCGAGGCCTACACCCGTCTGGGCAACAAGCAGCTGGCCGACGACGCCCGCCGCGTGCTGCAGATGAACGACCCGCAGCACCCCTGGCTGGCCGGCAAGTGGCCGGACTTCCCGTCGACCATGCGCAAGCTCAACCCCTTCGCCGGCGAGAAGTCGGCGCTGGACAACGAGCGCGAAGACGCGCACTGACTTTCCTGCGAGGAAAAGCGAAAAAGGAGCCGCAAGGCTCCTTTTTCGTTTTCAACGGGGATGACGCATGGAAGCAAGCCGGCTGCCGTCTTTGCTGTGGGCCGCAGTGTCGTGGGCCGCGTTCGCCGGGTTGGGCGGTTGCCAGGCCGCATCCACCCCACCCGCTCTTCAGACAGCCAACGCCGCGTCGGTTCCCCCCTGGTCCAGGGATGAAGCGGCGGCCTATCTGGCAAAGATCACCGAGGTCGCCGCGATTCCGGATGCGCACGCGCGCTGCATCGCCGCGCCTGACCTGCCCGGCAACCACTGGCCATCCGGGGCCGCCCGCGCCCGCTGCGACGCGCTTCTGGAGGGACCCTGGCCCATTGCCCGCATCGAGGCGCTGTTGAGCGGGCCGGACGGCGGGAAACAGCTCGACCAGGCGTTCAGCAGCGCACAGGCCGCCTATGTACGGGCGCCTCGCCAGCATCCGGAGTGGGAGCGCGCCTTCGAGGCCTTCGGGAACGATTCAAGAGACCTGCCCGAGGTCAGCAAGACCGCGGAGGCCTGGCTTTCGCAGTCGCCACGAAGCGTCTACGCGATGACGGCGGTAGGCCTGGCCTATCTGAACAACGCCTGGAGGCAGCGGGGCGGTGGCTTCATCTCCGAGACCTCGCGGCAGCAGCTCGATGCCATGCAACGCTGGCTGGACCGGGCCCGTCCGGTGCTGCAGGAGGCCGTGGCGATCGATCCCCACCAGGGCTATGCCTGCGCGGCCCTGCTGGATATCGTGCGGATGGGCAGCGGCCCACCGCTCGGGCAGGACACCGTCGAACGCTGCGCGCAGGCCGAGCCCTACCTGCCGGGTTATCTGAGCTCCGTGCGTGTGGCGGCCATGCCGCGCTGGGGCGGGAGCTGGCAGGCACTGGCGTCCTTCGATGCCTTCATCGAAGCCCCGGCGCAACAGAATCCGGCATTGGCCTACATGCGTCATACCACGCTCTTGGAGCGAGGCATGGCGTTACAGCGCGACAAGCAGCCCGCAGCGGCCCTGCCGCTGATGATCGCGGTCGCCACCGATGCCCCGCACGGCGCAGCGCTGGCCGGTGCCGCACGCGGCCTGCAGGAAGTCGGGCAGTTTGATGACGCCATGGTCTACATGACCCAGGCGATCCGGTTCGAGCCGCGCAATGTCGCTGTGCTCAATGAACTCGCCGAGATGTACCAGAAGCACGGCGACCACGCGCAGGCGGTCCGCATCCTGCAGGACACCGTCGACCGCGGACTGGCAAGTCCGGGCACCTACACCAAGCTGGCTGTCTCCGCGGAAAAGCTCGGCGACTACGCCACCGCGAAGCAGGCCTACACGGTGCTGTTGCAGGAGCCGCGCTACCGGCAGTGGGCACAGACCTGCCTCTGCGACATCGTCGTGCGTCGGGAACACGATCCCTCCGGCGCGCTGGCCTGTACGCAGGCGCTGGTCGCGGCTCTTCCGGACGACCCGATGGCGAACTTCATGCGGGCCTGGGTCCTGACCCAGCAGCATGATCCCGGTGCCGAAGCGGCGGCGCAGCGCTTCTTTTCCCTGCCGCAGGGAACCGATCCGCGGCAGGCGCAGATGACCGCGCAGCTTCAGGAGCTTCGCGCGGGGAAGAGGCAATAGGGCGCGCCAGGGGCGAGTGGCGAAGGTGCCAGACCCGGCACACTGGTTCCCTGCGCTAAAGCCACGGGGTTCCCGCCTTCGCGGGAACGACGATCGGAGGTTTCTGGCGGAGCGACGATGCGCGCTCGCAGCCGAAGCCACGGCCGCGTGTGGAATCCAGCATCGCGCCGCGGCGCTGGGCCGCGTGCGCGCCACGCCCTAAGCTGAGGCGACTCTCCCGCTCCCAAGGTCCGTGCGTGTCCTCACCTCATGTCCTGCACTACAGCGCGTTCACCGATCGGCCCGAGGGCGGCAATCCTACCGGTGTCGTGCTCGATGCCTCGGGCATGGCGACGGCGGACATGCAGGCGCTGGCCACGCGGCTGGGCTATTCCGAATCGATCTTCGTCCAGCCGGGCGAGGCGGGCGCGTTCGACGTGCGCTACTTCAGTCCGCTGGACGAAGTGCCGTTCTGCGGCCACGCCACCATCGCCGGCGCGGTCGCGCTGGCGCAGCGCGATGGCCCGGGCACGCTGCGCTTCCGCACCCGCGCCGGCCTGGTCGAGGTGGTCACCGCACGCGAGGATGCCGGCATCGGGGCGACCCTGACCAGCGTCGCCCCGCACGTGCTGCCCGCGCTGCCGCCGGGCCTGCTCGACCAGGCCCTGACCCGGCTGCGCTGGAGCGCCGACGAGTTGGACCCGGCGCTGCCGCCGGCCATCGCCTACGCCGGCGCGCGCCACCTGATCCTGGCCGCCGCCACGCGCCAGCGGCTGGCGCGGCTGGACTACGACTTCGCCGGGCTCAAGGCGCTGACGCAGGCGCACGAGCTGGCCACGGTGGCGCTGGTCTGGCGCGTCTCGGAGCACGCATTCGCCGCACGCAATCCCTTCCCCGCCGGCGGCGTGGTCGAGGATCCGGCCACCGGCGCGGCCGCGGCGGCCTTCGGCGCCTATCTGCGCGCGCTCGGCGCGGTCCAGGCGCCGACCGACCTCCACATCGTGCAGGGCGAGGACATGGGCCGGCCGAGCCAGCTACGGGTGCACATCCCGGCGGCGGGTCCGATCCGGGTGAGCGGCCGCGCCGTGCCGATTCCGGCGCCGGCTCAGGCCGGGTAGCGGTTGCTGATCGGGTAGCGGCGCTCGCGGCCGAAGGCGCGCAGGGAGACCTTCGGGCCAGGGGCGGCCTGCTGGCGCTTCCATTCGTTGACCCGCACCAGACGCAGCATGCGGTGGACGGTGTCGGCGTCGAAGCCGGCGGCGATGATCTCCTCGCGCGACTGCTCCAGATCGACATAGCGCAGCAGGATCGCGTCGAGCACGTCGTAGGGCGGCAGCGAGTCCTGGTCGAGCTGGTTCTCGCGCAGCTCGGCCGAGGGCGGGCGGTCGATCACCGCCGGCGGGATCACCGGCGCGCCGCCTACGGTGTTGCGCCAGCGCGACAGCGCGAACACCTCGGTCTTGTACAGGTCCTTGATCGGCGCATAGCCGCCGCACATGTCGCCGTAGATGGTGGCGTAGCCGACCGCGTACTCGCTCTTGTTGCCGGTGGTCAGCAGCAGCCCGCCGAACTTGTTGGACAGGGCCATCATGATCGCCCCGCGCGCGCGCGACTGCAGGTTCTCCTCGGTGGTATCGACCGGGTGGCCTTCGAACAACGGACCCAGCGCCTCCAGGTAGCCCTTGAACGGCGCCTCGATCGCCACGGTCTCCATGCGCACGCCCAGCGCGCGGCACTGTTCCTCGGCCAGCGAGTTGGACAGCCCGGCGGTGTAGCGCGAGGGCATGCGCACGGCGGTGACGTTGCCGGCGCCCAGCGCATCGACCGCCAGCGCCAGCACCATCGCCGAGTCGATGCCGCCGGACAGCCCCACCCAGACCTTGCTGAAGCCGTTCTTGCCGCAGTAGTCGGCGATGCCGCGCACCACCGCGCGCCAGGCCAGCCCATCGCGGCTCTCGTCGCCCTCGTCGCGCCACAGCACCGGCGAGAACACGCGAGAGGCGGCGTCGTAATCGGCCACCAGCCACTGCTCGGCGAAGGCCACCGCCGCCGGCGAGATCTCGCCGTTGCCGCTGGCCACCACCGAGGCGCCGTCGAACACCAGCGCGTCCTGGCCGCCGACCACGTTGAGATAGGCCAGCGCCACGCCGGTCTCGGCCACGCGCTGGGCCAGCAGCGCATCGCGCTGGGCGTGCTTGCCGTGCTCGAACGGCGAGGCGTTGGGCACCAGCACCAGCTGCGCGCCGGCGCGCGCGGTGTCGGCCAGCGGTTCGGCGAACCACAGGTCCTCGCAGATCACCACGCCCACCGGCACGCCCTTGACCTCGAACACGCAGCTGCCGCCGTCGGGATCGACGTGGAAGTAGCGGCGCTCGTCGAAGACGTTGTAGTTGGGCAGCTCGCGCTTGCGATACGTCGCCTCGATGCGGCCGTCGCGCAGCACGCTGGCGGCGTTGTAGAGCACGCTGCCGGCGCTCTCGGGCCAGCCCACCACCGCGACGATGCCGGTCGCGGCCTGCGCGACCTGCGCCAGCGCGCGGTGGCAGTCGGCCAGGAACGAGGGCCGCATCAACAGGTCCTCCGGCGGATAGCCGCTCAGCGCCAGCTCGGGGAACAGCACCACGTCGGCGCCGTATTCGTCGCGGGCGATGGCGATCTGCTCGATGATGCGCCGGGTATTGCCCGCCACGTCGCCGACCGGATAGTCGAACTGGGCCATGGCGATGCGAAGCGTTGCGGGCATGGGTCACCTGATGCGATGCGGGACGGACCCGCGCATTATTTCAGAAGCGCCCGGTCGGCCTGTGCGAACGACGCGCTGGGTGCGACCGTCGGTGAAGTCGGACCTCGTCGGTCAAGCCTCATCGTCGCCCAGGCGGATCCCCGCTGTGTAGAGCGGAGCTTGCTCCGCTGGGGCTTTCCCGAAGACCCGATCGAAACGCAGCGGAGCAAGCTCCGCTCTACAAGGAGGCGGCGGCTTGATCAATCCACTGCCGTGCCTTTGCTCGGTGGGAGCCGGCATGCCGGCGATGGGCTTTCCCGAGCCTCCTCCCTCAAATTCCGCACCGGCTCCCCAACCAGCGCTTCGCTCACTTGCCGAAGAACGCCGCCACATCGGCCACTTCGCGGGTCCGCGCGAACGGCGGCAGCGACTGCATGAACACCCGGCCATAGGCCTTGCCGGACAGGCGCGGGTCGCACAGCACCAGCACGCCGCGGTCGGTCTCGCTGCGGATCAGCCGGCCCACGCCCTGCTTGAGCGCGATCACCGCCTGCGGCAGCTGTTCGTCGCGGAAGGGGTTGCCGCCGGCGTTGCGGATCGCCTCCAGCCGCGCCTCGAACACCGGATCGTCCGGCGCGGCGAAGGGCAGCTTGTCGATGGCGACCACGCTCAAGGCCTCGCCGACCACATCCACGCCCTCGCGGAAGCTGGCCGAGCCCAGCAGCACGCCATTGCCCGATTCGCGGAAGCGCTGCAGCAGCGTGGCGCGCGGCGCCTGGCCCTGCACGAACAGCGGCCAGGGCGCGTCGCGCAGCGCCTCGGCGGCCTCGCGCAGCGCGCGGTGCGAGGCGAACAACAGGAAGGCGCGCCCGTCCGAGGCATGCAGCACCGGCAGCAGCGCGGCGACCAGCGCCGTGCCATAGCCGCGCGCGTTGGGATCGGGCAGCCCTGGCGGCTGGTAGCACAGCGCCTGGCGCGGCCAGTCGAACGGGCTGGGCTGCAGCAGCGTGTGCGGATCGTCCAGGCCCAGGCGCTGGGCGATGTGGTCGAAGCCACCGCCCACCGTCAGCGTGGCCGAGGTGAACACCCACGCCGCATGCGAGGCCTGCCGGTGCTGGCGCAGGGGCCCTGACACATCGAGCGGCGTGCGCTGGCAGCGGAAGCCGCGCGGGGTCAGTTCGTACCAGAACACATCGGTCGAGGCGTCGTGCGGCGCGTCGTCCGGCGCCAGCGGCAGGTCGTCGAGGTCCGCCGGGGGCACATCGGCATGGCGCAGCAGGGCTTGCGGCCCGTTCGCTGAGGGATCGCCGAGCCAGCGCAACAGCCGCCCCTCGATATCGCGGCAGCGCGCGTTGCAGGCGTCCAGGCCGGGCGTGGTGTCGGCCAGCGGCGCCAGCGCGCGGGCCAGGTCCTCCAGCGCCACGACCAGGGCGTCGAAGCCCTCGCGCACCGGCGCGCTGCCGAGCGCACGCTCGCGCGTGCCGCGCGGCGGCAGGAATTCCATCGCCGCACGCAGCTCGCGCAGGGTCTGCTCCGCTGCGGCCACCGGCGGCTGCAGCGGCGCCAGCGCGCCGGGCGCCTGGCGCGCCTCGACCAGCACATCGCGCAGCAGTTCCTGCAGCGGGCGCAGGCCGAAGCCTTCGCCGAAGAAGTTCGCCGCCAGCTCCGGCAGCTGATGCGCCTCGTCGATCACGAAGACCTGCGCGCCCGGCAGGATCTCGCCGAAACCCTCCTGCTTGAGCGCCAGGTCGGCCAGCAGCAGGTGATGGTTGACCACTACCACGTCGGCGGCCTGCGCGCGCTGGCGCGCCTGGACCACGAAGCAGTCGTCCCAGAACGGGCACTCGGTGCCCAGGCAGTTGTCCACGGTCGAGGTGACCATGGGCAGCAGCGGCGAATCCTCTGGCAGCGATTCGAGCTCGGCCATGTCGCCGTAGCGGGTGCGCCCGCTCCACACCACGATGCGCTGGAACTGGTCGGCCTGTTCGCGCGAGACGAAGCGCGGCTCGCCGCGCGCCTGCGCCAGCCGGTAGCGGCACAGATAGTTGGCGCGCCCCTTGAGCAGCGCCGCGCTGTGGCCCACGCCCAGCGCGGCGCGCACGCGCGGCAGGTCGCGGTGGAACAGCTGGTCCTGCAGCGCGCGGGTGCCGGTGGACAGGATCGCCTTCAGCCCGGACAGCAGCACCGGCACCAGGTAGGCGTAGGTCTTGCCGGTGCCGGTGCCGGCCTCGGCCAGCAGGGTCTCGCGCGCATCCAGCGCATCGGCGATGGCGCCGGTGAGGGCCAGCTGCGCCTGGCGCGGGACGAAGTTCTCGAGGCGCTGGGCCAGGGCGCCGCCCTCGCCCAGCGCCTCGCAGCTGGCCTGCGACAGCTGCGCCATCAGCGCGCCGCGCGGCGGCGACCGGCGCCGCTCACATCCGGTCGAAGCCGGCCACGGTGCAGGCCGCGATCTGGGCGTGCGCCGAGGCGGCGTTCTGCGTCTCGCCGCGGGCGATCTGCGACTGCTCGATGGTCGACCAGTGGCGCCGGCACAGCGGGCCGGTCTTCGAGCCCAGCGACAAGGCCTTGCGCGCCAGGGTCTCGGCGCGCTCCCAGTCGCCCAGTGCCAGGGCGACCTCGGCCCGCTCCTGCAGCACGGCCGGGTCGTCCGGGCTGATCAGCAGGGCCTGGTTGAGCGCCTCGGCCGAGGCCTGCCAGTCGCGGCGGCGCTGGGCGGCGACCGAGGCCTCGCGCAGGTCCTCGACCTGCGGGTCGCGGATCGGCTGCACGTCCAGCTCGCGGTCGTCGGTCTTGGCCACGGCCAGCACGGCGTTCAGCGCCTGGGTCGGGGTCAGGCGCGGCGGCGCCGGGGCGGCCGGCGGCGGCGGCGGTTCGGTCACGCAGGCGGCCAGCGGCAGCAGCAGCGCGCAGGCCAAGGCAAGACGGCAGGGACGGGTCATAGCGGGCTCGTGGACGGCGGCGGCGGGGTCGGTGTCGGCAGTTCGCGGGCCGGGGTCTCCGGCTCGTCCTTGGGCGGCAGGCCGAACCAGCGCCGCCAGCCGCCGGACTGTTCCTCCGGCGTGGAGAACTGCTGGCAGGCCTGGTACGGCGGCGCGTGGCCGGCCACGAACGGGAAGCGGCGCGCGCCCGGGCAGCTGGCGTCGGTGGCGGCCGAATCGGCCACCCACTGCCAGTCCAGGCCCTGGCTGGAGACCTGCAGCGGGGCGCTGGGCAGGCGCGAGAAGATGCCCGACCAGACCTTCATCGCGCCAGTGGCGCCATACAGGCCGGTCTCCAGGTTCTGGTCGTTGCCCATCCACACCACGGCCAGGTGATCGCCGGTGTATCCGGCGAACCAGCTGTCGCGGCCGTCGTTGCTGGTGCCGGTCTTGCCGGCCGGCGACAGCCGGCCCAGGCCGTCGCTGAGCAGCTGGCGGCCGGTGCCGTCGGTGACCACCGCCTGCAGCGCCACGGTGACCAGGTGGGCGGCGATCGAATCGCCCTCCTGCGCCTTGGCCGGGGTCTTGTCGTAGCGGTTGAGCACCCGGCCCTGGGCGTCGATCACGCCGCGCACGGCGTGCAGCGGCTGGATCTGTCCGCCGGAGGCCAGGAACTGATAGGCCTGCGCCATCGCATACGGGCTCTGGTCGGTCGCGCCCAGGATCAGCGAGGGGTTGGGCTCGGCCTCGACGCCGGCCAGCACCTTGAGCAGGTCGGCCACGCGCTGCGGGTCGACCTTCAGGCCCACGCGCACGGTCGCCTGATTGTAGGAATGGGCCAGCGCATCGATCAGCCGCCCCCGGCCGTGGCTGCGATTGTCGGAGTTGGACGGGCTCCAGCTCCGGCCACGGCCCAGCGGCACGGTGATCGGCTCATCGTCCACCCAGCTGGCCAGCGACCAGGTGTCCGGCTGCGACAGCGCCAGCAGGTAGACGAAGGGCTTGATGATCGAGCCGACCTGACGCTGGGCCTCGACCGCGCGGTTGAAGCCCGGCACGGCCACGTCGCGGTTACCGATCACCGCCAGCACGTCGCCGTTGTGGGTGTCGGTCAGCACCAGGCCGGCCTGCAGCGGCGGGCGCTTGCCCTTCTGCAGCTGGTCGATGGTGCGCTTGACCGCGCCTTCGGCGTAGGCCTGGGCCGAGGGCGACATGCCGGTCATCACGGTCAGGCCGGCGCCTTGCAGCGCGTCGGACGGATAGTCGTGGGCCAGCTGGCGGCGCACCAGGTCCACATAGGCCGGGAAGCGGTTGGCCGCGGTGATGCCCGGGTCGGTGGTCACGCCCAGCGGGGCCTTCACCGCGCGGTCGAATTCCTTCTGGTCGATCAGCCTGGTCGCCAGCATGCGGCGCAGGGCCAGGTCGCGGCGCTCGCGGGCGCGCTCGGGATGGCGACGCGGATCGTAGTAGGAGGGGCCTTTGACGATGCCGATCAGCAGCGCCATCTGCTCGGTGGACAGGCTGTCCAGGTCGCGGCCGAACCAGAACTCCGAGGCCGCCGACACGCCGTGGATCGCCTGGCTGCCGCGCTGGCCCCAGTACACCTGGTTGAAGTAGGCCTCCAGGATGGTGCGCTTGTCGTAGCGCGCCTCCAGGATCAGCGCGTACAGGATCTCGTTGAACTTGCGGCCCACGGTCTGCTCGCGACCGATGCCGAGCAGGCCGCTGCGTGCCAGCTGCTGGGTCAGCGTGCTGGCGCCCTGGCGCACTTGGCCGCCGCTGCTGACGAACTCCCAGCCCGCGCGCGCGATGCCGGACAGGTCGATGCCGTGGTGGGTGGCGAAGTCGCGGTCCTCGACCGCCTGCAGGCCGGTGACCAGCAGTTCGGGCACGTCCTCCAGCCGCACCAGCCGGCGCTCTTCCTGCTGCTGGCCGTAGAGGGTGGCGATGCGCGCCGGGTCCAGCCGCGCCGAGCGGATGTTGCGGCCGCGGGCCAGGTCGCGCAGGCCCTGCACCTCGCCCGCCGACAGCGTCACCTGGATGCGCGTGGCCGGGATGATGTAGTCCACGTCGGTGAAGCCGCGGCTGGCGATGGTGAAGCGGTTGCCGTCGCGCGCATAGGTGCCGGGCAGCTGGCCCTTGCCGTCGTCCTGGTAGGAGGCCGCGTCCAGCTCGGTCTTGAGCGTGGCCGCGTCCAGCGCCTCGCCCTCGGCCAGCGGCAGCGGGCGGGCGTAGACGCGGGTGGGGATCTGCCACTGCAGCGCGCCGAAGCGCTGGCTGACCTGGTGGTTTAGGTAGGCCACGTACGGAATCATGAAGCCCAGCCCCAGCCCCAGCAGCGCCAGAACGGCGGTGATCAGGCGGTTGCGCCAGGCCGGGGGGGCCGTCGTGGCCTCGTCGTGCTCGTCGTCGTACGCCTCGTCGGCGTCGTAATCGTTGCGGGCCACAGGTGGTGCGACAATGAAAAGGACAGGAGAGTCTAGCGCAGCCCCGCACGCGGCCGGCCGCGCGGCCTTCCGCCCGATCAGCCGGAGTTGAGTTCTGATGAGGATGTTGTGGGATGAGGCGCGCTTTGCCTGGACGCGCGCGGCCTCCACCCTGCGGCGCGTCATCGCCAGCGCGCGCAGCCGCGGCCTGGCCCCGACCGCCCGCCGCGCCTGGCAGCGCCTGGCCGGCGCCCTGAACCGCCCCGCCCCGGCCCGGCCGCTGTGGCTGCCGGCCTCGCAGCCGTTCTCGCCCTTCGCCGTGCCGGCCTCCGCGGCGCCACTGGCCAGCCTGATCATCCCGGTCTACGGCCAGCTGCAGATGACCCTGGACTGCCTGCGCGCGCTGGCTGCCCGGCCGCCGGCGCTGCCGGTGGAGATCATCGTGGTCGACGACGGCTCGCCCGACGACACCGCCGCCTGCCTGCCGCAGGTGCAGGGCCTGCGTTACCACCTGCGGCCGCGCAACGGCGGTTTCATCGCCGCCTGCAACGACGGCGCGGCGCTGGCGCGCGGGCGCTACCTGGTCTTCCTCAACAACGACACCCTGCCCCAGCCCGGCTGGCTGGAGGCGCTGCTGGGCACCTTCGACACCCATCCGGGCACCGGCCTGGCGGGGGCGAAGCTGGTCTACCCGGACGGCCGCCTGCAGGAGGCCGGCGGTGTGGTCTTCGCCGATGGCTCGGCCTGGAACTACGGCCGCTTCGACTCGCCCGACGACCCGCGCTATGACTATGTTCGCGCGGCCGATTACCTGTCCGGCGCCGCGGTGGCGATCCCGCGCGCGCTGTTCGAACAGGTCGGCGGCTTCGACACCCGCTACGCGCCGGCCTATTACGAGGACACCGACCTGGCCTTCGCCGTGCGCGCGGCCGGCCGACGCGTGCTGTACCAGCCGGCCTCGGTGGTCGTGCACCGCGAAGGCGCCACGGCCGGCAACGACACCGGCAGCGGCATCAAGGCCTACCAGGTGCGCAACGCCCGGGTGTTCGCCGACAAGTGGCAGACCGCGCTGAGCGCACACCCCAGCCAGCGCAGCGAACCCTCGCCCGCCAGCCTGCACGCGCACCAGCGCCAGGTGCTGCTGATCGATTCGATGACGCCGCGGCCGGACCGCGACTCGGCCTCGCTGCGCCTGGTCAACCTGATCGCGCTGCTGCAGGAAGAAGGCGCGCACGTGGTGTTCGTCGCCACCGACCTGGCCCATGTGCCGGGTTATACCGAGGCGCTGCAGGCCATGGGCGTGGAGGTCTGGTACGCGCCGTTCGCCACCGCCCTGCCGCGCTTCCTGCGCCAGCACGGCGCGCGCTTCGCCACGGCCATGGTCTGCCGCCACTACGTGGCCGACGCGGTGGTGCCGCTGCTGCGCACGCATGCGCCGCAGGCCAAGGTGGTGTTCGACACCGTGGACCTGCACTACCTGCGCGAGCAGCGCGGCGCGCAGACCGGCGGCGATGCGGCCATGCTGCGCCAGGCGCAGGCCACCCAGGCGCGCGAACTGGCGGTGATGGCCGCGGCCGACACCACCGTGGTGGTCAGCCCGGTCGAAGCCGAGGAACTGGCGCGCGTGGCGCCGCAGGTGCGCGTGGAGATCCTGTCCAACCTGCATCGCCCGGCCACGCCCGGCGGTGCGTTCGAGGACCGCGCCGATCTGCTGTTCGTCGGCGGCTTCCACCACCCGCCCAATGTCGATGCGGTGGTGTGGTTCGGCGAGCAGGTGCTGCCGCTGATCCTGGCGCGCGCCCCACGCCTGCGCCTGCACGTGGTGGGCATGGACCCGCCGCCGCAAGTGCGGCGCCTGGCCGGCGCCCATCTCATCGTCCACGGCCACGTGCCCGACCTGCAGCCGCTGCTGGACGCCAGCCGCATCGCGCTGGCGCCGCTGCGCTTCGGTGCCGGGGTCAAGGGCAAGGTCAATCAGGCCATGGCCCACGGTCTGCCGGTGGTGGCGACCTCGATCGCGGTGGAAGGCATGCACCTGCGCGACGGGCTGGATGTGCTGGTGGCCGACACGCCCGAGGCCTTCGCCGACGCCGTGCTGCGCCTGGACGGCGATGCCGCGCTATGGCGCCAGCTCTCGGACAACGGCCTGGACAATGTGCGCCGGCACTTCTCCCTCGACGCGGCACGCGCGACGGTGAGACGGCTGTTTTTGGAGCAGGAGTGAGTGGAGAGGCGTGAGGAGCGACTAAGAGCAAACGCAGGCGCTCCTGCTTCTGCTCACTCCTCTTCCCCTAGTCCTCCATCAGCCGCGCCAGCGCCTCATACGCCACGCGCACCGTCTCCGGGCCGTGCAGGCGTTCGAGGCGGCGGACGACGAAGTGGCCGCGGGCCATGCTCTGGAAGTGGTCGGTAAATACCGCGTTGACCGTCGCCCCGCCGAGCGCGCCGAGCACCGGCATCCACTGCGCGGCGGCCTTCTCGCTGACCTGGATCGAATAGCGCTCGGCGATGGCCTTGACCAGGCCGACCAGCACCGGCGCGCCTTCCTTCTGCAGGCCGTGGCGGGCCACGTGCGTGGCCGCGTCGGCGACCATGCGACTCATCGCCTCGCGCGCGGCGTAATAGCCGACCTCGGCCGCGTCGTCGGCCGAGGACGGGCCGCCCATCGCTAGCACGCGCACGCATTCCAGGCGCACGGCCGGGTCGTTGAGGTCGGCGCCCTCGCTGCGGGCGATATCGGCGATGGAGCGCAGCATGATCGTGGTGGTCAGCGGCAGTTCGATCGCCAGCGCGGTCAGGCCGAACGCGCCGCCGAAGGCGCCGGTGGCCGAGGTCGCCCCCAGATGCCACCAGTCCGAGGACTTGCGCGCGCCCTCGGCCGGCACGCGCGTGTCCAGCGTGGTCAGCGACAGGCGCAGGGCCGCGCCGATGGCCTTGCGCGTGGCCGCGGCGATCAGCGCATGGGCCCGACGCGGCAGGAAGCCAACCAGCCGCTCCACCGGCGCGCCGACCAGGTTGGCCACGCGCGCGCCGAAGCTGGGGTGTTCCAGCCTGCGCACGGCCTGGCGCAGCTGTTCGAGCTCATGCGGGCCGAGCGTGCCGGCCTGGCCTGCCGGGATGAGTTCGCCGACCAGCGGCTGTGCGCGGGCCATGCTCAGCCGCCTCCGGCGCGGGCGTGGGCGATGCGCGCGGCGAAGTCGGCCAGCCCCGGCGCGCTGCGGTCCAGGCCGCGGGCGCGCTGCAGGGCCTCGCTGGCCACGCCCAGCTCGCCGGCGCCCAGGCGCTCGCTGCCGATGTCGATCCAGCGCATCGCCAGCTGCCGGCGCGCCGCCGCCAGGCTGGCATCGCCCGGCGCCATGGCCTGCCAGGCATCCAGGCAGGTCTGCGCGGCGCGCACGCGGTTGGCGGCCAGCGCGCGGCTCACGCAACCCTGCACGTTGGGCAGCAGGCGTTGCGCGGCGCGGCGCACGGCTGCGTCGTCCGGCGCCAGCGCCTGGGCGGCGCGCAGCTTGTCGTAGGCGCTTTCGCCCGGCGGGTCGACCCAGTCGCCGCGGGCCTGGGCGCGCTCGGCCTCTTCCAGCAGGGCGATCACGCGGCGCTGGCGCTGCGGCGAGGGTGGCGCGGCGTGCTCCATCCGCGCCTGGCTGCGCTGGGCGCGCTCGATCGCGCGCGTGGCCTCGGCCACGGCCGCCGATTGCGGCGCCAGCGCGCGGGCCTGGGCCAGCGCGGCGCGCGCCTGCTCGAAATCGAAATCGGCTGCCTGGCGCTGTGCGTCCTCGGCGTAGGCCCGGGCGACCTGCTGCACGCCGCTCGTGGCGGCGGCATCACTGGGCGCGGCGGCGAGGACGGCGCGGTAGCGCTCCAGCGCCGCGTCCAAGCGGCCGCGGCGCAGGTCGGCCTCGGCCTGGCGACGCTGATCGTCCAGGGCGCGCGCAAGCTGCGCGCGCGCGGCCGGCAGGTCGAAGTGACCGGCGTCGAAGCCGCGCACCTGCTCGATCAGCTGCGCGCCCTGGGCCAGTTCCCCGGCCGCCAGTTCACGGCGCGCCTGCTGCAGCTGGTCGGACAGCAGATCCTCGCGGCCCTCCAGCGCGGTGGTGTTGTCCGGCTGCAGCGCCAGCACGCGCTGGAACAGCGGCAGCGCGGCATCGTCGCCGCCGACGATGCGCCCGGCCGCACGCGCGGCCACGGCCTGGGCCAGCAGCGTGCCGATGCCGGCGGCGCGGGCCTCGCGCTGGCGCAGTTCGGCCGCGATCGCGTCGGCGTCGGCGCGCGGCACCTGCAGCTGGCGGGCCAGATCGAGTGCCTGGCCCGCGCCGGCCAGATCGCCTGCGGCCAGCGCGGCGCGCGCCTGGCCGATCGCGGCGCGACCGACGCGGGCCAGGCCGTCGCGTGCCTCGCTGCGGTCGTTGTCCAGCGCCAGCGCGGCCTCGAAACGCTGGCGCGCGCCGCTGCCGTCCGGCGCGCTCAGCCGACCCTGCTTGAGCGCCGCCTCGCCCTGGTCGAGCAGGGCCTGCACGCGCGTGCCTTGCCACAGCCGGTCGGCGATCGGTTGGCGCAGCGCCACCGCCGCGACCAGCAGCGCGAGCACGGCCGCACCGAGGATCCACGGCCAGCGCCGCGTTTGGCGCCGCACCGGTAGCGGGCGCACGCGATCCGGCTCGCCTGGCGCGGCCTGCCAGTCGATGCGCGGTTCGATCCTGCCGTCAGGCAATCGGTCGTGCGGCTCCATCACGCGCGGCAGTATCCGCCAGCCAACGTGACAAGCCGTTCCCTATGCTGAACGGCAGATTTGCGGGAGAAGCTAAACACTTCAGCCCATCGCCATTCCCGCGAACAAGGGGGATCCAGTGCCTCTCGCCCTGCATGCAGAAGGCGTTGGGTTCCCACGTCCACAGGAACGACGATCGGAGAGGTCATCTGCCCCTCCCCTTGTCCGCGCAGCGGGCAGGGGGAGGTTGGGAGGGGGTGCTTTTCGCGTGGTGCCTGAAGTGCAGAAGCAACAGCACCCCTCCCCCTCAGTCGCTCGCCGCGACTTCGAGCTCCCCTTCGTGCTGCGCACGAAAGGGAGGGGGCCAAAAGCTGCGGCGGAGGCCACTGCGCGGCGCGGACAACCGAAGGCGCGCTTTGCTGCGTGGGAAGAACGCGCCTTGAAAGCTGCGCTCAGCCGGCGCGGCGCGCGTCCTGCACGCCGGGCAGCGCGTCCAGCTTGCCGAGCAGGGTGGAGAGCTGACCGTAGTCGGAGACCTTCAGCCTCAGCCGGAAGCGGATCTTGCCGGCGCCGCCGGCGCTGTCGCTGTGGATGTCCAGCACGTGCGCATCCTCCTGCGCGATCAGCGTGGTGATGTCCTTGAGCAGCCACTTGCGGTCGATGGCGCTGATCAGCGCATCGACCTCGTAGCCGCCGCCGGCCACGCCCCACTCCACCGGCAGCACGCGCTGCGGATGCTGGGCGGCCAGCCGGCGCAGCGCGGCGCAGTCGCGCCGGTGCACGGTGACGCCGCGGCCGCGGGTGAGGTAGCCGACGATGGGTTCGCCGGCGACCGGTTGGCAGCACTTGGCCAGCTGCACCAGCAGGTTGCCCACGCCCTGCACGGTGAAGCGCGACTTGTCCGCGCCGGGGGCGCGCTGCACGGGGCGGCGGATCGGGTTCTGCGGCGGCAGCGGGCCGTCGCCGGCCTGCGCGCGCTGCTCTTCCTGCAGCGCGCGGGCGACCTGGCTGGGGCCGGTGTCGCCCAGGGCCACCTGGATGTACAGCTCCTCGGCGGTCTCGGCGCGGAACTTGCGCAGCGCCGGCCCCAGGTCCAGCTGGTGCAGATGCAGGCGCTTGAGCTCGCGCTCCAGCAGCTCCTTGCCGGCGGCGATGTTGCCGGCGCGGTCGAGCTTGTGGAAATACGCGCGCACCTTGTCGCGCGAACGCGCGCTGGCCAGAAAGCCATTGGCCGGCAGCAGCCAGTCGCGCTTGGGCTCGCCGGCCTTGGCGGTCATGATCTCCACCCGGTCGCCGCTGCGCAGCACGTGGCCCAGCGGCACGATGCGGCCGTTGACCTTGGCCCCGCGCGTGCGGTGCCCGACCATGGTGTGCACGTGGTAGGCGAAATCCAGCACCGTGCCGCCGCGCGGCAGGTCGATCACTTCGCCCTTGGGCGTGAGCGTGTAGATGCGGTCCTCGGCCAGCTCGGCGGCGAACTCCCCGCCCAGCGCGGCCTCCGCCTTGGCCGTATCGCCCGCCTCGCTGTCGCCGGCGTGCTCGAGCAGCCGGCGCATCCAGGCGATCTTGCGGTCGAAGGCGGCAT
Organism: Pseudoxanthomonas sp. USHLN014; assembly: GCF_037153335.1. Lineage (NCBI taxonomy): Bacteria > Pseudomonadati > Pseudomonadota > Gammaproteobacteria > Lysobacterales > Lysobacteraceae > Pseudoxanthomonas > Pseudoxanthomonas sp. USHLN014. Next base: position 91,188 of record NZ_JBBCKO010000005.1, read on the forward strand.
CGCCGCCGCCCTCCTTGTAGCGCCAGTGCGCGGCCACGCCCAGCTCGGCCTGGGCGTGCATCTCGTGGGTGCGGATCTGCACCTCCAGCGCGCGCCCTTCCGGGCCGATCACCGCAGTGTGCAGCGAGCGGTAGTCGTTGGCCTTGGGCCGGGCGATGTAGTCGTCGAACTCCGACGGAATCGGCGTCCACAGCGCGTGCACCACGCCCAGCGCCGCGTAGCACTGGGCCACGTCGCTCACCGCGATGCGCACCGCACGCAGGTCGAACAGCTCGTCCAGCGCCACCTGCTTGCGCTGCATCTTCTTCCAGATGCTGTAGATGTGCTTGGGCCGGCCGCTGACCTCGGCGGCGATGTGGTGCGCGGCCAGGGTCTGACGCAGGGTCGCCTTGACCTGCTCGATGTAGCGCTCGCGCCCGCCGCGCTTGTCGTCCAGCTGCGCGGCGATGGAGCGGTAGGTGTCCGGCTGCAGGTAGCGGAAGGAGAGGTCTTCCAGCTCCCACTTCAGCTGCCAGATGCCGAGCCGGTTGGCCAGCGGCGCGTGGATGTCGCGGGTCAGCAGGGCCAGCTCGCGGCGCTGGTCGGCCGGCAGCGTCGCGGCCGCGCGCATGCGCGCCAGCTGCCGCGCCAGCAGGATCGGCACCACGCGCAGGTCGTGGACCATGGCCAGCAGCAGCCGGCGCAGGCCTTCGGTGTTGCGCGCCGAGGCCGGCTCGGCATGCAGCGCCCAGACCTGCGCGGCGGCGGCCTGGCCATCCAGCAGCGCCGGCAGGCCGGGATGGCGCGTGCGCAGCGTCCCCAGCAGCGCCGGCTGCAGGCCCGGCAGGCCGAACAGCAGGGCCGCGCCCAGCACCTCGGCGTCGGCGGACAGCCCGGCCAGGGTGGCCAGGGTGTTGGCCAGCACCGGCCACGGATCGGGCATGCCGTCCTGCGCACCGGGCTGGGCCAGGGCGGGCTCGACCTGGTCGCGCAGGCCGGCGGGCAGCACGGACAGGGCGGCGTCGGAGGCGGACAGCGGCAGCGTCGGTGAAGCGGACATCAGGCGTGCACCATCACACGGTGGGGATCGAAGGGTACGACTACACTAACGGCCTGCCCCTCGTTGAAGAACACCCATGCCGCGCACACACCGTGCGATCCGCCCCCGGCGCACCGCGCATCCTTGCGCTGCACCGGCCTGCGCGTGCTCGGGCAGGGGCCACCGTTCGCGTGCGTCCTGATGCAAGGCCTCGCCGATAGGCTGCAGCCGCTGGCGCACTGGTGCGGCGTGCAGGCGCACCGTCCGCTGGACTGGCTGCGCCGCCAGTTCCGCGCCAGCGACCTGTGGTTCATCGGCCTGGCCGCGCTGGTCGGGCTGATCGCCGCGGCGCTGACCGTCCTGCAGAGCGGCATGGCCCATCGCCTGCAGGCCTGGCTGTACGGCCTGGCGCCGGACCAGCGTCTGAGCATGCTCGACCATGTCAGCCTCAGCCAGCTGCTGGTGCTGCCGCTGGGCGGCCTGCTGGTCGGGCTGGTGACGCTCATCGCGCGGCGGCGCAAGCGCGCGCTGATCGACTCGGTCGAAGCCAACGCCCTGCACGGCGGCCGCATGTCGATGCGCGACAACCTGATCGTCGCCGCGCAGACGCTGCTGTCCAACGGCTTCGGCGCCTCGGTCGGGCTGGAGGCCACCTACACCCAGATGGGCTCGGGCGCCGGTTCGCAGCTGGGCCGCATCCTGCGCGTGCGCCGCACCGACATGCGCACCCTGGTCGGCGCCGGCGCGGCCGGGGCGATCGCCGCGGCCTTCGGCGCGCCGCTGGCCGGGGCGTTCTACGCCTTCGAGATCGTCATCGGCGCCTACGTGCCCTCGGCGCTGGCGCCGGTGGCCGCCGCCGCGCTGGCCGGGGCGTTCATGGCCGACACGCTGGGCGCGTCGGCCTATACGCTGCCGGCGGCCACCGCCTACCAGCTCGAGCCGCGCGACTACGCCATCTACATCGCCCTGGGGCTGACCTGCGCGCTGATCGGCATCGCGGTGATGCGGCTGGTGGCCGGGATCGAACGCGGCGTCGGCAAGATCCAGCTGCCGATCTGGGGCCGGCCGGTGATCGGCGGCCTGCTGCTGATCCCGCTGGCGCTGGTCTCGCCGCAGGTGCTGTCCTCCGGCCACGGCGCGCTGCACCTGGACATCGGCGGGGACAACACCTTGCAGCTGCTGGCCACGCTGCTGGTGCTCAAGTGCCTGGCCTCGGGCATCTGCCTGGGCTTCGGCTTCCGCGGCGGCCTGTTCTTCGCCTCGCTGTTCATGGGCTCGCTGGTCGGCGCGTTCTTCGCAGTGGGCATGAACCAGCTGGTCCAGGCCTCGGTGGTGGACGTCACCGGCGCGGCGCTGGTGGGCATGGCGGCCCTGGCCGCGGCCATCGTCGGCGCGCCGATGACCATGGCCATGCTGATCCTGGAGGGCACCCACGATTTCGTGCTGACCACGGCGGTGATGGTGGCGGTGCTGGTGGCCAACACGGTGGTGCGCCAGGCCTTCGGCTATTCGTTCTCGACCTGGCGCCTGCACCTGCGCGGGGAAAGCATCCGCAGCGCGCGCGACGTGGGCTGGGTGCGCAACCTGTCGGCCGGCAAGATGATGCGCAAGGACGCCAACCACACCTTGCAGGACACCAGCGTGGCCGAGTTCCGCCGCCGCTTCCCGCTGGGTTCGACCCAGCGCGTGGTGCTGGAGGACGAGCGCGGCCACTACGCCGGGCTGGTGCCCCTGTCGACGGTCTACGCCGACCGCGTGCGCGAGGACGCCACCGTGGCGCAATACGCCCAGCACCGCGACACGGCGCTGACCGCCGACACCGACATCGTCTCGATCATGAAGGTCTTCGACGCCACCCAGGCCGATGAACTGGCCGTGGTCGACGACGAGCGCAAGGTGCTCGGCGTGCTGTCCGAAAACTTCGTGCGCAAGCGCTACGCCGAGGAGCTGGAGAAGCGGCAACGCGAGCTGATGGGCGAGCGCGTCAGCGGAGATGAGTGACCCCTGGGCGCTGCCGCGCCTCTGCCCCTCCCCCTGCCTGCGCAGCAGGCAGGGGGAGGCTGGGAGGGGGTGCCTTTCGCGGAGCGTCTGAAGAGCCAAAGCAACAGCACCCCTCCCCAGCACTCCCCTTCGCTACGCGAAAGGGAGGGAGCGAGTCAGCGCCCCTGCAGGGCAGCCACGCGCTGGGCCAGCTTCTTCGGGCTGACCCCGCTGCGCGCGCCCAGCTCCTGGGCGAACAGCGACACGCGCAGTTCCTCCAGATCCCAGCGCAGCGCCTGCCAGTCGTCCGAGGCGGCGCGGCCCAGCGCAGCGGCATCCTCCAGCGCCTGCATGAACGGCACCAGCTCCAGCATGCGCTGCTGGTCGCGGGTGGGATCGCGCTTGGCCCGCTCGGCGCGCAGCTTCATCGCCTTGAGATAGCGCGGGAACTGGGCCAGCGCCGGCGCCGGCGTGTCGCGCAGGAAGCCCGGATGCACCAGCGCGGCCAGCTGGGCGGTCAGATCGTCCAGGTTGCCGCGCGCCCAGCCCATCAGCGGCGCCTCCAGCTCGGGCTTGAGCTCGGCCACGCCGGCCAGGATCGCCTCGGCCAGCTTGAGCCGCTCCATCGCCTCGCCGAACAGCGCCTTGCCGGCCGCATCGCGGCGCTGGGCGAAGCTGCCCGGGTCGCGGATCTCGCCCAGGCCCTCGGCCAGCACCGCATTGAGGGCCGCATCGACGATATCGCCGCGCAGGCGCTCCTGCGATTCGATCGCCGCATACAGCAGCCCAGTCTTGGGCGAGACCGGCAGCTGCTTGCGCGCCTGCTTGACCTTGTCGGCCAGCGCCAGCTCCAGCAGGCGCCGCACGCCGCGCGGATGCGCGGCGGCGGCCTGCACGCGGTCGGCGAAGATGCGCAGCGCGGCGCTGTCGCCCTCGTCCACCAGCGCCGGATACGCCGGCACGCCGGCTTCGCCGGGCACCTGCAGCGGGATCGGGTCGTGCGGGAAGGCGTGCAGGCCCTCGCTGGCCAGCGCCCGCCCGGCGCGCGCGGCGAAGGCATGGCCGGCCTGCGTGCCGAAGCGCTCGCGCAGCGTCTCCAGATCGCGCGAGGACGCCAGCACCTTGCCCTGCTCGTCGCGCAGCCGCAGGTGCATGCGCAGATGCGGCTCCAGCGCGGCCTCGTCGAAATCCAGCGCGCTCACCGCCACGCCGGTGGCCTTGGCCAGGAAGCGCGCCAGCTCGCCGCGCAGATCGTCGCCCGAGGGCTTGCGATGCGCCTCGAAGAACGCACGGCCGAAGTCCGGCGCCGGCACGAAGTTGCGCCGCTGCGCCTTGGGCAGCGTGCGGATCAGCGCGGCCGCCTTCTCCGCGACGAAGCCCGGCGCCAGCCACGACAGCCGCGCCGCATCCAGGGCGTTCAACAGGTGCAGCGGCACCTCGAGGGTGACGCCGTCGTCCTCCGCGCCCGGCTCGAAGATGTAGTGCAGCGGCAGGCGCGCATCGCCCAGCGCGAAATACTTCGGATAGCGATCGGCCTCGCTGCCCTCGCCCGGCAGCAGGTCGGCCAGCGACCAGCGCAGGCCGCCGCGCTTGTCGTCGGGCAGCGTCTTCCACCAGGCGTCCAGGCCCGCGGCCGAATGCAGTTCGCCCGGGATGCGGTCCAGATACCAGCGCGCCTGCCAGTCCTCGTCGGCGACGATGCCGGCCCGGCGCAGCTTGGCCTCTTCCTCGTGCGCGGCGGCCAGCACCTTGCCGTTGTCGGCGACGAACGAGGCGCGCGTATTGATCTCGCCCGGCACCAGGCCCTGGCGCACGAACAGTTCATGCGCCTCCTGCGGCGCGATGCGGCCGTAGTGCACAGGCTTCTTCGGCGCCAGCACCAGGCCGAACAGGCTGATCTGCTCGGAGGCCAGCACCTGCCCCTGCGCGCGAGACCAGTGCGGGTCGAAATGCTTGCGCGCCAGCAGCTGCGGCACCTCTGCGATCACCCAGTCCGGCTCGATCGCCGCGTTGGTCAGGCCCCACACGCGCTGGGTGTCCAGCAGCGTGGCGGTGAGCACCCAGGCCGGCGGCTTCTTGGCCAGGGCCGAGCCGGGGAACAGATGGAACCGGCGCTGTCGCGGGGCCAGGAAATCGCCCTTCTCGGTGCGATGCCCGACCTGGGTCGGCAGGCCGGCGATCAGCGCGCGGTGCAGCGACTGGTAGGCCGCGCTGCGCTCGCGCTCGCTGATCCGCGGCGCGCTGTCGTCCTGCGCCGCAGGCGCAGGCGCGGCCTGGGCCGGCGCTGCGCCCGGCGGCGAGGCCTTGCCTTCGCGCGCCAGGCGCGCGGCGCGATGCAGTTCGCCGCGCGTGGGCCGCGAAGCGGGCTTGCCGTCCTGCCCCACCGGCGCGGCGGGCGAACCGGCCAGCAGTGGCGCCATCGCGGCGGCGGCCGGTTCTTCGGCCCAGCCCAGCTCTTCGCACAGCACCCGCAGCTGGCGATGGAGCTCGCGCCACTCGCGCATGCGCAGGAAGCCCAGGAAGTGGCGCCCGCACCAGTCGCGCAGCTTGGACTGGGTCAGCTCCTCGTGCGCCTGCGCATAGCTGTCCCACAGCCGCAGGATGCCGACGAACTCCGAGCGCGCATCGGCGAACTTGGCATGCGCGTTGTCGGCCGCCTCGCGCGCCTCGGGCGGGCGCTCGCGCGGATCCTGGATCCCCAGGAACGCGGCGATCACCAGCATCGGCCGCAGGCAGCCGTGCGCCTGCGCGGCGACCAGCATGCGCGCCAGCTTCACGTCCACCGGCAGGCGCGCCATGCGCCGGCCGACCTCGGTCAGCTTGCGCAGGCCGTGGCGGTCGGCCTCGGTGACCGCGCCCAGCTCGACCAGCTGCTGCCAGCCATCGGCGATGGCGCGCTCGTCCGGCGCCTCCAGGAACGGGAAATCCTCGATCCGGCCCAAGCCCAGCTGCAGCATGCGCAGGATCACGCCGGCCAGCGAGGAACGCCGGATCTCCGGGTCGGTATAGCGCGGACGTGCCTCGAAATCGGCCTGCGCGTACAGGCGCACGCAGATGCCTTCGGCCACGCGCCCGCAGCGGCCCATGCGCTGGTTGGCGCTGGCCTGGCTGACCGGCTCGATGTGCAGGCGGTCCAGCTTCTGCCGCGGGCTGTAGCGCTTGACCCGCGCCAGGCCGGGATCGACCACGTAGCGGATGCGCGGCACGGTCAGCGAGGTCTCGGCCACGTTGGTGGCCAGCACGATGCGCCGCTGCGCGCCGGGATTGAACACCGCGTCCTGGTCCTTGGCCGACAGCCGCGCGTACAGCGGCAGCACCTCGGTGTGGCGGTACTTGCGCCGTTCCAGCGCCTGGTGCGCATCGCGGATCTCGCGCTCGCCAGGCAGGAAGATCAGCACGTCGCCGCGCGCGTCTTCGCGGGTGATCTCGTCGACCGCCGCGACGATCGCCTCGTTGACGGTGAGGTCGGGATTGGGGATTCGGGAATCGGGATTGGCGGAAGCACGGGATGTCGAGCGCTCGCGAGCATCCGCTGTATCCAATCCCGAATCCGCACGCTCCACTCCCGACTCCTCCAGGGGCCGATAGCGCACTTCCACCGGGAAGGTGCGCCCTTCCACGCTGACCACCGGCGCATCGTCGAAGTGCGCGGCGAAGCGCGCCGTGTCGATGGTGGCGGAGGTGACGATGACCTTCAGATCGCGGCGCTTGCGCAGCAGCTGCTTCAGATACCCCAGGAGGAAGTCGATGTTGAGGCTGCGCTCGTGCGCCTCGTCGACGATGATCGTGTCGTAGTGCGACAGCCAGCGGTCGCTGGCGATCTCCGCCAGCAGGATGCCGTCGGTCATGAACTTGATGCGCGTGTCGTCGCCGACGTTGTCGTTGAAGCGCACCTGGTAGCCGACCGCGCCGCCCATGGGCACCTGCAGCTCCTCGGCCACGCGCCTGGCCACCGCGCGCGCGGCGATGCGGCGCGGCTGGGTGCAGCCGATCATCCCGGCCGCGCCGCGCCCGGCCGCCAGGCACAGCTTGGGTAGCTGGGTGGTCTTGCCCGAGCCGGTCTCGCCGGCGATCACCACGACCTGGTGCTGGCGGATCAGCTCGACGATCCGCTCGCCCTCGCGCGCGATCGGCAGCGCCTGGTCCAGCGTCACCGCCGGCAGGTTGGCCGCGCGCGCCTGGCAGGCGGCCACCGACTCGGCCAGCGCCTGGCCGAAGCGCGCGCGCAGCTGCGCGTCCTCCGGCGCGGCCTTCCAGCGCGACCACAGGCCGTGCAGGCGGCCACGGTCGCGGCTCAGCGCGCCATCGATGGCGCGCCGCGCGGCGTCGGGCTGGGCGGGAAGCGGGGCGATTGAAGCCATGAATCGTTCTGCGTGAATCTTTTGATTACCAATCTTCATCTGCGGCGTTTATTGTGACGCATCGCCACTGATGAGGAGTTGCACATGGCCAAGACCAAGACCAAGCCCGCCACCAAGAAGAAGGGCACGCCGCTGGCCGCCGCCGCGCCGAGCGCCCCGCGTGTGGATATCGGGATCAGTCCGGCCGATCGCAAGGACATCGCCGCCGCCCTGTCGCACTATCTGGCCGACGCGTACACGCTGTACCTGAAGACCCATAACTTCCACTGGAACGTGACCGGGCCGATGTTCAACTCGCTGCACCTGATGTTCGAGACCCAGTACACCGAACAGTGGGGCGCGCTGGACGAAGTCGCCGAGCGCATCCGCGCCCTGGGCTACAACGCGCCGGGGTCGTACCGCGAGTTCGTCGCGCTCAGCTCCATCCCCGAGGAGGCCGGCCTGTCCGACAGCGCCGACTGGAAGGAGATGGTGCGCCAGCTGGTGGTCGGCAACGAGGCGGTCTGCCGCACCGCGCGCCAGACGCTGAAGACCGCCGAGAACGGCAGCGACGACCCGACCGTGGACCTGATGACCCAGCGCCTGAACACCCACGAGAAGTATGCGTGGATGCTGCGGTCGCTGTTGCAGTAAGGGTCCGGTCCCGCCTGCGGCGCAGGCATGACCTCCCAGCATCTGCGTCGCAGATGCTGGGCCCCGCGCCTTGGCACCCAGATCCCCGCGCCTTCGGCGCGCCCCCTTGACTCAAGGGGGCTCTCCACCAGTGGGCTTGCTGGGCGCTGGAGGTGGCATGCGGGGTGCAGCGTCGGAGATTTCCGACGTGATTTGTAGTCGATGCCCGGCCCTGCGCCGGGCATTGCGTATCTGGGGGATGAGACCGCGGCCCGGTATCCTGTACGCATGCAGGAACGTGCGCTAGAAATCCTCCACCGGGTGTTCGGACACCCTGGTTTCCGCGGCGAGCAGGCCGCCATCGTCGAGCACCTGGCCAGCGGCCACGACGCCCTGGTGCTGATGCCCACCGGCGGCGGTAAGTCGCTGTGCTACCAGGTGCCGGCGCTGCTGCGCGAGGGCACGGCGATCGTGGTCTCGCCGCTGATCGCGCTGATGCAGGATCAGGTCGAGGCGCTGCGCCAGCTGGGCGTGCGCGCCGAGTTCCTCAACTCCTCGCTCGAGGCCCAGGCCGCCCAGCAGGTCGAGCGCGACCTGCTGTCCGGCGAGCTGGATCTGCTGTACGTGGCGCCCGAGCGGCTGCTGACCCCGCGCTTCCTGTCGCTGCTCGATCGCGCACGGGTGAGCCTGTTCGCCATCGACGAGGCGCACTGCGTGTCGCAGTGGGGCCACGACTTCCGCCCCGAGTACCGCCAGCTCACCGTGCTGCACGAGCGCTGGCCGCAGGTGCCGCGCATCGCGCTGACCGCCACGGCCGACCCGCCGACCCAGGCCGAGATCGCCGAGCGCCTGCAGCTGGAGGACGCGCGCCGCTTCGTCAGCTCCTTCGACCGGCCCAACATCCGCTACACCGTGGTGCAGAAGGACAACGGCCGCCGCCAGCTGCTGGACTTCCTGGAGGACCACAAGGGCCAGGCCGGCATCGTCTACTGCATGTCGCGCAAGAAGGTCGAGCAGACCGCCGAGTTCCTGCGCGAGAAGGGCTTCGACGCCCTGCCCTACCACGCCGGCCTGGATGCGCGGCTGCGCGCCGAGAACCAGCGCCGCTTCCTGCGCGAGGACGGCATCGTCATGTGCGCGACCATCGCCTTCGGCATGGGCATCGACAAGCCGGACGTGCGCTTCGTCGCCCACACCGACCTGCCCAAGTCGCTGGAGGGCTACTACCAGGAAACCGGCCGCGCCGGCCGCGACGGCGAGCCCGCCCAGGCGTGGCTGGCCTATGGCCTGGGCGATGTGGTGCTGCTCAAGCAGATGATCGAACAGGGCGAGGCCTCCGAGGAGCGCAAGCGCCTGGAGCGGCGCAAGCTCGACCAGCTGCTGGGCTACTGCGAATCGATGCAGTGCCGGCGCCAGGTGCTGCTGGCCGGCTTCGGCGAGACCTATCCGCAACCCTGCGGCAACTGCGACAACTGCCTGACCCCGGCCGCGACCTGGGACGCCACCGAGGCCGCGCGCAAGGCGCTGAGCTGCGTGTACCGCACCGGCCAGCGCTTCGGCGCGGCGCATCTGATCGACGTGCTACGCGGCGCCGACACCGAGCGCATCCGCCAGCTCGGCCACGATCAGCTCACCACCTATGGCATCGGCAGCGATCTCGATGCGGCAACCTGGCGTGGCGTGTTCCGCCAGCTGGTGGCCGCCAGCGTGCTGGAGGTCGACGCCGAAGGCCACGGCAGCCTGCGCCTGACGCCCTCGGCCAAGCCGGTCCTGCAAGGCCAGCAGACCCTGCTGCTGCGCAAGGATTCGCCCAAGTTGCGCCAGCGCAGCGGCGGCACCAGCCCCGCCGCGGCCGAGGTCCCCGAGACCGACCAGCCGCTGTTCCAGGCCCTGCGCCGCCTGCGCGCGCAGCTGGCCAAGGAGCAGAACGTGCCGGCCTACGTCATCTTCCACGACGCAACGCTGCGCAACATCGCCCAGCAGCGCCCGACCGACCTGCGCGCCCTGGCGCGCGTGGGCGGCGTGGGCGGCAGCAAGCTGGACCGCTATGGCCCGGCGCTGATCGACGTGGTCCGCGAGGCGGGCTGACGCCCGCCCCTCTCTTCACCGACCCGGACTGCCCCCATGAGCGGCTACTGCGCCATCGCCCCCGGCCACCCGATCCACGGCGACTACCACGACACCGAGTACGGCTTTCCGCAGCGCGAGGACTCGGTGCTGTTCGAGCGCCTGCTGCTGGAGATCAACCAGGCCGGCCTGAGCTGGGAGACCATCCTGCGCAAGCGCGCGGCGTTCCGGGCCGCCTACAGCGGCTTCGACGTGGACCAGGTGGCGGCCTACGGCGAGGCCGACATCGCGCGGCTGCTCGCCGACGCCGGCATCATCCGCAACCGCCTCAAGGTGCTGGCCGCGATCCACAACGCCCAGGTCATCCAGACCCTGCGCGCCTCGCACGGCAGCTTCGCCGCCTGGCTGGACGCGCACCACCCGCTGGAGAAGGCGGACTGGGTGAAGCTGTTCAAGCGGACCTTCCGCTTCACCGGCGGCGAGATCACCGGCGAATTCCTGATGAGCCTGGGCTACCTGCCCGGCGCACACCACGAAGGCTGCCCGGCGTTCGCCGCCGCGGCCAGGCACAAGCCTGCGTGGATGCAGGCGAGCAAGCCACTGAGGTCGGCGAAGACGAAGAAGTAGCGCCAGCGCCTCCTCACTTGTCCCTAGCCCCACTCCCCGCGGACACGGGCACTTCATCGTTCGCTCTACTCCCTGCAAATGCGCGAATCTCGCGGTTCGCTCTACTCCGTCGCTCTCACGAAAGCAGGACCTCGTCGCCCTCGCCACTCCGCCATTCCCGCGAGTACTTGAACCTCTTCGTTCACCCCATTCCGTCATTCCCGCGAAAGCGGGAATCCAGGGACTTTGCGCTTTTCGCTTTTGCTGCTCTCCCATCCCTTTAACACCGCCGAAGGGACATGACGGGAACCACAGAGCCGACCGATGTCGCTGACGCGAGGCCCCACACATCAATGCGTCGTATGCTGGGAAGGGACATGAATCCCTGCAAATTCCACGGCACGTGGTGAGCCGCCTCAACGGCAGCGTATGACGCCTGGGGACCAGCGAAGTCACGTACTCAAAGCCGAAAAGCAACGTCCCTGGATTCCCGCGTTCGCGGGAATGACGACTTGGGCATTCAGGCAAGCTGTTACTCAGCGGCACATCCAGCGCGTCCGCTCAAGGCGCCTGCCTCAAACGCCCATATACCGATGCGGCCGATGGTTGAACATCAGCACCAGGCTCAGCACCACCGCGCCCAGCGCCGAATACAGCACCTTCGACGGCGCCAGCGTGAAGCAGGCCACGCCCATCAGCACCGCATCGAAGGTCATCTGCACCTTGCCCGCGCTGATGCCGCGCGTGCGCTGCAGGTAGACAGCCAGGATGCCCACGCCGCCCAGGCTGGCGTGGTGGCGGATGAAGAACAGGATGCCCATGCCGACCAGCGCGCCACCGACCAGCGCCGAGTACAGCGGCGTCATCTGCGCGTACGGTGCCCAGTGCGGCAGCAGGTCGGTGAGCACGCCGCAGGCGCCAACCGCCACGAAGGTCTTGAGGGTGAACTCCCAGCCCATGCGTCGCACCGAGAGCCAGTAGAACGGCAGGTTCACCAGCACGAACATCAGACCGAAGTTCCAACCGAAGGTGTAATGCGCCAGGAAGGCCACGCCCGCCATGCCGCCGATCATCAGCCCGCCCTTGGCGAACACCGCCAGTCCCAGCGAGGCGGTCAGCGTGGCCAGCACCATGCCCTGCACGTCCTCGGCCACGGAGTGGTGGAAGGCCCGATCGTCGGCCACCGTGCCTTCCGAATCCGGCGGCGGCGTCAGCGGCCCCGAGGTGACCACCACGCCCGGCGGCGAATGATCGGCGCCGCCATCGTCCAGGCCGATCTCCTGCGCGGGCGTATCGAGGGCAGAAGCGTCGGAAGGCGGCTTGGCAGGTGTCACGGCGGGCGGCAGCAGGGAGGGGGCGCGTGCAGTTTAGCGAGCCAAGTCCCGACTTTCGTTACGCCGGAAACCGCTTAGCCCGGATCCGGCAGCAGCAAGCCGACCAGGGCCAGCGCACAGAAGAGGAGGCCAAACGCCACCAGAATCCAGGCCCCCCAGGACAGGGGATCGTCCGCGCAGATCTCTTCGCTGCTGGCCAGGTGGGCCGCGCGCACCCGCAGGTTGACCCAGAGCACCGGAAGCGGCGCAAGCAGGGAGATCATCCAGATGGGATGCGGCAGGCGCGAGGTCACGCAAAGGATGAAGTACAGGAACGCCATCAGCCCGCCATTGAGCTGCGGAGCTCGGCGCCCCATCCGCTTGGCGAGCAGATCTTCCATCTGCTCGAAGCAGAAGTAGGCGGTGATGCCCGAGAAAATCGCGCGCGGTACCGGCCAGAGATCGACCTGCCGGGCGCGCCGCAAGGCAACCCAGTTGCGGTAGAACCAGATGATGAGATAGAGGCCCAGCGTGCCAAAGGACAGCAGCAGGAACTTCCAGGTCGCCGGCGCGTAAAGCAAAGGCACCGTCCTGGACGGGCCGGCGGACACACTGTCGAGCGGCGCCCGAGGCGCCTGATACGGATTTTCCGCCTGTAGTTCCATCAACATCCCCTGTCGTCAGTGGCAGTGCCCCTTGGGCACCGCGGTCCCTTGAATCATTGCGCTCAGCGCGCCTCGGCGACCTCGACGCCGTCCAGGCCCTGGGCCAGGGTGCGCGCGTCGCCGCCCTGGGCCAGCTTGATGCGCAGGCGCACCTCGTTCTGCGAGTCGGCGTAGCGCAGGGCGTCCTCGTAGGAGATCTCGCCGGCCTGGTAGAGCTCGAACAGGCTCTGGTCGAAGGTCTTCATGCCCAGGTTGGTGGACTCCTTCATCACTTCCTTGAGCTTGTGGATCTCGCCGTCGCGGATGTAGTCCTGGATCAGCGGCGTGCCCAGCATGATCTCCATCGCCACCCGGCGCGCCTTGCCGTCGGGGGTCGGCACCAGCTGCTGGGCGACCACGCCCTTGAGGTTGAGCGAGAGGTCCATCAGCAGCTGGCTGCGGCGGTCCTCGGGGAAGAAGTTGATGATGCGGTCCATCGCCTGGTTGGCGTTGTTGGCGTGCAGGGTGCACAGCACCAGGTGGCCGGTCTCGGCGAAGGAGATGGCGTGGTCCATGCCCTCGCGGGTGCGCACCTCGCCGATCATGATCACGTCCGGCGCCTGGCGCAGCGTGTTCTTCAGCGCGTTCTCCCAGCTGTCGGTGTCGATGCCGACCTCGCGCTGGGTGATGATGCAGCCTTCGTGCTTGTGCACGAACTCGATCGGGTCCTCGATGGTGATGATGTGACCGGTCGAGTTCTGATTGCGGTAGCCGATCATCGCCGCCAGCGAGGTCGACTTGCCGGTGCCGGTGGCGCCGACGAAGATGATGATGCCGCGCTTGGTCATCGCCAGGGTCTTGATGACCGGCGGCAGGTTGAGCTCATCGACGCTGGGGATCTTGGTCTCGATCCGGCGCAGCACCATGCCTACCTGGTTGCGCTGGTAGAAGCAGCTCACGCGGAAGCGGCCCACGCCGGCCACGCCGATGGCGAAGTTGCACTCGTGGGTCTTCTCGAACTCCTCGCGCTGGGCGGGGGTCATGACGTTGAGCACCAGGTCGCGCGACTGCTGCGGCGTCAGCGGCGTCTGCGTGATCGGGGTGAGCTTGCCATGCACCTTGATCGACGGCGGCATGCCCGAGGTGATGAACAGATCCGACGCCTTCTGATGCGCCATCAGCTTGAGGAACGAGGTGAAGTCGATGGCGCTCATGCGTGCTCCTTCGGAGCTGGGAATCGGGAATGGAGAATCGGGAATCGCGGCAGCGGGCACCTCGGGAGCGGAAAGCGCGGGATGGCGGCCTGCCCCATTCCCGATTCCCTACTCCCGATTCCCGGCCTTACTCGAACAACCGCTTGTCCTTGGCGTATTCCTTGGCTTGATGGCGCGTGATCTGGCTGCGCTTGACCAGGTCCTGCAGGTGCTGGTCCAGGGTCATCATGCCGTACTGCTGGCCGGTCTGGATGGCCGAATACATCTGCGCGACCTTGTCCTCGCGGATCAGGTTGCGGATGGCCGGGGTGCCGACCATGATTTCCCAGGCGGCGGTGCGGCCGCCGCCGACCTTCTTCAGCAGCGCCTGGCTGATCACCGCGCGCAGCGATTCGGACAGCATCGAGCGCACCATCGGCTTTTCGCCGGCGGGGAACACGTCGATGATGCGGTCGATGGTCTTGGCCGCCGAGCTGGTGTGCAGGGTGCCGAACACCAGGTGGCCGGTTTCCGCGGCGGTCAGCGCCAGGCGGATGGTTTCCAGGTCGCGCAACTCGCCGACCAGGATGTAGTCGGGGTCCTCGCGCAGCGCCGAGCGCAGCGCTTCGTTGAAGCCGTGCGTGTCGCGGTGCACCTCGCGCTGGTTGATCAGGCACTTCTGCGAGGTGTGGACGAATTCGATCGGGTCCTCGACGGTGAGGATGTGGCCGTATTCGCTCTTGTTGATGTAGTCGATCATCGCCGCCAGCGTGGTCGACTTGCCCGAGCCGGTCGGCCCGGTCACCAGGATCAGGCCCTGCGGCTGCTGCACCATCTCACGGAACAGCGGCGGGCAGGCCAGGTCCTCCAGGGTCAGCACCTCGGACGGGATGGTGCGGAACACGGCGCCGGCGCCGCGGTTCTGGTTGAAGGCGTTGACCCGGAAGCGCGCCAGCGAGGGGATCTCGAAGGAGAAGTCGACCTCGAGGAATTCCTCGTAATCGCGGCGCTGCTTGTCCGACATGATGTCGTAGACCAGCGCGTGGACCTGCTTGTGATCCAGGGCGGGGATGTTGATGCGGCGCACGTCGCCATCCACGCGGATCATCGGCGGCAGCCCGGCGGACAGATGCAGGTCCGAGGCCTTGTTCTTGACCGAGAAGGCCAGTAGTTCGGCGATATCCATGCGTCTGGTTTGCCCCTGTGGAAAGTGTTGCGAACTGGAACCCTACATCCCCGAAAGGCAGTATAGCGCCCTTCCCGACACTGCCAACGGGCCTGTTTACCGTGCTTTCCGAGCGTCTGAGCGACACCCTGAACAGGCTGCGGGACGCAGCCGACGCGGCCAAGCGGCCCATGCCCACGCTGGTGGCCGTGTCCAAGTTTCATCCGGCGCAGGCGGTGGCCG
This sequence comes from Pseudoxanthomonas sp. USHLN014, assembly GCF_037153335.1. Classification (NCBI taxonomy): domain Bacteria; kingdom Pseudomonadati; phylum Pseudomonadota; class Gammaproteobacteria; order Lysobacterales; family Lysobacteraceae; genus Pseudoxanthomonas; species Pseudoxanthomonas sp. USHLN014. Next base: position 106,390 of record NZ_JBBCKO010000005.1, read on the forward strand.
AGTTGGCCGCCGCGGGCCAGCGCGTGTTCGGCGAGAACTATGTGCAGGAGGCGCAGGCCAAGCGGGCCGAGCTGTCCGCGCTGGCGCTGGAGTGGCATCTGATCGGCCATCTGCAGTCCAACAAGGCGGCCCTGGCGGCCGAGCTGTTCGACTGGGTGCAGACGGTGGACCGGCCCAAGCTGGTCGCGGCCCTGGCGGCGGCGCGGTCGCCGCAGCGCGGGCCGCTCAACGTGCTGATCCAGGTCAACATCGACGATGAATCCAGCAAGCATGGCTGTGCGCCCGAAGCGGTCCAGGCGCTGGCCGAGGCGATCGCCGCGCAGCCGCGGCTGGCGCTGCGCGGGCTGATGGCGATCCCGGCGCCGCACGAGGATCCGACGCTGCGCAGGGCCGCGTTCGTGCGCATGAAGCAGCTGTTCGATGCGCTGGCGGCGCGCCATGCCGGCGTGGATACGCTGTCGATGGGGATGAGCGAGGACTGTGCGCTGGCCGTGGCCGAGGGCGCGACGATGGTGCGGGTGGGCACCGCCCTGTTCGGCGCGCGGCCGGTCAAGGCTTGAAGCTTGGTGGGAGCCACTGTCTCTCAAATCTCGCAGCCGCCTGCCTGTAGAGCGGAGCTTGCTCCGCTGGGGCTTTGCCACGAACCCAACGAAGAGCAGCGGAGCAAGCTCCGCTCTACAGGTGGGAAGAGGCTTCAAAGAGGAAAGAGACTCCTGAAGGAAGCTTCCACATCGGTGCGCCGGGAACGGCGATAATCCGGGCGATCCTTTACCGCACCGGGCATCAGGCCGCCATGACCGTATCGAGTTCCGAATCCGCAGCGCCGGCCGTCGACACGGTCGCCTTCATCGGCGGCGGCAACATGGCGCGCAGTCTGATCGGCGGGCTGATCGCGCGCGGGGCGCCGCCGGCCAGCATCCGCGTGGCCGAGCCGGTGACCGAGCTGCGCGAGGGCCTGGCCCGGCAGTTCGGCGTGCAGGTGTTCGCGGAGGCCGGCGAGGCCGTGCAGGGCGCCTCGCTGTGGCTGTTCGCGGTCAAGCCGCAGGTGATGCGCGGGGTGTGCGAAGGCCTGGCCGCTGCGGCGCAGTCGGCCAGGCCGCTGGTGGTCTCGATCGCCGCCGGCATCACCGCCGCGCAGCTCTCGCGCTGGCTGGGTGGCGAGGTCGCGGTGGTGCGCGCCATGCCCAACACGCCGGCGATGCTGGGGGCGGGCGTGACCGGTCTGTTCGCCACGCCGCAGGTCGACGACGCCGGACGTGCGCGCACCGATGCCCTGCTCTCCAGCGCCGGCCCGACCGTGTGGATCGACACCGAGGCGCAGATGGATGCGGTCACCGCCGTGTCCGGCAGCGGGCCGGCCTATGTCTTCCTGCTGGCCGAGGCGATGGAGGCGGCCGGCATCGCCCAGGGCCTGCCCGCCGAAGCGGCGCGTGCGCTGACGCTGCAGACCGTGCTCGGCGCGGCGCGCATGCTGACCGAGGCGGGCGAACCGCCGGCCGAACTGCGTCGGCGCGTGACCTCGCCCAACGGCACCACCCAGGCCGCGATCGAGACCTTCCAGGCCGGTGGCTTCGAGGCGCTGACCGCGCAGGCCATCGCCGCGGCCGCACGGCGCGGCGGCGAGCTGTCGGCGGCCAACGACTGATCGCCGTGTCCGCGCGTCCGCGCTCGCGCTTCGTCCTGCCGCTGGCGAGCCTGCTGGCGCTGGCGGCGTGTTCGGGCGGGCAGGCGCCGCAGCGCGTGCAGCCGGTGGCGCCGGTGGACAGCGTGCGCACGCTGGGCGCGCTGCAGGTGCGCTACAACGCGCTGCCCAGCCTGGCGCTGCCCGAATCGGCGGCCCAGGCCTACGGACTGGACCGCGGCGCCGGCCGGGCGCTGGTGATCGTGGCGCTGCGGCAGCTGCAGGGCGACGACGAGGTGCCGGTCCAGGGCAGCGTGCGCGGTGTGGCGGTGGATCTGTCCGGCCGTCGCCAGCAGATCACCTTCAAGCCGGTGCGGACCGGCGATGCCGTGGACCAGGTCGGCAGCGTGGAGATCAGCCCGCGCGACACGCTGCGCTTCGAGCTGGACGTGGCCAGCGACATCGGCGGCGGCCCGCTGCGCTTCGAACGCAGTTTCTGATGCGCCCTCGAAAGCGCGCCTACTCCACCTGCCACCGCTGCGGGCCATCGCCCTGGGCGCCCAGCGCATCGCCCGGATTGCTCAGCCGGCAGCGGCGCAGGGACAGGCAGCCGCAGCCGATGCAGTCGGTGAGCTGGTCGCGCAGCTGGTGCAGGGCGAGGATGCGCTGATCCAGCTCGTGCTTCCAGGCGGCCGACATGCGCGCCCACTCGGCCCGGGTCGGCGTGCGCGATTCGGGCAACGCGTCGAAGGCGCGCCGCACCGCCTCCAGCGGCACGCCCACGCGCTGGGCCACGCGGATCACCGCCAGACGCCGCAGCACATCGCGCCGGTAGCGCCGCTGGTTGCCGGCGGTGCGCAGGCTGCGGATCAATCCCTTCTTCTCGTAGAAGTGCAGCGCCGACACCGCCATGCCGCTGCGCTGGGCCACCTCGCCAACCGCCAGTTCCTGCATGGCTTGACCTCAAGCAAAGTTGAGGTTGCATGCTGCCGTCCCCGCCGCCGCCAGGCAAGCGTGTCCGCCGCGGCGCCTGAAGAGCAAAGTTCGCATGAATGCTTCCGTTTCGACTTCCACGCCCGAGCAGGGCATCGCCGTCACTTCGGTCCTGGCGCCGCGCTATCGGGCCACCACGCTGGGCATGGTCGCGCTGGTCTCGCTCAGCGCCTTCGAGGCCCTGGCCATCGCCGCGGCGATGCCGACGGTGGCCACGGCGCTGAACGGCCTGCCGCTGTATGCCTTCGCCTTCGGCAGCACGCTGGCCACCAGCGTGGTCGGCATGACCGTGGCCGGGCGCTGGTGCGACCGGCGCGGCCCGGCCGGTGCGCTGTGGGGCGGGCTGGCCTGCTTCGTCGTGGGCCTGCTGCTGGCCGGGTTGGCGATCGGCATGCCGATGCTGATCGCCGGGCGCCTGGTGCAGGGCCTGGGCGCCGGCGCGCTGTCGGTATCGCTGTACGTGCTGGTCGGCCGGCAGTATCCGCAGGCGCTGCGGCCGAAGATCTTCGCGGCGTTCTCCGCGGGCTGGGTGGTGCCCTCGCTGATCGGTCCGGCCTTGAGCGGGCTGGTGGTCGAGCACCTGGGCTGGCGCTGGGTGTTCCTGGCGGTGCCGGTGCTGGCGCTTCCGGCGGCCTGGCTGCTGCGGCCCGCGCTGGCCGCCCTGCCCGCGCCGACGCAGGCGTGCGCGCCCGGACATGCGATCGGCTGGGCCGTCGGCGCGGCGATCGGCGTATGCGCGCTGTCCGTGGCCGCCCACCTGCCGGGCGCACGCGCCGCGCTGGCGCTGCTGCCTGCCTTGGCGCTGCTGCTGGTCAGCGTCTGGCGGCTGCTGCCGCGCGGGACGCTGCGCGGGGCGCGCGGGCTGGCCAGCGTGGTCGGCCTGCGCGGCGTGGCCGCGGCGGCGTTCTTCGGTAGCGAGGCCTTCCTGCCGCTGGTGCTGGGCCAGGCCCGCGGCCTGTCGCCCAGCCGGGCCGGCATCGCGCTGAGCGTGGGCGCGCTGGGCTGGTTCTGCGGCTCGTGGTTCCAGGGCCACCAGACGCGCCTGCGTCGCCAGACCCTGGTGCGCGCTGGCTGCGCGCTGCTGGCGATCGGCGTGGCCACCACCTTCGCCGTGGCCTGGCCGACGCTGCCGGTCCTGGTGCCGATCCTCGGCTGGGCCTGCACCGGACTGGGCATGGGCCTGCTCTATGCCAGCCTGTCGGTGCTGACCCTGGCGCTGTCGCCGCCGGCCGAGCAGGGCCGCAACAGCGCCGCGCTGCAGCTGTGCGAAGCGGTGACGGTGGCCACCATGCTGACCATCGGGGGGGCGGTGTTCGCCGCCCTGCTGGCGCGCGCGCCGCTGCTGGCGCATGCGGCGCCGTTCGCGCTGTCGCTGGGCTGCGCGGGCGTGGCGCTGTGGCTGGCGCGCCGCACCGGCGCCGCCTGAGCATCAGCGCGTTCGGCGGCTCCAGGCCTGGATGATCGCGGCGATCGCCTGCACGCCGTCGGTCAGCGCGGCCGGGCCGGGCTGCAGGATCAGCGGCGACTTGATCTCGTGCAGCTGGCCCTCGCGCACCGCCGGGATCGCCTCCCAGCCCGGCCGCGCGGCCACCTGCTCGGGGCGGAAGCGCTTGCCGCACCAAGAGCCCAGGATGATGTCCGGCGCCGCGGCGATCACCGGCGCGCCATCGGCCAGGATGCGGCCCTTGGCCAGCGGCTCGCGCGACAGCGCGGGGAAGGCGTCGCGGCCGCCGGCGATCTCGATCAGCTCGGCCACCCACTGGATGCCGGTGATCAGGGGCTGGTCCCATTCCTCGAAGTACACCGTCGGCCGCCGCGGCAGCGACGCGGCCTGCGCTTGGATGGCATCGAGGCCGCGCTCGAGCGCGTCGGCATACGCCTCGGCCCGCGCCGCGCAGCCGACCAGCGCGCCCAGGCGGCGCACGTAATCGACGATGCCCGCCACGCTGCGGTGATTGGCGATCCACACCTCCACGCCGGCCTTGACCAGGGCGGCGGCGATCTCGGCCTGGATGTCGGAGAAACCGATCGCCAGGTCCGGCTTGAGCGCCAGGATCTTGTCGATGTTGGCGCTGGTGAAGGCGGCGACCTTGGGCTTCTCGCGCCGCGCCTGCGGGGGGCGCACGGTGAAGCCGCTGATGCCGACGATGCGCGCCGATTCGCCCAGCGCGTACAGCGTCTCGCAGGGCTCCTCGGTGAGGCAGACGATGCGGCGCGGGCCGATCGCCATCAGGCCTCGTCGTCCAGCGCCATGCGGAAGTACACCACGCGCTCGGTCTCGGCGAAGCCGCACGCTGCATGCGCGCGCTGCGCGGCCACATTGTCCAGCGCGGTGTCGGAGGCCAGCTCGGTACAGCCCTGTGCCTGCGCCCAGTGCCGCACCGCCGACAGCAGCGCGCGTCCGACGCCCTGGCCGCGCCAGCCCGCATTGACGTACCAGCCCTCCAGGAAGGCCACCGGCGAGCTGTCGGTGCCGTTGACGTAGTCGTTGCGCAGCGCGGCCTCGGCAAAGCCGACCGCCGTGCCGTCCGCGGCGAAGGCGAGGAAGTTGCCGGCATCGGCGCGCTGCAGCGCCTCGGCCACGTGCGCGCGGGCGTCCAGGTCCTGGTCGGGCCACAGCTCGCCCTGCAGGCTGGCCCAGGCGCGCAGGTCCTGCGCGCTGGCCGCGCGGATCGAGAACGCGGCGCTCAAGACAGCGGCGACAGGACGGTCGGCCGACGCACCGGCAGGCGCCGCAGGCGGCCGATCAAGGAAACAGCATCCGCTTGGACCAGTGGCCGTCCGGCGCGCGCTCGTAGCGCCAGCGCTCGTGCAGGCGGAACCTGGCCCCGTACCAGAACTCGAAGCTGTCCGGCACCACGCGAAACCCGGTCCAGCCATCCGGACGCGGCACCGGGCCGCCGTCGAACTCAGCCTCGACCTGGGCCAGGCGATCGTGGAATTCGGCCGCGTCCTTCAGCGTGTGCGACTGCGCCGAGGCCCAGGCGCCGAGCTGGCTCTCGCGCGGACGCGTGGCGAAGTAGGCGTCGGCCTCGGCGTCGGTGACCAGCTGCACGGCGCCTTCGATGCGCACCTGGATGCCGGCCTCGCGCAGCGTGCGCCACAGCAGCAGCAGCGCCGCGCGCGGATTGGCCTGCAACTCGCGGCCCTTCTGGCTGTCCAGATGGCTGTAGAACACCAGGCCGCGCGCGTCGTGCGCCTTGAGCAGCACGGTGCGCAGCGAGGGCTGGCCGTCCAGCGTGGCGGTGGCCACGCTCATGGCGTTGTACTCGGGCTCGGTGCCGCTCTGGCGGGCTTCTTCGTACAGGGCCGAAAAGGTATTCAGGGCTTCGGCGTACAGATCGACTTGCACTTCGCTCATCTGGTTGGATACGGCAGCGGCCCGCGGGCGGTGCGCTATTGTCGCCCGATGACGCATCCCACGCACGGCTTCCCCGATTCGCTGGTGTCCGCGGCGCTGCGCAGCGCGCGTGCGCTGCCGCAGGCGGTGCCGGTCTGGGGCCTGTCGGCGCTGCAGGGCACCGGCAAGTCCACGCTCGCCGCGCAATTGGCGCAGGCGGCGCGGCGCGAAGGCCTGCGCAGCGCGGTGCTGTCGCTGGACGACTTCTACCTGACCCGCGCCGCGCGCCAGGCCCTGGCGCGCCAGGTGCACCCGCTGCTGGTCACCCGCGGCCCGCCCGGCACCCACGACCTGCCGCTGGCCTTGCACACGCTGCAGGCCCTGCGCGAAGGCCGCCCGGTGGCGCTGCCGCGCTTCGACAAGCTGGCCGACGACCGCGCGGCCGAATCGACCTGGCCGCGGCTGGACGGGCCGGTGGATCTGGTGATCTTCGAGGGCTGGTGCCTGGGCACGCCGGCCCAGGCGCAGGCCGCCCTGGTGGCGCCGATCAACGCGCTGGAGCGCGACGAGGACCGCGACGCCACCTGGCGCAGCCACTGCAACGCCGCGCTGGCGCGCGACTACCCGGCGCTGTGGCGCACCTGCGACACGCTGTGGTTCCTGCAACCGCCGGGCTTTGAGCATGTCGTGAACTGGCGCTGGCAGGCCGAAGAAGGCCTGCAGGCCGAGCATCCCGAGCGCGCCGCCATGACCCGCCCGCAGCTGGAGCGCTTCGTCCAGCACTACGAGCGCGTTAGCCGCCAGGCGCTGCGCACCCTGCCGGCGCTGGCCGACCACGTGGTCCGCGTGGACGCGCAGCGGCGGGTGATCGCCGGCTGAGGCCGCAGTTTCGCCTGCAACGGCCGTGGCCGGCGCGCGCGAGGCGCCAGTATCATCCGGAGCGATGAATCCCGCCCCCAACCTCGTGATGGTCGGCCCGATGGGCGCCGGCAAGACCTCGATCGGCCGCCGCATCGCCGAACGCTTCGGCCTGCGCTTCGTCGATGCCGACCACGCCGTGGTCGAGGCCGCCGGGTCGAGCATCCCGGAGATCTTCGAGCGCGAGGGCGAGGCCGGCTTCCGCGCCCGCGAACGCGCGGCGCTGGCGCAGCTGCTGGCCGGCGAAGGCCAGGTCGTGGCCAGCGGCGGCGGCGCGGTGCTCGATGCGGACAACCGCGCGCTGATGCAGGCGCGCGGCTTCGTCATCTACCTGCGCGTCGACGTGGAGACCCAGCTGCGGCGCGTGGCCCGCGACCGCAACCGCCCGCTGCTGCAGAACGTCGACCGCCGCCAGGTGCTCACCGACCTGATCGCCGTGCGCGATCCCCTCTACCGCCAGGTCGCCGATCTGGTGCTCGACGCAGACCGCCTCACGCCGGGCGAAGCCACCGCCGCCCTGGTCGGGCGGCTGGCGCGCGACTGGCAACCCACCGGAGCTTCCACCGCATGACCCCCGCCACCCAGACCGTCCACGTCGGCGGCGACGCGCCCTACGCCATCCACATCGGCCCCAGCCTGCTGCGCGCCGGCGCGGAACTGGCCCAGCACGTGCGCGGCCGCCACGCGCTGCTGGTCAGCGATACCCACGTGGCGCCGCTGTACGCCGACGCGGTGGCGCAGGCGCTGAGCGAGGCGCGCCCGGAACTGCAGCTGGCGCGCTTCGTGCTGCCGGCCGGCGAGGAGTCCAAGACGCTGGCCCACTTCGGCGCGGCCATCGAGGCGCTGGCCGAACTGGGCGCCACCCGCGATGCCTGCGTGTTCGCCCTGGGCGGCGGCGTGGTCGGCGACCTGGCCGGCTTCGCCGCGGCGTGCTGGATGCGTGGGGTGGACGTGATCCAGCTGCCGACCACGCTGCTGTCGATGGTCGACTCGTCGGTGGGCGGCAAGACCGCGGTGGACATCCCGCAGGGCAAGAACCTGGTCGGCGCCTTCCATCCGCCGCGCGCGGTGTTCGCCGACACCACCGCGCTGACCACGCTGCCGCCGCGCGAACTGCGCGCCGGCCTGGCGGAGGTGGTCAAGTACGGCGCGCTGGGCGATCCGCTGTTCTTCGAGTGGCTGGAGGCCGAACACGCCGCGCTGCTGGACGGCGATGCCGGTGCGCTGGCCACCGCCATCGCGCGCAGCTGCGAGGCCAAGGCCGCGATCGTGGCGCGCGATCCGCTGGAAAAGGGCGAGCGCGCCCTGCTCAACCTGGGCCACACCTTCGGCCACGCCATCGAGACCGAACAGGGCTACGGCGGCGTGGCCAACGACAACCTCAACCACGGCGAGGCGGTGGCCGTGGGCATGGTGCTGGCCGCGCGGCTCTCGGCCAGGCTGGGCATGAGCGAGGCCGCCGACACCGAGCGCCTGATCGCGCTGCTCACCGCCTGCGGCCTGCCCACCGAGATCCCGCCCGGCCTGTCGCCGCAGGCCCTGCTGGCGCGCATGCGCCTGGACAAGAAGAACATCGCCGGCCGCCTGCGCCTGGTGCTGTGGCGCGGCATCGGCAAGGCCGAGGTGGTGCCCGACGTGGACGAGGCCCAGGTGCTGCCGGTGCTGGCCGGGATGGGCTGAGCCCGGGGCAGCATCTTCAGAGGCTGCCCTCGCGCTCGATCACCAGGATCCGCGCCGCGCCCTGCGGATGGGCGACGTGCTCGGTGCCTTCCGGCGCGTGGAAGACATCGCCGGCTTCCAGCAGCGCGGTCCGCTCGGCGCCGTCCTGGCGCCAGTGCATCCGCACGCGTCCGTCGAGCACGGCGAAGACCTCCTGCCCGTCGTTGACGTGCCAGACGTAGGGCTGATCGGTCCAGTGCAGGCGCACGCCGACGCCGTCGAGCCGCGCGATCGGCAAGGCCTCCCAGACGCGCGTTCCGGTGAAGTCGCGGCTGCGGATCACCGTCGGCGTCGGCTGGGTCGCACCGGCCCGTGCGCGCTGGTGGGAGCTCAGCACATTGTCCGGCTGCAGCGCCTGGCCGGCCTGCAGCGCCGCGATCCACGCCTCGGTGCTCACCACGGCGGCGAAGTTGCTGTGGAAGACCACGCTGAAGATGCGGTGGATCTCCTCCGCGCTGGCCTGGCCGGCGGCGTTGGCATAAGGCAGCGCGCCGCTGGCATCGCCCAGCACTTCCACACGCAGGCCGCGATGGAACGCCTCGAAGACGCTGGACGCGTTGCAGTTGTGGGTCATGTAGCCGACCACCGTCACGGTATCGATGTCGCGCGCGGCCAGCCACGCGGCCAGGTCGGTGGCGGTAAACACGCTGGGATGCGCCTTGAGGAGGTGGTGATCGCGCGGGCGGCCCGCCACGTCCGGATGCAGCGCCCAGGTGTCGCTGCCATCGGCGAACACCGGCGCGTCGGCCGCCATGGTGTGCTGGAACACGACCACCGGCACGCCCTGTGCGCGGGCGACGTCGATGGCGCGGACGATGTTGGGCAGCGATGCGGACACCGGCGGGTGGGCGATGCGCAGCTGGCCGGTGAAGTATTCGTTCTGGACGTCGATGACCAGCAGGGCGCGACGGGGAGCGGGCATGGCGGCAGCCTTTCGGTGGAGAAGGCGGCCAGTCTGGGCATCGGCCGCGGGGGCGACGAGTGGCCCGATGTGCGACTTTCGATAGAATCGGGCCATGTCGCCGCATCGCATCGCCGTGGTCGCCTTTGACCGCATCAGTCCCTTCCACCTGGCCGTGCCATGCCAGGTGTTCGAGTCGCGCCCGGAGCCGGACCTGCCCGCCTTCGAGCTGCGCGTCTGTGCGGCAGAGCCCGGTCCGCTGCGCACCGATGCCGGCTTCAGCGTGCAGCCGGCCCACGGACTGGAGGGGCTGGACGGCGCGGACACGGTGATCGTCCCCTCCTGGCGCGATCGGGACGAACCGGCGCCGGCGGTGCTGATCGACGCGCTGCGCCGCGCTCACGCCGCCGGTGCGCAACTGGTGGGGCTATGCCTGGGCACCTTCGTGCTGGCCGATGCCGGGCTGCTCGACGGCCGCCCGGCGACCACGCACTGGGCCGCGCTGGAGACCTTCGCCCGGCGCCATCCGCAGGTGCGGCTGCAGCCGGATGTGCTGTACGTGGATGACGGCGATGTGCTGACCTCGGCCGGCACCGTGGCCGGCATCGACTGCTGCCTGCATCTGGTGCGCCGCCTGCACGGCGCCGAGGTCGCCAACCGCATCGCGCGGCGGCTGGTGGTCGCGCCGCATCGCCAGGGCGGGCAGACCCAGTACATCGAGCAGCCGTTGCCCACCGACCCGGGCGATGCACGGCTGGCGCAGGTGCTCGAGTGGGCCATGACGCACCTGGACCAGCGCCTGGACGTGGACGCGCTGGCCGCGCGCGCGCTGATGAGCCGGCGCACCTTCACCCGGCGGTTCCGCCAGGCGACCGGCGCCAGCCTCGGCGACTGGCTGGCGCACCAGCGCCTGGCGCGCGCGCAGCGGCTGCTGGAAACCAGCGACCTGGCGCTGGATCGCGTCGCGGCCGAGGCGGGATTCGGCAGCGCCATCTCGCTGCGCCAGCGCTTCGCCGCGACGCTTGGCACTTCGCCCTCGGCCTATCGGCGCAGCTTTCGCGGTTGAACCAGAGCGGCTTGGCTACAATCGCCGCCATGCGCGTCCTTCTCCAGCAACACCCCAGCGTGGGCCAGACGCCCCGCTACCTGCAGCTGACCCTGCAGCCGGACCTGTTCGGCGGCTGGGAGCTGCTGCGCGAGGCCGGCCAGGTCGGGGGGCGCGGACAGCTGCGACGCGAGCAGTTCATGGCCCAGGCCGAGGCCACCGCCGCGTTCGAGAAACTGCGCGACACGCACATCAAGCGCGGCTATCAGGTGATGTTCGTGCACGGCTTCGAGGCGCCGCGCGCCTAGCCATGCAGCCGGTCCTCGACACGGCGCGCCTGCGGCTGCGTCCGTACCTGCCTTCGGACGCGGCCGACGTGCAGCGCCTGGCCGGCGATGCGCGCGTGGCCGACACCACGGCCAATATTCCTCACCCCTACCCCGACGGCGCGGCGCAGGCCTGGATCGCCGGACTTGCACCGGCGCTGGCCGCCGGCACGCGCATCGCCTACGCGATCACGCTGCGCCAGGACGGTGCCCTGATCGGCACGGTCGATCTGCACGAGATGTCCCGCATCCACGCGCGGGCGATGCTGGGCTACTGGATCGGCGTGCCGTACTGGGGCCAGGGCTATGCCACCGAAGCGACGCGCCGCCTGATCGATCATGGCCACACTGCGCTCGGCCTGAGCCGCATCGGCGGCGCCTGCCTGGCGCGCAATCCGGCCTCGGCGCGGGTCATGGAGAAGGCCGGCCTGCGCCTGGAAGGCCGCCTGGTGGCACACGAATGCAAGCACGGGGTCTTCGAGGACCTGCTGCTGTACGGCCTGATCCTGCCGGGCCGCGTCCCCGCGCCCTCCCCCGCCTGATTCCCTCTCTTTACGGAAGACCTGCCTTGTCCCTGCCGCCGCTCAAGAACGACCGCCTGCTGCGCGCCCTGCGCCGCCAGCCCACCGATCGCACGCCCGTATGGCTGATGCGCCAGGCCGGGCGCTACCTGCCCGAGTACCGCGCCACCCGCGCGCGCGCCGGCAGTTTCTTGGGGATGGCCAAGCACCCGGAGATCGCCTGCGAGGTCACGCTGCAGCCGCTGGCGCGCTTCGAGCTGGACGCGGCGATCCTGTTCTCCGACATCCTCACCATCCCCGATGCGATGGGGCTGGAGCTGTATTTCGTCGAAGGCGAAGGTCCCAAGTTCCGCCACACCGCACGCAGCGCCGACGAGGTCGCGCGCCTGGGTGTGCCGGACATGGAGACCGAGCTGCGCTACGTCATGGACGCGGTGCGCCTGATCCGCCGCGAGCTGGACGGCCGCGTGCCGCTGATCGGCTTCTCCGGCAGCCCGTGGACGCTGGCCTGCTACATGGTCGAAGGTGGCGGCAGCAAGGACTTCGCCCGGATCAAGGCGATGGCGCTCAACGACCCGGACACGCTGCATGCCCTGCTCAAGGTCAACACCGATGCGGTGATCGCCTACCTGGCCGCCCAGCACGCGGCCGGCGCGCAGGCGCTGCAGGTGTTCGACACCTGGGGCGGCGTGCTGAGCCCGGCCATGTACCGCGAGTTCTCCCTGCCCTACCTGCAGCGCATCGCCGCCGAGCTGGAGCGCGGACACGGCGTCGAGCGCGCGCCGCTGATCCTGTTCGGCAAGGGCAACGCCGCGCACCTGGAGGCGCTGGCCGCCAGCGGCACCGAGGCGGTCGGCGTGGACTGGCTGGTGGAACTGGAGGAAGCCGCGCGCCGCACCGCCGGCACGGTGGCGCTGCAGGGCAATCTCGACCCGGCGGTGCTGTACGGCTCGCCCGCGGCGATCGACGTGCAGGTCAAGCGCGTGCTGGACAGCTACGCCGCCGGCAACGGCGGCTCGCGCGATGGTCACGTCTTCAACCTCGGCCACGGCATGTCGCCGGACATGAACCCCGATCACGTCACCGCACTGGTCCAGGCCGTGCATCGGCACAGCGCGCGCTGACGCGCGACAGCCTGGCGCGCGACTTCGCGCGCCGGGCTTCAGCCGCGGGCCATCGCCTGGCGCTCCTGCTGCTGCGCCTGATCCTGCGGCTGCTGCATCGTCAGCAACTGGGCGCCGGTCTGCTGCGCGTGCGGCGCGGGCTGACGCAGATCCACGCCGGCGCGCTGGCCCGGCTGATCGCCCGCCAGCCACAGGGTCTGGTCGTGGACGCCGACCTGCCGCAAACGCTCGACCGTGATGCCTTCCTGACGCGCCAGCAGCGTGGCCCGGGCGAGATGGTCTTCGCTCACGCCGGCCGGGGCGCGGTCCCGGATCGCGGCGAAGAGCGGCGTATCGGGATGGCCGGCATGGCCCAGCTGCGGCGGCGAGGTCGCGGCGGTGTTGAAGTCGACCTTCGGTGCGGCCGGCGATGGCGCGCCCAGGGCAGGCGCCCGCGGTGTCTGCACCGCGGCGCCTTCCAGCTGCCCGGGCAGCGGCGAGAACGACAGCGCACGTCCGCGCGCCTCTTCGCCCGAGCGCAGCGCGACGGTGTACAGGGTCGAAGGCAGGCCGGCCAGCGTGCTGGGGTTGTGGATCAGGTCGACGGCGAAGCGTTCCGGCGTGCGCTGACCGCCCTGGGGCGTCGGCTCGGCCAGCAGGCGGATCGCATCGTTGCCGCCGGTGCGCGCGATGTTCTGGTTGGCACGCAGGGTCTGCGCCTGCAGCCCCGCCATCTCCTGCTCGGTGAAGCGCAAGGTGGCCTCCTGGCCGGCCTTGAACGGCGTCGCGCCCTCGCGTCCGTAGACCGCGTTGAGTTGACCGGCCTGGGTGGCGTCCGGAGTGAAGCGATAGCGATAGCTGCGCTCGCCCGGCGTGCCATCGGCGGCGAAGGACTGGTCGATCCGCAGGCTGACATCGTGCTCGCGGTAGCGCAGCGTGCGCGAGACCTCGGCGCTGCCGTCGCCGTGCACGGTGCGCACGGCCTGGCCGCTGTTGACGCCGCTCGATAGCGAGGTCGAGCGTGCGCCCAGGCCAAGATCGACCTTGCCTTCCGAACGCAGGTCCAGGCGCGAGACCGTGCTGACCTCGGACAGCCCGGGCGCATCGCGTTCGGGCATGACGCCGGAGCGCATGAAGGCGTCGTAGGCCTGGCGGCCCTGCGGATTGGACAGATCGAACTGCGCGGTGTGCAGCGTCCCGCCGGAGACGTGATCCTCACGTCCGAGCATGGCGCTGGCCGGGCCGAGTTTCAGGCCGACGCCGTGGTAGGCCTCCACCGCTTCGCGCGGGCCGGCCACGACGCGCACGCACTGGCCTTCCAGTGCTTCGATCGAGACCTGGACGCCCTGCTCCTGCCCGACACGATCCCGGGTGGCCAGCTGCCGCAGCCGGGTGCCGACCTCGACACTGCCGGTGTGCGCCGCGTCCATGCTGATGCGTGTACCCACCGGCATCGACGCCGGGTCGAAGGGATTGATCGAACGCGGGTCGATCTCGCGCGCGGCACGCTCGGGCACCGCGGCCTCGAACCTGACCGTGCCGCCCTCCTGCACGCGGGCGTCGACGCCGAAGCCGCGCGCCGCCGCGTTGCCTTGAACGAAGCCGCTCAGACGGCCTTCGAGCGTGTAGCGCACCTGGCCCTCGGCGTGGGTGATCGCGCCTTCGACCCTGGCATCGAGCCCGGCCTTGAGGTGTTCGCCGCCCGCGCGCAGCTGGCCTTCGGCCTGCGCACCGTGCTCGGTCAGCCGGCCATCGAGTTTGCCGGTGATCGCCGCGGGCGGCGGATCGGCACGGACAGCGGACAAGGGCGGCGTGGAGGACTCATCCATGACGAGGGCTCGACAGCGGATCGGAGGCGCGATGCTACCAAGCGCTGTACGGCATCCTTACCGAAGCGCGCGCAAACCTAGACGGAATGCTCACCAGCCCACCTCACCGACACAGCGCCGCGATCGCCTCCTCGAGCAGGTCGCCGGTGACCGGCTTACGCAGAAAGCCGTCGAAGCCGGCGGCGCGCGCCAGCGGTTCTGCCTCGGCATCGGCGCGGGCGGTGACCGCCAGCAGCGGCAGGTCCAGGCCCTGGGCGCGCAGCTGGGTGGCCAGGGCCAGGCCATCCAGGCCGGGCAGGTCGAGATCGAGCAGGGCGATGTCGAAGCGCTCCACGCGCGCCTCGGCCAGGGCCGCCAGCCCGTGCGCCACCGCACGCACGCGGTGGCCGCGCGTCTGCAGCAGGCCGCTGATGACCGCGGCGACGGTGGGGTCGTCCTCGACCAGCAGCACGGACAGCGGTTGCACCTGCTGTGCGGGGCGATCGCGTACCGCCGGCTCCGGTGCATCTTCCGAGGCAGGCAGCGGCAGGTGCGCCAGGAAGCGCGTGCCCTGCCCCGGCGCGCTGTCCACCGTGATCCGCCCGCCCATGGCCTGTGCCAGCTCCTGGCAGATCGCCAGGCCCAGGCCGCTGCCGCCGTAGCGCGCGGTGGTGCGTGCGCCCTCGGCCTGCTCGAAGCGCTGGAACAGCCGCGCCTGCTGTTCGGCGCTCATGCCCGGCCCGGTATCGCTGACGATCAGCACAACGCCCGCCTCTGCCGCCTGCACGTGCAGCTCGACACGGCCGCGCGCGGTGAACTTGACCGCATTGCCCAGCAGGTTCATCGCGATCTGGCGCACGCGCAGCGGGTCGCCGCGCAGCGCGCGCGGCACGTCCGCGTCCACCTGCCAATCGAAGGCCAGGCCCTTGCGCTCGGCGTTGGGTGCGATGAGCGCGGCGACCTCGCCCAGCAGATCGCGCAGGTCGAAATCCTGCACGTCCAGCGCCAGCCGTCCGGCCTCGATGCGGGCCAGGTCCAGTGCGTCGTTGACCAGTCGCAGCAGATGCGTGCCGGCCTTCTGGATCGCCGCCACGTAGGCCTGCTGATGCGTGTCCAGCGACGTGGCGGCAAGCAGTTCGCTCATGCCCAGCACGCCGGTCATCGGCGTGCGCACCTCATGCCCCAGTGTGGCCAGGAAGTGGGTCTTGGCCTGCGAGGCCTGTTCGGCCAGCACGCGCCTGTGCTGGGCCATCTGCCATTCGCTGCGCCGCTGCACGCGGCGTCGATACGCCCAGGCGCCGGCCAGCAGCAGGCACAGCCCCAGCAGCGAGAGCACGAGCAGGCCGGGCACGCTGCGCCACCACGGTGGGGCCACGCTGAAATGCAATCGATGCACGGCGGAGGCATTGCCGCTGGCGTCGAAGCCCTGCAGCGCCAGCGTGTAGTCGCCCGGCGCCAGCGCGGAGAGCACGCGATCGCCGCTGGCGCCCTGATCGACCCAGTCCGGATCCAGGCCGAGCAGGCGCGAGCGGTAGCGGCTGCCGGCCACATCGTCGAAGGCCAGCAGCCGCATGCCCACGCGCAGCTCGCGATCGTCCGGCCGCAGGCGCGGCGTCGGCGCGGGCAGCGCCTCGATGCGGCCCTCGCGCACGACCGTGGGCGGACGCAGCAGCAGCGGCGGCGAGAGCGCGGCGCGGTCGGGCGTGGCCGGGTCGATCAGCACCAGCGCGCCATCGCTGGTGGTCGAGGCGAGCACGCCGCTTTCGAGCCGGTACAGGCATTTTTCGAGGAACTCCTGGCTGCTCAGTCCGTCGCGCACGCCGAAGGTGCGTACCACCGCGCGCTGCGGATCGGACACGTCCACGCGCAGCAGGCCGCGCTGGGTGGCCAGCCACAGCCGGCCCTGGCCGTCGCGCTGCATGCCGTTGGCGCTCACGTTGGGCAGACCGGCCTCGATGCGGCGCGACAGCTGCCAGCGGCCCTCGCGCCATTGCCAGCGTTCCAGTTCCCCGATGCGGAACACCCACAGCGCCTGCGCCGATTCGGGCACGAAGCCGGACACCTCCAGCGCGCCGTCCGGCCCGTCCACCGGCAGCAGGCGCCGCGTGGCCGGCTCCCAGCGCAGCAGGCCGGTGCCGCTGGCGATCCAGGGTTCGCCATCGGGCCCCAGGCGCAGCTGCTGGAAGGCCAGTTCGTGGCCGGTGACGGGATGCCGGGCGAATGCGTCCAGGACCTCGCCGCTGCGGCCATCGCGACGCTGCACCGCGCCCGGCGTGCCCAGCCACAGATCGCCGCGCCCATCCTCCAGCAGGGTCTCGGGCGCGAACGCCACCTGCCCGGCGCTGTGCAGCGGCCAGTCGCGGCGCGCGCCGGTGGCCAGATCCAGCCGCACCAGGACGGCCGGGCGCACGCCCAGCCACAGCGCGCCGCGCCGGTCCTGCACCGCGCTGGTCAGGCCCAGATGCAGCGGGTCGATGCCGCGGAAGGCGGTCACCGTCACCGCGCCGCTGCGGCTGTCGACCTGCTCCAGCGTGCCGGCCGCGTCGGTCTGCCACAGCACGCCTTGGCGGCCGGGAGCCACACTGCAGTACGGGCTGATCGAGGTGCCCTTGGCCGCCGGCAGCACGGCCATGCGCCGCCAGTCCGGGCGCAGATAGGCCAGGCCCTTGCCGACCACGCCCATCCACAGCCCACCGCCGGCCACGGCCTGGAAGCTGGTGACGAAGTGGCGGTCGAACAGCCCGTCGCGATCGCGCACCCACTGCGGCGCCCGCGCGCCATGCGTCAGCCACAGGCCGTTGGCGGTGCCGAGCCAGGATTCGCCGTCGCCCGCATCGGCGGCGGCCAGGATCTGATTGGCGCCCTCGAACATCGCCGACCACGGCGGCGTGCGCCAGACCTCGTCGCGGCCCAGGACGCGCGGCCCGGCGCGGGTGCCGGCCCACAGCGTGTCGCCGACGCGGGTCAGCGAGAGCACGGCCAGCGCGCCGGGGCCGCCTGCGGGCAGCGCGTGGAGTCGGCCGCCCTGCACATAGGCCAGCCCGGCTTCGGTGCCGACCCAGAGCCGGCCGCGCGCATCGACGGCCAGGCTGGTGACCACATCCGAGGGCAGCACGCCGTCGGTGTTGGCGTGGTCGAAGCGGGTCAGCGCGCCGTCGGCGTCGATGCGGTACAGGCCGCCGCCGTTGGTGCCGAACCAGACTTGATCGTCCAGGCCGGCGATGGCGTACACGTCGTCGCTGCGCATCTGCGGGTACTGCGCGCGGCGGTAGTGGCGGAAGCCGCGGCGTCCGGCGTCGAGCACGCTCAGGCCGGCGCTGGCCACCCAGACCTGGTCGTGCGGATCGACATACAGCGCCTGCTGCAGGTTGCCGGCCACCGAGGCGGGGTCGCGCGGGTCGTGCTGCCAGACGGTGAACTCGGTGCCGTCGAAGCGCGCCAGTCCGTCGTAGGTGGTCAGCCACAGGTAGCCGGTGCGATCGGTGGCCAGGGCGGTGATCGAGGTCGAGGGCAGGCCTTCGGCGGTGGCGGTCAGGCGGAACGCGGGCCGCTGCGGCACCTGCGCGTGGGCCTTCGCCACGGCGCAGCACAGCGCCAGCGTCCAGAGCACACGGCGCAGCCCCTCGCACCGGCATTCCATGCTTCGGCTCACTCCATCGATGTCCCCGGTTCATCCTCGCAACGCGCATCGGCGTGTGCAAGCGCTTGTGCTGTTCGGAACGGCAAAAAATGGGGTCTCTTCCGGATGGATTTGGGCGCGTGCGTTCCTGCTTCCTTCGGAGGGGCATCGGTCCGGCGGGCGGGAGCCTCGAACGTGATGCCAGAAGGCTCCGGATCGAAAGTCGAAAGGAATCCGGATCCATCGGGCGTGGACCTCGCCTCAATCCCGGTGGAGGCCGCCCCCTGTAGAGCGGAGCTTGCTCCGCTGAGGCCTTTCCGACGAACCGTCCGCTGCGGGCCTTTCCCACGAACCGAGCGTAGAGCAGCGGAGTCCCCAAGAGGGGATTGCCACAAGCTCCGCTCTACAGGCAGACCGCTGCGGATTTGACGGGACGGTCCCCTTTGCAGGGACGCGAATCGAGCTTCGCGGCTTCGCGCGAAAGTCGCCGGGTTCCCGCGTTCGCGGGAACGACGACAAGAGCAGCAGCGCTACTCCTTGCGCAGATTGGCTGCCGCGCGCGCGGCGGTCATCGCGGCGGCCAGCAGTTCGCCGGTCACCGGCTTGCGCAGGAAGGCGTCGAAGCCGGCCTCGCGCGCCTGCACTTCGGCCTGCGCGTCGGCGCGCGCGGTCACCGCCAGCAGCGGCTGGGCGAAGCCCTGGCGGCGCAGTTCGCGCGCCAGCGCCAGCCCGTCCATGCCGGGCAGGTCCAGATCGAGCAGGGCGATATCGACCGGCGCCAGCGCCAGTTCGGTCAGCGCGGCCAGCCCGTGCGGCACGGCGCGCACGCGGTGGCCGCGGGCCTGCAGCAGGCCGACAATCACCTCGGCGATGGTGGCGTCGTCCTCGACCAGCAGCACCGACAGCGGCACCTCGACGGCGTCGGCCTGGACCGCGCCGACCGCATCGCCCTGCGCCACCGGCAGCGGCAGATCGACCACGAAGCGCGTGCCCTCGCCCGGGGTGCTCTCCACCGCGATGCCGCCGCCCATCGCCGCGGCCAGCTCCTGGCTGATCGCCAGCCCCAGGCCGCTGCCGCCGTAGCGGGTGTGCGCACCGTCGCCCTGCTCGAAGCGACGGAACAGCCGCGCCTGCTGCTCGGCGTTGATGCCCGGGCCGGTGTCGCTGACCACCAGGCGCAGGCCCTGCCCGTCCAGGGGCAGCGCCTGCAGGCGGACCTGCCCGCGCTCGGTGAACTTGACCGCGTTGCTCAGCAGGTTGAGCAGGATCTGGCGCACGCGCACCGCATCGCCGCGCAGCGCGGCCGGCAGGCGCGGATCGATCTCGCTGGTGAAGGTCAGGCCGCGCCGTTCGGCCATCGGCGCGGTCAGCGCGACCACTTCGTCCAGCAGTTCGCGCAGGTCGAAGTCCTGCTGATCCAGCTCCAGGCGGCCGGCCTCGATGCGCGCCAGGTCCAGCGCGTCGTTGACCAGCCGCAGCAGGTGGCGACCGGCGTTCTGGATCGAGCGGATGTAGCGGTGCTGGCGCTCGTCCAGCTTTGTCGCCAGCAGCAGTTCGCTCATGCCCAGCACGCCGGTCATCGGCGTGCGCACCTCGTGGCCGAGCGTGGCCAGAAACTGGGTCTTGGCCTGCGAGGCCTGCTCGGCCACGCTGCGCCTGTGCTGGGCCATCTGCCATTCGGTGCGGCGGCGCAGGCGTCGGCGGTAGGCGTGCATCCACCAGGCGATCAGCACGATCAGCAGGCCGACCATGCAGGCCACGCCCCACGGGCTCTGCCACCACGGCGGGGCCACGCGGAAACGCAGCGTCTTGACCTGCGACCACACGCTGTCGCTGCTGCGGCCCTGCACTTCCAGCGCGTAGCGGCCCGGCGGCAGGCGCGAGAAGATGCGCTCGCCGGTGTTTCCCACCTCGACCCAGCCCGGGTCGTAGCCGCTGAGGCGGAAGCGGTAGGTGGTGCCCTCGGCGCCGGTGAAGGACAGCAGGCGCGCGATCACGTGCAGGTCGCGGTCCTCGCTGTCCAGCAGCGGATGGCCGACATGGGTCAGGTCCAGGCCGCGATCGCCGCGGCGCACGCCGACGAATTCGAACTGCAGGTCCGGCCGTCGCGCCGAGGGCACCAGCCGCGCCGGGTCGAACAGCACCAGGCCGTCGGGCGTGGCCATCGACAACTGGCCACTGACGGCCTGGACCAGGGTGCCGTGGCGGATCTCGGGGTTCGGCAGGCCGTCGCGCACGCTGTAGGTGCGCACCGTGCCCTGGATCGGATCGACCCGCGCCAGGCCGCGGCTGGAGATGGTCCACACCACGCCGCGCGCGTCCACGCGCATCCCGGTCGGGGCGATGGACGGGAAATCCTGGGCGATGCCGATCGACTGCCGCCAGCGCAGGCGATGGCCATCCCAGGCGTAATGGTCCAGCTGGCCCATGCGCCCGGTCCACAGGCTGCCGTCGGCGGCCAGGTCCAGCGAGAACACGGGCTGATCCGGCGCGCCGGGCACGGCGGCCAGGCGCCCACGCGCGGCATCCCAGGTCAGCACGCCCTGGTTGGTGGCCAGCCACAGGCGCTGGTCGGCGTCGCAACGCATCTGCTGCACGACCAGGCCGGAGGGATAGTCGGCGGTGCCGCGTTCCAGATTGCGCAGCACATGGCCCTGCTCGTCGCGCAGCTGCAGGCCGGCCGAGTTGGTGCTGATCCACAGCTGCGCGCCGCAGCGGCGCAGTTCGACGATGCCGCCGGGCAGCGGCTTGTCGCGGGCATCGTCCACGGTCCACTCGCGCCGCTGGCGGGTGGCCGGGTCGTAGCGCAGCAGCTTGTCGATCAGCCCGACCCAGACCCGGCCCTGGCTGTCCTCCTCCACCGACTGCGGCCAGTTGACCGGATCCAGCGGCTGGATGTGCTGCTCCACCCGGCCGGTCGCCGGATCCAGCCAGTCCAGCGCGCCGCGGGTGCCGACCAGCCACAGCCCGCCGCGTCTGGACGGCGCCTGCGCCAGCACGAACGGGTTGGTCATGGTGCTCGGGTCGCTGGCGTCGTTGGTGAGCACGGCGAACTGGCGCCAGTTGGCCGGCAGATGCCACAGCCCCGCGTTGAGGCTGGCGAACCACAGGCCGCCGTCGCGGTCCTCGTAGCCGCCCATCCAGTTGGGCTTGACCACGCCGCGCGCCGAGACGCTGTACAGCGGCACGTTGCGCACCGTACCGTCGGCGGCCTTGTAGCCCATGCCGGCGGCGGTATCGAGCCAGTAGGTGCCGGCGATGTCGCGCAGCATGGTCTGCAGGATCGGGATGTGGGTGACCGACCGCCACGGGTCGCGCACCCAGCTGCCGTCGGGCTTGCGCAGCGACACGCCGCGGCTGGTCGCCACCCACAGGCTGCCGTCGGCCTCGACCGTGAGGCGGTTGATCGTGGGCGAAGGCAGCGCCGTCGATGGCACGCGTTCGAAGTCATGCCCGGTCCAGCGCGCCAGGCCGCTGCGCGTACCCACCCACAGACTGCCGTCAGGCGTCACCGCCATGTGCACCACATCGCGCCCGGGCAGCGCGCGCGGGTCGTCGGGCCGGGCCCGGTAGAGCTCGAAGCGCCCGTCGGGCAGGCGCCGGGTCAGCCCGCCGGCCGAGGTGCCGAACCACAGGCTGCCATCCGGCGTGGCCGAGATGCACCAGATGGAATTGCTGCGCAGCTGCGGGGTGTTGGCGCGGTTGTAGAAGCGGAAGTTGCGGCGATCGGCGTCGAAGACCGCTACGCCCTCGTTCTCGGTGCCGATCCACAGCTGGTTCTGCGCATCGACGTAAAGCGCCCACAGCTGGTTGTCCCTGAGCCCGTGCTCCATCCGCCAGATGCGGAAGCCGCGCCCGTCATAGCGCGCCAGGCCGTCGCTGCTGGCCATCCACAGATAACCCAGGTGGTCCTCGGCGAAGGCGGTGATGGTGGCGCTGGGCAGGCCGTCGGCCACGCCCATCTGCCGCGGCTGCGGGGTGAGCGGGACAAGCGCGCCCGCCAGCCCGCTCCAGGCCAGCAGGCTCCACAACACGATCGCGCGTCCCCACATCCGGATCTCTTCCTTCACCCGCCTGCGCGCGCCATCACGACCCGCCTGCGGGCCATCGTGCAGGCCCGTGGCCGGCGCTGGCAACTGCGCACACCGCGGGTACGGCTAGAACGCCATTGCGCGCCGCGCAGTGGAATGTTGCCGCAGGGCCCGAAGCGCGCGACCGGCGGCATGCCTAGAATCCCCCCATGCCCACCCCATCCCGCCTCCGCACGCTGCGTTCGCACCTCTGCCTGCTCGTCGCCCTGGCCATGCCGGGCGCCGCCTGGGCCGCCAGCGAGACCTACCAGCTCGATCCGGTCCACACCCGGGTGCTGTTCTCCGTCTCGCACGCCGGCTTCTCGCAGGCGATGGGCACGGTCTCGGGCAGCACCGGGCTGATCGAATTCGACCCCGACGACTGGAGCCGCGCGCGCGTGCAGGTCAGCGTGCCGCTGGACCGCGCCGATCTGGGCGATGCGGCCTGGAACAAGGCCGTGGCCGCCTCCAACCTGCTCGACGTCAAGGACCATCCGCGCGCCGAATTCGTCTCCACCCGGGTCATGCCGCGCGGCGGCGACCACTTCGACGTGGTCGGCCAGCTGACCCTGCACGGCGTCACCCGCGAGGTCACCCTGGCGGTGACCTTCAACCAGCTCAAGCGCCATCCGCTGCCGCCGTTCCGGCGCACGGTGGGCTTCTCGGCCACCTCCACGCTCAGCCGCGCGGCCTTCGGCATCGATGCCTGGCCCTCGGTGATCGGCGATGCGGTGCAGCTGAACCTGCAGGTGGAGGCCACGCGCACGCGCGAGGCGCTCGAACCCGCCGCCGCCACGCCCGCCGACGCCGCCTCCCCGTCCACGCCCGCCCAGGAACCCGCCACGCCATGACCCGAGCCAACGCCCAACGCTGGGGCGCCGTCAGCCAGACCCTGCACTGGCTGATCCTGCTGTTGCTGCTGGTGCTGTGCGTGGTCGGCCTGACCATGGGCGACCTGCCGCGCACGCCCAAGTACTTCTGGGTCTATACCGCGCACAAGTCGCTGGGCATCACCGTGCTGGTGCTGGTGGCGCTGCGCCTGGCCTGGCGCCTGTACGCCGGCGCGCCGCCGGCGGTGCCGGGCACGCCGCGCTGGCAGCACGCCATCGCCACGCTGACCCATGTGCTGCTGTATGGCGTGATGTTCGCCATGCCGCTGTCGGGCTGGCTGTACGACTCGGCCAGCGGGCTGCGGCCGTTCAAGTTCTTCGGCCTGTTCGAGATGCCCAAGCTGGTCGCGCCCGACGAACACCTGCGCCACCTGGCCCATTCGGCGCACGAATGGGGCCTGTACGTGCTGATCGTGCTGGTGGCGCTGCACGCCGGCGCGGCGTTCTACCACCACCTGTTCCAGGGCGACGCCACGCTCGCCCGCATGCTGCCGCGCGGCTGGTTGCGCGTGTCGGCCCAACCGAAGGATGCATGACATGTCCCGCCATTTCCTCAGCCCCGCCCTGACCGCCGCCGCCCTGGTGGCCGCCTTCGTCGCCGCCCCGGCCCGCGCCGCCACCTACGTGCAGGCGCCCGGCTCGACGCTGGTGTTCGCCAGCAGCTACGACGGGGAGACCTTCACCGGCAAGTTCGGCAAGTTCGACACCAAGGTCAGCTTCGACCCGGCCCACCCGGAGCTGGGCACGATCGACGTCACCATCGGCCTGGCCGGCACCAGCAGCGGCAACGGCGACCGCGACTCGACCCTGGCCAGCGCGGACTTCTTCGACGTGGGCAAGTTCGCCCAGGCCACCTACAAGGCCAAGGGCTTCAAGTCGCTGGGCGGCGATCGCTACAGCACCGACGGCGTGCTGACCCTGCGCGGGGTCTCCAAGCCGGTGACGCTGACCTTCGTTTGGACACCGGGCGCACAGCCCACGCTGGCCGGCAAGGCCACGGTCAAGCGCCTGGACTTCGGCGTCGGCGGCGGCGACTGGAAGGACACCAAGACCATCCCCGACGCGGTGGCCATCAGCACCAAGGTCGTGCTCAAGCCCGGCAGCTGAGCGGGAAAGGATTGGTGGGGGCCGCCACGGCGGCGATGGAGCTTTCCCGTTAAAGCCCTATCGCCGCCGTGGCGGCTCCCACCTGTAGAGCGGAGCTCGCTCCGCTGGGACCGTCCCCACGAACCGAACGAAGCGCAGCGGAGTTCCCAAGAGGGGATTGCCACAAGCTCCGCTCTACAGGCAGGCCGCTGCGAGATTTGAAGAGACAGTGGCTCCCACAATGCGGGGAAGCACTAGGCCAGAGGTGCGCATGACTTCCCGGCCATGCGGGGTCGGCACGCGCGGCGCATCGTGCCGACACTTTCCTTGCCAGGCCTTCGAGCATGCGTGCGTCCCTGATCGCGATGTTGTTGTCCGCCGCGCTGTCCCTGCCCGCGGCCGCCGCGCCGTCCGCCCTGCCGGCCACGCCGGAAGACGCCCTGCGCCAGTACCAGCAGGCCGAACTCGACTTCGACCTGGAGCGCCTGCGCCAGGTGCTGGATGCCTCGTTCGTCGAGATCAGCCCGCTGGGCCAGGTGGACGAGCACGACGCGGTGCTCTCGTTCTACGCACCGGACAAGAAGGTCGCTGCGCCGCCGGTGACGATGGACGAGGTGGTCGTGCGCGCGCATGGCGACGCCGCAGTGCTCTCGGCGCAGCTGCACTACGTGGTCGGCGAGCGCGCGATGGCGATGCGCCTGGGCGCCACCGCCAAACGCACGCCGCAGGGCTGGGTGCTGGTGTCCGCGCAGTACACGCCGATCAAGGCGAGCACGCCGCCGCCGGCGCGCTGAGCCTGCCGGGCCCTCAGCGCGCCAGGAAGGCGCGCACCGCTTCGATGGTGAAGGGCCAGTCCAGTTCGGCCTGCGAGCGCGCGTCGCGCAGCACCGGCACGCGCAGGCCGTAGCGCGCCTCCAGCGCGGCATCGTCGTCGATGAACACGCTGGCCGGCTCCGGCACGCGCGCCGCGGCCAGCACGGCCAGGGCCGCATCGCACAGGTGGCAGTCGTCGCGCTGGTAGAGCAGCAGGTCGGTCATGCGGGCGTGGCAGGCAGGCGAGCGGCTGAGTTAACCCGCGCGGAGATGCCGCGTCGAGTGCTGGCAGCGGCGTTGCTCTGGAGCGGACCGGCAACGGGGTTTGAATATCGAAATTAAGTGCGCGGCGGCTGGCCTACAATGCCCAGCAAGCCCTCATCCCGTCGATAATTTCGATTTTATGGACGCCGCCGTTTCCGGCACCCTGGCCAGCCGCATCCACCAGCAGCTGCGGCACGACATCGTGCGCGGCCGGCTCAAGGCCGCCGCCAAGCTGAAGCTGGCCGAGCTGCAGCAGCGCTACGGCATCGGCCTGGCGCCGCTGCGCGAGGCGCTGGCGCGCCTGTGCGGCGAGCAGCTGGTGGTCAGCGCGGACCAGCGCGGCTTCTGGGTGGCGCCGCTGTCGCTGCAGGAGCTGGACGACATCGCCAAGGTGCGCGTGCTGGTGGTGGACGAGGCGATGAACGACTCCATCCTGCACGGCGATGCGGCCTGGGAGGCGCAGGTGGTCCAGGCGCTGGACGCGCTGGCGGCGATCGAACGCGACCTCTCCGGCAGCACCACCCAGCCGCCGGGCGATGTGCTGGACGAACTGGAGGCGCGCAACTTCGCCTTCCACCGCGCCCTGCTCGGCGCCTGCCGCTCGCCCTGGCTGCTGCGCCTGCAGGACATGTTCTATCACCAGGCCGAGCGCTACCGGTACGCCGCCCTGCCGCGCGCCCGCGACAAGCGCTTCTCGCTGGACGAGCACATGGCCATCGCCGATGCGGCCCTGGCGCGCAACGTGATCAAGGCCTGCCGCCTGCACGACGAACACATGGCCCGCACCCACGCCAGCGTGCGCGCGGCGCTGGCCCGCCACCTGCAGCCCGATGCGCCAGCGCCGCAGGCGCGCGCCTTGCGCTGACCTCATCAACGCAACCCCTGCCTGGAATCCACCGTGGCCGTCAGTACCTTCGACCTGTTCAAGATCGGCATCGGGCCGAGCTCCTCCCACACCGTCGGGCCGATGCGCGCGGCCGAGCGCTTCGTGCACCGCTGGCTGCTCGATCCGGGCCAGCTGGCGCGTACCGCGCGGCTGCGCGCCGAGGTGTTCGGCTCGCTGGCGCTGACCGGCCGCGGCCACGGCACCGACAAGGCCGTGCTGCTGGGCCTGGAAGGCCACCGCCCGAACCTGATCGACCCGGACATCATCCCCGCCACCCTGGCGCGCATCCGCGGCGAGAAGCGCATCCGGCTGATGGGCCAGCACGCCATCGATTTCGACGAGAAGCGCGACCTGGTGATGAACAAGCGCCAGAAGCTGCCGTTCCACACCAACGGCATGCGCTTCTCCGCCTTCGACGCCGCCGACAACGTGATCGCCACGCGCGACTATTACTCGGTCGGCGGCGGCTTCGTGGTCAATGCCGACGAGGCCGCCGAGGACCGTATCGTCGCCGACGAGACCGCCCTGCCGCATCCCTTCGCCAGCGGCGATGCGCTGATCGCGCGCAGCAACGAGACCGGCCTGTCCATCGCCCAGCTGATGTTCGAGAACGAGCAGGTCTGGCGCAGCCCGGAGGAGATCCGCGAGGGCCTGCGCGAGCTCTGGAGCGCCATGCAGTCCTGCGTGGCGCGCGGCATCCGCCAGGAAGGCACCCTCCCCGGCGGCCTGCACGTGAGCCGGCGCGCGCCGGCGCTGTACCGCGAACTGTCCTCCAAGCCCGAGGCGGCCATGCGCGATCCGCTGACCACGCTGGACTGGGTCAACCTGTACGCCCTGGCGGTCAACGAGGAGAACGCCGCCGGCGGGCGCGTGGTCACCGCGCCCACCAACGGCGCGGCCGGCATCATCCCGGCGGTGCTGCATTACTTCGACCGCTTCTGCGCCGGGGCCGACGAGGCGCGCGTGTTCGACTTCCTGCTGACCGCCGCGGCGGTGGGCATCCTCTACAAGGAGAACGCCTCGATCTCCGGCGCCGAGGTCGGCTGCCAGGGCGAGGTCGGCGTGGCCTGCTCGATGGCCGCCGCCGGCCTGACCGCGGCGCTGGGCGGCAATACCAGCCAGATCGAGAACGCCGCCGAGATCGGCATGGAACACAACCTGGGCCTGACCTGCGACCCGATCGGCGGCCTGGTGCAGATCCCCTGCATCGAGCGCAACGCGATGGGCGCGGTCAAGGCGATCAACGCCAGCCGCATGGCCATGCGCGGCGACGGCAAGCACAAGGTCAGCCTGGACAAGGTGATCCGCACCATGCGCGACACCGGCCGCGACATGCGCGACAAGTACAAGGAAACCAGCCGCGGCGGCCTGGCGGTGAACGTCATCGAGTGCTGACCGGCGCGGGGACGCGCCGTCGCTGATGCGTTCCCGGCTGGCGCTCGCGCCTGTCATCCAGTGCGTCCCGCGGACTGGGACACGCCGGCACGCCTGCGCGAGGTCCTCACTGCGGCCTCGCCCGGGCCTGCCTACGCTGCGCCTCTCGTCCCTCCACTGGAGTCGCGCATGCCGCGTTCGTTCCTGGCCCTGTGCCTGGCCGCCCTGGCCGCGCCCGCCCTCGCCCAGCAGCAGCCCGCCTACGGCCCGCGCCTGGAAGGCTTCGACTATCCGCATCCGGTCCAGCGCTACGCCTTCAGCGCGCAGCGGCAGGACCTGGAAATGGTCTACATGGACGTGGCGCCGACCGGCCAGGCCAACGGCCAGACCGCCGTGCTGCTGCATGGCAAGAACTTCTGCGCCGCCACCTGGGAGGACACGATCGTAGCCCTGACTAGGTCCGGCTATCGGGTGATCGCGCCGGACCAGGTGGGCTTCTGCAAGTCGTCCAAGCCGCGCCATTACCAGTTCTCGCTGGCCGGGCTGGCGGACAACACCCATGCGCTGCTGACCAGTCTGGGCATCGACAAGGCGGTGATCGTCGGTCACTCGATGGGCGGCATGCTGGCGATCCGCTACGCGCTGATGTTCCCGGGCGAGGTCAGCCACCTGGCGCTGGTCGACCCGATCGGGCTTGAGGACTGGAAGGCCGTCGGCGTGCCCTACCAGAGCGTGGACCAGTGGTATGCCGGCGAGCTGAAGACCAGCTTCGAGAGCATCAAGCAGTACCAGATGGACGTGTACTACGCCGGCACCTGGAAGCCGGCCTTCGAGCGCTGGGCGCGCATGCAGGCCGGCCTGTACGCCGGCGCCGGCAAGGAGATCAACGCCTGGGACCAGGCGCTGACCTACGACATGGTCTACAACCAGCCGGTGGTCTACGAGCTGCCCCGGATCGCCGTGCCGACCACCTTGTTCATCGGCCTCAAGGACCGCACCGCGATCGGCAAGGGCAAGGCGCCGCCGCAGATCCGCGCTGCGCTGGGCAACTACCCGGTGCTGGGCAAGCGCGCGGCCGCGGCGATCCCAGGCGCGAAGCTGGTCGAGTTCGACGACCTGGGGCACTCGCCGCAGGTGCAGGATCCGGCGCGTTTCAATGCGGCGCTGCTGAAGGCGCTGGCGCCATGACGAGTGTGCGCCGCGTCGCGTTTCTCGATGTCTGGGCGCGAATCCGAAGCGAAGTCACAGTTTCGCCCGCGAAGTTGGCACGCCCCATGCGCGATCCCTCCCCATGCATTCCAACCAATGCCAGGGGACAGGCCGTGCTACCCGATTCCATGACCGCAAGATGCTTCTGCTGCGACCAAAAACTGTATTTCGCGCCAGATTCTGACGCGGGCCGCGTGATCGAACGCTACGGCATCGTGGTGTGCGCCACGTGCTTCGAAAGCAGCGCCAGCGGCTGGAGCGCCGAGCACGAGCCCCGCGTGCTGCAGCAGCTGCAGCTCAGCCGCCTGGCGCCCCCGGCGCGCAACGCCCACGGGCTGCTGCCGCGCGACTGACGCGCGCAGCCATGACGCATCGCGAAGGCGCAAGGAAGGCGGCGATGCGCGGAACGTTCGCGCCGAAGCGCGGTATCGCGCGCCTGCCGTCCCTGTCCGCCCGACGCGCCAACGCGCGCCGGACAGCGCGCAGTCGCTGACCGCCTGAGGCCGCCGGCCCCAACGTCACGCGGCCAGTGAGGCCCGACCCGGCAACACGGCCAACACATCGTCCAGCAGCGCCGCAGCGGTGACCTCGGCGCCGGCGCCCGGCCCCTGGATCAGCAGCGGCTGCTGCGCATAGCGATCGCTGTGGATCGCCACGCGATTATCGGTCCCGGCACCACCGCACAGCGCATGTCCCGCGGGCAGGGCCTGCAGCGACACGCTGGCGCCGCGCGCATCGAAACGTCCGACGAACCGCAGCTGCGCGCCTTCTGCACGTGCCGCGTGTAGGCGCTCTTCCAGCGGCGCATCCAGCGTGTCCAGCAGCGCATCGACCTGCGCGTCGGACGCGCTGGCCAGCACCTGCGGCACCAATGACTCGACCCGCACATCGCCGACCTGCAGCGGCACGCCGGCCGCGCGCGCCAGGATCAGC
This sequence comes from Pseudoxanthomonas sp. USHLN014, assembly GCF_037153335.1. NCBI lineage: Bacteria > Pseudomonadati > Pseudomonadota > Gammaproteobacteria > Lysobacterales > Lysobacteraceae > Pseudoxanthomonas > Pseudoxanthomonas sp. USHLN014. Next base: position 135,829 of record NZ_JBBCKO010000005.1, read on the forward strand.
AGCTTGCGGCGCACGTCCTCGCCGGACAGGTCGATGCGCGGATCCGGTTCGGTGAAACCGGCCTCGCGCGCCTGGCGCACGCAGGCCGAGAACGGCGTGCGGCCATCGAAGCTATGGAACAGGAAGGCCAGCGAGCCCGACAGCACGCCCTCGACCGAGGCGATCGCATCGCCCCCGGCGACCAGCGCGCGCAGGCTGCGCAGCAGCGGCAGCCCGGCGCCGACCGTGGCGCTGTCGCCGTAGCACGCCGCGCCCTCGCGCGCGGCCTCGGCGATCGCCTGGGCGCGCAGCAGATCGGCGCCGCGGCCGAGCTTGTTGGCGGTCACCACGTGTACGCCGCGGGCCAGCCATTCGGCGTGGCGCAGCGCGATAGCATCGCTGGCGGTGGCGTCGATGACTATGTCGCCGGCGTCCAGCGCATCGGCCTCGGCCCAGGGCGGCACGATGCGCGCATTGGCCGGCGCGGCGCGCAGCTGCGCCAGGCCTTCGTGCAGATCGCCCTCGCCTTCGACCACGCCGCGCGAATTGGCGATCCAGGCAAACGCCGGCAGCGCCACGCCGCGCGCCTGCAGGCGCTGATAGCGGCCCACCAGGGCACTGCCGACCACCCCGGTGCCCAGCAGCGCCAGACGTGGCGCGCGGCGCGTGCCCAGGCGGATCACCGCGCTCATGCGTCGACCGTTTTCCGGCTTGCCTGGGCGATCACCGCCTGGGCGCGGGCCAGACCGGCGCGCAGGTCGGCGACCAGGTCCTCGGCCAGCTCGATGCCCACCGACAGGCGCAGCAGGCCGTCGGAGATGCCGGCCTTGGCGCGCGCTTCCGGGGTCATCGCCGCGTGGGTCATGGTGGCCGGGTGCGCGACCAGGCTCTCCACGCCACCCAGCGACTCGGCCAGGGTGAAGTAGCGCAGGCCGTCGACGAAGGCGCGCACCGCCGCCTCGCCGCCGTCCAGCTCGAAGGAGATCATCGCGCCGAAGCCCTTCTGCTGGCGCGCGGCCAGCGCATGGCCCGGATGCGAGGCCAGGCCCGGGTAGTAGACCTTGGCCACGGCCGCGTGGCCGTCGAGCGCGGCGACGATGGCCGACGCGTTCTCCTGGTGCACGCGCAGGCGCGCGTCCAGCGTGCGCAGGCCGCGCAGGGTCAGGAAGGCGTCGAACGGCGAGCCGGTCAGGCCCAGCGCATTGGCCCACCACACCAGCTGCTGGTGCAGCTCGGCCTCGCGCGCGATCACCGCGCCGCCGACCACATCGCTGTGGCCGTTGACGTACTTGGTGGTCGAATGAAGCACCAGGTCGGCGCCGAACTCGATCGGCCGCTGCAGCGCCGGCGACAGGAAGGTGTTGTCCACCACCACCTTGGCCCCGGCCTTGTGCGCGGCCTCGATGACCAGGCGCAGGTCGGTGATGCGCAGCAGCGGGTTGGACGGGGTCTCGATCAGCACCAGCTTGGGCGAGGCCGCCAGCGCCTCGCCCAGCGACACCGGATTGGTCAGGTCGGCGGTGATCAGCTCGAAGTGGCCCTTGGCCGCCAGCGCGTTGAACAGGCGCCAGCTGCCGCCGTAGGCATCGTGCGGCACCACCAGCTTGTCGCCCGGCTGCAGCAGCGCGTTGAGCACCAGGTTGATCGCGCCCATGCCGGTGGAAGTGATCACCCCGCCCGCGCCGCCTTCCAGCTCGGCCAGCGCCTCGCCCAGCAGGTCGCGCGTGGGATTGCCGCTGCGCGTGTAGTCGTACTGGCGCTTGTTGCCGAAGCCGTCGAAGGAGAAGTTGGACGACAGCACGATCGGCGGGGTCACCGCGCCGTAGGCGGTGTCGCGATCGATGCCGGCGCGCACGGCGGCGGTGGCGGCGCTGCAGGGAATGGCGTCGTGGGAGGAATGGCTCACGGGGTGTCTCCGGTGGGGCGAAGGGCGGTGGCGAGGATCGCGTCGATGCGGTCGGTTTCTTTCAGGAAGGCGTCGTGGCCGTAGGGCGAGCGCAGCACGCGCAGGCTGCCGCGCTTGCCCAGCCCTTCGACCAGGGTGACCAGGTCGGCCAGCGGCACCAGCCGGTCGCCCTCGACGGCCACCACGGTGGTGGGCACGGCGATGGTCGAGGGGTCGATGCGGTGCAGGTCGATGGATTCGGACAAGCGCAGGAAGGCGGTGACCGGGGTGCGCGCGACGTAGGTCGCGCCGGCGGCGTCCAGGTAGTCCTCGGCGGCCACGCGCACGCGGCCGTTGACCAGCTCGGGCGCGGCGTCGAAGCGCTCGCCGAACTCCTCGGGCGTGCGGTAGCTCAGCATCGCGAACTGGCGCGCCAGCGACAGGCCCTGCTGGTCGGCGCACTGCAGCTGGCCCAGCGCCACCGCGTGGCGCTGCAGCGCGCGCCAGGCCGAGGCGAACGGATGCGGGCGATGCGCGCCGCTGACCGCGACCAGGCGCTCGACGCGCTGCGGATGGCGCGCGGCCAGGTGCTGGCCGACCAGCGCACCGTAGGAGTAGCCGACGAAGGCGCGCAGCGCGGCGATGTCCAGCGCATCGAGCAGCGCGACGATGGCATCGGCCTGGTCGGCCGGATCGATCGGCGCGTCGAGCTGGCCGTCGGCGCCAATGAAGTCGAAGGACAGGATGCGCACGCGCGCCGGATCCAGCGTGCGGCCGGCGCGGACCAGATCGTTGGCCCAGCCGTTCTCGGGGAACTGCGCGCTGGCGGCGACGTGGCGGTGCGCGGAGATGCCGCCGGCAACGAACACCACCGGCGCACCGGCCGGTCCGTGCAGTTCGTAGCGCAGGCTCAGCGTGCGCGCGCCGGCGTGGCGCAGGGCCAGGGCCACCGGCAGTTCGCCGCGGATCGCGGCCACGGCGCTGGCCTGCGCACCGGCACAACAGGCATCGACGTCGGGGGATTCGGGGAGGGCGGCGGCGTTCACGAGGCTCATGGCGGATCCGGGAAGGAGCGGCCATCGAGCTTTCGCGGGGAAGCTCGCGTTCGTCGTGCGCGTCGAACGGCCATGCCGTCGATGCATCGTACGAACCATCTTTCGGTCTAAACGCGTAGGCGTCGCCGCAGGATTTGGCACCGACCACGAGGCGCTTGCGCGTCCCGCTGGCTGCCCCGGCTTCAAAGGGCCTGTCCCTCTGCCGGTCTCGATGGTGGGCGCAGGTTGCCAGCGCCGGAAGCGGTTGTCAATCGCTCCATCGCGATGGAGCGATGATTCCACCTGAAACCGCCTCCCGCCTGCCGCATGGACGCGGTCTGCGCGGAGCGCTCGCGCATAATCGCCGCCCATGAACCGCGCCCCCCTGCTCCTGCTCGCCGGCCTGCTGCTGGCCGGCTGCACCAGCCTGCCCCGCCCCGCCCCTGGCCCGACCCCGGAGACCGTGCTGAAGGCACCCGCGCCCGACGCGGTGGTGAGCGAGGCCTGGATCTCCGAACCACTGCCCCAGGCCGAGCTGGACTCGCTGGCGGTCTGGCCGACCGAGGACGGCGGCGCCTGGGTGATCGTCACCGCCAAGGCCAGCAACCAGCTGATCGTGTTCGATGCCGACAGCGGCAAGCGCCTGCGCACGGTCGGCGGGCCGGGCGCGGGACCGGGCCAGTTCGGGCGGCCCAACGGCGTCGCGGTGTGGGGCGATACGGTGTTCGTGGCCGAGCGCGACAACCACCGCGTGCAGGCGCTGTCGCTGCCGGACTTCAAGCCGCGCGGCTTCATCGGCGCCGACACGCTCAAGGTGCCCTACGGGCTGTGGCTGCGCGAGACCGCGCCGGACCTGCTCGAGCTGCTGGTCACCGACAGCTTCATGGCCGATTTCCGCACCGGGCAGCTGCCGCCGCGCGAGCAGATGGACCAGCGCGTGCGCCGCTTCGAGGTGGACCTGCAGCCCGACGGCGGCCTGCAGGTGCGCGCGGCCGGAAGCTTCGGCGATACCGGCCAGGCCGGCATGCTGCGCATGGTCGAATCGATCGCCGGCGATCCGGCGCACGACCGCCTGCTGATCGCCGACGAGGACCGGCGCGTGGGCTCGACCTTCCGCGATTACACGCTCGAAGGCCGGTTCCGCGGCGCCAGCCTGCCGGTGTTCCTGGCCGATGCCGAGGGCATCGCGCTGTGGGACTGCGACCTGGACGACGGCTGGTGGATCGCGGCCGACCAGCTGACCCCGACGCTGTTCCGGGTCTATCGCCGCGACACGCTGGCGCCGGTGGGCACCTTCACCGGCAAGGTCGTGGCGCAGACCGATGGCGAGGCGCTCTACGCGGCGGGCACGACGCGCTTCCCGGACGGCGCGCTGTTCGTACAGCACGACAACCAGGCCATCGCCGCCTTCGACCTGCGCGATATCGGCCGCGCCCTGCGCCTGCGCGGCAGCTGCCTGCCGTGATCCGGCGCGCGGCGTGCGGCGTCGCGCTGGCCCTGCTCCTGCCGGGCCCGACGCGCGCCGCGCTACCGTGGTGGAACACGGTCCGCCCTGCGCCTCAGGCCGCCGCGCAGGCGCGTACGACGTCTGCTGCAGGCGGGAACCCGCAAGCGCCCGCCGCGAGCCGTGACCCCGCGGATGGCACCCTCGCCCGCCTGCGCCTCGAACGCACGCCCACCCGCACCCTGGCCTGGGTCGAGAACCCGCTGCCCGGGCCGGTCCAGGTGCAGCTGGACGCGCTGCGCCTGCGCGGCGTGGTCGCCTCGCCCGCGCTGCCGGTACGCAAGCTGCTGCCTGCGCACGGACGCGCCCTGGTCGCCACGCTGATCGTGGCCGATCCCCAGGCCGGCAGCGATTTCCAACTCAAGCTCGAGGCGGTCCCCGGCGATCCGCAGGCGCGGCCGCTGCTGGCGGTGTATCGGCTGCCGTTCGACGCGCCGGTGCGCGTGGACCAGAGGCCCGGCGGGCACTTCAGCCACGACGATGCGGAGAACGCCGACGCGCTGGACTTCGCCCTGCCCGAGGGCACGCCGATCCTGGCCGCGCGCGCGGGCGTGGTGCTGCAGGTGCAGGACGGGTTCGAACACGGCGGGCCGCAGCGCGAGGCCTTGCGCGGGCGCAGCAACTTCATCCGCATCCTGCACGCCGACGGCAGCATGGCCCTCTACGCCCACCTCAGGCCCGAAGGCAGCTTGGTGCGTCCAGGCGAGTCGGTCGCCGCCGGTCAGCGCATCGGGCTGTCCGGCAACACCGGCTTTTCCTCCGCCCCACACCTGCACTTTGTGGTCCAGATCAACGCCGGCATGCGCCTGGTCTCGGTGCCGGCGCGCCTGGTCGGCCCGTTGGGAGAGCTGCACCTGGCCCATTGACCCGTTCAGGTGGCGTTGACTGCAGGATTTACTACATAAGTGTAATATTAGCTTGTGAACAGAATCCCTCCCGCCACCAGCCGCTTCGATGCGACCGAACAGGGGCTGGCCGCCACCAGCCGCCGCCACCCTGGCTTCCCGCGCCCCGCCGCCACGGTGGTGCGCCTGGTCAAGCTGCTCTACAAGCTCACCACCGATCACGGCAACGAGTCCATGCGTGAGCACGGCCTCACCTACGCCGAGTACAACGTGCTGATGATGATCGAGGCCAGCCCGGACGGTGCGATCAACCCCTCGCAGATCGCCGATGCGACCAGCGAGAAGTCGGCCAACATCACCCGCCTGACCCAGCAGCTGGTCGACAAGGGCCTGGTCGAACGCGAGCCCAGCCCGCACGACCGGCGCATGTGGCTGCTGCGACTGACCGAGGCCGGGCGCGCGCGCGTCACCGCGCTCATCCCCGACATCAGCGCCGTGCTGCTGGCCTATACGCGCCATCTCCAGCCCGATGAGCTGGAGCAGCTCAAGCTGCTGCTGGCCAAGCTGCTGCGCGGCGTGGAGGAGGCGCAGTGAGCGCCGCGCCCGCCGCCGCGAGCCCCGCAAAGGTGCCGCTGTCCACGCAGGTGCGCGAGGTGCTGCGCGGCGAGGGCCCGGCCTGGCTGTTCGTGTTCAAGGTGCTGCTGTCGATGTACCTGGCGGCGTGGATCGCCATGCGCATGGGCTTCGCCTCGCCCTCGACCTCGATGGTCACCGTGATCGTGCTGATGAACCGGCAGAGCGGCATGGTCCTGGCCAAGTCGTTCTACCGCGCGCTGGGCACGATCGTGGGCAGCATCGCGGCGGTGACCATCACCGCGCTGTTCCCGCAGCAGCCGGTGCTGTTCCTGCTGGCGCTGTCGCTGTGGGTGGGGATGTGCGCCGGCGGCGCGCTGGCGTTCCGCAACTTCCGCTCGTACGGCTTCGTGCTGTCCGGCTACACCGTGGCGATCATCGCCCTGCCGGCGGTCAATACGCCGATGCACGTGTTCGACCTGGCCATCGCGCGCCTGACCGAGGTGCTGCTCGGCATCCTGGTCAGCGCGGTGGTGTTCGACGTGGTGTTCCCGGTGCGTCTGCGCAACAGCCTGCGCACCACGGCGACCACGCTGATGGACAGCTTCCTGGACTTCGTCCGCGACGGCACGCGCGGGACGATCCCGCGCGCGCAGATCGAGCAGGCGCATCTGCGCTTCGTGCGCCAGAGCATGGCGCTGGAGGACCTGCGCGCCTCGGTGGTGTTCGAGGACCCGGAGGCGCGCGTGCGCAGCCGGCGCATGCGCCTGCTCAACCAGCGCTTCATGGCCGCCTCCACGCGCTTCCAGTCGCTGCACCATCTGATGAACCGGCTGCAGCAGCGCGATCGCGACGACCCGGTCTTCGCCGCGCTGCTGCAGCTGTACCGCCCGCTCGGCGATGCGCTGGCCGAGCGCGCCGCCGGCGCCGACTACGCGCGGCTCAGCGATCGCCTGGAGGCGGTGTACGAGGCGCAGCCGGCGCGCGCGACCGCGCTGCGCGCCAGCCTGGCCGCGCCGCTGCTGGACGACTTCGATACCGGCGCCTCGCTGCTGCGGCGCCTGACCGGCGAACTGCGCGACCTCACCCACACCGCCGCCGCCCTGCAGCAGCCGGGCGTGAGCGCGCCGCTGCGCCGCGCCAACGAGCAGATACGCTTCCACTACGCCACCGACCGGGTCGCGGTGGCGGTGACCGTGGCGCGCAGCTTCCTGGTCACCTTCGTGCTGGGCCTGGCCTGGATGCAGAGCGGTTGGACCAGCGGCGCCGGCGCCATGGCCAACGTGATCGCCTTCACCGCGATCCTGGCCTCCGGCGCCAATGCGCATATCGCGGCGGCGCAGACCACCAAGGGCATCTTCCTGGGCCTGCTGTCGGCCTTCCTCTGCTTCACCCTGGTGCTGCCGCGCATCGACAGCTTCGGCATGCTGGTGCTGGGCAGCGCGCCGTTCTTCATGGTGGCCGTCTACCTGTCGACCCGGCCGACGCTGTTCGGCCTCAGTCTGGGCATGTGCCTGGGCAGCGTCGTCGGCCTGGGCCTGGGCCTTGCGCCCAACCTGGATACCTCCAGTTTCATCAACGGTGCAGTCGCCCTAGGCATCGGCGCGCTGCTGGCGATGCTGGCCTTCCAGCTGATCCCCTCGGTGATCGGCACGCCTGGGCAGCGTCGCCGCCTGCTGGTCGAACTGCGCCGCCAGGTCGCGCTGGCCGCGCGCGCACCGCTGAGCGGACTGGCGCCGCGTTTCGAGAGCGTCAGCCGCGACCTGTTCCTGCAGGTGGTCAACCACACCCAGCAGGGCAGCGACGAATCGCGCACCCTGCTGGCCTGGGCCCTGTCGGTGCACGAGACCGGCCGCACCCTGATCGAGCTGCGCCACGACAGCATCGACGCCGCCGTGCCGCCGTCCATCGAGGCGCATATCGACGCCGCCGTGGCCGCCATCGGCCGCCTCTACGACCACCTCTCCCCGGCCGACCACGAAGCCGCGCTGGCGCACCTGGACGCCGCGCTGAACCAGACCCTCATCGAAGGCGCCGTGCCGCCGTCGCTGCAGCCGGTGCGCGAGCACCTGCACCTGCTGCGCAGCGCGCTGCGCGATGCCGACTCGGTGCTGGCCGGTGCCGCCGGCCGCGCCCCTGCCCCGGAGCCTGCCCGTGCTACCTCCTGAAATCTCCATCGGCGGCGTCTACGTCCCCGGCCTGCTGGTGCTGGCCGCCGCCCTGTTCGTGGTGTTCTGGCTGCTCGACGGCCTGGCCGCGCGCGCCGGACTGTATCGCTACGCCTGGCATCCGCCGCTGTTCCGCCTGGCCGTCTACGTGTGCGTGTTCGGGCTGCTCGGCCTGCTGTTGCTGAACTGAACCCGCCAACGCCCGGCCACTCGCGGCAAGCGCCACGCCCCCTATCCAACCCCTTCTAACCCCAACCGCCATGAACACCCAATCCCTGATCCGCACCGCGCTGACCACCCTCGTCGTGCTGGCCGCCGCCCTGATCGGCTACGCGCTGTGGAAGCACTACATGTATTCGCCGTGGACGCGCGACGGCCGCATCCGCGCCGAGATCGTGCGCATCGCCCCGGATGTGTCCGGCCTGGTGGCCGAGGTCGACGTGCAGGACAACCAGGCCGTGAAGGCCGGCGATGTCCTGTTCCGCATCGACCCGCGCCGCTTCGAACTGGCCGTCGCCCAGGCCCAGGCCGACCTGGCCGCCGCGCAGGCCGCCGCGCGCGCCGCCGGCGCCAACATCTCCGCCGCCGCGGCCAGCACCGCCGCCAGCCAGGCCGACTACCAGAAGTACGCGGCCCAGGCCCAGCGCCGCGAGGCCGCCGCCGCGGTGATCTCGGCCGAGGCCCGCGCCGACGCCAGCGCCACCGCGCGCGCCGCGCAGGCCGCGGTCGAGCAGGCCCGCGCCAACCGCAACGCCGCTACCGCCTCGCAGTCCAAGGCGCTGGCCGCGGTCGAACAGGCCCAGGCCGCGCTGGACCTGGCCCAGCTCAACCTGGAGCGCGCCACCGTGCGCGCCGCCGCCAACGGCTACATCACCAACCTCAACGTGCGCGTGGGCGACTACGCCAGCGCCGGCGCGGCGCGCATGGCGCTGGTGCGCAGCGACACGATGTGGGTCTACGGCTACTTCGAGGAAACCAAGCTGCCGCACATCCGCCCGGGCGACCGCGCCGACATCCGCCTGATGAGCGGCGGCCACGCCCTGCGCGGCACCGTCGAAGGCATCGCCCGCGGCATCACCGACGCCGACAACCCCACCAGCAGCAGCGACCTGCTGGCCACCGTCAGCCCGACCTTCAACTGGATCCGCCTGGCCCAGCGCGTGCCGGTGCGCGTGCGCATCGACCCGGCCAGCGTGCCGAAGGACACCCTCCTGGCCGCCGGCATGACCGCCTCGGTCACCGTGCATCCGGGCACGCACGCGCGGGACTGAGCCGCGCCGTCACCGAGCCCGCGACGCACGTCTGAAGCGCCGACGACGCCATGGCGGCTCCTGCAAGGCCCACCTCACGCGTCAATGCGTTCGCAGCACATCGCAATCCGGGCTCGGCAGGAGCAACCGTCTCCTCAAATCTCGCAGCAACCTGCTTGTAGAGCGGAGCTTGCTCCGCTGCTCTTCGTTCGGTTTCTGGGGAAGGCCCCAGCGGAGCAAGCTCCGCTCTACAGGCTCCTGCTCGCTAGGCGCGGGCACCGCCCGCTGGCCCGCTGCCTCGCGCGTCAGGTCAGAAGGCTTCGGTCTGAGCCCGTTCCCTTTCGCCGCAGGCGAAGGAGAGGGGGCAGAGCGCTTGCTCAGTGCCTCCGAGCTGGAAGGAGTCCTGCGCTATTCGTCGCCGCACCCCGAGGCAAAAAAAAGCCCCGCAACCGCGGGGCTTCTTCTCACACAATCCCAAAGACCGATCAGGCCTTCGGGTAGTCGCGGCTCGGCGAACCGACGTAGATCTGGCGCGGACGGCCGATGCGCGCGTCCGGGTCGACCTGCTGTTCCAGCCAGTGCGACACCCAGCCCGGCGTGCGGCCGATGGCGAACAGCACGGTGAACATCTCGGTGGGGATGTTCAGCGCCTTGTAGATGATGCCGCTGTAGAAGTCCACGTTGGGATACAGCTTGCGCTCGACGAAGTAATCGTCCTTCAGCGCGGCCTCTTCCAGCTTCATCGCCACTTCCAGCAGCGGATCGTTGACGCCCAGCTCGCCCAGCACCTTGTGGGTCATCTCGCGGATGATCTTGGCGCGCGGGTCGAAGTTCTTGTACACGCGATGGCCGAAGCCCATCAGGCGGAACGGGTCGTTCTTGTCCTTGGCGCGCTCGACCGCCTTGGCGACATTCTTGGCATCGCCGATCTCGGCCAGCTGCTTGAGCACCGCCTCGTTGGCGCCGCCGTGCGCCGGGCCCCACAGCGCGGTGATGCCCGCGGCGACCGAGGCGTAGGGATTGGCGCCGGTGGAGCCGACCAGACGCACGGTCGAGGTCGAAGCGTTCTGCTCGTGGTCGGCGTGCAGGATGAACAGCAGATCCATCGCCTTGGCCACGACCGGGCTGAGCTCCAGGTCCTCGCTCGGCACCTCGAACATCATGTGCAGGAAGCGCTCGACGTAGCCCAGATTGTTGCGCGGATAGCGGATCGGCTGACCCAGCGCGTAGCGGTGCGCCGCGGCGGCCAGGGTCGGCATCTTGGCGATCAGGCGGATCGCCGCCAGACGGCGCTGCTCGGGATCGTTGAGATCCAGGGTGTCGTGATAGAACGCCGACAGCGAAGCCACCGAGGCGGCCAGCATGGCCATCGGATGGGCGTCGTAGTGGAAGCCCTTGAGGAAGCTCTTGAGCGACTCGTGCATCATCGTGTGATGCGTCACTTCGTGCTCGAACTTGGCCAGCTCGTCCTTGGACGGCAGCTCACCGTTCATGAGCAGGTAGGAGACCTCGGTGAAGCTGGAATGGGCGGCCAGCTGCTCGATCGGATAGCCGCGATACAGCAGCACGCCCTTGTCGCCATCGATGTAGGTGATGGCGGACTTGCAGGCGGCGGTGGCGCCGAAGCCGGGATCGTAGGTGAAGAGACCCGTTTCCTTGGTCAGCTTGGAGATGTCGACGCAATCGTTGCCAAGCGTGGGTTTCAGTACAGGCAGAGTCGCCGATTTGTCGCCGGCGCTCAGCGTGGCCTGGTCAAGTTCGGACACAGTGCACTCCTTCGTGGGGAAGCGCCAAAGCCTGTCGGCCGTGGCGCGTAGACAGGATCCGCGACGACTGGAAACCTTAGCCGCGCAGTCCGAGGATTATCGCATACGGCCTGGTATCGAGGGCCGTGACGGATCGTTCCCGTCAGACCAAAGGATGATGCCGCCCGGCGCCGGGGCGCACACGCGAAAACGGCCGTGTCCCGCGAGGGACACAGCCGTCATTCGAACCACTCAGAAACTGCGTTCGATCAGCGCGCGTAGCGCTTCTGGAACTTGTCGATGCGGCCGCCGGTGTCCATGACCTTGTGCTTGCCCGTGTAGAACGGGTGCGAGGCGGAGGACACTTCGACCTTGACCAGCGGGTATTCGTTGCCGTCTTCCCACTTGATCGTTTCCTTGCTGGCAAGGGTCGAGCGGGTCAGGATCTTGAAGTCGGAGGTGACATCGTGGAAGACGACGTCGCGGTACTGCGGATGGATGTCGGCCTTCATGGCGGGCACCAGATGTCGAAAAGGTGAGCCGCGCATTGTAGCGGCCCACCCCACCCCGTGCAAGACCTGGCTTACGCGGCGGCCAGGGCCGCCTCGACCAGCGCCTCGAACCGCGCCTGGTCGTAGCGCAGCAGCAGCCGGGCGTTGTCCGGCCGGCCGGTCTGGCGGTTCCAGTCGGTGACGGTGGCGCCGCGGGTCACCGTGCCGGCCAGTTCGACCGCCAGCGGGCGCTCGACCAGCTCGGTGGCGCCGTCCGGATGCAGGGCCAGGGCCATGGCCAGCGCATCGGCGCTATGCCAGTGATCGCCGCGGCGATCGGCCGACCACAGCCGCGTCTGGCGCGAGATGGTCTCGTAGAAGGCCGCGCGCGGCGACGGCGCGGCCAGCCACTGCTCCACCCGGCGGTGGTGCAGCCCGTGGGCGAGCGTGGCCTCCCAGTCGGCCACGTCGAACTGCGGGAAGGCCTGGAACACCAGGTGCGCCGCCTCCGGGTCGAAGGCCACGTTGAACTCGGCCGCCGGGGTCAGGTTGCCGTGCGCCGATGCCGCTCCGCCCATCACCACCAGCCGCGCCACACGCTGCGGCAGGGTCGGATCGAGTTTCAGCGCCACCGCCACGTTGGTCAGCGGGCCCAGGGTGACCAGCAGCAGGCGGCCGGCGTACTCGTGCGACAGGCGCAGGATCGCCAGCGCGGCGTGCTCGGCCTGGGCGCCATGCGCCGCGGGCGCGTAGCCGGTGTCGCCGAAGCCATCCAGGCCATGCACATCGGCCGCGTCGGGCGAGGGATGCAGCAGCGGCGCGGCGCAGCCGGCGAACACCGGCACCTCGCTGCGGCCGGCGACCTCGCACAGCTTGAGCGCATTGCGCACGGTGTGCTGCAGGCCGACGTTGCCGGCGGCGATGGTCAGGCCGACCACGTCGTGGGCAGTGTCGTTGAAGGCCATCAACAGCGCGAGCGCGTCATCCACGCCCGGGTCGGTATCGATGAGAAGCGGAATCTTCGCGGTCATGCTCCGGGAGCTCTCATGGAACGGTCGCCGAGTCTGACATAGCCGGGAGCAGTAGGAGAGAAGCCAGCAGTGAGTGGAGAGGAGTGAGGCGCGAGAAAAGGCGGCGCCCGCTCACGCCTCACTCCCCCGCGCTCACGTCTGCCAGCGGCTCAGGCGCTGGCGTAACGCGCGGCGCCACCGATCCAGCGTGCGATCAGGCGATCGGCCAGCGCCGGATCGGTGTCGAGCAGGCGGTCGGCTAGGGCGTGCACCTGCGGCAGCAGGCCGGCATCGCGCGCCAGGTCGGCCACGCGGAAGGCGGCCAGGCCGGTCTGGCGCGTGCCGAGCAGTTCGCCCGGGCCGCGCAGCTCCAGGTCCTTCTCGGCGATGAGGAAGCCATCGTTGGTCTGGCGCATCGTGTCCAGGCGCTCGCGCGCCATCTGCGACAGCGGCGCCTGGTAGAGCAGCACGCACGAGGAGGCCATCGCCCCACGGCCGACGCGCCCGCGCAGCTGGTGCAGCTGCGCCAGGCCCAGGCGCTCGGCGTTCTCGATCACCATCAGCGAGGCGTTGGGCACGTCCACGCCCACTTCGATCACCGTGGTGGCCACCAGCAGGTCGCACTCGCCCTGCTTGAAGGCGCGCATGACCGCCTGCTTCTCGGCCGGCTTCATGCGGCCGTGCACCAGCGCCACGCGCGCCTGCGGCAGCGCCGCGGTCAGCTGCTCGAAGGTGGTCTGCGCGGCCTGCGCCTCGAAGCGCAGCCCCGGGCCGGCGCTGCCGGCCTGCGCCTTGGCGTCGTCGTCGGCCTCTTCGATCAGCGTGCACACCCAGTAGACCTGCCGGCCTTCGGCGCAGGCCACGCGGATGCGCTCGATCAGCTCGGGGCGACGCTCGGCGCTGAGCACGATGGTCTGCACCGGCGTGCGGCCCGGCGGCAGTTCGTCGATGGCCGAGACGTCCAGATCGGCATAGGCGGCCATGGCCAGCGTGCGCGGGATCGGCGTGGCGGTCATGACCAGCTGGTGGGGAGACAGACGCCGATCGATCGCCTGATCACCCTCCCTGGTGCCTTGCCGCTCGCCATCCCTGGCTCGCCCGGACGGTACCTGCGGCGCCGCCCGCCCCTTGTCGCGCAGCGCCAGGCGCTGGTGCACGCCGAAGCGGTGCTGCTCGTCGACGATGGCCAGGGCCAGGTCGTGGAAGGCCACCGCTTCCTGCATCAGCGCATGCGTGCCGACCACGACCTGGGCCGCGCCGCTGGCGACATCTTCGAGCACCTTGGCGCGCGCCTTGCCGGTGACCTTGCCGGCCAGCCAGGCCACGCGCACGCCCAGCGGCTCGAGCCAGCCGCGCAGGTTGGCCAGGTGCTGTTCGGCCAGCAGCTCGGTCGGCGCGGCCAGCGCGACCTGCTTGCCGGATTCGACCGCCAGCATCGCCGCCAGCGCCGCGACCACGGTCTTGCCGCTGCCGACATCGCCCTGCACCAGGCGCAGCATCGGCCGCGGCTGGGCCAGATCGGCGCGGATCTGCGCGAACACCCGCTGCTGCGCGCCCGTCAGCTTGAACGGCAGGGTCTTGAGCAGCTTGGCCACCAGCGCGCCCTTGCCCGCCAGCGCATGCGCGCCATGCTGCTGCAGGGCGATGCGCTGGCGCCGCAGGCTGAGGTGATGGGCCAGCAGTTCCTCCAGCGCCAGACGCCGCTGCGCCGGATGCGTGCCGGCCGACAGCGCCGCCACGTCGGCATCGCGCGCCGGGCGGTGCATGGTCAGCAGCGCCTCGCGCAGGGAGGGCAAGGCCTGGCCGTCGGGCAGGCGCTGCTGGCGCAGCAGCGGCTCGGGCAGCAGCTCCAGCGCGGCCTGGTCCGGCAGGCGATCCAGCGCCTGCGAGATCAGCTTGCGCAGCACCGCCGGACCGACGCCTTCGATGGCCGGGTACACCGGCTCCAGCGTCTCGCCCAGCGGCGTATCGCCCTGCGCGTCCAGCAGGCGGTAGCTGGGATGGATGATCTCCAGCCCCTGCTGGCCCTGGCGCGGCACGCCATACACGCGCAGCCTCGCACCGACGGCGAACTGCGCCACCTGCGCCGCGCGAAAATGGAAGAAGCGCAGCACCAGCGTGGCGCGCGACGCATCGCCGATCGCCACCCGCAGCACCGGGCGGTAGCGGAAGCCGCGCTCGACCGCCTCGATGGTGCCCTCCACCTGCGCCGCCACGCCGGGCTGCAGCCGCGCGATCGGCGTCAGCGAGGTGCGATCCTCGTAACGCAGCGGCAGCAGCAGCCACAGGTCCTGCAGGGTCAGCAAGCCGCGCGCGGCGAGTTTTTCGGCCAGCTTGGGGCCGGCGCCGCTGAGCCCGACGATGGGCTGGTGGAAGGCGGGCTCCAGGCTGCGGACGGCGGGCATCGTGGGGCCGGTCATAGGCCGCTAGGATGCCGGCCGTCCTGCGCGATTGCTACTTCAGATCGACGCATGCGCGCGTCGGACAACGCCGCATGCAGGCCCGATCACGCGCCCAGCACCATCACCGCGTCGACCTCGAACAGCGCGCCCTTGGGCAGGCCGGAGACCTCGATGGTCGAACGGGCCGGGAACGGCGCGCTGAAGTACTCCTGCATCACCGCATTGACCGCGGCGAACTGGCTCAGGTCGGTCAGGTACAGGCCCAGGCGCACCATGTCGCCCAGCGACCCGCCCGCGGCCTCGGCCACGGCCTTGAGGTTGTCGAACGAACGCCGCGCCTGCGCGGTGATGTCGCCCTCGACCAGGTTGCCGGTGGCCGGATCCAGCGGAATCTGGCCGGAGAAGTACACCGTGTCGCCGGCACGCACGGCCTGCGAATACGGGCCGATCGCGGCCGGCGCGTGGTCGGTGTGGATGATCTGCTTGGTCATGGCGTTCGTGGTTCTGGGGACAGGGGCTGGGTATTTTAGCTGGGTGGGATTCGGGATTCGGGATTGGGGATTGGGGATTGGGGATTGGCAGCGTCGCGTCAGACCGCTTGATCGGCCCCCTCCCTTGCGCGCAGCGCAGGGGAGCTCGAAATCGCGGCTAGCGATTGAGGGGAAGGGGTGCTCTTCGCGCGGTGTGACTTCTAGAAGCGAAACAGCAACAGCAACAGCGAACCCCTCCCCCAACCCTCCCCTTCGCTGCGCGAAAGGGAGGGGGCGAAAAGCCTTCGGCTCAGAGAACTTGAGTCGCCAGCCCCTTCCACAGCTTCGCAATCACAAGCGCAGGACCTTCACATCGACAGGGGACGCTCTTCCCGAATCCCGAATCCCGAATCCCGGCCCCACTACGCCCGCCGAACCCCCAGCACCGTCTGCAAGCGCCGCAGGCGACGCATCACCTCGGCCAGGTGGTTGCGATCGCGCACCTGGATGTTGAAGCGCAGCACCGCGGCGTTGATGTCGCGCTCCAGGTACTCCACGCGCTCGATGTTGGACTGGCTCTGCGCCACCGCGGCGGCCACCTGGGCCAGCACGCCGGTGCGGTTCTCCACTTCGATCAGCAGGCTGGCGTCGTAGTCGCCGCTCACGCCCGGGTCCCAGTCGATCGCCACCCAGCGATCCGGCGACTTGCGGAACTCGGCCACGTTGGGACAGTCCAGGCGGTGCACCACGATGCCCTTGCCGGCGGTGTGGAAGCCCATGATCTCGTCGCCCGGGATCGGCTGGCAGCAGTTGGCGAAGCTGATCACGCCGCGCTCGCCGCCGGTGATCAGGATCTTCTCCTGCGAATGCTTGGAATGGCCGCCGCTGCGCAGATCGGCGAAGGCCATCATCGCCTGCGCGGCCTGGGCCGGCATCCAGTTGCCCAGCGCCACGTCCTCCAGCAGCGCCTCCAGGCGCGGGTACTTGTGCTCGATCAGGAAGCTCTCCAGCCGCTGCGCCGGCAGGCGGTCCAGCGAGCTGTCCAGGTCCTCCAGCGCGCGGTCGAGCATGCGGTGGCCCAGCTGCACCGCATCCTCGTGGCCGAGCTGCTTGAGCTGGTGGCGGATGGCGGTGCGCGCCTTGGAGGTCACCACGAACTCCAGCCACTGCGGCTTGGGCGCGGCCGACTTGGCGGTGATGATCTCCACGCTCTGGCCGCTGGTGAGCTTGGTGCGCAGCGGCACCAGCTTCTTGTCCACGCGCGAGGCCACCGCCTGGTTGCCCACGTCGGTGTGCACCGCATAGGCGAAATCCAGCGCGGTAGAATTGCGCGGCAGCGACAGGATCTTGCCCTTGGGCGTGAACAGATAGACCTCGTCGGGAAACAGGTCGACCTTGACGTTGTCCAGGAACTCCAGCGACGAGCCGGCCGAGCGCTGGTTCTCGATCAGCTCGGAAATCCAGGCATGGGCGCGGCTCTGCGCGCTGTTGGGCATCTGCGTGCCGAACTTGTAGGTCCAGTGCGCGGCGATGCCGCGCTCGGCCACCAGGTCCATCTCCTCGGTGCGGATCTGCACCTCGATCGGCGAGCCGTACGGGCCGAACAGCACCGTGTGCAGCGACTGGTAGCCGTTGGCCTTGGGGATCGCGATGAAGTCGCGGAAGCGTCCGTCCAGCGGCTTGAACTGTCCATGCGCCGCGCCGAGGGCGTGGTACACGTCCGGCACGCTGGTCACCACCACGCGGAAGCCGAACACGTCCATCACCTGGTCGAAGCTTTTACCCTCGCTGCGCATCTTGGTGTAGATGCTCCAGGCGGTCTTGACCCGGCTCACCAGGCGATGGGCGATGCCCTCGCGGGTCAGGCTCTGGGTCAGCTGAGTCTCGATCTGCGCCAGCGCCTCGCGGCGCATCACCGGCTGGCTCTGGATGTGCTTGCGGATGATCGCGTGGCGCCAGGGATACATGGCGGCGAAGCTCAGGTCCTGCAGCTCGGACTTGACCAGGCTCATGCCCAGGCGCTGGGCGATGGGCGCGTAGATGTCCAGCGTCTCGCGCGCGATGCGGCTGCGCGCCTCGGCGCTCTGCGCGCCGAGCGTGCGCATGTTGTGCAGGCGGTCGGCGAGCTTGATCATGATCACGCGCAGGTCGCGCGACATGGCCAGCAGCATCTTGCGGAACGACTCGGCTGCCGCCTCCTTGCGGTCGCGGAACTTGAGCTTGTCCAGCTTGGTCACGCCGTCGACCAGTTCGGCCACCGCCTCGCCGAACTCGCCGGCGATCTCCTCGCGGGTCAGCGGCGTGTCCTCGATGGTGTCGTGCAGGACCGCGGCGATCAGCGTCTCCACGTCCATGCCCAGCTCGGCCAGCACCTGGGCCACGGCCACCGGATGGGTGATGTAGGGCTCGCCGGACTTGCGCGTCTGGCCCTCGTGCGCGGCCGCGCCGACCTGCCAGGCCCGGCGCAGCAGCGGCAACTGATCGGCAGGCAGATAGCTGGCGGCCGCCTCGAAGCGACGCACGTACTCGGGTACGTCGTCCTCGTGCGGCGGTGCGGGTTGGATGGCTTTGCTGGAACGCCCGGGAGTCATGCGCGAAGCCTATGCCAGCGGCCCGGTCGCAGCAATGCACCATGGGCGCGCATGCGCTGCATCACACTGGTTCATGCAGCGCGCGTTCCACCCGACGGCACGCGCTCGCGCCTGCGCGCGAGCCGGCACCGGAAACGACAACGGCCCGCCATGGGCGGGCCGCTGCATCAGGCGAGAACGCCGATGGGCTTTTAGTCGTCGCCCTTGGACATGTCGTCGTCGGCGACCACTTCGGCGGCGGCCCACTCCAGCGCCTCGCGCTCTGCGCGCTCGCGCTCGGCCTTCTCGACGCGGTCGATCAGGTCGTTGTCGACCTTGCGCGCGGCGATCTCGCGCAGCGCCAGCACGGTCGGCTTGTCGTCGGTCTCGTTGTCGATGGTGGCCTCGACGCCGTTGGCCAGCTGGCGGGCGCGCTTGGCGGCCATCATGACCAGCTCGAAACGGTTGTCGACGACTTCCAGGCAATCTTCTACGGTGATGCGGGCCATGTGGGCTCCTGGCGGCCATCCACCGGACAGGTGGGCCGCGCGACTAGCGGAAAGGGACCGGGAATTCTAGGGATCGCCGGCCTCGATTGCAATCCACGCCTTTCAAATCAACCGGTTAGGCCACTGAACCGGGCGTTCAGCGCCTCGGCAGGTGCCGCGGAACCCGTGCCTGCAGCAGCGCGATCAACACCGGATCCATGAAATCGTAGTCGTCCGGGATGTCCAGGCAGGCCACGCGGACGCCACCCAGATGCGGGCGGAACTTCTGCGACAGCCGTGCGCGCTGCGCCTTCTCCATCACCAGCACCAGATCGGCCCAGGCCAGCAGCTCCGGCGTCAGCGGGTTCTCAGCGTCGTGGTTCAGGCCGGCCGAGGCGACCTCGATGCCCGGCCAGCCGGCGAACACCTGCTCGGCCGTCGGGCTGCGCAGGCGGTTCTGGCTGCAGACGAACAGGACGTTCAAGCGTGCGCGATTACTGCGCCAGCAGCGCCTCGATCAGGGCGCGGTGTTCGGCGGCCTGGCGCTCGCGGCGCAGGCGGCTGGCGGTGAAGATGGCGCACATCTCTTCCACCGCGGTGTCGAAGACTTCGTTGACGATCACGTAGTCGAACTCGCCGTAGTGCGACATCTCCTCGCGCGCGGCGGCCAGGCGCTCGGCGATGACGTCCTCGCTGTCTTGCCCGCGCTTGCGCATGCGCTCCTCCAGCGCGTCGCGCGAGGGCGGCAGGATGAACACGCTCACCGCCTCGGGCACCTTCTCACGCACCTGGCGCGCGCCCTGCCAGTCGATCTCCAGCAGTACGTCCTGGCCGGCGGCCAGCTGCGGCTCGACCGACTGGCGCGCACTGCCCTTCCAGTCGCCGTGGACACGGGCGTATTCGAAGAACTCGCCGGCGTCGATCATCGCCTGGAACTGCGCTTCGCTGACGAAGTGGTAGTGCTGGGCATGGCGCTCGCCCGGGCGCGGCGCGCGCGAGGTGAACGAGATCGACAGGCTGATGCGCGGGTCGCGCGCCAGCGTGGCGTTGACGATGCTGCTCTTTCCGGCGCCCGACGGGGCCGCGACGATATACAGGGTGCCGCGCATGGCGATGGCCTTAGCTGCCGCGCCGGAGCGCGACGGTCGGAAAAGGCGCGCAAGTCTAGCAAAGACGCCGCGCGCGGAAAGGGCCGGGCGATTACTCCAGGTTCTGCACCTGCTCGCGGATCTGGTCGATCAGCACCTTGAGCTCGACGGCGATGTTGGTGGTGCGCACGTCCACCGACTTGGAGCCCAGGGTGTTGGCCTCGCGGTTGAACTCCTGCAGCAGGAAGTCCAGGCGCCGGCCCACGGCCGCCTCCCCCTTGAGCACGCGGCGGATCTCCTTGATGTGGCTGTCCAGGCGGTCCAGTTCCTCGTCCACGTCCAGCTTCTGCAGGGACAGCACCAGCTCCTGTTCCAGGCGGCCCGGGTCGGCCGGCTGGGCCAGCTCGGCCAGGCGCGCCTCCAGCTTCTGGCGCTGGCCGGCGCGGATCTGCGGGATCAGCGTGCGGGCTTCGGCCGCGCGCGCGGCGATGGCGTCCACGCGTTCGGCGATGGCCTGGGCGAGCTTGCCGCCTTCGCGCTCGCGGGCATCGACGAACTGATCCAGCAGCCGCTCCAGCAGCGCCAACGCGGCCGCCTGCAGCGCCTCGGCATCGAGCGCCCGGCTGCGCAGCACGCCGGGGAACTGCAGCAGCTCGGTCAGGCTGGTGCGCAACGCGGGAAAGCGCGCGGCCAGCTGCGCATTCACCGCCGCCAGGTCATCGACCATGCCCTGATCCAGGTGCAGGCCGCCCTCGCCTTCGGCGGTGCGCAGGCGCAGCACCAGATCCAGCTTGCCGCGGCCCACGCGCGCGGCCACGCGCTCGCGCAGCGCCGGTTCGAGCGCGCGCAGCTCATCGGGCAGGCGCAGGCTCAGCTCCAGGAACCGGTGGTTGACCGCACGCAGTTCGGCGCTGAGCGCGCCGCCGTCCACGGGCTGTTCGACGGTGGCGTAGGCGGTCATGGAACGGATCACGGCGGGGCATTTCCGAAGGGCGAAGAGGGCGTGGATGGTACCCTAGGGTGCCTGGCCGGCCGGTCTCCAGATCGCCGCCCCTCCTCAAGCAGGCATCCCACGCATGACGTTTTCCCGCCCCAGTGGTCGCACCGCCGACCAGCTCCGCCCCGTGTCCATCCAGCGCGGTTTCACCCGCCATGCCGAGGGCTCGGTGCTGGTGTCCTTCGGCGACACGCGCGTGCTGTGCACCGCCTCGGTGGACAACAAGGTGCCGGCCTTCCTGCGCGGCAAGGGCGAGGGCTGGGTGACGGCCGAATACGGCATGCTGCCGCGCTCCACACACACCCGCTCGGACCGCGAGGCCGCGCGCGGCAAGCAGGGCGGGCGCACGCTGGAGATCCAGCGCCTGATCGGCCGTGCGCTGCGCGCCTGCGTGGACCGCGGCGCGCTGGGCGAACGCACCATCACCCTGGACTGCGACGTGCTGCAGGCCGATGGCGGCACGCGCACGGCGGCCATCACCGGCGCCTACGTGGCCCTGGTCGATGCGATCAACGGGTTGAAGGCGCGGCGCGAGATCAAGCGCGACCCGATCTTCGGCGCGATCGCCGCGGTGTCGGTGGGCATCTACAAGGGCGTGCCGGTGCTGGACCTGGACTATGCCGAGGACAGCGACTGCGACACCGACATGAACGTGGTGATGAACGACGGCGGCGGCTTCATCGAGGTGCAGGGCACGGCCGAGGGCCATGCCTTCCGCCGCGAGGAGATGGACGCGCTGCTCGGCCTGGCCCAGGCCGGCATCGCCCAGCTGGTGCAGGCCCAGCGCGACGCGCTCGCCCAGCCGTGACCCGACGCATCGCCCTGACCACGCTGGTGGTGGCCGACTACGACGAGGCGATCGCCTGGTACACCGGCAAGCTGGGCTTCGCCCTGCTCGAAGACCTCGACCAAGGCCACAAGCGCTGGGTGGTCGTCGGCCCGAGCGACCAGCACGCCGCGGCCCTGCTGCTGGCCCGCGCGAGCGATGAGCAACAGCGCCAGCGCATCGGCGACCAGACCGGCGGGCGCGTGGGCTTCTTCCTGCACACCGACGACTTCTGGCGCGACCACGCCGCCATGACCGCGGCCGGCGTGGAATTCCTGGAACGCCCGCGCGAGGAGGCCTACGCCACCGTCGCGGTGTTCCGCGACCTGTATGGCAACACCTGGGATCTGCTGGAGCCGAAATGATCAAGCGCCTTGTCCTGGCCAGCGGCAATGCCGGCAAGCTGGACGAATTCGCCGCGATGCTGGCGCACCTGCCCTACGAGGTGGTGCCGCAGAAGCAGCTCGGCGTGGAGGACGTGCCCGAGACCGGCCTGACCTTCGTCGAGAACGCCCTGATCAAGGCGCGCCACGCCGCCGCGGTCACGGGGCTGCCGGCGCTGGCCGACGACTCCGGCCTGATCGTCGATGCGCTGGGCGGCGCGCCCGGCCTGTACAGCGCGCGCTACGCCGGCCAGCCCACCAGCGACGCAGCCAACAACGCCAAGCTGCTGGAGGCGATGCGCGACGTGCCCGACGATCAGCGTCGCGCGCGCTTCTACGCGGTGATCGTGCTGCTGCGCCATCCAGAGGATCCGCAGCCGCTGATCGCCGAGGGCGCATGGGAAGGCCAGATCACCCGTGAGCTGCGCGGCAACGGCGGCTTCGGCTACAACCCGCTGTTCCTGGATCCGGACCACGGCCTGACCGCGGCCGAGATGGACACCGCGCTGAAGAACCGGCTGAGCCATCGCGCCCGCGCGCTGGAAGCGCTCGGCCAGCGTTTGACCACGCTGTTCTGATACCGCCAAGCCTGGCCCGACCCGATGCTTCCCGTGGCACCCCCTGTCGATGCTGCCGACGCCCGGCCCGATGACGCGCGGCTGTTCGATCCGCTGCACGCGGCCCAGCCCGCGGACGTGAAGCTGATCCCGCCGCCGCTGTCGCTCTATGTGCATCTGCCCTGGTGCGTGCGCAAGTGCCCGTACTGCGACTTCAACTCCCACCAGGGCAGCGGCGCGCTGCCCTTCGATGCCTACATCGACGCGCTGATCCGCGACCTGGACCAGGACCTGCCGCTGGTCTGGGGCCGCACGATCCACAGCGTGTTCTTCGGCGGCGGCACGCCCAGCCTGTTCCCGGCCGAGCACATCGACCGCTTCCTGCAGGCGGCCAGCGCCCGGCTGCGCTTCGCGCCCGAGTGCGAGGTGACCCTGGAGACCAACCCGGGCACGGCCGAGCACGACCGCTTCGGCGCCTATCGCGCCGCCGGCGTGAACCGGCTGAGCTTCGGCATCCAGAGCTTCGACGATGGCTGCCTGCAGCGGTTGGGCCGCATCCACGACAGCGCCCAGGCCGAGCACGCGGTCAAGCTGGCCCAGGACGCCGGTCTGGACAATCTCAACCTGGACCTGATGTACGCCCTGCCCGGCCAGTCGCTGGCGATGGCGCTGCACGATCTGGAGCGCGCCTTCGCCCTGCAGCCGGCGCACGTGTCGCACTACCAGCTCACGCTGGAGCCCAACACGGTGTTCTTCGCCCGGCCACCGCAGGGCATCCCGGAGGAGGACGACGCCTACGACATGCAGGAGGCCTGCCAGGCGGCGCTGGCCGACGCCGGCTATGCGCACTACGAGGTCAGCGCCTACGCCCGCCCGGGACGGCAGTGCGCGCACAACCTCAACTACTGGCGCTACGGCGACTATCTGGGCATCGGCGCCGGCGCGCACGGCAAGATCAGTTCCGGCGCGGGGCAGCGCATCCTGCGCCGCTGGAGGGTCAAGCATCCGACCACGTATCTGGCCAGCGCCGGCACGCCGGCCGGCATCGGCGGCGACGACGAGATCGCCCCGGCGCGGCGGCCGTTCGAGTACATGCTTAACCTGCTGCGGCTCAAGGAAGGCTTCGCCCTGCGCGACTTCCAGGTGCGCACCGGGCTGCCGGCCGCGCATCTGGCCACGCCGCTGGCCCAGGCGCAGGCCAACGGCTGGCTGCAGGTCGAGGGCGGGCGCGTGGTGCCCACGCCGCTGGGGCTGCGCTTCGCCAACGATGTGATGGCGCTGTTCCTGGAAGGCTAGGCGCACCGCCTTCGCGCGCCCCCATCGCGCGCGCTGTCGCTTGGTGGGAGCACCTGTCTCTCGGATCAAGCCGCAGCCTCTTGTAGAGCGGAGCTTGCTCCGCTGCTTTTCAGTCGGTTCGTGGGGAAGGCCCTAGCGGAGCACGCTCCGCTCTACAGGTGGGAGCCGCCTGGGCGGGGTTGCGGCTCTCCGGGGAAAGCCCTATCGCCGCCATGGCGGCTCCCACCAAGCGCAGAGGGCGGCGCGCCGCGATGACCGGCTGCGGCGCATCCCACCGGCCAGGCCAAGACCCCTCGCAGTGCGGCCATTGTCGGCCTTCGATGGCGTTGTGTTACAAAACCGCCGCAAAGCGCATGACCGCACGGGAACCCGATGGTCGCTCCAGGGGCTGCTTCACCGATCTTGACCGCCACCGACACGCTGGCTTCGGCCGCGTTGCCCGTGCGCGTGCGCCGGATCCTGGAGGCCTTGCTGGCCCAGCTGCAGCAGGCGCTGTTCCTGGGCGTGGAATCCAGCCTGGACGCGCTGGAACAGGAGCTGTTCCTCAGCGCCAACCGCGCCCGCAGCAACGAGACGCAGACCAGCTACCTGTCACACCTGCAGCACCTGCGCCGCGACCGGGCCAAGGTCCTGCCGGCGCTGCTGGCGCGGCTGGAGGCCGAGCTGGCCGCGCTGCGCAGTCCGCCCCAGCTCCCTCAGGCCGTCGAACAACCGCCCGCGCTGTTGACCCTGGTGGAGGACGCGGTCATCGACCAGAACATCGTCCTGGAGGAGATCGCGCGCCGCTACAGCCATCGCCACCAGCAGGCGCTGCACCTGCTGTCCCAGCGCTTCGGGGTGCTGGCCGGCAGCCCGGCGCTGGACGAGGCGCGCCAGCCGCTGTCGCCGCACTCGCTGTGCCAGGCCCTGCGCGTGGGCGCGGCCACGCTGGAGGTGGACCTGACTTCCCAGCTGCAGCTGTACCGCCTGTTCGAGCAGCACGTGATGTCCGGCTATGGCGAGCTGCTCGAACAGATCGCCCAGACCCTGGGCCGCCAGGGCGTGCTGCCGGGGCTGGTGTTCGCCCCGCAGCGCGCCCGCACGCCGGCCGCACGCAGCGCGTCAGACCCCGCACCGGCCACGCCGGCGTCCAAGACTGGCCTGCCGCCGGTGGAGCTGCCCGGCTGGGTGCGCCCCGGTCAGGCCCGGCGTTCGACCGCGCCGGTGGTGAGCTTCGCCTCGCTGCAGCGGCTGCTGTCGGCCAGCCACGCCCGCGCCAGCGCGCCCCCGCCGGCGGCCAAGGACGCCGGCCTGCTGCCGGCCTGGATGAAGCCCGGCGCATCGCACCCCGCGCCCCCGTCGCCCGCCGCCTCGCCGGGCCCGGCTGCGGGCGGCGCCAACGCCACCCCGCCCCCGGTCGGCGCACCGCATACGGGCGGCTTCGGCGCGGCCAGCGAGGCGTCGCTGCCCACCGCGCACGTGCTCAGCACGCTGCAGACCCTGCAGCTGCAGGTCGCGCAGGGCCAGGTGCCGAGCACGCCGCTGGCGCTGGAGGACATCCGCGAGCGCGTTCTGGCCGGCCTGCGCCGCCTGCACGGCCCGCAGGCCGAGCTGGCGCGCGAGGATGCCGACACCTTCGAACTGCTGGACCTGCTGTATCGGCAGATCGGCCGCGAGGTCCGCCGCGGCCCGGCCTCGGACCTGCTCGGCCAGCTGCAGGTGCCGGTGGTGCAGGCCGCGCTGAACGACCGCGCCTTCTTCCTGAGCCCGCAGCATCCGGCGCGCGAACTGCTCAATGCCGTGGCCGAGTCCGGCGCCAACTGGCTGGGCGAGGACGACACCGACCCGGTCCTGCTGGCCAAGCTCAAGGCGGCCGTGTCCAAGGTGCTGACCGAATACACCGGCGATGAGGCCGTGTTCGCCCAGGCCCACCGCGACGTGCAGGACCACTTCCAGACGGCCGCGCGCAAGGCCGAGGTGGCCGAACGCCGGCTGGTGGAGGCCGCGCGCGGGCGCGATCGCCTGGAGAACGCCAAGACCGCCGCCGCCGACAGCATCGACCAGGCCCTGGGCGCGCGGCCGATCCCGCCCTTCGTGCAGGCCCTGCTGTCGCAGGCCTGGGCCGACGTGCTGACCCTGATCCGCCTGCGCCACGGCGATGACTCTGACGAATGGCAGGAAGTCTGCGCGCTGACCACGCGCATCGCCGATGCGGTGACCGGGCAGGACACGCCCGAGCCCGCGCTGCCGACGCAGATCGAGCAGGCCCTGGTCAAGGTCGGCTACCACAGCGACGAGGCCGCGGTGATCGCCCGGCGCCTGGCCAACGCGCCCGAGCCCGAGCTGCCCGGCGAGCCGGCGCTGAAGCTGCAGGCCAAGGTCGCCGCCGCCGCCCAGGTCGCCCCGCGCCGGCCCGCGCCGCTGCCGCGCTCGCCGACCGAACAGGCCAGCTACGAATCGCTGCGGCGGCTGCCGTTCGGCACCTGGTTCGAATTCGTGCAGAACCAGCAGGGCGACCTGCGCCGGCTGCGCCTGTCCTGGTACAACCCGACCAGCGGCCACGCGCTGTTCGTCAGCGCGCGCGGGCAGAAGGTCGGCGAGCACACGCTGGACAGCGTGGCGCGGCTGATGGCCATCGACCAGGCGCGCCCGGTCAGCGAAGAGCACGGCAGCCTGCTCGACCGGGCCTGGCAGGCCGCCCTGGCCAAGCTGCGCGACCTGGCCGGCATGGAGGCCGCATGAGCATCACCGAAGCGCGCCGCGCCCAGCGCCGCAGCCCCGACGGCGCCATCGCCGTCACCGACACCATGACCGGCCAGCTGGTCGGCCGCGTCGGCAACCTGTCAGAAGCCGGCATGCTGCTCGTGGCCGACACGCCGGTGCGCGAGGACGCGCTGTATCAGCTGCAGTTCTCGCTGCCGGTCGGCTCCACCGGCCGGGAGACCGATATCGACGTCGGCGCGCACCTGCTGTGGACCGGCGCGGCGCACACGCCCGGCCAGTCGCTGGCCGGCCTGCGCTTCCTCACCGTCTCGGCCGAGCACCTGTCCGCGCTGCGCGACTGGATCGAACGCTAGCGCGACCGCACGCCGACGCGCGGCCGTTGGATTGGCGGTACTACGCCGCTTCATCGTCGTTCCCGCGAAAGCGGGAACCCATGGACTTCCGTACAGGTCGAGCAACGTCCATGGATTCCCGCTTTCGCGGGAATGACGAAAGAAAGATCTTGTTGCTGGTGCGGCGCGCGTCTTGCGCCCACCGACTCGCCGAACGCCAATCCCCGCTCCAGGCGATGCACTCAAAGTTCGTCATCCCCGCGAACGCGGGGATCCATGGACTTCCGTGCAGGGTCGAGCAACGTCCCTGGATTCCCGCTTTCGCGGGAATGACGGTAGAGAGGTCTTGTTGCTAGTGCGGCACGAGCCTGGAGCCCACCGACTTGCCAAAGGCCGATCCCGCTCCGCTCGATGCACTCAAAGCCCGTCATCCCCGCGAACGCGGGGATCCAGGGACGTCCGTCCAGTTCGAGCAACGTCCTTGGGTTCCCGCTTTCGCGGGAGCGACGGTTTTGGGCTAGGCGTTTCGACGCCAAGCGCCATCAGGCGCTGCGGACGCACAGCCCTGCGTGCAACACACCGCGACAAGAGCCCCGCACCAGGCGGCGAGTAAACTTCGCGACTCTTCACCGCAACGAGCCGCCGCCATGTCCCTGCCCGATCCCGCCCCGCGCTACGCCGCCCACCTGGACACGCTCAAGGCGCGCGCGGACGAAGCGCTGGCGCGCGGCGGCCTGGACCATCTGGTCATCCCCAGCGGCCGCCTGCACTACCAGCACGCCGACGATCTGAACTACCCCTTCTACGTCAATCCGCAGTTCAAGGCCTGGCTGCCGCTGACGCGCGTGCCCGACAGCTGGATCGTGTACACGCCCGGCCAGCGCCCGCGCCTGATCTTCCTGCAGCCGCGCGACTACTGGCACGTGGTGCCGGCCGCGCCGAGCGGCTGGTGGGTCGCGCACTTCGACATCGACATCATCCGCACCGCCGAACAGGCCGCCGCGCTGCTGCCCAAGGACATCGCGCGCTGCGCGATCCTGGGCGAGGCGCACAGCGCGCTGGGCGCCTATGTGCCCAACAACCCCGAGGCGGTGATCGACTACCTGGCCTACCACCGCGCCTACAAGACGCCGTACGAGATCGCGCTGATGCGCCAGGCGCAGGCGCTTGCCGTGCGCGGGCATCGCGCGGCCGAGGCGGCCTTCCGCGCCGGCGCCAGCGAATTCGACATCCACATGGCCTATTGCGCCGCGGTCGGCCAGGACGCGACCGAGCTGCCCTACGGCAACATCATCGGCCTCAACGAACACGCCGCCGTGCTGCACTACACCGAACTGGAGCGCGTGGCGCCCGCGCAGTCGCGCAGCTTCCTGATCGACGCCGGCGCCAGCGCCGCCGGCTACGCCAGCGACATCACTCGCACCTACGCGGCCGACCCGGGCAGCGAGTTCCAGGCCATGATCCAGGCGCTGGACGCGGCCCAGATCCGCATGGGCCAGGCCGTGGCGCCGGGTGTGGACTACAAGCAGCTGCACCTGGACGCGCACCTGGCGCTGATGGGCATCCTCAAGGACTTCGGCGTCATCACCGTCTCGCCCGAGGCGGCGGTTGCCAGCGGGCTGTCGGCGACCTTCTTCCCGCATGGCCTGGGCCACGCGATCGGGCTGCAGGTGCACGACGTGGCCGGCTTCGCGGCCTCCGACCGCGGCGGGCGCATCGAGCGTCCGGAAGGTCACCCTTACCTGCGCCTGACCCGCGTGCTGGAGCCGGGCATGGTGGTGACCATCGAGCCGGGCCTGTACTTCATCGACATGCTGCTGGACCACGCCAGGGCCGCCGGCCACGGCGAGGCGATCAACTGGGACCGCGTGGCGCAGTTCAAGCCCTATGGCGGCATCCGCATCGAGGACGAGGTGCTGTGCACCGAGACCGGCGCCGACAACCTCACCCGCCCGGCATTTGCGGAGGGCTGATGTGGGTGGGAGCCGCCATGGCGGCGATGGGGCTCTACCGAGAAAGCCCCGCGCCGCCATGGCGGCTCCCATGTGTAGAGCGGAGCTTGTGGCAATCCCCTCTTGGGGACTCCGCTGCTCTTCGGCCAGTTCATGAGAAAGGCCCTAGCGGAGCAAGCTCCGCTCTACAGATAGGCCGCTGTGAGATTTGAGCCGCTTCAACCTCATCGGCGCTGCGCGCCAGCGTGGCAATGAGGCTTTACCTGGAGCGCCCTTCGCCGCCGTGGCGGATTCCACCTGTAGAGCGGAGCTTGTCGCAATCCCCTCTTGGGGACTCCGCTACTCTTAGGTCAGTTCATGAGAAAGGCCCCAGCGGAGCAAGCTCCGCTCTACAGATGGGCCGCTGCGAGATTTGAGGAGACAGTGGCATCCCCGAATCTCAACCGCCGCTGGCCATCACCGCTTCGATCTCGTCGGCGCTGCGCGCCAGCGCGGCGGTGAGCACGCGGTGGCCGTCGGCGGTGATGGCCACGTTGTCCTCGGTGCGGATGCCGATGCCGCGCCACTTGGCCTCCACGCTGGTATCGTCGGGCGAGATGTACAGGCCCGGCTCGATGGTGAACACCATGCCCGGCTCGAGCAGGCGCGACTCGCCCTGCAGGCGGTAGTCGCCCACGTCGTGCACGTCCAGGCCCAGCCAGTGGCCGGTCTTGTGCCGGTAGAAGCGCTTGTAGCTGCCCTCGGCGATGCACGTCTCCAGCTTGCCCTTGAGCAGGCCCAGCTGCAGCAGCCCCTCGGTCAGCACTTCCACCGCCGCCTCGTGGCCGGCCTCGTAGGGCACGCCCGGGCGCGCCTGCGCCAGCGCGGCGGCCTGCGCGGCGCCGACCAGGTCGTGCAGCTGGCGCTGCGGTTTGCTGAAGCGCCCGTCCACCGGAAAGGTGCGGGTGATGTCGGCGGCGTAGTTGCGGTATTCGGCACCGGCGTCGATCAGCACCAGCTCGCCCGCCCTGGCCTGCGCGTTGTTGGCCACGTAATGCAGGATGCAGGCATTGGCGCCGGCGCCGACGATGCTGCCGTAGGCCGGCCAGGCGTCGCTGGCGCGGAACACGCATTCGATCACCGCCTGCAGCTGGTACTCGCGCACGCCGGCATGGGCGCCGCGCATCGCGGCCAGGTGCGCGTCGATGCTGATCTCGGCGGCGCGCTGCATCAGCTTGAGTTCGTCGGCGGACTTGAACAGCCGCTGCTCGTGCAGCAGATGGCCCAGTTCGAGGAACTCGTGCGGCGGCTGCGCGCCGCCGCGCGCCTGGGCGCGCACCTGGTTGACCCAGCCGATCAGCTTGAGGTCGAACTCGGTGTCGCGGCCGAAGTGGTAGTACACCCGCGAGCGGCCTTCCAACATGCCCGGCAGGATCTCGTCCATGTCCTCGATCGGATAGGCATCGTCCATGCCGTAACCGTCCACCGCGCCCTGCTGGCCGATGCGCGGGCCGTCGTAGACCTCGCGCGCCGGGTCGCGGTCGCGGTTGAACAGGATCACCTCGCCGTGGCGGCGGCCGGGGATCAGCACCAGCACCGCCCCGGGCTCGGGATAGCCGGTGAGATACCAGAAGTCCGAATCCTGCCGGTACGGATAGTGCGTGTCGTGGCTGCGCACGCGCTCGGGCGCGGCCGGCAGCACCAGGATGGCGTCCTCCCCGGCCATGCGCATGAGGGCCTTGCGCCGGCGCGCGAATTCGGCCGCGCCGATGCCGGTGGCCGCGCGCATCAGTTCAGGCTTTTGCGATGGCGCGGCGCCAGCACGCAGTCGCCGTGCAGCAGCAGCACGGCCACGCGCACGAATTCCTCGATCTCGGCCAGCGCGTCCTCGTCCTCTTCGCCCTCGCCCAGCTCGGGGCTGGCCTGGGCCAACTTGCCCAGGTCGGCCAGCGCCTCGGCGCCGTCGTCGGACAGCGGCGCATCGCCGACCGCGGCCAGGCCGAAGCCGCCCAGGAACGCCCGGCACCAGTCGAACAGCGCATGGGCGCGTTCCTCCAGGCCGGCGGCGGGATCGGGCAGCAGCAGGTCGAAGCCGAAGCCGCGGTCCTCCAGCTGGGTGGCGGTGGTGGTGCGCAGCGTGTCCAGCGCGCTGTCGGCCGGCGGCGTCGGCAGCGCCGGGTCGGCCAGTACGCGGGCCGGCCAGTCCTGCGCATTGGCGCCGCCGCCGGCCAGCCAGCCGCACAGCGCGCCGTGGAGTTCGTAAGGGCTGGCGCCGAGGGCCAGCGCGCGCGCGGCCTGGTCGACGTCCTCGGGAGTGGGCAGGCTCATGGGGTCACCTGCGCACGGTCTGAGTTGAAAAACGGATGCATCGAACAAGTGTAAATCGAAAGCCCGCAGCGCCGCTTGTTGTGTGACGGCGCTCACGCCTACACTGCCGGGCAGCGCCTGTCCTGGCCGCCGCGGCGGAGCCGTTCCCACGTGATGCCACCGTCCTCCCTGCCCTTCCTGCTTGGCGCTGGCGCCGCTTCGACATCGTTGTCATCGATGTGGATGGCGCTGGCCGCGCTGGTGCTGCTGGGCGTGATCGCGGTCGGCACGCGCGCCATGTGGCGGCCGTACCTGCCCGGCCGCCGTGCGCACGTATCGACCGCGCCGGAGAGCGAGGATCCGCTCAAGCTGGCGCTGTGGGCCTCGGGCGAGGTGTTCTGGGACTACGACCTGATCGGCCGCCGCCTGCATCGCATGCGCGCCGACGAGCAGTCTCCCGCCAGCCACACCATCGTCATGCTCACCCGCATCGGCGAAATGCCCGCGGTGCATCCGCACGACCTGCCGCTGGTGACCCAGCGCCTGCGCAGCCACCTGCGCGGGCAGGAACCGTTGTTCATGTCCGAACACCGCATGGACCTGCGCGGGGACGGCGACTGGATCTGGGTCCGCGCGCGCGGCCGGGTGGTGGAGCGCGATGCCCATGGCCGCGCCCTGCGCCTGGCCGGCACCGCGCGCGACATCACCGCCAGCCGCCGCGCCGAATACGAGCACCGCGTGGCCAGCGAGGTCATGCGCAGCATGAGCGAGGCGGTGGCCGTGCTCGATGCCGACTACCGCTTCATCACCGTCAACCCGTCCTTCAGCCGAATGACCGGCTACGACGGCGCCGAAGTGGCCGGACAGCCGCTGTCGCTGCTGGACAGCCGGCAGAAGCTGGGCGACAGCGCCTCGCGCATGAGCCAGCAGCTGGCGCGCGAGGGCCGCTGGTCCGGCGAGGCCTGGAAGGTGCGCAAGGACGGCGAGGAGATCCTGTGCCGCATCGAGACCAATGTGGTGCCCGACGGCAGCGGGCAGCGGCCGATGGTGGTGCTGGTGCTGGGCGACATCACCGAGCAGAAGCGCGCCGAGCAGGAGCTGCGCTACCTGGCCAACTACGACACCCTGACCAGCCTGCCCAATCGCTCGCTGCTGTCCGAGCGGCTCTCGCGCGCGGTGGTGCGCGCGCGCCGCGAGAAGGGCCGCGTGGCGGTGCTGTTCATCGACCTGGACCGCTTCAAGGACATCAACGACTCGCTGGGCCACGCCACCGGCGATCGCATCCTGCGCGCGGCCGCCGCGCGCGTGCAGCAGACCGTCGGCGCCCAGCACACCGTGGCCCGGCTCAGCGGCGATGAGTTCACCGTGGTACTGGAAGGCATCGCCGCGCCGGTCGATGCCGAGCGCGTGGCCGAGCGCATCATCCAGGCCTTCACCCAGCCGCTGTCCTTCGGCGACCGGCTGGAGCTGGCGGTCTCGCCCTCGATCGGCATCAGCCTCTACCCCGAGCACGCCCAGGTGCCGACCGAGCTGCTCAAGCACGCCGACACGGCCATGTACCAGGCCAAGGCCGCCGGCCGCCACACCTGGGCGGTGTATTCGGAGGTGATGGACGAGAAGACCCGCCACCGCGCCATCCTGTCCAGCGCGCTGCGCCGGGCGCTGGAGCGCGACGAGCTGCGCGTGGTCTACCAGCCGCGCCTGTCGCTGCATCGCGAGCGCATCACCGGCACCGAGGCGCTGCTGCGCTGGGAAAGCCGCGAACTGGGCGAGATCTCGCCCAGCCTGTTCATCCCGCTGGCCGAGGAGAGCGGCCTGATCGTGGAGATCGGCATCTGGGCGCTGCGCCAGGCCTGCCAGACCCTGCGCGCCTGGCACGAGGCCGGCCTGACCCATCTGAGCGTGGCGGTCAACGTCTCGGCCCTGCAGCTGCAGCGCGGCGACCTGGCCGACGTGGTCGCCCGCGTGCTGGCCGAGGCAGGCGTCAACCCCTCGCGACTGGAGTTGGAACTGACCGAAAGCGTGCTGATGGCCAACCCCGAGCAGAGCAGCAGCGTGCTGGAGGCCTGCCGCGCACTGGGCGTGTCGATCGCGATCGACGACTTCGGCACCGGCTATTCCTCGCTGGCCTATCTCAAGCGCCTGCCGCTGACCACGCTGAAGATCGACCAGACCTTCGTGCGCGACCTGGACCAGAACCTCGAGGACGAGGCCATCACCAGCGCCATCATCGCCCTGGCCCAGTCGCTCTCGCTCAAGGTGGTGGCCGAGGGCGTGGAGACCGCAGCGCAGCTGGCCTTCCTGCGCCAGCGCGGCTGCGACGAGGTCCAGGGCCACTATGTCGCCCGGGCGATGGAACGCCTGCAGTGCCTGGAATTCCTGCGCGACTACGCCCCCGAACCGGACCTGCGCGCCAGCGCCTGAACCCAGGCCTGCGCCGCGCGCCCGCCTCCAGCTTGACCGGCCGCCGGCCCCGTGCCTAAGGTGCCGGCATGAATCCGCCCGATGCCATCGAACAGCTGCGCGCCCTGGCCTCGCGCCTGCAGGAGCTGGGCGAGCGCTGCCAGCGGCTGACGGAGGAGAACCGCAGCCTGCGCGTGCAGCAGGAGCAGCTGAGCAGCGAGCGCTCGCAGCTGCTGGCCAAGAACGAACTGGCGCGTTCGCGCGTGGAGGCGATGATCACCCGCCTGCGCTCGCTGGAGCAGCACACGTGAGCAGCAGCGAGCCGGTCAACGTCCATATCCTGGATCGCGAATACACCATCGGCGTCGAGCCGGGCGAGCGCGGCAGCCTGATGGCCGCGGCCAAGCTGCTGGACACGCGCATGCGCGAGGTGCGCGGCGCGCACCGCATGGCCTCGGCCGACCGCATCGCGGTGCTGGCCGCGCTCAACCTGGCGCACGAACTGCAGCAGCTGCGAGACCAGCAGGCCGCGCAGGACAGCGAACTCACGCGCACCCTGGCCGACCTGCACCGCCGCCTGGACGGCTGGCTCGAACCGCGCTGACGCGGGTGCCAGGTGGGAGCCGCCCTTGTGGCCGTCTCCTACCTGTAGAGCGGAGCTTGCTCCGCTGTGGCCTCCCCCCACGAACCGAACGAAGAGCAGCGGAGCAAGCTCCGCTCTACAGGCAGGACGCCGCGAGATTTGAGGATGCAGTTGCTCGCACCAGCCCTCGCCAGACGCAGCCTGTCTGTCATCCTCGTCATCCCACGCAGGCGTGGGAGCCGGGATCGCGGCGATGAAGCCTTTGCAATAAGACTTCACCGGCGCATCGCAGCGCTCGCGATAGCGCGCGCCACCCACACATCCGCTGCACGTCCACCACCGCGCACTGAACCGCGCCGACGAACGGCCTAGGCAAACCTCGACGCATCGCTATACTGGCCGCGCATCCTCTGCTGTGATCGACAGCGTGCAAAACATTCGCCTTGTCCCTTAATGACGACCGCGGGGCAGCAACGGAAGCCGGGAGCGCAAGTCCGCCTTGTAGCGGGAAGCCCGATGGCCCCCAAGCTGTCCCACTTGAACCCCGGGTTCAAGGTCGTTTCGCCGCATCGCCATTGGCGGAGGATGTCTTCAATCTTCTAGAATGCCGCGCCCTGCACCAGGACGCGGCATTCTTTTTTCATGAGCGATAGCGACGCCCTGCCCGCCCTGCGCGCGCGCCTGCGCGAACGCCGCCGCGCCTTGCCCGCCGCCACGCGCATCGCCGGCGCCGAGGCCCTGGCCGCGCGGCTGCTGGCGCTGCCGTTCCTGCCCGAGCGCGGCTACGTCGCCGGCTACTGGGCCACCGATGGCGAGATCGGCCTGCACGCCTTCCAGCTCAAGCTGCGCGCCGGCCTGGTCTACTGCCTGCCGGTGCTGCATGGCGAAGAGCTGCGCTTCGCGCCGTGGCGCGCCGGCGACGGGCTGGTGACCAACCGCTTCGGCATTCCCGAACCCGACGTGGCGCCGTCCTCGGCGCTGGAACCCGAACAGATGGCGCTGGTGGTGATGCCGCTGGTGGGCTTCGATGCCAGCGGCCACCGGCTGGGCATGGGCGGCGGCTGGTACGACCGCAGCTTCGCCATGCGCACCGCGAGCGCGCCGCCGCCGTGGCTGGTGGGCGTGGGCTTCGAGACCCAGCGCACCGACCTGCCGCCGCCGCGCGCCTGGGACGTGCGTCCCGACGCGATCTGCACCGAATCCTCCACGCTCCTCCTGGAACCGCGATGACCGCCCGCCGCCGCTACTGGCTGATGAAGTCCGAACCGGACGACTTCTCCATCGATGACCTTAAGCGCGTGGGCACCGAGCCGTGGACCGGCGTGCGCAACTACCAGGCGCGCAACTTCATGAAGGCCATGCAGGTCGGCGACGGCGTGCTGTTCTACCACTCCAACGCCGAGGTGCCGGGCATCTACGGCGTGGCCGAGGTGGCGACCCCGGCCTATCCCGACCCGACCCAGTTCGACAGGAAGTCCAAGTACTACGACCCCAAGTCCGATCCGGCGCAGCCGCGCTGGGAGCTGGTGGACGTCAAGTACGTGCGCCATCTCAAGCACGGCGTCAGCCTGGCGCAGATCCGCGAACACGCCGATGCGCTGGGCGAGGACTTCGCCCTGATCCGCAAGGGCACGCGCCTGTCGGTGCTGCCGGTGACGGCGGCGCAGTGGAAACTGCTGCTGTCGTTAGAGCAGGAGTGAGCGAAGAGAAGTGAGGCATGAGCGAAAGCTCGCCTCCCCCATCGCCTCGGCTCCTGCCTTTGCTCACTCCTCACTCCTCTCCACTCACATCTGCCCTCATGACCGAAGCCAAGCGCCTGGCCGCCGAAAAAGCCATGGATTACCTCGAAGACGGCATGATCGTCGGTGTCGGCACCGGCTCGACCGTGGCCTACTTCATCGACGCGCTCGGCCGCGACCCCTCGCGCATCAAGGGCGCGGTGTCCAGTTCCGAGCAGAGCACCGCGCGGCTGAAGGCGCACGGCATCGAGGTGCTGGACCTCAACCACACCGGCACGCTGTCGCTGTATGTGGACGGCGCCGACGAGTGCGACCCGCACAAGTGCCTGATCAAGGGCGGCGGCGCGGCGCTGACGCGCGAGAAGATCATCGCCCAGGCCAGCGCGCGCTTCGTGTGCATCGTCGACCCGTCCAAGCAGGTGCCGGTGCTGGGCCGCTTCCCGCTGCCGGTGGAAGTGATCCCGATGGCGCGCAGCCTGGTGGCGCGCGAGATCCTGGCGCTGACCGGCGGCCAGCCGGTCTGGCGCGACGGCGTGGTCACCGACAACGGCAACGTGGTGCTGGACGTGCACAACCTGTCGATCACCGACCCGGTGGCGATGGAGACCGCGCTCAACCAGATCCCGGGCGTGGTCAGCGTCGGCCTGTTCGCGCGCCGCCGCGCCGATGTGGTCATCGTCGGCGGCGAACCGCCGCAGGTGCTGTAAAGCAGGCCGATCCCCCGTGTAGAGCGGAGCTTGCTCCGCTGGGGCTTTCCCGACGAACCAAACGAAGCGCAGCGGAGCGAGCTCCGCTCTACGCTGCAGGCCTTCGCCGCGAACCGGACGTAAGAGCAGCGGAGCAAGCTCCGCTCTACAAATCGGATGAGCCAGTGGCTCCCCAGGCTGCGTCAGGCGCGCTTGCGGCGGCCGCGGCGTTTGGCGGCGTGGCGCTGGCCCAGCACGCGCACCAGTTCCTGCACCAGCGCCTTCTCCTCCGGCTCCAGCAGCGCCAGGCCCTCGACCAGGGTGCGCTCCTCCGGGCTGTTGGCATGCCAGGCCGCACGCGGCTCCTGCACGCGCAGCTTGCCGCCCTTGCCGCCGAAGGCCAGCTCGGCGGCCTCCATGTTCAGCGCCTCGGCCAGGCCCTCGATCTGCTCCAGCCGGGGCATGTGCTTGCCGTTGCGCCAGTTGGAGACGGTCTTGGTGGTCACCGCGATGCCGTGACGGCCGAACAGCTTGAGCAGCTCGCCGTCGCTGAGCCCCGAACGACCCGAGGTCTCCAGGGCCTTGTTGAAACGGCTGGCGAAGCCTTGCCGTCTGCGCGCGATATCCATGCCACGACGGTAGCGAGGCCGGAGTCTGCAACTTGCGCATCTGACTTTCAAATAAAGTAAAGTTAGGCTTTAGACAAGCCAGACTCCCCGCCCGGCCCGGGCCTGCGCTGCACCCAGGCCCCGATGCGCGCGGAACCGCACCGACAGGATGTCGCATGCACCACAGCTCGCCCTACGCCGCCGTCGAAGCCTCCTATCGCTGGATCGACTATCGCCTGGCCTATGCGCAGGTGCTGGAACGGCACGGCGATCCGCCGGCCTGCCTGCTGGAGCTGTTCGTGTTTCGCGTCTGGCTGGCGCAGTTCGCGCTGCTGCGGGTGCTGGACGGCGCGCCGCCCGCGCGCCAGGCCACGCCGCGGCCGCCGTGGTGGCTGCTGTCCAAGCAGGCCGAGGCCACCGGGGTCACCCGGGACGCGGCGCACGCGGGGCTGGCCGCGCTGCTGGAGCAGCGCTTCGGCCAGTACGACGCCGCTGCGCGGGCCGGGACGCCGGACGATCCGCTCGGCCTGGAGGCCGCGGCCGCCGCGCTGGCCGGCCGGCTGTTCGGCCAGCCCGACCCGTCCGTGGTCGATGCGCTGGCGCGCCGTGCGCGCGGCCAGTACGCCGGCATCGCCCAGGCCTACGACGCGGAGCGACCGGACGCGCGGTGACGGCCGCCGGCCGCGGCGCACTTGACCTGCCCCGGGCCTTGCACGAAGGTGCGCGCTCCCGAACGCGCCACGGCTGTCCGCATGTCTCTTCGCCTCGTCCTGCTCACCGCGCTCCTGCTGATCTGCACCACCGGCTGCGCGCGCACGCCCTGGGTGGAGCTGGCCGGACAGCGCTACCAGGTCGAGATCGCCGATCAGGAAGGCGAGCGCCAGCGCGGGCTGATGTTCCGCGACGAGCTGGCCGCCGATCACGGCATGCTGTTCATCCACGAAGACGAGCAGCCGCTGTCGTACTGGATGAAGAACACCCACATCCCGCTGGACATCCTCTACTTCGACCACGACCTCAAGCTGGTCGGCCAGCAGCGCGACGTGCCGCCGTGCAGCGCCGGCAACGCCTGCCCGTCCTACCCCAGCAAGGCCCCGGCGCTGTACGTGCTGGAGCTCAACGCGGGCCAGGCCGCCAAGCTCGGCGTCAAGGACGGCGATACGCTGAAAGTGGACCCCAAGGTCGAGCTGAAAGCCCAGCCCAACTGAGCGCCAACGCGCCACGCGGGCGGGCTTGATAAGCCGCGCGAATGCCTGCAGTCTGTGGGCATGGGGGATCGACTGACACTGCCGGAATGGGGTTCGTTGGCCAGCCAGGCCGACGATGCGCTGCCGCTGCTGGGCACCGCGCTGCTGATCGCGCGCGATGAATACCCGCAGCTGGACGCCGACCTCTACGACACCCTGGTGCAGAGCCACGCCGAGCATCTGCGCCGGGAGATCGACCTGATCGCGTCCTGGCCGCTGAAGATGGCGGCGATCAACCGGCACCTGTTCGAGGAGCTGGGCTACGCCGGCGA
Source organism: Pseudoxanthomonas sp. USHLN014 (assembly GCF_037153335.1). NCBI lineage: Bacteria > Pseudomonadati > Pseudomonadota > Gammaproteobacteria > Lysobacterales > Lysobacteraceae > Pseudoxanthomonas > Pseudoxanthomonas sp. USHLN014. Next base: position 174,201 of record NZ_JBBCKO010000005.1, read on the forward strand.
CCACGACGAGTACTACGACCCGCGCAACAGCTACCTCAACGAGGTGTTCGAGCGGCGCCTGGGCAATCCGATCTCGCTGGCGGTGGTGCAGATCGAGGTGGCGCGCCGGCTGGGCGTGCCGCTGGACGGGGTGTCCTTCCCCGGGCATTTCCTGGTGCGCCTGCCGGTGGATGACGGCATCCTGGTGATGGACCCGTTCAACGGCGGCCGGCCGCTGGGCGCCGACGAGCTGCGCGAGCGCGCCAAGCCGCATCTGGGCGGCGATGTGCCCGACGACAATGCGCTGCTGCAGATCCTGGACCCGGCCTCGCACCGGGCGATCCTGGTGCGCGTGCTGCGCAACCTGCACGGGGTCTACGCCGAGCGCGACGAATGGGACCGCGCCGCGCGCAGCGCCGACCGCGTGCTCAAGCTGGTGCCCGACCAGCCCGACGCCCTGCGCGATCGCGGCCTGGCTTATCTCAGGCTCGACTACGCCCGCGGCGCGCAGGCCGACCTGTCGCGCTATCTGCAGGTGGCGCCGAAGGCGCAGGATGCCGATGCGATCCGCGAGCGGCTGATCGAGCTCAATGCTGGGCGTTCGCGGACGCATTGAGGGTTGAGGCTGCCGGTTCGAGGCAAGCCGGATCTGGCCTCGCCCCCGAGCACCGGCAGCCATGGGATGGCGCTGCCGGAGTCGCGGTCTCCTCCGCTCACGCCGCGCCCTCCTTGTAGAGCGGAGCTTGCTCCGCTGCGCTTGGTCGGATCATTGGCAAAGCCACCCGTAGAGCGGAGCTTGCTCCGCTGCGCTTGATCGGATCATTGGCAAGCCACGCCGTAGAGCGGAGCTTGCTCCGCTGCGCTTCGGTTGGTTCGTGGGTAAAGCCCCAGCGGAGCAAGCTCCGCTCTACAGGCCGCCGAAGGCGGCTGATGTCTTCTGGCGCGGCCTAGCGCGGGCGCAGGTCCGGGGCGACCATCTGCATGGTGCGGGCCAGGGCGCCGCGGCCGCGTTCGACCAGCAGGCGGCCGGCCTGGGCCATCTGCGCGCGCCGTGGTGCGTCGGCCAGCAGGGCCTCCAGCAGCGTGCCGACCTCCTCGGCGTTGCGGCCGATCTCCAGCGCGCCGGCCTCCTGCAGGCGGCGCGAGATCTCCACGAAGTTGTGCAGATGCGGGCCGGTGACCATCGCGGTGCCGACCGCGGCCGGTTCGAGCAGGTTGTGGCCGCCGATGGCCTGCAGGCTGCCGCCGACGAAGGCCACCTGCGCGCAGGCGTAGAAGCCCATCAGCTCGCCCAGCGTGTCGAGCACGAACACCGCATCGCCCGCACGCGGCCAGCCGGCGAGGCTGCGCCGGCCGACCCGCCAGCCGGCGGCCTGGGCCAGCTCGGCCACGCGCCCGAAGCGCTCGGGATGGCGCGGCGCCCACAGCAGCAGCAGGTCGGGGAAGCGCGCCAGCAGCCGGCGGTGGATGGCCACCACCTGGGCCTCCTCGTCCGGATGGGTGCTGGCGGCGATCCACACCGGCCGCGCGCCGACCTGGCGGCCGAACTGCGCCACCAGCGCGTCCAGGCCCTGCGGCACGGCGATGTCGAACTTGAGATTGCCGGTATCCACGATGGCCTCGGGCGAGGCGCCCAGGCGCACGAAGCGCTTGCCGTCGGCGACGGACTGGGCGCCGATGCGGTGCACGCTGGCCACCACGCGGCGGATCAGCGGCGCCAGCACGCGGTAGCCGCGCAGCGAGCGCGCCGACAGCCGCGCGTTGAGGATGTAGCTGCGGATGCCTCGGTCGCGGCAGCCCAGCAGCAGGTTGGGCCACAGTTCGGTTTCCATCACCAGGGCCACGCCGGGCTGGAAGTGCGCCAGGAAGCGGCCGACCGCGCCGGGCAGGTCGTAGGGCGCGTAGACGTGAAGCACCGCATCGCCCCACAGCGCGCGCACGCGGTCCGAGCCGGTCGGGGTGATGGTGGTGATCAGCAGCTTCAGGTGCGGATGGTCGCGGCGCAGGGCGTCGACCACCGGCGCGGCGGCGTTGACCTCGCCCACCGAGACCGCGTGCACCCACACGTCCACCTCGTGCGGCGCCCCGCTCCAGGCGGCATAGCGTTCGCCCCAGCGCTGGAAATAGCCCGGAACGCGGAACCCGCGCCAGATCAGGTGGTAGACCGTGGCCGGCGTCAGCACGTAGAGCACGGCCGAATACAGGGCACGCAACCATGTTTCGGTCAGGTCACGACGCATCGGGCGCAAGGATACGAGAAAGGACGCGGCACGGGGATCCAGCGCCGCCCGGCCTACAATGGCGGCCATGACCGACCGTTCCGCGCAGGCCGCACCGCGCCAGGCCACGCCCTTCGATCCCGGCCCGGCGCCGCTGGCGCCGTCCACCTGGCCGACCTGGCTGGGGATCGGCCTGGCCGCGCTGGCCGCGCGCCTGCCCTGGGGCCTGCAGCGCAGGCTCGGCAAGCCGCTGGGACGGCTGCTCAAAGTCGTCCTGGGCGCGCGCCGCAAGGTCGCCGCGCGCAACCTGGAGCTGTGCTTCCCCGAGCTGGACGCGGCCGCGCGCGCGCGGCTGCTGGACGAGGTGTTCACCGCGCTGGGGGTGGGCCTGTTCGAGTTCGCGCGCGCCTGGTGGGGCGATGTGGCGCCGATGCGCCGCGACCTGCGCGTGGAAGGCCTGGAGCATCTGCAGGCCGCGCAGGCCGGCGGGCGCGGGGTGATCGTGATCTCCGGCCACTTCACCACGCTGGAGCTCTCCGCGCGGCTGATGTGCGACTGCGCGCCGCTGGCCGGCATGTACCGCCCGCACGCCACCGGGGCGATGGAATGGGCGGTCAAGCGCGGCCGGCTGCGCTATGCCACGGCCATGTTCGGCCGCGAGGAGCTGCGCCCGGCGCTCAAGCACCTCAAGCAGGGCGGGCTGCTGTGGTTCGCGCCGGACCAGGACACGCGCCGGGGCGAGAGCGTGTTCGTGCCGTTCTTCGGCCGGCCGGCCTACAGCCTGACCTCGACCCATCAGCTGGCGCGGCTGTCGGGCGCGGCGGTGATCGCCTTCGCCCACGAGCGCCGGCCCGATGGCGGCTATACGCTGCGGCTGTCGCCGGCGTTCGAGGACTTCCCGTCCAAGGACGCCACCGCCGACACGGCGCGGGTGATGGCGGCGATCGAGGCGATGATCCGCGTGGTGCCGGCGCAGTACCTGTGGATCCATCGGCGCTTCAAGCGCCAGCCTGAGGGGCGCGGCGCGCTGTATCGGTGAGGCGGGAGTGAGTGGAGAGGCGTGAGACGTGAGCGAAAGCCGCTCCTGCTCACGCCTCACGCCTCATGCCTCACGCCTCTGCGCTCACTCCTCGCTCCAAGGCAGGACCAGGCGCGTGCGCCCGGGGCCGATGCGGCGTTCGAGCGTGGGCGGCGCGGCATTGCCGCCCAACTGGCGCCAGGTCAGGTCGAAGGCCTGGCCATGGTTGTCCAGCTCCAGCACGGCGCGGTGCGCTTCGCGCCGCCAGGACAGGTCGACCGTGCCGCCGTCGGCGCCGACGCGCACGCCTTGCACGCGCAGCCAGTTCCATTCGGCCGGCGGCTGCGGCGCGAAGGCGAGCCGCCGCCGCGCGCCGTCCACTTCCAGTCCGAGTAGCCCGCCGATGGCGGCCGACAGGAAGGAAGCCGAGGACCAGGTCTGCTCGGGTACGGACTCGCGCTGCGGCACGAAGGCCGCGCCCGACTGCACCTCGTGCATGTGCCCCGGTGCGTCCTGCGCGGCCCAGGGCACCAGCCGCTGCCACAGGTCCGCCGCCTGCGCGCCGCGGCCGGCGCGCCACATTGCCTCGGCCGCGCCCGCGCTGCCCAGGCCCCAGACGCTGCCGCGCGAATAGGCTTGCGGCTCGTAATCCGGCGCACTCGCCGGCTTGCTGCGCAGGCCCCAGTCGGTGAGCACGTCCGGCGTGGCCAGCTGCGCGAAGATGGCCGCGGCCTCCTGCGGGGTGGCCGCGCCGCTGCCGATGGCGGCCAGGTCCGCGCCGCTGAAGCGCTCGCCCGGGCGCCCGTCGCGGTGGAAGCCGCTGATCCACTGCCCCGCCGGGTCGCGGTAGCGCGCGCGGATGGCAGCGCGGGCGCGCACGGCGTCGGCACGCGCCTGCACGGCCAGCGCAGCGTCGCCCTGCGTGTCGGCCATCGCCGCCATCGCCTGCGCCGCGTCCACCCAGGCCGCCGACAGGGTCAGCTCGTCGGTCAGCGCGTCCTGCTCGTTGCCGCTCATCTTGCCGGCCGGCACGCGCGGCAGGCCGTCGCCGGCATCGATCAGCCCCCGGCAGTAGCGCCAGGCCGCCAGCAGCTGCGGCCAGTGCGCGCGCAGGAAGGCGTCATCGCCGCTGGCCCGCGCGTACTCGGCGGTGACGCTCAGGAAGTCGAAGGCGATGTCCACGTGCGCGTACATGTGCGGGTAGTCGCGCACCCATTGCAGGAAGCCGGCGCTCTGCGACAGCTCGTGCCACAGCATGCCGTTGTCCGGATGCTGGTAGCGCAGCTCGAACGCCAGCTGCGCCGCCGCGCGCTCGAACTGCCCGCTGGCGATCAGGGCGCGCGTGGTCACCAGCCCGTCGCCGCCGAAGTACCAGGCGTACTGCGGCCGCCGCGCGCCGTGCGAGGGCCCGTAGCCGGCGACCAGGCCGCAGCCCAGCCGCGGGTTGCACGACCAGGCCTGTTCCAGCGCCACCTGCGCCCAGCGCAGCGCGCGGTCGGCCTGGGCATCGGGCGTGGCGATGCGCAGGCGCGTGGCCTGCGCGTAGCGCGCGGCATCCGCCGCGGCCGGCGCCTCGGGCGCCTCGAGCAGCGCGGCCACCGTGTCGTGCACGTCTTCGCCGCGCTCGCTCTGCGCGGCGAGGGCCAGCGTGGCGCAGCGGGCGCGACCGCAGGCGGTCGGCAGCAGGTCCAGGAACAGCGGCTGACCGAAGGCGCTGCCGCGGCGGTCGTTGTTGGGCACGCTGTGCGCGCCGGCCTGCGGCGAGGCCACCAGGGCGCGGAAGGCGCCGCTGGGCTCCCGCAGGAGCAGCCCCTTGGCGGCATCGTCCCAGCCGAATTCCTGGCCGCCGATGCCGGCCGGCCACATCAGGTTGAGCGAGGGCACCAGGTGCACGCGGATGCGTAGCCCGGTCGGCGCCTGCTCCACCCGCAGCCGCACGCGCACGCCGGGCAGCGTGTCGCGCGCCTCGATCCGCTCGGACACGCGCAGCCCCGGCGCCGCGTAGACGCGGGTCAGGCCGAAGGGATCCACCGTGGCCGCGGCCGGCGCGTCGGCGGCCTCCCAGCGCGTGCCGTCGCCGCGCAGGAATTCCAGCCGATAGCCCGATGCGATCTGCACCGGGAAGCTCCACACCTCCAGCCCATCGCTGCCGTAGCCGCCGGCGAAGCCGCGCAGGCCGTGCGCGGCCAGGTAGCGCTCCTGCAAGGGCGCCGTGACGGTCCAGGACGGCACGCCTGCGTCATCGCGCGGCGCTGCGACATCTATGCGCGTCGCCGCCCTGCTCCCCTCTGCCAGCAGGCAGACCGTCGCGGCCATGCTCAACACAACCGCGGACACGCTGCGCAGCGCCATGCTCGACCCCCGGGAGCGACGCGCGATTGTGGCCCGCCCGCCAGGTGGGCGCCCGCCGCGCCGCATCATTGGCCAGGAGCGAGCGAAGAGGGCGAGGAATGAGAAAAAGAGGAGCTCGCTCACTTCTCACTCCTCTGCGCTCACTCCTCGTCAGTAGGGCGAAGCCTCTCCCGCCGGCCGCGTCTTGAAGCGCCGGTGCCACCACAGGTACTGCGCGGGATGCGCGCGGATCACCGCTTCCAGCTCGCGCATGTAGCGCGCGGCGAAGGCGCTCGGGTCGGATGCGTCGGCCTGCGGCCAGGGCGCGTCCACGCGCACGCGGTAGCGGCCATCGGCCAGGCGCTGGCACCAGTACGGCACGATCGCCACGCCGGCGCGGCGCGCCAGCTCGGGCGTGGTGGTCAGCGTGGCGGCCTGCACGCCGAAGAACGGCACGAAGGCGCTGTTGTAGGTGAAGTTCTGGTCGGCCAGGTAGACCATACGCGCGCCGCCGGACAGCGCGCGCAGCAGACCGCGCACGTCCTTCTTGCCGACCACATGGGCGAACACCCGCCGGCGCCCGTCCTGCATCAGCCGCTCGCCGCAGGAGCCGCCGGTGCGCCGGACCATGCACGACATCGGCGCGCCCAGCGCCTCGCCCAGCAGACGCGCGCCCAGGTCGACATTGGGGAAGTGCGCGGTCAGCAGCAGCACGCCGCGGCCTTGCGCCTGCGCGGCGCGCAGATGCTCCAGGCCCTCGACCTCGAACAGCCCGGCCAAGGCGCTGGAGGGCGCGTACCAGGCGCGGATCATCTCCAGCAGGCCGATCACGCTGTCGCGCGTGTTGGCGCGCACCAGCGCCTCGCGCGCGGCCGCGTCCAGCTGCGGGAAACACAGCGCCAGATTGATCCGCGCGATGCGCCGGCGCGAGGCCAGCAGCGGCGTCAGCAGCCAGGCCATCGCGCGGCCCAGCGCCAGCACGCGCCGCTGCGGCCAGGCCGCCACGCGCCGGCACAGCCAGCGCAGCGGACCCAGGCCGGGGCAGCGCGGCTCAGGCCGCGGCGGCATCGTGGCGCGCCAGCAGGCTGCCGGCGTACAGCGCGGCCAGCAGCAGCGTCAGCCCGCCCCAGAAGGTCGAGTAGAAGGCCAGGTGCGTGTTCAACGGGAACACCGTCACCGCCAGCGCCAGCATCGCCGGCCGCGCGCGATCGCGCGCCTCTGGCGTGGCGAAGCGCCACGCGCGCCAGGCCAGCGCCGCGCCGGACAGCCACAGCAGCAGGCCGATCACGCCGGTCTCGGCCAGGATCTCCAGCACGATCTGGTGCGCGTGCAGCGCCGGGCCGTGGCCCCAGGCCGGCGCCACGCTCGGCGTGGGATCGCAGGCCGGGAAGACATCGCGGAAGTTGCGCACGCCCACGCCGTTGATCGGGTGCTCGCCGATCATGCAGCCGGCGGCCTGCCAGATGCGCCCGCGCCCGGACAGCGCGGTGTCCACGCCGGCCTCGTCGCCGGCGAAGGCCGCGGTGGTCAGCTGCACGCGCTTGGCCAGCTTGGGCGAGGCCACCGCCATCACCGCCAGCAGCACCGCGGCGGTGGCGAACACGCCCAGCAGCGGCTTCCAGCCCAGCAGCCGCCAGCCGGAGAACACCAGCACCAGCGCATAGGTGATCCAGGCCGCGCGCGCCCCGGCCAGCAGGACCACCACGCCGATCGCCGCCGCGGCCAGCAGCCAGCCGCCCATGCCGAAGCGACGCCCGGCCGCGAACAGGCCGAACGGCGACAGGCTGGCCAGCACCAGGCCCAGCTTGAGGTTGCACGGCCCCAGGAACCCGCTGAGCCGGTCCACCGCCTCGACCTCGGCCGCCGAACACATCGGGTGACCGCTGAAGGCCTGCTTGAGCGCATCGATGCCGAAGAACAGCGGGCTGGTGCCCACCGCCACCTGGACCAGCGCATCCAGCGTCCAGATCGCCACGATGATGGCCAGCCCACCGAAGGTGATCCGCCGGCCGCGCTCGTTGGCCACCGCCGAGGCCACCAGCCACAGGAAGGGCAGATAGCGCAGGTCGGTGGCGGCCTCGCCCCAGGCGCGGCCATGGTCGACCGCGTCGAAGGCGGAGATGAATTCCGGCACCCAGTAGGCGCAGAACATCACGCTGGTCAGCGCCCAGGCCTCGTTGCTGAGCAGGCGATCGCCGCCGCGGAAGCGGTGCAGCGCCAGCTGCACCAGCGCCGCCAGCGCACCCAGCGCCAGCACCGCCTCGGCATAGCCCGGCGCCGGCCACAGCGCGACGAACAGCAGGATCCAGGCCGGTGCCCAGCGCCAGCCGTCCGCGCGCGGGGCAAGTCGGGGCGTCGGGGCGGGCGTGGTCATGGGGCGGTGAGTTCCTGGTAGAGCGCCAGCGTGGCGCGCTGCATCGCGGCCAGCGTGTAGGGCATGGTAGCCGGCGGCGCCGGCGGTGCGGCCAGCAGCGCGCGCGCGGCGGCGGCCAGCGCCTGCGCATCGAACGGCGCGACCGCGCCGGAGGGCTGCAGTTCGCCCAGCAGTTCGCCCACCCCGCCGTGCGCCCAGCCCAGCACCGGGCGCCCGACCGAGAGGGCCTCGATCACGGTGCGGCCGAACGACTCGGGCTTGCGCGAGAGCTGCAGCACCAGGTCGCTGGCGGCATAGGCGTCGGCGATGCGCGCGGTGACCTCGGTGAGGGCGACCGCCTGGGCGATGCCCAGCTGCGCCGCCAGGGCTTCCAGCTCGGCCACATAGTCCTCGCGGCCGGGCTCGCGCGCGCCGGGCAGCCACAGGCGCGCGTCCAGCCCGTCGGCGCGCAGCGCGGCCAGCAGCTGCAGGCCGTCGCCATGGCCCTTGAGCCGCGTGCCGCGCCCGGGCAGCAGCAGCAGCGGGCCGTCGCCGGCCAGCTGCGGGAACTGCTCGGCGGCCCAGGCGCGCATCGGCGCATCAGGCCACGGCGCGCGTGGGAATTGCGTCGGATCCAGGCCGCGCGGGATCACCCGCAGGCGCGCCGGATCGGTCCTGGGATAGTGCTGCAGGACGTAGCGGCGCACGGTGTCGGACACGCAGATCACGCGCTCGCCGCGGGTCATGATGGCGCTGTAGGCGCCGGGCGAATTGAGCCCGTGCACCGTGGTGACCAGGTGCGGGCGCGCGGCGCGCGGCATGCCGCGCAGCGCGCCCCAGCCGATCCAGGCCGGCAGGCGCGAGCGCGCGTGGACGATGTCGGGACGCTCGCGCTCGAACAGCGCGCGCAGCGTGCGCACATGGCGCAGCGTGCCCAGCGCCTTGCGGCCGATGTCCAGCGTCAGGTGGGTGGCGCCGCTGGCTTCCAGCGCTGGCACCAGGCGCCCGCCGGCGGACACCACGATGGCGCGATGGCCGGCCGCGACCAGCGCGGCGGCGATTTCCAGGGTGGAGCGCTCGACGCCGCCGGCGTGCAGTGCCGGCAGCAGCTGCACCACCGTCAGCCGGCGCGTGCCCGGCTCAGTCGGCAAGGACGAAGTGCGAACCGCAGTACGGGCAGTCGGCCTCGCGGTTGGGCGCGTCCTCGATGGGCAGGTAGACGCGCGGATGCGAGTTCCACAGCGCCATCGACGGCAGCGGGCAGCTCAGCGGCAGGTCGGCGCGGGTGACGGTGTAGCGCTTTTCGGCATTGGCCGGCGCGGTGGCGGGTTGGCTCATGGCGGGGTACTCGAACGCAGACCGTGAAGGGCGAGGATTCTAGCAGGGGGCTTGCCCCGTCTTTGTGGGAGCCGCCCAGGCGGCGATGGGTCTCGCTTGCACACCTTCGCCGCCGTAGGCCAAGAAGGCCACAGGGCCCGCTCCCCCTGTAGAGCGGAGCTTGCTCCGCTGCATTTCGGCCGGATCATCGGGAAAGCCCCAGCGGAGCAAGCTCCGCTCTACAGGGCGGTGGCGACTTGATCGGAAAAGCGCGTTGTTCCCACAGGCTTGGCCGGCCTCTCAGCGCGCGGCCAGCCAGTCGCGCAGGGCGGCTTCCAGGCGGGTGAGGCCTTCGGCCAGTTCCTCGTCGGTGAGGTTGAGCGCCGGCACGAAGCGCAGCACGTCCGGCCCGGCCTGCAGCAGCAGCAGGCCGTGCGCGGCGCAGGCGTCGAGGATGGCCGCGGCCTGGCCGGCGTACGCCGGGCGCAGCACCGCGCCGAGCATCAGCCCGCGGCCGCGCACCTCGGAGAACAGCTGCAGCTCGCCATCCAGGCGGGCCAGCGCCGCCCGCAGCGCCTGCGACTGGCGCACGACATTGGCCGCGATCTGCGGCGAGCCCAGCTTGGCCAACGCCACGCGCGCCACCGCCGCGCCCAGCGGATTGCCGCCGAAGGTGGTGCCGTGCGCGCCGAACTGCATCACCTCGGCCACCTTCGGCCCCACCAGCATCGCGCCGATCGGGAAGCCGCCGCCCAGGGCCTTGGCCAGGGTCACGATGTCCGGCGTCACCCCGTCCTGCCAGTGCGCGAACAGCTCACCGGTGCGGCCCATGCCGCACTGGATCTCGTCCAGCACCAGCAGCGCATCGTGCTGGCGGCACAGCGCCTCGACCCCCTTCAGATAGCCCGGCGCGGCCGGCAGCACGCCGCCCTCGCCCTGCACCGGCTCGAGCATCACCGCGGCCACGTCGCCGCCGGCCATCGCCGCTTCCAGCTGGGCCAGGTCGTTGAAGTCCACATAGCGGAAGCCGCCGGGCAGCGGCTCGTAGCCTTCCTGGTACTTGGGCTGGGCGGTGGCGGTGACCGTGGCCAGCGTGCGGCCGTGGAAGCTGCCGCGGAAGGTGACGATCACGCGCCGCTCGGGCGCGCGCCCCTGCCCGGCCGCCCACTTGCGCACCAGCTTGATCGCCGCCTCGTTGGCCTCGGCGCCGGAGTTGCACAAAAAGGCGCGGGTGGCGAAGCGCGAGGCCTCCACCAGCTCCTGCGCCAGGCGCAGCGGCGGCTCGCTGTAGAAGATGTTGCTGGTGTGCCAGAGCTTGCCGGCCTGTTCGATCAGCGCGGCGGTGAGGTCCGGATCGTGGTGGCCCAGGCCGCACACGGCGATGCCGGCCGCCAGGTCGATGTACTCGCGGCCTTCGGTATCCCACACGTGGGCGCCCTGGCCTCGCTCCAGCACCAGTTCGCGCTGGCGGTACACGCTGAGCGTGTACTGCTTGGCGGAGGCGATGAGGTCGGAAGCGGCGGTCATGGCGATCGGTCCTGCGTGCGGAGGGGATGAGCGGGGCATTGTCGCCGATCGCCTGGTGGTGCGTGTGGGGTCACTGCGATGCCTGGCGTTGCCTCGGTAAAGCCCATCGCCGCCATTGGCCGAAAAGGCCCCAGGGGCGCACTGTAGAGCGGAGCTTGTGGCAATCCCCTTTTGGGGACTCCGCTCCTTTCGTTCGGTTCGTCGGGACGGCCCCAGCGGAGCAAGCTCCGCTCTACAGTTGGGGAGCCGCCCTTGGGGCCTTTTCGGCCAATGGCGGCGATGGGCTTTACCGGGAAGCGCCCACCGGCGCCGCACAGCCAGGCCGCTTGGCATTGGGCCGGATCTCGCTGTCGGCGCGCATCGGCGGATCGCAGAACAGCTGCGGCGTGCTGACCGTGTCCTGGCGCTGCAGCGTCCCGTCGCGCCAGTCCTGGACGCCGAAGCGGTCCACCGTGCCCTGCCCCGGCGCGGGCGGCAGCAGCGTCACCACCTCGCGCTTGCCCAGCGTGCCCGCGGGCATCGCCACCAGCGGCCCGGGGTCGGCAGGCGCGGCGCCGGGCGCGGCCGCCGGCACTACGTAGAAGACGAAGCCATCCTCCACCGGCGCCCAGCCGGTCGAGCGACGCCGCGCGCGCTCGAAGGTCTGCATCACCACCCGCGCCGGCGCGATGCCTGGCGCACGCGCCAGGTCCTGCGCCAGCAGCGGTGCGGACTTCTTGTCCAAATCGTGCACCGCCCAGGCCAGCAGCGGGCAGGCGCCGCTGCCGGCCTGCTGCGCGCGCGCCGCCAGCAACGCCGTCAGCTCCGGCACGCGGTGGCGGCCGACCAGTTCGTTGGGCATCCACGCGCGCAGCTGCATCCCGGCCGGTGTGTAGTGGCCGAAGAACTGGCGCTCGGCGAAGGCCCGGTACTGCGGCGTGGGCGGACCGAACTTGTAGGGATGCATCACCGGGATCTGCTGCCCCGCGCAGCCAGGCATGCGCGCGACGAACTGCGCGCCGCTGCGCCAGGGCTCGTTGCGCTCGACGAAGCGCCCGCTGCACATCCACAGCCCGCTGGCCAGGGCCACCACCAGCAGCGCGGCGGCGAGCTGGCCGCCGCGCCCGAACAGGCGCGGGCCGGCCGCCTCGTACAGCCAGGCCAGCAGCGCGCACAGGAACGGCAGGGTGATCAGCACATTGCGCGCCGAATACGACGGGGCGACCAGGCAGCTGACCAGCACGCCGCTGGCGATCACCCCGAGCAGCACGAACAGCGCCAGCCGTGCCGCGTGGCGACCTCCGTCCGGCACGCGCGCGCCCAGGCTGCCGCGGCCGCCGCGCCAGCGCTGCCACAGCGCGGCCACGATCAGCGCGGTCAGCGCCCAGCTCGCGCCGGCCGCGGCCAGGTGCTTGCGCGCGATGCGCGTCTGCGACCAGAAGAAGTGCACGTCGGCGCGGTACCAGGTCTTGTCCACGTCCTGCTGCGTGGCGTGCAGCAGCAGCCAGGTGTAGCCGCCGACCACGGCCAGGATCAGCAGACCGGCCAGGATCACCGGCACGCGCAGGCGCGGCACCGGCAGCAGCCAGGCCAGCACCATGCCGGTGAGCAGCAGCAGGTAGAAATGCATCAGGCTGCCGGCCAGGCCCAGCGCGAACAGCGCGGCGAACGCGCCCCACGGGAAGGCCCCGGTCGCCGGCGTGCGTTCGCGCAGGCGCAGCGTCAGGCCCATCAGCGCCGCGGCGATCAGGATCGCCGCGCCATAGCTGCGCGCGTTCTGCGACTGTTCGAACCAGAACGTGGACACCGCCACCAGCGCCAGGGCGAAGCCCAGCGCCGCCGGGCTGAAGCGCCGCCACAGCACGCGCGCGGTCAGCGCCAGCGCCAGCACCGCGCACAGCGCGCTGGACAGGCGCAGCCAGACCTCGGACAGCCCGCCCAGCCGGCTCCAGCCATACAGCAGCATGTAGTACAGCGGCGGATGCACGTCGGTCAGCGCGCGCCGCCAGACGCCGGCCAGGCCGTCGCCTCCGCCGATCACGTAGACGGTGAACAGCTCATCGGCCCAGTAGTTGCTGCGGGCCAGCCCGACGAAGGCGAACGCGCAGGCCACCAGCGCGATGGCGGCATAGGCCGGTGCCGGCCAGCGCAGGCGGCGCTGCGCCACGGAAGAAGACATCATTCGGCGATACCGGCAAAGGACGAAAGACACGGCCCGCCCGCGCCCTCGACCCGGGCCAGCGCGCGTCGGCCGGCGGCGATGATACGGCCAGCCCGGCGCGGCGCCGAGCCCCGCGCGCACGGCGCGCGGAAGAGCCCGGTGACCTCCACGGGGGCACCCCAGAGCCCGGGGTTCCCGCTTTTGCGGGAACGGCGGATTAGTGCCTCCAACTGGACGGCGCGCGTCCTGCCAGCGCACACGGCGCAGGCACTGCGGGCCGAAGCCCGCGGCGCCGTCCGGCGCCGCGGGGAAGGCGGCTTACCAGGTGCCGGTATTGGCCATCGAGGCCCAGGGCTCGGCCGGGGCCAGGGGCTTGCCCTTCTGCAGCAGCTCGATGGAGATCAGGTCCGGGCTGCGCACGAAGGCCATGTAGCCATCGCGCGGCGGGCGGTTGATGGTGACACCCAGCGACTGCAGGTGGGCGCAGGCGGCGTAGATGTCGTCCACCTCGAAGGCCAGGTGGCCGAAGTTGCGGGCGCTGCCGTAGTCCTCGACGCTGCCATCCTCGGCCGGCCAGTTGTAGGTCAGCTCGACCTCGGCCTCGGGGTTCTCCGGGGCGCCGAAGTAGACCAGCGTGTAGCGGCCTTCGGGGCTGTCCTTGCGGCGGGTCTCGCGCAGGCCCAGCCCTTCGGTGAAGAACTTGGCGGTGGCGTCCAGGTCGCGGACGCGGAGCATGGCGTGCAGATATTTCATGGTGTTGAACAACTCGAGAGGGGGAAAGAGGCACCAGCGGGCCTGAGGGCCGGTCAGTCCAGGAACAGGTCCGGCAGCAACGGCTGGGTGGGGTCGATGGCGTAGCCGGACAAGTCGTGGACGCCGGCCTGGGCCAGCACCTGATCGTCGATCAGGAACTGGCCGGTGCAGTCCGTCGCACGGCGGGTCAGCACGGCGTGGGCGGCGTCGCCCATGATCGCAGGCGAGCGCCCGTTGGCCAGCGACACGCCGGGGATCATGTTCAGCGCGTCGGTGGCGATCAGCGTGCGCGGCCACAGGCCGTTGACCGCCACGCCCTGCGGGCCGAACTCGGCCGCCAGGCCCAGCGTGACCAGGCTCATGCCCATCTTGGCCAGCGTGTAGCCGGTGTGCGGGCCCCACCACTTGGGATCCAGCGACGGCGGCGGGCACAGGGTCAGGATGTGCGGATTGGGCGCCTGCAGCAGGTGCGGCAGGCAGGCCTGCGCGCACAGGAAGCTGCCGCGCGCGTTGACCTGCTGCATCAGGTCGAAGCGCTTCATCGGCGTGTCCAGCGTGCCGCGCAGCCAGATCGCGCTGGCGTTGTTGATGAGGATGTCGATGCCGCCGAAGGTGTCGACCGTGGCCGCCACCGCCGCGCGCACCTGATCCTCCTCGCGGATGTCGCACTGCAGGGCCAGGCCGCTTCCGCCGGCCTCGTTCACCGCCTGGGCCGCGCTGTGGATGGTGCCGGGCAGCTTGGGATTGGGCACCGAGGACTTGGCGGCGATGGCCACGTTGGCGCCGTCGCGCGCGGCGCGCAGCGCGATGGCCAGGCCGATGCCGCGCGAGCCGCCGGTGATAAAAAGAGTCTTGCCTGACAGAGTCGTCATGCGCGAGCGCCAATGGCGCGACCGGGCCGGTCGCCGCGCAAGTTTAAGTGCCAGGCCCGCACAGGGCGGCATGCGCGGCAGGCGAGGACCGGGCGCCGCACGCGGGCGCCGTTCACTTCGCGCTCCTGCGCGCCCGCGCCGGGCACCTATAATTTCGCCGATGGACTCCTGGTTCGACGGCCTGCTCGACTGGATCGCCGCGCATCCGGTCGCCGCCGGCGCGGTGGTCTTCCTCATTGCCCTGTGCGATTCGCTGATCGTGCTGGGCGCGATCGTGCCCGCGCTGCCGCTGCTGATCGGCGTGGGCGTGGTGATCGGGCTGGGAGAACTGTCCGGCCCCTACGCGGTGGTGTGCGCGGCGCTGGGCGCCTTCGTCGGCGACGGGGTGAGCTTCTGGGTGGGCCGGCGCTGGGGCACTCAGCTGCGCGCGCACTGGCCCTTCAGCAAGTATCCGCAGCTGCTCGAGCGCGGCGAGCGCCTGTTCCACCGCAACAGCCTCAAGGCGATCTTCATCGCGCGCTATGTCGGGCCGATCCGGCCGTTCGTGCCGGCGGTGGCCGGCATGCTGCACATGCCGCTCAAGCGCTATCTGCCGGCCAGCGCGGCGGCCGGCCTGTCCTGGGCGGTGCTGTTCCTGCTGCCGGGCTGGATGCTGGGCCAGGCCTACGACGCGGTCGCCGCGGTCGCCGGGCGCCTGGCGGTGGTGGTGGGCCTGCTGCTGGTGGTGCTGGGCGTGATCTGGGCGGCGGTGCTGTACAGCTACCGCTGGTTCGCCGCGCATGCCGATGCGCTGCTCGCGCGCGGCCTGGCCTGGTCGCGCGCGCATCCGGTGTTGGGGCGCCATTCGGTGGCGCTGTTCGACCCCCGGCGCCGCGAGACGGTGTCGCTGGCGGTGCTGGCGGTGGCGCTGCTGGCCCTGGCCTGGGTGCTGTTCGCCTTCCTGGTGGTGGTGCTGGGCCATGGCGAACCGCTGGGCGTGGACCTGGCGCTGTATGAACTCATGCACAGCCTGCGCAACCCGCTGGCCGACCGCCCGCTGGCGGCGATCGCAGCGATCGGGGATGCCGACGTGCTGGCGCCGGCCTGGCTGGCGGTGCTGGGCTACCTGGCCTGGCGCAAGCGCTGGCTGGCGGTGGGCCACTGGGTGGCGGCGATCGTCTTCGGCGTGGCCCTGACCGGCTGGCTGGGCGTGGTGGTGGACATTCCCAAGCCGCCGGTGGTGGCGGGGGGCTTCGGCTTCCCGTCCAAGGCGGTGACCATGAGCACGATCATCTTCGGCTTCTTCGCCGTGCTGATCTCGCGCGAGCTGCCGGGCCGCGACCGCGCCTGGCCGTACGTGGTCGCCGGCGTGGTGGTCAGCACGATCGGCTTCGCCCGCATCTACCTGGGCGCGCACTGGCTCAGCGATGTGGTCGGCGGCACCCTGCTGGGCGTGGTGTGGGTGCTGATCCTGGGCGTGGCCTACCGCAGCCGGGTGCGGCGCTCGCTGTGGGTCAAGCCGCTGGCCTGGCTGTTCTACGGCGTGTTCGTGCTGGCCGCGCTGTGGCACGGGCCGCGCGCGGTGGATCGCATGCTGGCGCTGTTCGATGCGCCGATCGCCTCGATCGCCCGGCCCTTGCCGGACTGGTGGAAGGACGACTGGCGCAAGCTGCCGGCCACGCGCAACGAGTTCGACGACGCCCAGCGCTGGCCGCTGGACGTGCAGGTCGCCGGCCCGCTGCAGCCGCTGGTGCGCCATCTGGAAGACCAGGGCTGGCGCCTGCAGCCGCAGGCCGGCTGGGAGCGCGCGCTGCAGCTGCTGGACAGCGACCTGCCGCCGGAACGCCATCCGGTGCTGCCGGCGACGCTGGACACGCGCGCCGAGAGCCTGCTGATGCTCAAGCCCGGCCCGCGCGCCGACCAGCAGTACGCGCTGCGCCTGTGGGCCAGCCCGATCGCGCTGCAGCCGGGCCAGGTGCCGCTGTGGATCGGCGGCGCGCAGACGCTGCGCCACCAGACCCTGTTCGGGCTGGTCGGCATGTGGCGGCCGCTGCCCGACGCCGACGCCTCGCTGGATCAGGTGCGCGATTCGGTGCGCGGCCTGCCGCAGGCGCTGGCGCCGCATCCGTCCTCCGGCCTGCCGGTGCTGCGCCTGCGCACCGATCAGCTGCCGCTGGAACACGCCCCGCCCGCGCAGCTGCCGCCGGTGCGGGCGCGCTGAGGCCTGCGGCGCGGGTGCGATGCCCGCTGCGGGTGACCGGCCGTTCGGACGGTCGCCGTCCATCAACGCCGATCAAGCGCCCGTCGCTCCCGCGAAAGCGGGATTCCAGTGCCTTGGTTGTCGTCGGGAAAGCCACTGGGTTCCCGCCTGCGCGGGAACGACGGTAGCGAGTTTGTCGCGGCTAACGACGGCGGAGCGTGTGTCGCGGCGTTAGCCGACGAAGGCGCTAGGCCATCAGCGCCAGCAGATGATCCAGGCGCGCATGCGGATCGTCTTCCTGCAGCACGGCCAGGCGCTGGGCGTCGCTGAGCGGCAGCAGTTCGGCCAGGCGCCAGCCCACCCAGGCGGCGCTGTCCAGGTCGGCGGCGGTCATGCCGGGCGGGGTCGCGCCGGCTTTCTCGAAGATCTTCTCCAGCACCGTGGCCAGCAGGCCGTGCTCGGGGCGCAGTTCGTCGTCGTCCTCGGGCGGACACCAGTCCACCTCGCCCACCACCAGCCCGTTGTCCCGCACCCGCGTGCGCTGTACGTGGAAGCGCCGGCCGCCGCGCAGGCGCAGGGTCAGCAGGCCGTCGCTGCCGGTGCCGAAGTCCTCGATGGTCGCCTCGGTGCCATAGGCCGCCGGCGTCGCGGGGGCGCCGGCCTCGCCGCCCTGCAGGATCAGGCACACGCCGAAGCCGCGCCCGCTGCGCCCGCATTCCCGGATCAGGTCCAGATAGCGACGCTCGAACACCCGCAGCCCCAGCCCCGCCCCGGGCAGCAGCACGGTGTTGAGCGGGAACAGGGGAAGCGTCTCGGTCGCGGGCATGGCCGGGAGTGTAGGCAGAGCGGAGGTGAAGAGGGGTGAGCGAAGCGAAGTGCGCAACGGCCAGGGCGCACAGGCGCGGCTTTCGCTCACTCCTGCTGCAAGGACGCCAGGAAGCGCCGCGGCGCCCCGTCGAAGCCGCCGTTGGACATGAACACCACATGGTCGCCCTCGCGCACCAGCGTGCCCAGCGCGGCGATCAGCGCATCGCTGTCGGGCACCGCATGCGCCTGGCCGCGGACCGCGGCGATCACCTTGCCGGCGTCCCAGGCCAGCTCGGGCCGGTGCAGGAACACCACCGCATCGGCGCCATCCAGCGACGGCGCCAGCGCCAGCGCGTGCGCGCCCAGCCGCATCGAATTGCTGCGCGGCTCCATCGCCACCACGATGCGCGCCGCGCCGACCTTCGCACGCAGGCCCTCGAGCGTGGTGGCGATGGCCGTGGGGTGATGGGCGAAATCGTCGTACACAGTGACGCCGCGCGCCTGGCCGATCACCTCCAGCCGGCGCTTGACGCTGCGGAACGCGGCCAGCGCCGGCATCACGCCGGCGATGTCCACACCCACGGCGTTGGCGGTCGCCAGCGCCGCCAGGCCGTTGAGCACGTTGTGCCGGCCCACCAGCGGCCAATGCACCTGGCCCACTTCCACCCCATGCCGCAGCACGGCGAAGGCACTGCCGTCGGCCTCGATCAGGCGCGCGCTCCAGTCCAGCGAAGCATCGAAGCCGAAGCGCTCCACCGGCGTCCAGCAGCCCATCGCCAGCACCTCGTCCAGGCGCGCATCGGCGCCGTTGACGATCAGCCGGCCGTTGCCCGGCACGGTGCGCACCAGATGATGGAACTGGCGCTGGATCGCGGCCAGGTCGGGGAAGATGTCGGCGTGGTCGTACTCGAGGTTGTTGAGGATCGCCACGCGCGGCCGGTAGTGCACGAACTTGCTGCGCTTGTCGAAGAAGGCGGTGTCGTACTCGTCGGCTTCGACCACGAAGAGCGGCGCGTCGGCGTCCGGCGCCGGATCGCCCTGGTCCGGCGCAGCGCCGAATGCGGCCGCGGCGGGCGAGCCTCCGAGCCGCGCCGACACGCCGAAGTCCTCGGCCACCCCGCCGATCAGGAAGCCCGGCGCGCGCCCGGCGGCCTCCAGCAGATAGGCCAGGATGGTGGTGGTGGTGGTCTTGCCGTGCGTGCCGGCCACGGCCAGCGTGGTGCGCCCGGGCAGCACCGCCTCGCTCAGCCACTGCGCGCCGGAGGTGTAGGCGCGGCCGGCGTCGAGCACCGCCTCCACCGCGGCGTTGCCGCGCGACAGCGCGTTGCCGATGATCACCGCATCGCAGTCCGGCGAGATGTTGGCAGGCGCATAGCCCTGCGCCAGCGCGATGCCCAGCCGCTCCAGCTGCGTGGACATGGGCGGATAGATCGCCTGGTCGCTGCCTTCGACGGTGTGGCCCAGCTCGCGCGCCAGCGCCGCCACGCCGCCCATGAAGGTGCCGGCGATGCCGAGGATGTGCAGTTTGCTCATCGTTGCAGCAGGAGTGAGGGGAAAGAGCGAGGAGTGAGCGGGAGGAGCGAGAAGCGAGGAGCGAGCCAATCCGGCAGCGGTTGCCTCTGCTCGGTCCTCACTCCTGCGCGCTCACTCCTGGCTTTCGACTAGCGCTTGGCCAGCGCCTCGGTCAGCCGCTGGGTGACTTCGTCCAGCTCGCCCACGCCGTCGACCACGGTCAGGCGGCCCTGCTGCTTGTAGAAGTCGATCACCGGCGCGGTGCTGTCCGCGTAGACCTGCAGGCGCTTGCGCACCGACTCGGGGTTGTCGTCGGCGCGGCCCTCGGCCTGGGCGCGGCCGGCGATGCGCTCGACCAGCAGCTCGGTCGGCACGTCCAGCTGCACGGCCGCGTCCATCGGCTGGCCGATGCGGGCCAGCAGCTGGTTCAGCGCGTCGGCCTGGGCCAGGTTGCGCGGATAGCCGTCCAGGATGAAACCGTTGGCGACGTCGGGCTGGGACAGGCGCGATTCGAGCATGCCCAGCAGGATCTCGTCAGAGACCAGGTTGCCGGCATCCATCACCGCCTTGGCCTGCTTGCCGAGCTCGGTGCCGGCCGCCACCTCGGCACGCAGCAGGTCGCCGGTGGAGATGTGCGGGACCTTGAAGTGGTCCTTCAGGCGCGTGGCCTGCGTGCCCTTGCCCGAACCGGGCGGTCCCAGAAGAACCAGTCGCATCGTGTCACTCCAGCATTCAATGAGGAAACCTGTGAGGCCGGAGCGGGCAGCCAGCACGGCGGCGGCGCCGACGCGACCGGCGCATCGATATGGGAAGCTTACCCCATCCGGTCCAGACCCCAGGAAAGACGATGGCGGCTTCCACCCTGTTGTACGCGCAGTCCGGCGGCGTGACCGCCGTCATCAATGCCACCGCCGCCGGCGTCATCGGCGAGGCCAGGCGGCACAAGGTCAAGGTCCTGGCGGCGCGCAACGGCATCCTCGGCGCCCTGCGCGAGGAGCTGATCGACACCTCGAAGGAATCGGCCGCGGCGATCGCCGCGCTGGCGCATACGCCGGGCGGCGCGTTCGGCTCGTGCCGGGTCAAGCTCAAGTCGCTGGAGGCCGACCGCGCCCGATACGAGCGTCTGCTGGAGGTGCTCAAGGCCCATGGCGTGCGCTGGTTCCTCTACAACGGCGGCAACGACTCGGCCGATACCGCGTGGAAGGTCTCCCAGCTGGCCCAGGCCTTCGGCTATCCGCTGACCTGCGTGGGCGTGCCCAAGACCATCGACAACGACCTGGCGGTCACCGACACCTGCCCCGGCTTCGGCTCGGCGGCCAAGTACACCGCCGTGTCGGTGCGCGAATGCGCGCTGGACGTGGCGGCGATGGCCGAGACCTCGACCAAGGTCTTCGTCTACGAGGCCATGGGCCGCCACGCCGGCTGGCTGGCCGCGGCCGCGGGCCTGGCCGGCACCGGCCCGGACCAGGCGCCGCATCTGATCCTGTTCCCCGAGCGCGCCTACGACGAGGCCGCCTTCCTGGCCCAGGTGGACAAGGTGGTCAAGCGCGTCGGCTATTGCGTGGTCGTGGCCAGCGAAGGCATCCGCAGCGCCGACGGCCGTTTCGTCGCCGACGCCGGCGGCGGCACCGATGCCTTCGGCCATGCCCAGCTGGGCGGCGTGGCTTCGTATCTGGCCGGCAAGGTCAAGGCCGCGCTGGGCTACAAGGTGCACTGGGCGCTGCCGGACTATCTGCAGCGCTCGGCCCGCCACATCGCCTCCAAGACCGACTGGGATCAGGCCCAGGCCGTGGGCAAGGCGGCCGTGCAGTACGCCCTGGCCGGGCACAACGCGGTCATGCCGGTGATCGTGCGCGGCGCCGACGCGCCCTACCGCTGGAAGATCGCCCCGGCGCCGCTGTCCAAGGTCGCCAACCACGAGAAGACCATGCCGGCCGGCTTCATCCGCAAGGACGGCTTCGGCATCACCGAGCGCGCGCGCCGCTACCTCTCGCCGCTGATCCAGGGCGAGGCACCGCTGCCCTACGGCCGCGACGGCCTGCCCAAGTACGTGGAACTCAAGAACGTGGCGGTGAAGCAGAAACTGCCCGCCTGGGAAGGCTGAGGCCGCGCATTCCCGGGCGGAGGCCTGAGCACCGTGCTCACCGGCAGGGCTTGCCCTCGACTTCGAGCTTGGCCGCGTAGGCCGGCAGCGCGGCCAGCTTGCCGGCCTGGGCCTGGGCCTTGGCGTCCTGCAGGTACAGGCGGGCGCGTTCCTGGCCGTCGAGCTTGAGTGCCTGCCCGGCCGGCTTGCGCCACACCTGCACCACCGCCTGCTGGCCGGCGCAGCTGGCCGAGGGCACCTTGATGATGTCGTTGAGCTTCCAGCCCTTGGCCTCGCTGGGCTGGACCTTGTCGTAGTCCATGAACATCGCGCGCGCCTGGCAGACGCTGCTGGTGCGCACCAGGTTCATCGCATAGGGCTGGGCGGCCTCGCCGGTGAAGCGGCCTTCGATGCGGGTGCAGGCCTCGGGGATCTGGCGCAGCGTATGCAGCACGCCGTTGGCCTGGGGGGTGCCGACCGGGCGCTGGATTTCGGGCGACTGCTGGGCCAGCGCCGTCAGCGGCAGGCACAGCAGGCCGGCCAGGACCAGGCGGGAAGCGGATGCGGACATGGGCAGGTCCTTTCTAAGGGAAGGGAAGCGGCCGGCAGGCTGGCACGCGCTGGCTGAACACCGGATCGCTTCGCCCGTTCACCGTATCCACACCGCGCTGAACCGAGCGCGCAAGCGCGTGACCTGTGTCATGGCGGGCTCGCGTTCAACTAGGCGCGGGGACTCCATCACGCCATGTCATCCCGGCGAGATGGAGGACGCGCAACGTTCCCGCCGTGCGTGTTTGAGGGTATTCGCGTTTTGAAGATTGTGATGCTGACCGTCCACGAGGCCACTTCGGCGCGCAAGGTGGACTTTCACTTCTGGACCGAGTCGCTGGCGCGGCAGGGGCACGCGGTGGATTTCGTGACCGTGGGCCTGAGCCCGCTGACCCGGCTCAAGCCGCAGGCACGCCGGTTCCAGGGGCCGTTCAACGCCTGGCGCCAGGTCGGGCCCGGCGTGCGCAAGTACCTGTGGCGGCCGGCGCTGCATCCACTGTCGCTGGGGCGCCCGGCGCTGGACGCGATCACCCGGCCGCTGTTCTCGCTGTATCCGGCGATGCTCACGCGCACGCTGTTGCAGGGCATCGCCGATGCCGATGTGTTCGTCGTGGAGAACGGCGCCGGCCTGTGCCTGGTGCCGGCCCTGGCACGGCGCTTCCCGCAGGCGCGCTTCATCTACAGCGTGTGCGACCGCATCGCCACGCTCAAGTACCACCCGCTGATCCTGGATGCCGAGCGCGAGGCGCTGCCGCACTTCAGCCTGGTGCGCGTGCCGGCCGAGGTGATGGTGGCCGACTACCCGCACGTGCCCCACGTGCACTACATCCCGCACGGCATCGACAAGGCGCTGTTCGACACCCCGCGGCCCTCGCCCTACCCGGCCGGCACGCGCAACGTGGTCAGCGTGGGCGACATGCTGTTCGACGACCACGCCGTGGACTGCATGGCGCGCGCCGAGCCGCAGGTGCGCTTCCACCTGTTCGGCAAGGGCGCGCGGCTGCAGGCGCCGCCGCCCAACGTGGTCGAGCACGGCGAGCAGCCCTTCGATGCGATCGTGCCCTACCTGCAGCATGCCGATGCGGGACTGGCGCCGTACCGGCCGGCGCTCAATGCCGACTACCTGAGCCAGTCGAGCATGAAGATGCTGCAGTACACCTATTGCCGGGTGCCGATCGTGGCGCCGGACTTCGCCGCGCGCGGCGTGCACACCTCGGCCTACACGCCCGGCGTGGAGGGCAGCATCGTGGCGGCGCTGCGCCGCGCCCTGGCCTACGACCGCGCCGGCATCGACAACAGCGGCGTGCTGGACTGGGACGGGGTGACCGGGCGCATGCTGGCCCTGGGCCTGGCATCGACCGCCGGTGCCGGCGCCACGCCGCCGGCACCGGCCCGACCGCACTCCACTGCCCAGCGGCGCGCCGACGCCTGAGCGCGCCATCACGCATCGCGCGGCACTGCATCATCGCGCCGAGCGCGCGCAGGCCTACACTGCCCCACAACGGGCACCGGTCGATCGACGCCCGTCCTCGGCGCCGGGCGTGTCGATGCGCGCGGCGAACCGTCCATCTGCCTTGGGAGGGGTCATGTTGGAACACTACGGTCTTGCGCTGGCGCTGGCATGCGCGGCAATCGCCATCCTGTACGGAATTGTCTCGTCGCGCTGGGTGCTCTCGCGCCCGGCCGGCAACGCGCGCATGCAGCAGATCGCTGCGGCCGTGCAGGAGGGCGCGCGCGCCTATCTCAACCGCCAGTACCTGACCATCGCCATCGCCGGGGCGGTCCTGTTCGTGCTGGTCGGCGTCTTCCTCAGCTGGCCGACCGCGATCGGCTTCGCCCTGGGCGCGGTGCTGTCGGGCGCGGCCGGCTACATCGGCATGAATGTCTCGGTGCGGGCCAACGTGCGCACCGCCGAGGCCGCGCGCCACGGCATGGGGCCGGCGATGGACGTGGCCTTCCGCGGCGGGGCGATCACCGGGATGCTGGTGGTGGGGCTGGGCCTGCTGGGCGTGGCCGGCTACTGGGCGCTGCTGACCCATGTGCTGCACGTGCCGACCGAGCAGGCGCTGCATGCGCTGGTCGGGCTGGCCTTCGGCTCGTCGCTGATCTCGATCTTCGCGCGCTTAGGCGGCGGCATCTTCACCAAGGGCGCGGACGTGGGCGCCGACCTGGTGGGCAAGGTCGAGGCCGGCATCCCCGAGGACGATCCGCGCAATCCGGCGGTGATCGCCGACAACGTCGGCGACAACGTGGGCGACTGCGCCGGCATGGCCGCCGACCTGTTCGAGACCTACGCGGTCACGGTGATCGCGACCATGCTGCTGGGCGGGCTGATGGCCGCGCAGGCCGGCGCGAACGCGATCCTCTACCCGCTGGTGCTGGGCGGGGTGTCGATCATCGCCTCGATCATCGGCGCGCTGTTCGTGCGGGTGAAGGCTGGCGGCTCGATCATGGGCGCGCTGTACAAGGGCGTGATCGTCTCGGCAGTGCTGGCCGCGATCGCCTTCTACCCCATCACCACCGCCCTGATGCGCGACTCGGCCATCGGCGCCCTGCCGCTGTACGGCTGCGCCCTGATCGGTCTGGTCCTGACCGGCGTGATCGTGTGGATCACCGAGTACTACACCGGCACCCAGTACAAGCCGGTGCAGCACGTCGCGCAGGCCTCCACCACCGGCCATGGCACCAACATCATCGCCGGCCTGGGCGTGTCGATGAAATCCACCGCCCTGCCCGTGGTCGCCGTGTGCCTGGCGATCTGGGGCGCACACGCGCTCGGCGGCCTGTACGGCATCGCCATCGCCGCCACGGCGATGCTGTCGATGGCCGGCATGATCGTCGCCCTCGACGCCTACGGCCCGATCACCGACAACGCCGGCGGCATCGCCGAGATGGCCGAGCTGCCGGCCGAGGTCCGTGCGGTCACCGACCCGCTCGACGCGGTCGGCAACACCACCAAGGCGGTGACCAAGGGCTATGCGATCGGCTCGGCGGCGCTGGCCGCGCTGGTGCTGTTCGCCGACTACACCCATAACCTGGCCGCCGCGCATCCCGGATCGGCCTACAGCTTCGACCTGTCCGATCACCGCGTGATCATCGGCCTGCTGATCGGCGGCCTGATTCCCTACCTGTTCGGCGCCATGGCCATGGAAGCGGTGGGCCGCGCCGCCGGCAGCGTGGTGGAGGAAGTGCGGCGCCAGTTCCGCGAGATCCCCGGGATCATGGACGGCAGCGGCAAGCCGCAGTACCACGCCGCGGTCGACCTGCTCACCCGCGCGGCCATCCGCGAGATGATCGTGCCCTCGCTGCTGCCGGTGGTGGTGCCGATCATCGTCGGCTTGGTGCTGGGCGCGCAGGCGCTGGGCGGCCTGCTGATCGGCACCATCGTCACCGGCCTGTTCGTGGCCATCTCGATGACCACCGGCGGCGGCGCCTGGGACAACGCCAAGAAGTACATCGAGGACGGGCACTTCGGCGGCAAGGGCAGCGAGGCGCACAAGGCCGCGGTCACCGGCGACACCGTCGGCGACCCCTACAAGGACACCGCGGGCCCGGCGATCAACCCGCTGATCAAGATCATCAACATCGTCGCGCTGCTCATCATTCCGCTGCTGGGCTGAGCCCGCGCCCCGATGGCGCCGACGCCTTGGCAGCCCCTGGCCGGGCGTTGGCGCTGCGTTGCAGCACCGCTGCGCTAGAATGCGGCCCACTTTCGATCACCTCAAAGCATTGGAGCAACGCATGGGCCTGGGCAGCGTCCCCACCGGCAAGAATCCGCCGGACGAGATCAACGTCATCATCGAGATCCCCAAGGATTCCGAGCCGGTGAAGTACGAAGTGGACAAGGAATCCGGCGCGATCTTCGTCGACCGCATCCTGTCCACCCCGATGCGCTACCCCTGCAACTACGGCTACGTGCCGCACACCCTGTGCGGCGACGGCGACCCGGCCGACGTGCTGGTGGTGCTGCCCCTGCCGCTGGTGCCCGGCTCGGTCATCCGCTGCCGCCCGGTCGGCGTGCTGCGCATGAGCGACGAGGCCGGCAGCGACGAGAAGCTGCTGGCCGTGCCGGTGGAGAAGGTCTTCAGCGGCTACTCGCACATCAACGACATCGCCCAGGTCAGCGGCCACTGGCTGGAGCGCATCGGCCACTTCTTCGAGCACTACAAGGACCTGGAGAAGGGCAAGTGGGTCAAGATCGACGGGTGGGGCGGCGCCGACGAGGCCAAGAAGATCCTGCTGGATGCCATCGCGCGCGACGCAGGCCACGACAAGGCCTGATCCAGGCCAGCCGTCGTCACGAAAGGCGCCCGCTAGGGCGCCTTTTTTGTGTGCCCTCGCCCTAGCGCAAGGCCGCCGAGTGGACTTCGCCAACCCGCCTCGACCCCTGCCTTTCGCCGCAGACGAAGGGGAGCTCGAAGTCGAAAACTAGCGACTGAGGGGAGGGCGCTTTTGCTCTTGCTTCGGTGGCTTGACCGGGAAAGCCCCGCCCCCTCCCCATCCCTCCCCTGCGCTGCGCGCAAGGGAGGGGGCCTCAAGTCGATGCCCTCCCGTCACTGATCGCGCTGTACGTATGAGCGAGGGTCTCGAACGACCGCGCAAACCGAAGCCCCCGCGACCTGACGCGCGCGGCAGCGGGCCGGCGGGCGGGGGCCGCGCCTAGCGAGGCAGGAAGCCGAGCGCCCGAATCAGGGCAGGATGCCCTGATTGAGGGACAAGCGGCCACCGCCCGCCGGACCGCTGCCCCTCCGAAGCAGAGCGTTTACTCACCCAAAGCGGCAACACGCGCACCCGCCGCAACCTAGAACGGAAGAACGGCTCAGCCGTGGAAGGAAGCTTCCAGCGCGCGCTGCGGAACGTCGCCCAGGACAGGCTGCAGGCGCACGGCATGCGGACGCCAGCGCTCCGCCGAGGAAGGGCTGGCCGGCGGCTGCGCGCGCGGCAGGGTCTGGCCCAGTTCGAGGCTCCATTCCAACCCGGCGAAGCCCGCCACGCGCTGCATCTCCCCGTCCGGATCGGCCAGCAGCCGGTCCAGGTCCAGCCCCAGCCAACGCTCGGGCGGCAGCTGCGCCAGATCGTCGAGCAGCACCCGCATGATCCCCGACCACTGACCGGCGACCACAGTCTCCAGCGGCAGACCTGACAGCGCCTGCCAGCCCGGCGGCCGCGCCAGCGTCCACGCCGGCCCCTCCCAGCCCGGCAGCACACCCGCGTCCTGCATGCGGCCCTCCTCCCAGGCGCGCAACAGACTGCCCAGCGCGTCATGCGGCTCGCGATGGACGAACACGAAGCGCGCATCGGGGAACGCCTGCGCCAGGAACGGCACCCGCAGCGCATCGCGCGCGTCCGCACGCAGCAGGCGCACCGTGCCGCCGGCGGCCGGCACCGGCCTGCCATCGTGACCGCGCAAGCCGCGCGCCAGACGCTCGCGCACCCGGCGCACCGTGTCCTCGACCGCATCGCCTGCCAGCAGGCGATGACTGAAGTCGGCCCGCTGCGGCGCCGCCAGACGCTGGATGCCGTCGATCGCCCGCCGGGCCTCCTCGCCAGCGGCGTACAGGCCCGGCGCCTGCGCCAGCGTGCGCGCCACCAGACCCGCGCCCGAACACGGCGCCGCCACTACGAACAACGGCTGCCGCAGGCGGGTTGGCGGCGAGCGCGGCTTCGGCGTGGCGACCGTGGGCGCCCCGGTCGGCGGCGCCTCGGATTTCCGCGCGCCTCCCCGGCGCAGCCCGTCCTCTTCGGCCACGGCCACGTCCAGCACCTGCGCCTGCAGCGCCGGCCACAGGCCGATGCCGTTGCGCAGCACCAGTTGTTCTACGCCCAGCTGCTGGCAAGCCTGCGCGGTGGAAGCCAGCAGTGCCCGATACGCCGGCCTGCCGGCCGCCTCGGCCCCATGCCGCGCCCACAGCGCGTGCCAGTGCCGCGACAGGCGCAGCAGCAAGACCTGCAGGCCGGCCAGACGCGGATGCGGCACGGCCTCGTTCAACAGGAACATCAGATGCTCGCGCAGCTCCCAGGGCGTCATCACCTGCGGCGCGCCATGCGCCTCCAGCGCCAGCGCCGCGCGCTGGTCGGACGCCAGGGTCAGCTGCAGCGGCTGCCAGGGCTCGCGCTTGGCGCGGCCCGGCGTGCGGCCGCGGGTCAGCAGCTCCCAGAAGCGCTCGCCGCCAACGGTGTCGGCCACCAGATGCAGGCACGGCCCCTGCGCCGGGCCGGCGAAGCGATGCGGACGCCAGGTATCGAACACCCAGGCCGTGCCCGGCGCCAGGTGCGCGACCTCGTCGCCGCATTCGAGCAGCACGTCCGGCGGACTCGCCAGCGGCAGGTGGAGGCGCAGGCGCTCGCGGTGGTAGTAGTCCACCGCCACCTCGGCCGCGTACTGCCGCCCGACCGCGATGCGCTGCAGGAACACCTGGCCCCAGGTCGCGCCCAGCCCGGCCAGCGCCTGCTGCAGCAGCGGCATCTGCCGCAGGAACGGCGTGGCACGCATCGGGCCGGACAGCGCCCCGCTGGCCGCATCGCCGCCGCTGCTGACCAGCCGCAGCCGCTCGCCGCCGTCGGCGCAGCGCTGCCAGTGCCTGTCCGCCACGGCCGTCGCCTCGTGCAGCAGCGGCCCGGGATCGAACAGGACCGGGAGCTGGATGAAGGGAACCTGCAGTTTCATGCGGTGCGCGGACGAGGCCTGGCCAAAGCCGCGCATCGTAGCGCGTGGGTCAACCCTCGGGCCGGTCGTCGCGCTGCGCGCGCACGCGTAAGGTGGTCAGCGCGATCAGGCGCGAGACCACCAGCGCGATGTACATCACCCCGGCGAACTGCTCGAGCATCACCAGCGCACGCGCCTGCGGCAGCACCGGCACGATGTCGCTCAGGCCCACCGCCGAGAGCACGCTGAAGCTCAGATACAGCAGCTCCATCCAGCTGCGCGCGCCGCTGGTCACGCCGTTGGCGCTGAAGCTGCCCGGGTACCACTGCTGGCACACCGAGAAGGCGAAGGCGAACGCCCACGCCAGCAGGGTGAAGGTGGCGCCGGCGGCGAACAGCTCGTCGCTGGTGACGCGGTGGTCGTCCAGCATGTAGCCGATCAGGCTGGCGGCCGTATAGAAGTACAGCAGGCATTCCATGGCCTGGGCGAAGGTCACCAGCCCCGGCAGCTGCCGGGTCACCCCGAGCAGCGAGCAGGCCACCGAGGGCAGCGCCAGCAGCCAGGCGATCCAGTTGACCGCCGGGCTGCGATTGACCACCCACAGCGCCAAGGCCAGCACCAGGATGCCGAACGCCCCCAGCAGCGCCTGGCCGGTGCGGGTGTCGTTCATGGCCGGGTAGAGCAGCACTCCGGCCAGCTGGACGACCAGCAGCATGGCCGAGGGGTGTCGACGCAGGAGATGGAGGTCCAGGCGCATGGGGCGATCTTGCAGTGCGGGATCGCATCGTAATCACCTCCCTGTCGGGGCCGTCAAAAAGATGAAATCCCCCTTAACCGGTCTAAAAAATAACAAACACGTCACTGATTAGCCAACTTTTAGTTTTGATGCCATTAATTTCTGACGATCCGTGACAAATTACGTGAATTGCGACACACGTCGCCACGCTTGGGACGAACTAGCTCGTTAAGTTCCCGTTCGCGCGCCGTTGGACGTCCGTTACGCGGCCGCGCGCATTGCCCGCGCCCTACCCCCGTCTCCGCATCCCGCGGGCCGGTCCGGAGGGGCGCTTTTGCCTTGATGCATTTATTGGGAAGCCACATTCACATGAGCCACAGAAATCGTCACCACGGCTTGCGCCGCACCGCCCTGGCCCTCGTGCTCGGCGCCGCGCTGGCGCAGGGCGCTGCCTACGCGCAGAGCACCGCCGGCAACATTGCCGGTACCGCGCCGGCCGTCGCCGGCCAGACCGTGCAGATCACCAGTTCCGCCTCCGGCGTGTCGCGTCAGGTGCCGGTTGATGCCAACGGCCGCTTCCGCATTCCCGCCCTGCCCACCGGCACCTATACGGTCACCCTGACCGGCGCCGACGGCACCGCCTCCAGCCAGACCGTCACCGTCGTGGCCGGCCAGACGGTCAACGCCGAGTTCGCCGATGCGAGCGGCGGCGGCGCGGCCAAGAGCCTGGACACGGTCGTCGTGCGCGGCATGAAGAACGTCAACGGCATCGACCTGTCCAGCGTCGAGTCGCGCACCACCTTCACCGCCGAGCAGCTCAACGCGCTGCCGGTGCCGCGTGACATCACCAGCGTCTCGCTGCTGACCCCGGGCACGGTCAAGAGCTCGGGCTACTTCGGCAACGCCTCCTTCGGCGGCGCCTCGGCGGCCGAGAACAGCTACTACGTCAACGGCTTCAACATCACCAACCTCTACGACAGCCTGTCCTTCTCGGAAGTCCCCTTCCAGGCGATCGACCAGCTGGACGTGCAGACCGGCGGCTACGGCGCGCAGTACGGCTTCTCCACCGGCGGCGTGACCAGCGTCAACGTCAAGCGCGGCACCAACGAATGGCACGGCGGCCTGAGCTGGACCAGCGTGCCGGACAGCCTGCGCGCCAGCGTGCCCAACGTCTATCGCAACAGCGACGACCAGATCTTCCGCAGCTATCACAACAACTACAACGCCTCCAACACCTACACCGGCTGGATCGGCGGTCCGCTGATCAAGGACAAGCTGTTCGTGTTCGCGCTGGCCGAGTTCGACAAGAGCAACACCACCTCCTACGGTGCGCGCTCGGACGTGCAGACCGAGCTGGACGCCGACGGCAATCCGACCCTGTCGCCCTCCACGGCCTCGCGCTCCACCACCGCGCAGGACTATGAGTCCAAGACGCCGTACTGGCTGGTCAAGCTGGACTGGTACCTCAACGACGCCAACCACCTCGAGTACACCGGCTTCGACAACGGCAGCCGCTACACCTACGACTACTACAACGCCGCCTACGGCGCCGACGATCATCCGGCCAAGACCGACTACAACGGCCAGCTGGTCGGCAAGAGCGGCGGCCAGACCGACATCTTCAAGTGGACCAGCTACCTGACCGACAACCTGACCATGGCGCTGCAGTACGGTCAGATGCGCAACAAGGATTCGCAGTTCACCATCAGCCCTGACGGCAAGCACAGCTCGTACGACGGCAACGTCTTCGGCCCCATCGGCGACTGCCCGTACGTGATCGACCAGACCGGCACGAAGATCGGCTGCGCCGTGGCCCAGAGCGTGGGCATGGAAGGCGGCAAGAACTCGCGCGACAGCTACAAGGCCGACTTCGAGTGGCAGCTGGGCGACCACAAGGTGGCCTTCGGCTACAGCGATGAGCAGTGGAAGTCGACCTCGGGCACGGCCTATTCCTCGGGCGGCTACTGGCGCCTGTACGA
Source organism: Pseudoxanthomonas sp. USHLN014 (assembly GCF_037153335.1). Classification (NCBI taxonomy): domain Bacteria; kingdom Pseudomonadati; phylum Pseudomonadota; class Gammaproteobacteria; order Lysobacterales; family Lysobacteraceae; genus Pseudoxanthomonas; species Pseudoxanthomonas sp. USHLN014. Next base: position 205,201 of record NZ_JBBCKO010000005.1, read on the forward strand.
CGGCTATGCGCGCCTGATCAACTTCCGCACCGGCGGCGGCGTCAAGATCGACCAGAAGTCCTGGTACCTGCAGGACAACTGGCAGATCACCGACAACTTCATGCTGTACGGCGGTATCCGCAACGACTCGTTCGACAACAAGAACAGCTCGGGCACCACCTTCGTCAAGCAGGACGACATCTGGCAGCCGCGCCTGGGCTTCTCGTGGGATGTGGCCGGCAACGGCGACAGCAAGCTGTTCGGTTCGCTGGGCCGCTACTCGCTGCCGATCGCGGCCAACGTCGCCCTGCGCGCCGCCAGCGCCTCGTTCTACACCGTCAACTACTACACCTATGACGGCATCGATCCGGTCAGCGGCGCGCCGCTGAACACCGCGCCCTTCCGCGGCGGCTCGGCCGACTACGTCATCAACGGCGAGAACGGTGTTGCGCCGGATCCGAAGGCCGTGGCCAGCAAGGGCCTGAAGCCCTACACGCAGGACGAGGCCATCCTGGGTTACCAGCAGCTGCTGCACTCGGACAACAGCTTCGTCGACGGCTGGACGCTGGGGGCCAAGGCCACCTACCGTCGCATCAACCAGGCCATCGACGACACCTGCGATGTGCGGGCGATCTACAACGCCGCCCAGGCGCAGGGCTACGACGTGGCCGGTCACTGGGCTGACCAGTGGACGATTCCGGACGGTCTGCCGGGCTGCTACCTGTACAACCCGGGCGAAGACCTGAACATCACGCTGGATGTCGATGGCGACGGCAAGGCCGACAACATCCACGTCGATGGCAGCGCCCTGGGTCCCAAGGCCAAGCGTTACTACAAGGCGTTGACCCTGAGCGCGGAGAAGGCCACCGACAAGTGGTACGCCAGCATCAACTACACCTGGTCCAAGCTCAGCGGCAACTACGAGGGTCTGGTCAAGAGCACCAATGGCCAGTCCGACACCGGCACGACCTCGGACTTCGACTTCGCCGAGATCATGTACGGCGCCGATGGCTATCTGTTCAACGACCATCGCCACACGCTGAAGGCGTACGGTGCGTACAACTTCACCGACGAGTGGTCGATGGGTGTTGATCTGCAGGTCCAGTCGGGCGCGCCGATCAGCTGCCTGGGTGGCGGTACCGGCACCTTCGGCACCGAGTACGGCTACGGCGGCGTGTTCCACTACTGCAACGGCGAGATCGCCAAGCAGGGCACCGCCGGCCGCACGCCGTGGACCTGGGCCGTCAACCCGAACGTGGTCTACAAGCCGCAGTGGGCCAATGGCCTGAGCCTGCAGATGTCGGTGCTGAATCTGTTCAACTCGGTCAAGCCGCTGCAGGTGTACGAGACCAAGGAAGACACCCAGTACGGCGAGACCTACAACAGCTACAAGCTGGGCAAGTACTACACCACTCCGCGCTATGTGCGCTTCCAGGTGCAGTACGACTTCTAAGTGGTTTGATCGGGCGTCGGTCTGAGCCCGTCTAGAAGTTGCAAGACAGACCCCGCCGGGCGACCGGCGGGGTCTTTTGTTTTGTGCTTTGTTCAAGTGCCCGAGTGGGACGCCTTGCGGCTTCGGAGGGGTATCGGTCCGGCGGGCGGGGGCCGCTTTCCCCTCAATCAGGGCATCCCGCCCTGATTCGGGCGCTCAGCGTCCTGCCTCGCTGGGCGCGGCCCCCACCCGCCGGCCCGCTGCCTCACACCTCACGCGATGAGGCTTCGGGTCGTGAGTCAAAACAAGTCCCAACCCATCCGCTCGCAGCGCCTCGACCCGGCCGGGCGCGCGGAGAGGGAGCAGGGGTGGCCCGCGGCGGCGAGTCCGCCATGGATGGCGAACCTGGCCGAGAAGCCGCGCCCGGCCGGGTCGAGGCTGGTTGGCGAAGTCGAGTTCCCCGGCCTGGTACGCCGGCGACAACACCCTGCCTGAGCGGGCGTCGCCGCATTCACGCGCCTGCGGGTTTGCGCTATCGTTTTGGCGGGGATAGACGCCCGGCATGGGCGACAACACGACAAGGGGCGACGATGAAGGCATGGAAGCGGGCCATGGTGGCCGCGGTGGTGGCCTGTGCATGTGCGCAGGCCGGGGCGGAGGCGCCGGTGCCGGTGGAGGCGTTCGCGCAGGCGAGCAAGCTGTCCGGCCCGATGCTCTCGCCGGACGGCAAGTATCTGGCGGCCTCGGTCGATCTGGACCATGGCATGTCGGCGCTGGCGGTGTACCGGCTGTCGGACATGGTGCAGACGGCGCTGCTGAAGTTCCCGCGCTATGAGCTGGCCACCCAGGTGCAATGGGTCAGCAACACGCGGCTGGTGATCGCCAAGGGCCGCAAGGTCGGCACCCTGGAGAAGCCGCGGCCCAACGGCGAGGTCATCGCCAGCAACTTCGACGGCAGCGGGCAGAAGTACATCTACGGCTACGAGCAGCGCGCGGCCAGGTCGACGCTGGACCGCGGCTTCGGCTACATCGAGGGCGTGCCGGAGATCCCCAACGGCCATTTCTACCTGCGTCAGCTCTCGCTCGAAGCGCGGCGCTCGATGCTCTACGACGTGGACAGCGAGAAGGTCACCTTCCGCCTGATCGCCGACATCGGCGTGCCGGACCTGGACTTCGTGCTCGACCACACCGGCAAGCCGCGCTTCGCCATCGGCACCGACGATGACGACAAGCCGCTGCTGTATCGCGCCGGCGACGACGGCGCCTGGCTGCCCATGCCCACCAGCGAGGCCGAGCTGTGGCAGCCGTTCGCCTTCAGTCCCGACGATCGTCAGCTCTATGCCTTGCGCAGCCGCAAGGGCGGGCCGGCCGAACTGGTGCGCAGCGACGCCCAGGGCGGCAGCGTGCAGGTCCTGGCGCGCGACAGCTTCGCCAGCGTCAGCGATCTGCAGTGGACCCATGCGCCGTCGGTGCCGTTCGCCGCGCAGGCCGGGCGCGGGCCGAGCCGCTTCACCTATTTCGACGCCGACTCGCCCGACGCGCAGCTGCATCAGGCGCTGACCACGGCGCTGCCGGGCAAGCATGTGGAGTTCGTCAACCAGAGCCAGGACGGCCAGGTCGTGCTGCTGTTCATCGACAGCGACCGCGACCCGGGCGCGTGGTATCTGCTCAACCGCAGCGACAACAAGCTGCGCCGCCTGCTGACCCCGCGCGAGGGCATCGACCCGGCGCGGATGGGCGAGCGGCGCGTGCAGCGCTTCACCGCCAGCGACGGCCTGCCCCTGGAGGCGATCGTCACCGTGCCCGCGGGCGTGCGCGATCCCAAGGCGCTGCCGATGGTGCTGCTGCCGCACGGCGGCCCGCACGGCATCCGCGACGACTGGGAGTTCGATACCGACGCGCAGTTCCTGGCCAGCCGCGGCTACCTGGTGCTGCAGGTCAACTATCGCGGCAGCGGCGGGCGCGGCGCGGCTTTCATGGAGGCCGGTTATCTGAAGTGGGGCACGCGCATCCAGGACGATCTGCTCGACGGCGTGCGCTGGGCCATCGCCCAGGGCATGGCCGATCCCAAGCGCGTATGCGTCTACGGCGGCAGCTTCGGCGGCTACTCGGCGATGATGACGGTGGCGCGCGCGCCCGGGATGTTCCAGTGCGCGGTCGGCCTGGCCGGCATCTACGACCTGGACATGATGTACAGCAAGGGCGACATCAAGCGCACCGATTCGGGCCGTCACTACCTGCAGCGGGTGATCGGGCGCGATGCGGCCGAGCTGGCCGCCAACTCGCCGGTCACCCTGGCCGGCAGGATCAGCGTGCCGGTGCTGCTGGCGCATGGCGAGGACGACGAGCGCGCGCCCTTCGCCCAGGCCAAGGCGATGCGCGCCGCGCTCACCGCCGCCGGCCATCCGCCGCAGTGGATGGCGGTGCCCAACGAGGGCCATGGCTTCTACAACGAGGCCAATTCGATCGCCTTCTTCAATCAGCTGCAGGCCTTCCTGGATGCGCATATCGGGGATGGGGCGCACTAAGCGACGCTGGGAGAAGGCTTCCGCCGTGGTTTAGAGGGCGCGAGGTGGGTGGCGCCCATGCGAGGGCGCGACGTCCATGGATTCCCGCTTTCGCGGGAATGAGGGTTGCCTGCGCTGAGGCCTGTGCTGGGCGTGAGACGCGCCAATCGGGCCGATGTGGCGCCCGTGATGCGCCGTGCAGTGCATCGCTACGTGCCGATCACCGCCGCGGCTGTAACGTGCACCGCTTTTCGCGGCGACCGCTGGGCGCGCCGCATGAACGGAGCTGGCCGTGGTCTACAGGATTTCGCTGTTCATCGTCATCGCGCTGGTGCTCGCCGCCGGCGTCGCGCCCGATGCGTTCAACGCGGTGATGCAGGCGGCGCTGAAGCAGACCATCGGCGCGGCCGGCTCGCTGTATCTGCTGGTGGTGTTCGCCGCGCTGGTGTTCCTGCTGTTCCTGTGCGTGGGCCGGTTCGCCGACCTGCGCATCGGCGGCGAGGATGCGCAGCCGCAGTTCTCCAACGCCAGCTGGCTGTCGATGCTGTTCGCCGCGGGCATGGGCATCGGCCTGGTGTTCTGGGGCGCGGCCGAGCCGCTGTCGCATTTCATCACCCCGCCCGAGGGGCTGCAGCCGCGCAGCATGGACGCCGCGCGCGCGGCGATGCGCTACGCCTTCTTCCACTGGGGGCTGCATCCGTGGTCGGTGTACGCGCTGATCGGCCTGGCGATGGCGTGGTTCCAGTTCAACCGCGGCGGACGTGGGCTGATCAGCGACCTGCTCGAACCGGTGCTCGGCCGCCGGCATGAGGGCTGGATCGGCCACGCGGTCAATATCGCCGCGGTGGTGGCCACCACCATCGGCGTGGCCACCACGCTGGGCTTCGGCACCATCCAGATCGCCGCAGGCCTGGAGCGGGTGTTCGGCATCCACGCCTCCGCGCCGGTGCAGCTGACCGTCATCGCGGTGTCCTTCGTGCTGTACATGGCCTCCAGCGTCACCGGCGTGGAGCGCGGCATCAAATGGCTGTCCAACTTCAACGTCGGCCTGGCCGCGCTGCTGCTGGCCTTCGTGCTGGTGCTGGGGCCGACCAGCTTCATCTTCGACACCTTCACCACCACCCTGGGCAGCTATCTCAACAGCCTGGTCAACATGAGCCTGCGCATGTCGCCGTTCTCACGTTCGACCTGGGTGGCGACCTGGACGATCTTCTACTGGGCCTGGTGGATCGCCTGGGCGCCGTTCGTGGGCGCGTTCATCGCGCGGGTGTCCTACGGCCGGCGCATCCGCGAGTTCGTGTTCGGCGTGGTGCTGGCGCCGAGCCTGCTGGGCTTCCTGTGGTTCTCCACCTTCGGCGGCGCGGCGCTGTGGGCGCAGCTGTTCGGCCATGTCGATCTGGCCGCGGCGCTGGCGCAGGGCTACGAGACGGTCCTGTTCGCGATGTTCGACAGCCTGCCGCTGTCCTGGCTGCTGTCCGGCCTGGCGCTGCTGCTGCTGTCGATCTTCTTCGTCACCTCGGCCGACTCGGCCGTACTGGTGCTGGCCAGCATGTCCTACGACAAGGCGCAGGACCCGCCGCTGTCGCGCAAGATCGTCTGGGGCTCGGCCATCGCCCTGATCGCCGCGACGCTGCTGCTGGTCGGCGGCCTGGAGGCGCTGCAGGCGATGATCACCGTGGCCGCCCTGCCCTTCGCCCTGCTGATGGTGCTGGTGATCGTCGCGCTGTACCGTGCGCTGGACCAGGAGTACCAGGACCAGCAGCGCCGCCTGCAGCGCGACCGCCGGGCCATCGCGCAGTGGCTGGAGCGCGAGCGGGAGCGGTGAGGCACGCCGGGGCTGCGGCACGGTTTCTGGCGCAACGAAATTCGCGCTTGACAGCCCCGCGCCGGGCATGGTTTTCTGCCGGCCTGATGAACGCCTTCCGTCCGATCACGACCGCCCAGCAGACCGCGCACGCCGCGGCCTCGCTCCTCGTGCTCGTACTTATTCACTCGCCTCACGGTGCGGGACGGACGGTCGTGTAAGCAGCAAGCACACGAAACCCTGACGAAACCCCGCACTGCGAAGTGCGGGGTTTCGTGCTTTCAGCCCCTCCAAAAGTTTCAACCCCAACTTTCAGCCAGACAGGAACGCCGCCCATGACCGCTTCGACCTCCAACCTCCCCCAGCCCACCATCGCCATCGTCGGCTACGGCAGCCAGGGCCGCGCCCATGCGATGAACCTGCGCGAGTCGGGCTTCGATGTGAAGGTCGGCCTGCGCCCGGGCGGCCCGACCGAAGCCAAGGCCAAGGCCGACGGCTTCCTGGTCAAGTCGCCCGCCGAGGCGGTCAAGGACGCCGACCTGGTCGCCGTGCTGACCCCGGACATGGTGCAGAAGCAGCTTTACAACGAGGTGCTGGCGCCGAACATGAAGCAGGGTGCGGTGCTGCTGTTCGCCCACGGCCTGAACGTGCACTTCGGCATGATCGCCCCGCGCGAGGACCTGGACGTGGTCCTGGTCGCGCCCAAGGGTCCGGGCGCGCTGGTGCGCCGCGAATACGAGATCGGCCGCGGCGTACCGTGCATCTACGCGGTCTACCAGGATAAGTCGGGCAAGGCCGAGCAGTACGCGCTGGCCTACGCCGCCGGCCTGGGCGGCGCGCGCGCCAACATCATCAAGACCACCTTCAAGGAAGAGACCGAGACCGATCTGTTCGGCGAGCAGGCCGTGCTGTGCGGCGGCGCGTCCTCGCTGGTGCAGGCCGGCTTCGAGACGCTGGTGGAAGCCGGCTACCAGCCCGAGATCGCCTACTACGAAGTGCTGCACGAGCTGAAGCTGATCGTGGACCTGTTCTACGAAGGCGGCATTACCCGCATGCTGGAGTTCATTTCCGAGACCGCGCAGTACGGCGACTACGTCAGCGGCCCGCGCGTGATCGATGCCTCGACCAAGGCGCGCATGAAGGAGGTCCTGACCGACATCCAGGACGGCACTTTCACCAAGAACTGGGTGGCCGAGTACGAAGCGGGCCTGCCGAACTACAAGAAGTTCAAGCAGGCCGATCTGGAGCACCCGATCGAAGTGGTCGGCAAGCAGCTGCGCGCCAAGATGGTGTGGCTGGCCGACAACGCCCCCAAGCCCGCAGCGCAACCACAGGCCGCCGCCGCATGAACGCACCGACCGCCACTGCCCCACGCAATGGCGCCCGCTGGATCGCCCACGCCCTGGAAACCGAGGGCGTGGACACGATCTTCGGCTATCCCGGCGGGACCATCATGCCGTTCTACGACGCGCTGGTGGACTCGGCGCTCAAGCACATCCTGGTGCGCCACGAGCAGGGCGCGGCGCTGGCCGCCAACGGCTATGCGCGCGCCTCCGGCAAGGTCGGCGTGTGCGTGGCCACCTCCGGCCCGGGCGCGTCGAACCTGATCACCGGCATCGCCGACGCGATGCTCGATTCGGTGCCGATGGTGTGCCTGACCGGCCAGGTCGCCACGCCGCTGATCGGCACCGACGCCTTCCAGGAGCTGGACGTGTTCGGCATGACCATGCCGATCGTCAAGCACAGCTTCCTGGTGCGTCGGGTAGAGGATCTGCCGCGGGTGTTCGCCGAGGCCTTCCGCATCGCCCGTGAGGGCCGCCCTGGTCCGGTCCTGATCGACCTGCCCAAGGATGTGCAGATCAACGACGCCTCGCACCTGCCCGATCACGTGCCGGCGGCGGTCGCGCCGGCCCCGGCACCGGCCGAAGCGGCCATCGCCGAGGCGCTGGCGGCCATCGCCTGCGCCGAGAAGCCGGTGGTCTACGGCGGCGGCGGCATCGCGCTGGGCAATGCGGTCGAGGCGTTCCGCCAGTTCGTCGAGGCCAGCGGCATCCCGACCGTGCTGACCCTGCGCGGCCTGGGCGCATTGCCGGCCAACCACGGCAACTACCTGGGCATGCTGGGCATGCACGGCACCCGCGCGGCCAACATGGCCGTGCAGGAAAGCGATCTGCTGATCGTGGTCGGCGCGCGCTTCGATGACCGCGCCACCGGCAAGCTGGCCGAGTTCGCCCCGTTCGCCCGCGTCATCCACCTGGACGCCGACGCCTACGAGATCTCGAAGCTGCGCACGGCCGACATCGCCATTCCCGGCGATCTGGCCAGCGGCCTGCGCGCGCTGAGCGGTGCGCGCAGCGCCTGCTACGCGTGGAAGGCCAAGTGCGCCGCCAACCGCGAGCGCTTCGGCTTCCGCTACGACGCCCCGGGCACGGACATCTACGCCCCGGCGCTGCTGAAGCGGCTGAGCGAGGTCGCCCCGGCCGACGCGATCATCACCAGCGATGTCGGCCAGCACCAGATGTGGGTGGCGCAGCACTGCAAGTTCAACCACCCGCGCCACCATCTGACCAGCGGCGCGCTGGGCACGATGGGCTTCGGCCTGCCGGCGGCGATGGGTGCGCAGTTCGCCTGCCCGGAGCGGACCGTCGTCCTGGTCAACGGCGACGGCGGTTTCATGATGAACGTGCAGGAGCTGGTAACCATCGCGCGCTGCAAGCTGCCGGTGAAGATCGTGCTGCTGGACAACTCCGCGCTGGGCATGGTGCGCCAGTGGCAGGAGCTGTTCTTCGCCGAGCGCTACAGCGAGATCGACCTGTCCGACAATCCGGACTTCGCCGCGCTGGCCCGCGTGTTCGGCATCCCGGCCCGGCACATCGCCGCGCGCGAGCAGGTCGACGACGCCCTGGCCGAGCTGCTGGCCACGCCCGGCCCGGCGCTGCTGCACGTGAGCATCGACATCAAGGCCAACGTCTGGCCGCTGGTGCCGCCCAACCACGCCAACAGCTCGATGCTGGAATCCAACCCCGCCAAAGCCGCACCGGAGCCCAAGTCCCATGCAATACCGGCTTGATCTGATCGTGAGCCCGGCCGAAGGCGCCCTGGTGCGCGTGATCGGCATGGTCGAGCGCCGCGGCTTCGCCCCGCGCGCGGTGCATGCCGTGCCGCGCGCCGATGGCCGCTGGGAGCTGGGCATGCACATCGAGGGCACCCGTCCGATGGAGACCCTGCGCCATCAGTTGGAGAAGGTGTACGACTGCGAGTCGGTCGCCATCTGCATCGACACGCTGGCCGCGGCCGTGACCGGGGTGGCGGCATGATCCTCGCCCTCGCCCTTTCCGTCCCGTTGGCACCGCGCCCCGCTCGCCGCGCCGCCCGCCGCATCGCCTTCCAGACCCCGCGCCGTCCCACGGCCATCCGCACGGCCGTCGCCGTAGAGGATCCCTTCGTATGAACACCGCCGTATCCACCGACACTGTCCGAATTTTCGACACCACCCTGCGCGATGGCGAGCAGTCCCCGGGCTGCAGCATGTCCCCGCAGCAGAAGGTGGTCATGGCCCGCGCCCTGGCCGAGCTGGGCGTGGACATCATCGAGACCGGCTTCCCGGCCAGCTCCGAATCCGACCGCCAGGCCATGGCCCTGATCGGCCGCGAGGTGCGCACGCCGACCCTGGCGGTGCTGTCGCGCTGCCTGGCCGGCGACATCGAGATCTCCGCCCGCGCGCTGGAAGCGGCCGCCAACCCGCGCCTGCACGTCTTTTTGTCCACCAGCCCGCTGCACCGCGAGCACAAGCTGCGCATGAGCAAGGAGCAGGTGCTCGAGTCGGTGCACCGGCACGTGACCCTGGCGCGCGGCTATGTCGATGACGTGGAGTTCTCCGCCGAGGACGCCACCCGTACCGAGATCGACTACCTGATCGAGATCGCGCGTACCGCCATCGCCGCCGGCGCGCGGACCATCAACCTGCCCGATACCGTCGGCTTCACCACCCCGGAGGAGATCGGCGACATGTTCCGCCGCGTGATCGCCGGCGTGGCCGACATCGGCGGCGCCGACAAGGTGATCTTCAGCGCGCACTGCCACAACGACCTGGGCCTGGCCGTGGCCAACTCGCTGGCCGCCGCCGAGGCCGGCGCGCGCCAGATCGAGGGCAGCATCAACGGCATCGGCGAGCGCGCGGGCAACTGCGCGATCGAGGAGATCGCCATGGCGCTGAAGGTCCGCAACGCATTCTACGGCTTGGACACCGGCATCCAGACCCCGCGCATCGTGCCGACCTCGCAGCTGCTGCAGCGTCTGATCGGCATGCCGGTCCAGCGCAACAAGGCGGTGGTCGGCACCAATGCCTTCGCCCACGAGTCGGGCATCCACCAGCACGGCATGCTGCGCCACCGCGGCACCTACGAGATCATGCGGCCGCAGGACGTGGGCTGGCCGGACACGCAGATGGTGCTGGGCCGACACAGCGGCCGCGCCGCGGTCGATGCGCGCCTGCGCGCGCTGGGCTATCTGCTGGAAGAGGACGAGCTGAAGCTGGTATTCGAGCAGTTCAAGGGCCTGTGCGAGCGTCAGCGCGTGGTCGGCGATGCCGACCTGCAGATGCTGATGCAGGACGCGGCGGTCAGCGATGGCTATCGCCTGGCCTCGATGACCATCTCCGATGTCGGCGGCCGCGCCAACGCGCTGGTCGAACTGTCCGATCCGGAAGGCAACCGCGTGGCCGAGACAGCACAGGGCAATGGCCCGGTCGACGCGCTGTTCGGCGCGCTCTCGGCCGCCACCGGCGTCAAGTTGGAGCTGGACAGCTACCAGGTGCACAGCGTGGGCATTGGCGCCGACGCGCGCGGCGAGGCCAGCCTGTCGGTCCGCGCCGACGGCCTGGAATATGAGGGCACCGGCACGTCCAAGGACATCATCGAGGCCAGCGCGCTGGCCTGGCTGGACGTGGCCAACCGCCTGCTGCGCCAGCGCCAGCACGCCCCGGCGCCGAGCGAAGCCGCCGCGGCATGAACCCGGCGACGCACCCCCCCGCCTCCGCGGCAGGCCAGGCCTGGGATGCGGCCCGCTACGCGCGCAACGCAGGCTTCGTCCCGGCGCTGGGCGCCTCGGTGTCGGCGCTGCTCGATGCCCGGCCCGGCGAGCGCATCCTCGACCTGGGCTGCGGCGACGGCGTGCTGACCGCGCAGCTGGTCCAGGCCGGTGCGAACGTGGTGGGTGTGGATGCCTCGCCCGAGCTGGTCGCCGCTGCGGTCGAACGCGGTATCGATGCGCGCGTGATGGACGGGCACGCCCTGACCTTCGAGGGCGACTTCGATGCGGTCTTCAGCAACGCCGCGCTGCACTGGATGCGCCAGCCCGACGCGGTGCTGGCCGGCGTGCGGCGCGCGCTCAAGCCCGGCGGGCGCTTCGTCGCCGAGTTCGGCGGCCATGGCAACGTGGCGGCGATCACCACCGCGCTGCGCGCGGCGCTGCGGGCCAACGGCGCCGGCGCGCCGGCCTTCGCCTGGTTCTTCCCCACGGCCGAGGAATACGCCGCGCGGCTGGCGCAGCATGACTTCGAAGTCGCGCAGATCGCGCTGATCCCGCGCCCGACGCCGCTGCCCACCGGCATCGCCGGCTGGCTGCAGACCTTCGCCGATCCCTTCCTGAGCGGCCTTAACGCCGACACCCGCAGCCGTGTGCTGGCCGACACCGAGGCGCTGCTGCGCCCGGCGCTGTGCGATGCCGCCGGCCAGTGGCATGCCGATTACGTGCGCCTGCGCTTCAGCGCGCGCCGCTCCCCGACCCCGCATTCAACGCAAGGCCATCCGCAATGAGTTCCGCCCCCCGTACGTTGTTCGACAAGCTGTGGGACGCGCATGTCGTGGTCCCCGAAAGCGACACCGCCCCGGCGGTGCTGTACATCGACCTGCACCTGATCCACGAGGTCACCTCGCCGCAGGCCTTCACCGAACTGCGCGCGCGCGGCCTGGCGCCGCGTCGCCCGGACCGGACCAAGGCCACGATGGACCATTCCACGCCGACCCTGCCGGCCGGCGCCGATGGTCGGCTGCCCTACTACACCGCCGCGGCCGAGAAGCAGGTGCAGACGCTGGAAGCCAACTGCGCGCAGTACGGCATCGAGCTGTTCGACATGGGCTCGGCCAACCGCGGCATCGTCCACGTCATCGCCCCCGAGCAGGGCTTCACCCAGCCCGGCATGACCATCGTCTGCGGCGACAGCCACACCTCCACGCACGGCGCGTTCGGCGCGCTGGCCTTCGGCATCGGCACCAGCGAGGTCGGCCATGTGCTGGCCACCCAATGCCTGCTGCAGCGCAAGCCGCGGACCATGTCGATCACCGTCGACGGGCCGCTGGCCCCGGGCGTGGGCGCCAAGGACGTGGTCCTGCACATCATCGGCGTGATCGGGGTCAACGGCGGCACCGGCCATGTGCTGGAGTTCCGCGGCTCGACCATCGAGGCGATGGACATGGAGCAGCGCATGACCCTGTGCAACATGTCCATCGAGGCCGGCGCGCGCGCCGGCATGGTCGCGCCCGACCAGATCACCTTCGACTATGTCGCGGCGACCCCGCGCGGGCCCAAGGGCGCCGACTTCGACGCCGCGGTCGCCTACTGGAAGACGCTGCGCAGCGATGCGGGCGCGCGTTTCGATGCCGAAGTGGTGATCGACGCGGCCGACATACGCCCGACCCTGACCTGGGGCACGCACCCGGGCACGGCGATCGCGGTCGATGCGGCCATCCCCGCCGCCAACGACGCGGCCGCGCAGAAGGGCCTGGACTACATGGGCTTCCATGCGGGCGAGCGCGTGGAAGGCGCCAAGGTCGACGTGGTGTTCGTCGGCTCGTGCACCAACGGCCGCCTGCGCGACATGCGCGAGGTCGCCCGCGTGCTGGCCGGGCGCAAGGTCGCCGAGGGCGTGCGCATGCTGGTGGTGCCTGGCTCGGAGATCGTCAAGCGCCAGGCCGAGGCCGAGGGCATCGACGCCATCGTGCGCGCCGCCGGCGCGCAGTGGCGCGAGCCGGGCTGCTCGATGTGCATCGCCATGAACGGCGATCTGGTGGCGCCGGGCGAGCTGGCCGTGTCCACCTCCAACCGCAATTTCGAGGGCCGCCAGGGCCCCGGCTCGCGTACCCTGCTCGCCTCGCCGCTGAGCGCGGCCTGGGCCGCGGTCAACGGCCGCGTCAGCGATGTGCGTGATCTGTTCGCAGCAACCGAATCCAAGGAAGTGGCCTGATGCCCAGTCCCGAATCCAACCAGGCCGCGCACGTGGCCTTTACCGCCACGGTGGCCAGCGCGCTGGCCCGCAGCGTGCGCGACACGCCGCTGCGCCCGCGCCAGGACGCGCCCGCGCCCGAGGCGCTGCCCGCCGCCGAGGTCACCGACGTGCCGGCCGATTTCGCGCTGGGCGGCAGCGAGGAGGCCGCGTGATGGCAGGAGTACCGTCATCCCTGACGAAGAGCCCGGCCATCCATGGCCGGACTGTTCAAATCACCTCCAAGGCCGTCGTGCTGCGTTCGACCAACATCGACACCGACCAGATCATTCCGGCGCGCTTCTTGTCCACCACCGAGCGCGCCGGCCTGGGCCGCAACGCCTTCAACGACTGGCGCTGGAAGGCCGACGGCACGCCCAATCCGGACTTCGCCTTCAACCAGCCGCACAACGCCGGGCGTTCGATCCTGCTGGCCGGGCGCAACTTCGGCTGCGGCTCCTCGCGCGAGCACGCGCCCTGGGCGCTGACCGACTTAGGCCTGCAGGCCGTGGTGTCCAGCGAGATCGCCGACATCTTCCGCGGCAACAGTCTCAAGAACGGCCTGCTGCCGGTGGTGCTGGCCGAGGCCGACGTGCAGACGCTGATGGAGCGTCCCGACGACGAGCTGACCATCGATGTGGCCGCGCGCGAGCTGCGCACGCCCGACGGGCGCGTCTATGCGTTCCCGCTGGACGGCTTCTCGCAAACCTGCCTGCTCGAAGGCGTCGACCAGCTGGGCTATCTGCTTGCCCGCGTCCCCGACATCGCCCGCTACGAGGCCGCCCATGCAAGCTGACATCGTCGTCCTGCCCGGCGACGGCATCGGCCCGGAAGTGGCCGCCGCGGCCGTCGCCGTCCTCAAGGCCGTGGCCCAACAGCACGGCCACGATTTCCGCTTCGCCGAGCACGACATCGGCGGCATCGCCATCGACCGCCACGGGGTGCCGCTGCCCGAGGCCACCACCTTCGCCTGCCAGCAGGCCGACGCGGTGCTGCTGGGCGCGGTCGGCGGGCCCAAGTGGTCCGACCCCAACGCCAAGATCCGGCCCGAACAGGGCCTGCTGGCGATCCGCAAGGCGCTGGGCCTGTTCGCCAACCTGCGCCCGGTGCGGCCGCATCCTGCCGCGCTGGACGCCTCGCCGATCAAGCCGCACCTGCTGGCTGGCGTGGATATCGTGGTGGTGCGCGAGCTGACCGGCGGCATCTATTTCGGCGACAAGACCCGCACCGCCGAAGCGGCCAGCGATCTGTGCAGCTATTCGGTGGCCGAGGTCGAGCGGGTGCTGCGCAGCGCCTTCGGCCTGGCCCGCGCGCGCCGCGGCAAGGTCACCTCGGTGGACAAGGCCAACGTGCTGGAGACCTCGCGCCTGTGGCGCGAGGTGGCCGCGCGGGTCGGCCGCGAGGAATTCCCGGACATCGCCCTGGAGCACCAGCTGGTCGATTCGATGGCCATGCACCTGCTGTCCAAGCCGCGCGAGTACGACGTGATCGTCACCGAGAACATGTTCGGCGACATCCTCACCGACGAGGCCTCGATGCTGGCCGGCTCGCTGGGCCTGCTGCCGTCTGCCTCGCTCGGCCAGAGCCGGGTCGGCCTGTACGAGCCGATCCATGGCTCGGCCCCGGACATCGCCGGCAAGGGCATCGCCAACCCCTACGCCACCATCCTCTCGGCCGCACTGCTGCTGCGCCATTCGCTCGGGCTGGAAGCCGAGGCCCAGCGCATCGAGCAGGCCGTGGACGCCGCCCTGGACGCGCGCGCCTTCACCGCCGACCTGGCCGGCCCCGGCCAGGCGCTGAGCACCGCGCAGGCGACCGAGGCCGTGCTGGCCCAGCTCGAACGCCAGCCGGCCGGCCTGCGCGCCTGATCCCCGTCCGGGGGCCGGTCCCACCGGCCCCGGGACAGTCGGGCAAGCTGACGCAACGATGACGGGCGCGGCCGCGACGGCGCGCCCGGACTGTAAATATCGAACCGTCTAGTCTAGTATTGCGCGATGGTCCCGCAGGCTCCGCTCCCCGTGTCTTCCGACTCCTCCCGCAGCACGACGCCGTCAGGCCCGGGCCGTCCCAAGGACCTGGCCAAGCGCGCGGCGATCCTCGAGGCGGCCAAGGCGCTGTTCGCGCGCGAGGGCTTCGCCGGCGTCAGCATGGACCGCATCGCGGCCGAGGCCGGCGTGTCCAAGCTGACCGTCTACAGCCATTTCGGCGACAAGGAGTCGCTGTTCTCCGAGGCGATCCGCAACCTGTGCGAAGAGCTGCTACCCGATGCCACCTTCAAGGTGCAGGGCGATGTCGGTGTGCGCGCGCAGCTGCGGCAAATCGCCGAGGGCTTCTTCGCCATGGTCACCAGCGAGCAGGCGATCAACACCCACCGCATGCTGCTGGCCAGCACCCAGGCCGACGAGCACCTGCGCCAGATCTTCTGGGAGTCCGGCCCCAAGCGCACCCACGACATCTTCGCCGGGCTGCTGCGCGAACAGGTCGCGCAAGGGCACCTGGACATCGAGGACATCGACGTGGCCGCCCGCCAGTTCTTCACCCTGCTCAAGGGCGAGATCTACGGCCGCATGATGTGCGGCCTGCTGGGTCGGCTGGAAGCGGGCGAGATCGACCGTCACCTGGATAACACGGTGGACATGTTCCTGCGCGCCTATGCCCGCCGCTGAACCCGAGCCGCCACGGCCCGGCCATGACTTCCGGTCCGGTGACTTCCGGCACTGCGTCCACCCCGGGTGCGGCGGCGATGCTCAGCACGCCTGCCGTGCCGCGCGCCGCTAGAATGCCCGCCCCGGTACACCGACACGCCCCCCGAGCACGCCCATGACGATCAACTACGCCCAAGCCCGCGAAAACATGGTGGAACAGCAGATCCGTCCCTGGGACGTGCTGGAACCCCGCGTCCTGGACACGCTGGCCACCCTGCCGCGCGAGGCCTTCGTGCCGCCGGCGCACCGCGCGGTGGCCTATGCCGATCTGGAACTGCCGCTGGGCCACGGCCAGCGCATGATGAAGCCGGTGGTCGAAGGCCGCGTCCTGCAGGCGCTGGACGTGCAGCCCGGCGAGGATGTGCTGGAAATCGGCACCGGCAGCGGCTTCCTCACCGCCTGCCTGGCCGCGCTGGGCCGCGAAGTGGTCAGCCTGGAGCTGCACCCCGAGCTGGCCGCCTTCGCCCAGGCCAACCTGCAGGCCGCGGGGCTGGGCAGCAACGTGCGCATCGAAACCGCCGACGCGCTGGCCTGGACCACCGACCGCAAGTTCGACGCGGTCTGCATCACCGCCGCGGTGGACACCCTGCCGCTGGGCTTCATGGAACTGGTGCGTCCGGGCGGACGCCTGTTCGTGGTGCGCGGCCGCTCGCCGGCCATGGAAGCGGTGCTGGTGCACAACGACACCAGCGGCGCGCGCATCGAATCGTTGTTCGAGACCGATGCGCTGGGTTATCTGGTCGGCGCCGCGCCGGTCCCTGCGTTCGTCTTCTAAGCGCTTGGCACAAACTTTCAAGGAACTCCCACGATGAGCCGTCTCCCCCTCGTTCTCGCCGTCGCGCTGGCGCTGCCCTCGGCCGCCTCGGCCACCGACCTGATGCAGACCTATGAAATGGCCCGCAACGGCGACCCGACCCTGGCCCAGGCCGAAGCCGCGCGCCTGTCGCAGAAGGAAGGGGTGGTCCAGGCCCGCGCCACGCTGCTGCCGCAGGTCAACGGCACCGCCTCGCTCGGGCGCTCCAGTTCCAAGGTCACCCATGGCGGCGAGTGGATCGACAGCCCGCGCTCGCGCGACTACGCCGTGACGGTGAACCAGAGCCTGATCAACTTCGGCGACTACGCCCGGGTCAACTCGCAGCGCGCGCTGAGCCAGGCGGCGGATTTCGACCTGGATTCGGCCAACGACTCGCTGATCACGCGCACCTCGGCGGCCTACTTCAATGTGCTGATCGCGATCGAGACGCTGGCCTCGGCCGAGGCCGCGCAGGCCGCGTTCCAGAAGCAGTTCGACTACGCGCAGAAGCGTCTGGACGTGGGCCTGGCCCCGATCACCGACGTGCACGAAGCCCGCGCCTCCTACGACAGCGCGCGCGCCACGGTCATCACCCAGCGCAACGCGCTCAAGGACGCCTACGAGGCCCTGACCGAGATCACCGGCCAGCCGGTGACCAACCTGCGCGGCCTGCCGGACGACTTCAAGCCGCAGCTGCCCTCGCAGTACAGCGCCGATGGCTGGGTCGACACCGCGCTGGCGCAGAATCCGCAGCTGAAGTCGCTACAGCTGCAGGTGCAGTCGGCCGACTCCGGCATCAGCGCCGCGCGCGCCGGCCATCTGCCGACCCTGAGCCTGAGTGGCAGCTACGGCCGCAGCGCCAACTGGGGCGGCGACGCGGACACCGGCACGGACGGTTCGCGCCGTGGCGAGTACGACTCGCGCTCGATCGGCCTGACCCTGAACGTGCCGATCTTCTCCGGCGGCGCCACGCAATCGCAGGTGCGCCAGGCCGTCGCCCAGCGCGATTCGGCCCAGGATGCCTTCGAACAGCAGCGCCGCGCGGTGGTGCGCAACACGCGCAACGCCTACCAGGTGCTGGAGGCCGGCATCAGCGAGATCGAGGCCCGTCGTTCGGCCGTGGTCTCCGCGCGCAGCGCCTACGACGCCTCGCAGGTCGGCCTGGAAGTGGGCACCCGCACCGTGCTGGACGTGCTGACCAACCAGAACAACCTGGTCGCCGCGCAGGAGCAGTACTCGCTGGCCAAGTACAACTTCCTGCAGAACCGCCTGCTGCTGGAGGCCGCCGCCGGCACGCTGGACGCGGCCGACCTGCAGGACGTCAACGCCCTGCTCAGCGCCGATGCCAATACCCGCCTGAGCGACGACGACGTCAAGGCGATCGGCGTGCCCAAGGCGCAGTAAGGCGTCCCGCATCCGGCAAGCAACGACGGCCGCGCAAGCGGCCGTCGTGCTTTACGGACCCGCTCAGGCCGCGTGGATCGCGACCGGCGCGTGCGCGCTGGCGCTCTCGGCCTGCGGAAACCACAGGCTCATCACCGTGCCGCGGCCCAGCGCGGTGTCCACATCGATGAAACCGCCGCTGTGGCGCATCAGCGCATAGACCTGCGCCAGGCCCAGGCCGGTGCCCTGCCCCTCGGGCTTGGTGGTGAAGTAGGGCTCGAACAGCCGCGACAGCGTTGCCTGGTCCATGCCCGTGCCGGTGTCGGCCACCGACAGCACCACGTATTGGCCACTGGCGCGCGAGGGCGTGGCGCCATCGCTGGCGATGGACTGGTGCGAGAACGACACGGTGATCTGGCCGCGGTTCTGGCAGGCATCGCGGGCGTTGATGCACAGGTTCATCACCGCCTGGCCGATGGCGTGCGGATCGCCCTGGGTGATCAGCGCCTGCGGCGCGGGTTCGACCACCAGCACCATGTCCGGGCCCAGCGACTGGCGCATCAGCTCGGCCATGGACGTGGCCACCTCGCGCAGGTCCAGCGCCTCGAAGCGCGGCGGATGCCTGCGCGAGAACGCCAGCAGCCGGCGCGCCAGCATCGAGGCATGGTGCAGCGCCTCCTGCCCGCGCCCCAGCAGCTTGCGCTGCAGCGGGGTGAGCTGCTCGGGCGTGTCGGTGACCACGCTGATGGCCGCCACCGCGGTCTGCAGCATGTTGTTGAAGTCGTGGGCGATGCCGGCCACCAGTTGGCCGACCGCCTCGCCCTTCTGCGCCTGCAGCGAGGCCAGCTCGGCCGAATCGCGCGCGCGCTCGGCCAGGCTGCGCGCGGCCTCGGCGATGTCCACCTGCCCGCGCAGCGCCTCGGCCGCATGGCGCTCGGCCTCGGCCTGCTCCTGGGTCTGGGTGAGCGAGGATTCCAGGAAGTCGGCGTGGCGCGCGGTCACCAGCTCGCGCAGCTCGGCGCCCTGCAGCTGCGAGGTCAGGCTCTCGTTGATCAGGCGCAGCGCGTGTTCGGAGCGCAGGCGATCGGTGACGTCGCGGCACATGGCCAGCAGCAGCACCGGCTGGCCGCGGTCCAGGGCCAGCGGGCTGACGATCACCGACCAGATCCGCTCCTGGTCGCGCAGGGTCTGGATGGCGCCCTGGAACTCGTTGCGCTGGCCCACGCAGGCCAGGCGCACGGCCTCGCGGGCGATCGCCCGCATCGCCGGCGTCCACAGGTCGTGCCAGTGCCGGCCGACCACGTCGTGACGGCCGTAGGCCTCCAGCAGCTCCAGCCCACGCTGGTTGACCGAGACCACGCGGCCGCCGCCATCGAGTTCGAAAATGCTGTCACCGGACAGCTCGACGATCTGACGGTAGTGGTCTCGCGAAAAGGCTGGCATGGGAACTCCGCAACGCTCCCCGCCGTAACTGCTGCGGCGGGCACCACCCCAGCCTAGCCGAGGTCACCCCCCTTTCACAGCGCTGTGACGATTATTCGGCCTACTCGGGTCTTCAGGTTTTCCGCGTCACATGGCTCCTATCCCAATGATCCTCATCGTCGAGGATGACGCGGGTGCGCGCGAGATCGCGGCCCTGATCCTCGAAGCCGAGGGCTATCAGGTCACGCAGGCCAACGGCGGCAACCAGGCGCTGCAGCTGCTGGAGAGCGGCGCCGCCTTCGATCTGGTCTTCAGCGACATCAACATGCCCGGCGGCATGGACGGCATCCAGCTGGCCCGGCGCGTGGCCGATCTGGATGCGCAGATCCCGGTGGTGCTGACCTCCGGCCATGCCGAGGGCTCGTTCCGCGACTTCCCGACCAACGCCCGGTTCCTGCCCAAGCCATACAACCGGCAGGCCCTGCTGGGCATGCTGCGCCAGCAGCTGGCGCGCTAGCCGGCCGGGCATCCTTCATCCACTCCCGGCGAGGTCTGGGGCAAGATTCGTCGCAGAAGACGTTGGCGGCAGGCCGGCGTGAGTCGCGATCACACCACCGCGCGCGCCCGGGAGGGGGGCCACCGGAATGAACATGTCCGACCCGCCCCGCCGGCGATGGCTGCCCGAGTTGCTGCGCGGATTCGTGCTGGCCGTCTGCCTGTTGTTCGCCGGGGCCGAGTACTGGCATGGGCTGGAGACCCGGCGCGAGGCGACCGAACAGATCTATTCGGACGCGGGCAACCTGGCGCGTTCGGTCAGCCAGCACGCAGGGGATTCGATGCTGGTGGCCGACGCCGTGCTGTCCGGCATCGTCGAGAACCTGCGCATCGAGGGGGCCACGCCGCGCGACCTGGCCCGGCTGGACGATTATCTGCGCGAAGAGGCCAGCCGTTCGGGCCGCATCCATGGCCTGTTCGTCTACGACGCGCAGGGCCGCTGGATCGCCTCGTCGCTGGACCACCTGCCGCCCAACATGAACAACTCCGACCGGGCCTATTTCAAGCATCACCAGGCGGTGGACGACAGCTTGCCATGGGTGGGCCCGCCGGTGCGCAGCCGCTCGGACAACCAGTGGATCCTTACCGTCAGCCGCCGCTACAACGATGCGCGCGGGCAGTTCGCCGGTGTGGTGCTGGCGAGCATCCGCTCGGCGTATTTCGCCGAACACTACCGCGGCTTCGACGTCGGCCGGCATGGTGCCATCACCCTGCTCGACGATGCGGGGATGGTCTGCGCGCGCTCGCCCGAACTCAATGCCGTCGGCCAGGACTTCTCGCACAGCGACCTGTTCGCGCGGCTGCGCGGCGCGCCGGCCGGTTCGCTGGTCTACGTGTCGCCGTTGGACCATACCCGGCGGATCAGCGGCTTCCAGCACGTCGAGGGCTTCCCGCTGATCGCCGTGGCGGCGCTGTCCGAGGACGAGGCTCTGGCCGCCTGGCGCGGCTCGGTGCGCACCCACGCGCTGCTGACGCTGTTCACCGTGGTGCTGCTGGCCGGCCTGGGCGAATGGCTGCGCCGCCAGCTGCTGGCGCGCCAGGCGGCGCAGGAGCAGCTCGAGACGCTGGTGCGCACCGACGCACTGACCGGCCTGGCCAACCGCCGCGCCTTGGACGAGACGCTGGCCGATGCATGGGCCCGCGCGCGCCGCGAGGGCACGCCGCTGGGGCTGCTGCTGGCCGATCTGGACCACTTCAAGAATTTCAACGACACCTATGGCCACCAGGCCGGCGATGTCTGTCTCACCCGGGTGGCGCAGGTGCTCAAGCAGAGCGCGCGGCGACAGGGCGATCTGGCCGCGCGCTATGGCGGCGAGGAGCTGGCCCTGGTCCTGCCCGGCTGCGATGCCGACGCCCTGCGCGCGATGGGCGAGGCCGTGTGCCGCAACGTGCGCGCGCTGAAGATTCCCCACGCCGAGAGCTACAGCGCCAGCGTGGTCACCATCAGCGTCGGCGCGGTGGCGCTGTGGCCGAGCCGCATGGGCGAGGACGAAGGCCCGGCCACCTTGATCCATCTGGCCGACCTGGCCCTGTACGACGCCAAGGCCGGCGGCCGCAATCGCATGGTGATGCGCTCATGAGCCGGCGCGTGGAGGCGACATCGCGAACACAAGCACGGGCCACAGGCGCGCCGGGCGGCCGGCGCTAACATCGGTCGCGATGACCACGCCTCGGCCTGCCTCGACCGACGCCCCCCTCGCACTGCACGGCCTGGTCCTGGCCGGCGGCGCGAGCCGGCGCATGGGCCGCGACAAGGCGGCGCTGGTCTACGACACCCAGCCGCAGCTCGAGGTGGCCTTCGCCCTGCTGCAGACGCAGGTGCAGCGCTGCCTGGTATCGGTGCGCGCCAACCAGCAGGACGACCCGCTGCGGGCGCGCTTCCCGCAGCTGCTCGATCGGCATCACGACATCGGCCCGGCCGCCGGCCTGCTCGCCGCGCATGCGTCCGCGCCCCAGGCCGCGTGGCTGGTCATCGCCTGCGACCTGCCGGGGCTCGAGGCGGCCACGCTGCGGCGGCTGACCGCGGCCTTCGTCCCGGGCGACGGTGCGGTGGCCTTCCGCAGCGCCGGCGACGGCCTGCCCGAGCCGCTGTGCGCGCTCTGGGCACCGCCCGCGCTGCAGCGCCTGCGCCGCCAGGTCGAGGGCGGACACTTCGGTCTGCGCCGCGCAATGGACGCCGACGACGTGCGCCTGCTCGCGCCGCAGGCGGCGCAGGTGCTGGACAACGCCAACACGCCCGAGGACCTGGCGCGGCTGCGCGGCGAGGTGCGGCATGGCTGATCCCTGCGCGGGCGAAGGCCTGCTGTCCTACGAAGCCGCGCTGGCCCGGCTGATCGCCTCGGCCGGCGCGCTGCCGGCCGAAGCCTGCGCCACCGACCAGGCGGCCGGGCACGTGCTGGCCGAAGCGGTGCGCGCGCAGGCGGCGCTGCCGCCGTTCGACAACGCCGCCATGGACGGTTACGCGCTGCGCAGCGATGGCCGGGCCATCGCTGCCGGCAGCGTGTGGCCGATCGCCGGACGCGTGGTCGCCGGCGACGCGCCGCCGCAGGCGCCGGCCGCGGCCTGGGAGATCATGACCGGCGCGGCGCTACCGCCGGGCGCGGACAGCGTGGTGCCCTACGAGCGCACCGAGCGCCTGGACGCGGCGCGCATGCGCGTCCTGGAAGACCTCGCACCGGGGCGCCACATCCGCCGCGCCGGCAGCGACCTGCAGCCCGGCGACCCGATCGCCACGGCCGGCACGCCGGTCGATGCCACGCTGCGGATGTTGCTGGCCGCGGCGGGGATCGGGCAGGTCCAGGTCGGGCGCGCGCCGCGCGTGGCGATCCTGTCTACGGGCGACGAACTGGTCACCGATGCGGACGCCCCGCTGCGGCCGGGCCAGATCCGCGCCAGCAACGGTCCCTTCCTGCAGACCGCGCTGACCGAGCTCGGCGCGCGCGTGATGGCCTGCCGCACCCTGGGCGACGACCCGGCGCAGTTCGCCGCCGCGCTGGCCGAGGTCGTGGTCGAGTCCGATCTGGTGCTGACCACCGGCGCGGTCTCGGCCGGCGTGCACGACTTCGTTCCGGCCGCGCTGGGCAAGGCCGGTGCGCAGCTGCTGTTCCAGGGCGTGGCCATCCGTCCGGGCAAACCGCTGCTGGCCGCGCGTCTGGCGCAGGGCCCGCTCCTGCTGGGGCTGCCGGGCAATCCGGTCGCCACCGTGCTGGGATTTCGCTTCTTCGCCGTGCCCCTGCTGCGGCACTGGCGGGGTAGACCGCCCGAACGGCCGTTGCTGGCCCGCCTTGCCGAACCGGTGCGCGGGAGCGGGGCGTTGCGTGGCTTTCTCAAGGCGCGCGTCAGCCACGAC
Source organism: Pseudoxanthomonas sp. USHLN014 (assembly GCF_037153335.1). Taxonomy (NCBI): domain Bacteria; kingdom Pseudomonadati; phylum Pseudomonadota; class Gammaproteobacteria; order Lysobacterales; family Lysobacteraceae; genus Pseudoxanthomonas; species Pseudoxanthomonas sp. USHLN014. The sequence continues at coordinate 228,391 of NZ_JBBCKO010000005.1, forward strand.
GGGGACGGCACGCTGCGCGTGCGCGTCCTGGCCGGGCAGGAGTCCTTCCGTATCGCCTCGCTGCTACAGGCCAACGCCTGGGCGACGCTGGCGCCCGACGCCGACGCGCTGCCCGCCGGCGCACGCGTGGAGGTCTATCCGCGCGATTCCGACGGCGGCTGGCGCTTCGACTGAGCACCGCTCCGGCGATGCGCAGCACCCGCCCTCAGGCCGCGGCGCTGACCTTGACCGGCACCGACTTGTAGGTCGGCGTGCCGGACTGCCGGTCGTAGCTCTCCAGCGGCACCAGGCAATTGCCTTCCGGGTAGTACATCGCCGCGCAGCCGCGCGGGATGTCGTAGGCCACTGCGGTGAAGCCGCGCACGGTGTGGTCCTCGCCGTTCGCGCCGGGCAGGCGCGAGGCCACGTCGATCAGATCGCCCTGCTCCAGCCCCAGCATGGCCAGGTCTTCGGCGTTGAGGAACACCACGTCGCGCCGCCCGTGCACACCGCGGTAGCGATCGCTCAGGCCGTAGAGCGTGGTGTTGTACTGGTCGTGCGCGCGCAGCGTCGTCAGGGTCAGCAGGCCCGGCTGCGCCACCGGCGCGTCTTCGGCCAGCCCTTCGACGACCAGGAACTGCGCCTTCTTGCCCGGCCCGCCCCAATCGCGCACCGAGGCGCCGACGGGCAGGCGGAACCCGCCCGGGGTGCGGATGCGCTGGTTGTAGTCGCGGAAGATCGGGAACACCGCCTCGATCCCGTCGCGGATGCGGTCGTAGTCCTCGACCAGCCACGCCCAGTCGACCTTGCTGTGCGGCAGCAGCGCACCGGCCATGCCGGCGATGATCGCCGGCTCCGAGCGCAGCTGCTCCGACGCCGGCGTCAGCGCGCCCTGCGAGGCATGCACCATCGACATCGAATCCTCCACCGTCACCGACTGCGGGCCGCCGGCCTGCTCGTCGCGCTCGGTGCGGCCCAGGCACGGCAGCAGGAAGGTCTCCCTGGCCGGGATCAGATGCGAGCGGTTGGGCTTGGTGGCGATATGCACGGCCAGGTCCAGCGAACGCATCGCGGCGAAGCAGGCCTGCGGATCGGGCATGGCCACGGCCAGGTTGCCGCCCAGCGCGACGAAGGCCTTGGAGCGGCCGTCGCGGATGGCCTTCATCGCCTCCACCGCATCGTGCCCATGGCTGAGTGGGAAGGAGAACCCGTACTTGGCCTGGATGCCGTCGAGCAGCGCCTGGGTGGGCTTTTCGGTGATGCCGACCGTGCGGTCGCCCTGCACGTTGGAATGGCCACGGATCGGCGCGATGCCGGCGCCGGGCTTGCCCATGTTGCCGCGCAGGAGCAGCAGGTCGGCCATCAGGTGCACGTTCTGCGTGCCGCGCAGGTGCTGGGTCATGCCCATGCCGTAGCACAGGATCACGCGCTCGGCCTTGGCATAGACCTGGGCCGCGGCCTCGATGTCGGCGCGGGCCAGGCCCGAGGCCTGCACGATGTCCTCCCAGCGCGTGGCCTCGATGTCCGCGCGCAGCGCCTCGAAACCCTCTGTGTGTTCGCCGATGAAGGCGCGGTCGAGCAGCCCCGTGCCGCCGGCCGCGATGTCGTCCGCATCGGCCTGCAGCAGCCACTTCATCATGCCCTTGAGCATGGCCGCGTCGCCGCCGACCTTGACCTGGTAGTAGGCCTGGGCGATCTGCGTGCCGTGGTTGGTCAGCATCTCGGTCGGATGCTGCGGCGAGACGAAGCGCTCCAGGCCGCGTTCCTTGAGCGGATTGACCGCGACGATTGGCACGCCGCGCTTGGCCAGCGCCCGCAGCGTGGTGAGCATGCGCGGATGATTGGTGCCCGGATTGTGTCCGAAGCTGAAGAGCGCGTCGCAGTGATCGAAGTCCTCCAGCGTCACCGTGCCCTTGCCCACGCCGATGGACTGCGGCAGGCCCACGCTGGTGGCCTCGTGGCACATGTTGGAGCAGTCGGGGAAGTTGTTGGTGCCGAACTCGCGCACCATCAGCTGGTACAGGAACGCGGCCTCGTTCGACGCGCGCCCCGAGGTATAGAACTCGGCCATGTCCGGCGACGGCAGTGCACGCAGCGCGCGACCGATGCGCTCGAACGCCTCGTCCCAGCCGATCGGCATGTAGCGGTCGCTCTGGTGGTCGTAGACCATCGGCTCGGTCAGGCGACCGGCGTCCTCAAGCTGGTGGTCGTTCCACGCCCATAGCTCGCTGACACGGTGCCGGGCGAAGAACTCGGGGGTCGCGCGCTTGGCGGTGGCCTCCCAGCTGACCGCCTTGGCCCCGTTCTCGCAGAACTCGAAGGACGAGGTATGCGCCGGATCGGGCCAAGCGCAGCCCGGACAGTCGAAGCCATCGGGCTGGTTGACCCGCCGCAGCGCCGAGGTCTCGCGCGGCACGTCCATCTGGTCCTTCAGCGCCTTGGCCACCGCGCGCAGCGCGCCCCAGCCGCCCGCGGCGGCCTCGTAGTCCTCGACGCCGGGGACGTTCGGTTCATCGCTGGCCATGACGCACACCTGCCGCTTTGGGTCGGGCGCTCATGATGCCTGTCGCGCCCTGCGTGTCGCGTGCAGAAACCGCGCCCGGTTCAGCTGAGGCGCGGCGGCGGTGCGGCGCATGTCCGCGCAATGAACTGCTCGTGCGGCGGCATCGCGGCCACGCAGTTGTCCAGGACCTGGGCGACGCGACCGACGAACTGCTGGATCTGCGGCTCGGGGATGGCCGCCAGCAGTGGATGCTCCCGCCGCGGCACGATGCCTTGTCCGAGCAGGACCTGAACCCAGCTGCTGGTCGAGAAGAATTCCTCGCCATTGCGGTGATAGCGCCCGCTGCCGGCGAACAGGTCGATGACCTGCTGCAGCGAATCGGGGATCGCCATGGCGGCGCAATGCCGCCAGAAGTCACTGTCGTCGCGTTCGGTCGCCTTGTAGTGCAGGATCAGGAAGTCGCGGATGCGCTCCCATTCGAACACGGTCGTCTCGTTGTAGCGCCGCAGCAGGGCCGGATCGAAGCGCTTGTCGGGGAAGACGTCGAGCAGGCGCAACACCGCGTTGTGGACCAGCAGGATGCTGGTGGATTCCAGCGGTTCCATGAAACCACTGGCCAGCCCCATCGCCACCACGTTGCGCTCCCAGAAGCGCGCGCGCCGCCCGGTGGCGAAACGCAGCAGGCGCGGCTCGGCGCGCGCCGGCCCTTCCAGGCTGGACATCAGCTGCTCGGTGGCGGTCGCATCGTCCATGAAGGCGCTGCTGTAGACGTGGCCATTGCCGACGCGATGCTGCAGCGGGATATGCCACTGCCAGCCCGCCGTCCGTGCGGTCGAGCGGGTGAAAGGCTCGGGCGGCCCGGCCGGCGCACAGGGCACGGCCACGGCGCGATCGCAGGGAAGCCAGTGGCTCCAGTCCACCCAGGGCACCTGCAGGGCCTCGCCGAGCAGCAGGCTGCGGAAGCCGGAGCAATCGATGAACAGGTCGCCCTCGATGCGGCGACCGTCGGCCAGCACGACGGCCTCGACGAATCCGTCCTGCGCGCGCAGCGTCGCCTCGACCACGCGCCCTTCCACACGGACCACGCCCTGGCGCTCGGCCCGCTCGCGCAGATAGCCGGCATAGAGCGTGGCGTCGAAGTGGTAGGCATAGGCGATATCGGCCAACGGAGAGCCCGCCGGCGCATCGGCGGGCGCGGTCATGAAGCGCCCCTGCCGGGCCGCAAGGTTCTGCAGGACGTAGCGCCCGATATCGGCATCGGCCCGCCCCGCGCGGACTTCGTGCAGCCAGAGCTGATGGAAGGCCAGCGGCCCCATGTCGTAACCGACCGCCCCGAAGCCATGCATGTAGGCATCTCCGGGCCGGCGCCAGTCGCGGAACTCGATCCCGAGCTTGAACGTGCCCTGCGTGCGCCGGACGAACTCCCCCTCCTCCAGTCCCAGGACCTGCCGGTTGAAATAGCGCACGTTCGGCACGGTGGCCTCGCCCACGCCGACGATGCCGATCTCCTCCGATTCCACCAGCTGGACCCGGCAATGGGGCAGATGACGGATCAAGGCCGCGGCGGCCGACCAACCGGCCGCGCCCCCGCCGACCACCACGATGCTGGCGATGCTCTCTGATGCCACGTGCGCGCTCCCCATGTCCTCACAAGACAAGGCCCGCTTGCGCGGGCCATGTCTTTACTACGATGCCAATGCCGCAGTGCTTACCAGGTCACACGCGCGCTGAGGAACAGCGTACGCGGCGGGGTGTAGCTGACGGCGGTGTTGGTGTCGTTGTAGGTGACCATAGGCGAGTACACGCCGCCGGAGCCGTAGTTGATGAAGTAGCTGCTCAGGTTGTCCCAGTTGAAGACATTGATCATGTCGGCGCGCACCTGGACGGTGACGTTCTCGGTGACGTGCATGTCCTTGGACAGGGACAGGTCGAACTGACGGGTGCCGAAGATCGGGCCGCCCACCAGGAACTTCTGACCCGGCAGGTCCTTCAGCGCGGCAACGTACGCCGGGCCAGGCGCCGCACCCCAGGTGTCCGGCGTGGCCGAGACGTTGAGGGGCTGGGTCGTAGCCAGGGTCAGCTTGCCGGACAGGCTGATCTCCCACGGCAGGTCGTAGGTCCCGGTCAGCACCAGGCGATGCTTGGGTACCGCCTGCAGGTTGATGAACGGGTAGTCATGGATGCTCGCCGCATCGAACGAGTAATGCTCGTCGCCGCCGCGGTTGCCCTTGGCGTCGGAGAACGTATACGCCGCCGAGAAGGCCCAGCCCGATTCCTTGGTGTACGGCTTGTCGGCCGACAGCAGCAGCTGCTTGGTCTTGGTCTCGATGCCGTTGTCGCCCAGGATGATGGTCCCAAGGCCGGTGGCGTTGTGGCCCCAGGGCTGGCTGCTGCCATCCCAGAAGCTGCCATCCGGATAGCGGGCACCCAGGGTGAAAGCGAAACCGTCCTTGCTGTGCACGTAGGCCAGCGTGGCCGAGGTGTTCCAGTCGCCCATCTGGTGGCGCAGGCCCAGCGAGAACTGGTCCGAATACGGCGTCTTGAGGTCGTTGTTGAGCATGTCGACCTCGGTGCCAGCGCGCGAGGTCGGGTCGACCACCAGGCCCGACACGGCATCGATGCCGGACAGGTAAGACGGATTCCAGTTCACGCACTCCTGCGGCACCAGGGCGGCGCAGGACCCGGACTCGATGAACTTGACCGTGTACTGCGACAGCGCGCCCTTGACCTGCTCCAGGCCCAGGTAGTCGTAGAGATTGCGGTCGTAGCTGCGGCCGGCGCCACCGAACAAGACCCAGCGCTGGTCGGCGTTGAAGTCATACGAGAAGCCCAGGCGCGGAGCGATGTTGCCCTTCTGCGCCTTGCGGTTGTTGCCGGTGCTGATGTAGTCGTTCATGTCCACTCCGCCCTTGGCCATCGTCTGGGCGAAGGTCTGGCCGGCCGGCGCATTGGGATCCTGCGAATTGATCGCGTCGACGACAGCCTGCGGCGTCTGGAAATCGAGGTACGAGGGCACCTTCTCGTAGTCCCAGCGCACGCCCAGGTTCAGCTGCAGCTTGTCGTTGACGTCCCAGTCGTCCTGGATGTACAGGCCGATCTGCTTGTCCTTGGTGGTGACCTTGGGCGAGAAGCCCTCGTAGGGATAGTTGAAGACGACCTGATAGGGGATGGACTGAGTACCACCACCATCGGTCACCGCGTAATAGAACGACGGATTGACGGTGGAATTCTCGCTCTGGGTCAGCTCCACATCCTTGTACTTGACGCCCATCTTGATGACATGGTCGCCGTGCCAGCTGAAGCTGTTGAACGTCAGGTCGTCCTGGAACGCCGGGCCCTTCTGCCCCTTCTGCTGGATGGACAAGCCCGAGGTCGCACCGTCGTAGATCAGGACATCGTTCTGGTTCTGTCGGGCCGTGTAGACCTGCTGACCACCAAACACCCTGGCGGTCGGGTTGAACAGGACATCTTCGTAAGTGATCCGCGCCTCGTTGAAGAAGCCCTCACCGTAGTGTTCCCACTTCAGGTCGTAGCGGTGTTCCTTGTTGTTGTTGATCTTGGCCGCCTGCGCGGTGGTACTGCCGCCGATACTGTCGATGCTGTCCTCGCGGCGCACCTTGGCGGTCAGCTCCAGGCGATCGTTGTCGCCGATCTCCCAGTCGATCTTGCCGAAGTACAGGTCCTCGTTGAACGGGCGGGTGATCGGGCCGTACTTGGCCTGCACCGACGCCGGCAGGTCATCGGAATAAGACAGGAAGTTGTTGTTGGTCACCGCGACCGGGTCGGCCGGGATCTCGAAGCCCTTGCCTTCGTAGGCCACGAAGAAATGCATCTTGTCCTGGATGATCGGACCGCCCAGCGCGAAGCCGTACTCGTTCTGGTGGGTCTTCTGCTTGCCGTCGGCGGACTGCTCCTCGGCCACGGTCGGCTTGCGCCAGTCGGAGTTGGTCATGCGACCGAACACTTCGCCGTGGAACTCGTTGGTGCCCGACTTGGTCGCCGCCACGATCGCCGCCGAACCGACCTGGTCGAACTCGGCCTTGTAGTTGGACGTGATGACCTTGTACTCGCCGATGGCCAGCTGCGGGAACGGGTTGCCCGCGCTCTGCTGCTGACCGGACACGCCGCCAAACAGGTAACTCTTCTGGCCCACGCCGTCGATGTAGACGTTGACCGCCGAGGTCTGCTGCGCGCCGCCGCGGATATCGCTATGGCCCGAGGAGTCGGTGGTGAACTGCATGCCCGGCACGGTGTCGGCGAACTCGAGGAAGTTGCGCGTCAGCTGCGGGACCGAGTTGATCTGCTGCAGCGACACGTTGGTGCCGACCTCGGAGGTCTTGACCTCCTGCAGCGGCGGCGCCTTGACGCGCACCGTGTCCAGCTCCTTGGCGTCGCCGGCCGGCGCCGCGTCCGCGGCCTGCATGTCCAGGCTGACCGAGGTGGCCACGGCCAGGGTGACGGTCTTTTCCACGCCGCCGGCCTGGATCTTGTAGGTACCCGGCGGCAGGCCGACCAGGGCGTAGCTGCCGTCGGCGCTGGCGGTCACGCGGCGGCTCAGGCCGGTGGCGGTGTTGGTGGCGGTGACGTCCGCGCCGCTTTCGGCCTTGCCGCGAAGCGTGGCGTTGGACGACTGCGCGAACGCAGGCACCGAGGCGACCATGCAGCCGGCCAGTGCGATGGCCAGGATGCTGCGGGACGGGGAGCGGGAGATGGCGTGCTTATTCTTCATGACGGTGCCCTCCTTAGGGCAGTCGGATCGCGTGTTTTTCTTGTGGGACGTGTCGTGCGGGAAAGCGGGAAGAAGACAGCGGCTGGACGGAGGGGTCAGGCCATGCGGCGCTCCGGGGTGGCACTGGAGTCGCGCACGACCAGGTGCGGGATCAGCGGGGCGGTATCGACCGGCGTGCCGGACTCGCCGCCCAGGGCCGGGTGCTGCAGCAGCAGATGCAGGGCGCGCGCGCCCAGGCTGGCGATGTCCACGCGCATGGTGGTCAGCGCCGGGTTGACGTAGCGCGCCATCGGCACATCGTCGAAGCCGGCCACCGCGATGTCCTCGGGCACGCGCAGGCCGGCCTTGCGCAGGGCGAACAGGCAGCCCAGCGCGGTCATGTCGTTGGCCGCGAACACCGCATCGGGGCGCTCGCCGGCGGCGAAGGCCTCGCCCGCGGCATAGCCGGAGGCCTCGTCGAAGTTGCCCTGCACCACCCAGGGTTCGGCCGCATCGGCGACCGTGGCCAGCGCCTCGCAGTAGCCGCGCAGGCGCTCGCGGGCATCGAAGTTGTCCTCGGGCCCGGCGATGAAGGCGATGCGGCGATGGCCGACGTCCAGCAGGTGCCGGGTCATGGCGAAGGCGCCGCCGTGGTTGTCCACGTTGAGCACGGCCGCGCGCGGGCTGCCGGCGCAGTTCATCAGCACCGCCGGCACGTCCGGCGCCAGGGCCTCGTCCAGGGATTCGACGCTGCCCAGGAACGGCGACATCACCAGCACGCCGTCCACCCGCCCGGGCGTGGCGCGCAGCGCATCGCGCTGCTCGGCCAGGCTGCCGTGGCAGCTGGAGACCAGCAGGTGCAGGCCGCGTTCGCGCGCGGCGTGATCGATGCCGCGCATCAGCTCGGAGAAGAACTCGCCGTACAGGTCGGGCAGGACCACGCCGATGGTGTGTGTGCGGCGGCTGCTCAGCGCGCGGGCGGCATGGTGCGGGCTGTAGCGCAGCTCACTGGCGACCTGCAGGATGCGGGCCCGCACCTCGTCGGCGACGTACTGGCGCCCGTTGAGGGCACGCGACACGGTGGCCACGGACACCTCGGCGGCGCGGGCGACGTCCTTGATCGTGACGTTCATCGACGCGACGTGCCGGCGGTGACACACAGGGAACGACCGCCCGTCCGGGACCCGGCGGCCTGCTGCAGTGCAGCATCAAATTGGTGCGTGGCGTGCGGATTGGCTGTGGCGTTTGGCACTGGAAGCTCTCCTCTTCCGGGCCTCGGGTTCGTTGGCGGGCGGCACCGTATCAGGAGTTGCAACCGCTTACATGCTGCGCCGCAAGATGCACATCCGGGCCCGGATGTGTCATTGCGCACCACACGGGTGCGCATGCACCAAATAACGGATTCTTAAGGGTTTCGGATCAGAGGCCAGTCTGGGGTTTTGCGCAGTTGCCGAAGCGGACCCTGCGCCTGTGCCGCGCCTTCCTCGCCAACTGCGCAAAAAATCGGGGGCCGCCAGCGGACAGCGCATGTCCCTTTTGGGCCATGGCGCGGTCATCCGGGCGCCATCGGGCGCGACATCGCACCGGCCCCGGGGCTCGCCGGCTTGATCGTCGGCGCGGCCGCGCTAGGATGGCCGGGCCGCTGGGGAGCGGCCCTGCAGGGGGAACCATGCCGATCCAACGCGAACTCGTACAGGAACGTGTGTCCACGGCCGCAACGCAGCTGGCTGGCTTCGCGCGCAGCAGCCGCGACGATCAGCGCACCTGGGCGATCAAGCTGCTGGCTGCCGCCACCCGCGACCTGCCGCCGGGCGAACGCGCCGCCGTGCAGGCCGGCTTCTGCGAGGTCATGCGGATGTTCGAGCTGGCCGAGACGCGGTAGCCGGTCTGCCTGCCCTGGCGGTAGCCGGGCGATTGGAAATCCGCGCGGGCACGTCGAGACCCGCCCTCAGCAAACTTGGCTTGAAGGCGTCATCCCCGCGAACGCGGGGATCCAGGGACGTTCGTCCAGATCGCGCAACGTCCATGGGCTCTCACCTTCGCGGGAGCGACGGGTCCGATGATCCTCCGTGCGCCGAAGAGCGTGCTCGATATCGCAGATCTGTCTTGTCATCCCCGCGAACGCGGGGATCCATGGACGCTGACCCAGGCCGCGCGACGTCCATGGACTCCCGCTTTCGCGGGAGTGACGGTTCCGGGGATCTGCCCGTGCGCCGGAACGCGCGCTCGATATCGCACACATCCCCCGTCATCCCCGCGAAGGCGGGGATCCAGTGCCTTGCGCGCGGAGAAGATGAAGTCGCTGGACCCCGCGTTCGCGGGGATGACGACTTGGAGGCTTGAGGGATGGCGACCTTTGAGGCTTTTGAGATGGCGAGCTTCGAGACTCGGAGGAAGACGAGGCTCCAAGCTCGGAAGACAGCGAGACCCTAGGCTTGCAGAGCAGCGGAAGCGCGCGACTCGATCAGCCAGACGCCGACGCCGTAGACGCAACGCGCGCGGCGGATCCCATCGGGGCATCGAGATATTCGCGGCGCACACGCTTGAGGCCGCACAGCAGCGCATAAGGGCTGGTGCTGCAGGTCTCGGCGATCCGGGTCGCGGTGGGCGATGCGCCCCAGAAGGTCACGCGGCTGCCGACATCGGCGCCGGGCAGATCGGTGATGTCCACGGTCAGCATGTCCATCGACACGCGCCCGATCACGCGCGTGGTCTGGCCATCGACCAGCACCGGCGTGCCGTTGGGCGCCCGCTGCGGATAGCCGTCGGCATAGCCCATCGCGGCCACGCCGATGCGCATCGGCACAGGCGCGGTGAAACGCGCGCCATAGCCGACTGACTCGCCGGCCGGCAGGTCGCGCACGGCGATCAGCGCCGATTCCAGCTGCATCACCGGCCGCAGCGGGTGCGCCGGCCCCGCGTCCAGCGCGAACGGGCTGGCGCCGTAGAGCATCAGCCCGGGGCGCACCCAGTCGCTGCGGATGCCGGGCCAGCCCAACAGCGCCGGCGAGTTGTTGAAGCTGGTCGGCCCGGCGAAGTCGGCCGTGGCCTGCTCGAACACGCGCCGCTGGACCTCGCTGAAGTCGCTGTCCAGCTCGTCGGCGCGCGCCAGGTGGCTCATCGCCACCACCGAGGCGATCTTCGGATCGCGCTGCAGCGCGACCAGCGCCTCGGCGAACTGCGCCGGCGACAGGCCGAGGCGGTGCATGCCGCTGTCCAGCTTCAACCACACGTGCAGCGGCTGCTGCGGGCTGTAGCGCGCCAGCGCCTGCAGCTGCCAGGGTGAGGCCACCGCGGTCCACAGCCGGTGGTGATCGATCAGCGGCAGCTCGGCCGCCTCGAGGAAGCCTTCCAGCAGCAGGATCGGCGTCTCGATACCGGCCTCGCGCAGCTCGATGGCTTCCTCCAGGCAGGCCACGCCGAAGGCGTCGGCGATGCCGGTCAGCGCGCGCGCGCAGCGCACCGCGCCGTGGCCGTAGGCGTCGGCCTTGACCACCGCCACGGCCTTGCCGCCGCGCAGGCGCTTGGCCAGCAGGTAGTTGTCCTGCAGCGCGCCCAGGTCGATCAGTGCACGGGCCGGGCGCATCAGGCGGCCGCGCCGCGGGCGGCGCTGTTGCGGTAACGGGACATGTCCAGGCCTTCGGTGTCGATCGCCGGCGCGTGGCCCGCCATCAGGTCGGCCAGGTAGCGGCCCGAGCCGCACGCCATGGTCCAGCCCAGCGTGCCGTGCCCGGTGTTGGTGTAGAGATTGTCCAGCGGCGTGGCCCCGACCACGGGCGTACCGTCCGGCGTGGCCGGGCGCAGCCCGGTCCAGAACTGCGCCTGCTCCAGCGCGCCGCCCTGCGGATACAGGTCGCGCACGACCAGCTCCAGCGTCTCGCGGCGCTGCGGGTTGAGCACGTGGTCGTAGCCGGCCACCTCGGCCATGCCGCCCACGCGGATGCGCGCATCGAAGCGGGTCACGGCGACCTTGTAGCTCTCGTCCAGGATCGTGGACACCGGCGACATCGCCGGCTCAAGGATCGGCAGGGTCAGCGAATAGCCCTTGAGCGGATACACCGGCAGGTCCAGGCCCAGCGGCGCCAGCAGCCGCGGCGACTCGCTGCCCAGGGCCAGCACGTAGCGGTCGGCGGTCTCCAGCCGGCCGTCCAGGCGCACACCGGTGATGCGGCGGCCGTCGGCCTCGATCGCCTCGATGCGCGTGTCGTAGCGGAACTCCACCCCCGCCTCGCGCGCCATCGCCTCCAGCCGTCGGGTGAACAGATGGCAGTCGCCGGTCTGGTCGTTGGGCAGGCGCAGCGCGCCGACCAGCGCCACCGGCGCTGAAGCCAGCGCCGGCTCGTAGCGGGCGATGCCGGCCGGGTCGAGCAGTTCGTAGGGCACGCCGTACTCGTCCAGCACCGCCACGTCCTTGGCCGCGCCGTCCAGCTGGGCCTGGGTGCGGAACAGCTGGATGGTGCCCAGGCGCCGGCCTTCGTAGGCGATGCCGGTGGCGGCGACCAGCTCGTCCAGGCAGTCGCGGCTGTATTCGGACAGGCGCACCATGCGCGCCTTGTTGCGCGCGTAGTGCGCGCTGGTGCAGTTGGCCATCATCTGCAGCAGCCAGCTGTACTGGCGCGGGTCCAGGCCGGGCTTGATCGCCAGCGGCGCGTGCTTCTGGAACAGCCACTTGAAGGCCTTGGCCGGCACGCCCGGCGCCGCCCACGGCGAGGCATAGCCCGGCGAGATCTGGCCGGCGTTGGCGAAGCTGGTCTCCAGGGCCGGGCCGAGCTGGCGATCGACCACGCACACCTCGAACCCGGCCTGAGCCAGGTACCACGCGGTGGTCGTGCCGATCACGCCACTTCCCATCACCAGCACACGCATGGCCTCACCTTGTCGTTCGTCAGGCCCATCGCGGCCAGCGGAGAAAACCTTACCCGAACCCCTCCGGCAGATTGGCCGCGTTCGCCACCCCTGCGCGGTGAAAGCTTGAGGTCTGGCGCGGTTGCGCGGCACATGCTGCTGCGCTCATTCGGGAAGGAAGCTCTTGGCGTGAGAATTATCGGCGATTTCACGGAGAATTTCCGCATCTACCATGCAGCAGATCCTGCCGACCCACACCCCAACCGCGGCTCAACGCGGCGCTCAGGCCAAGGACTTCACCGACACCTCGCCACGCAGGATCGGCGACTTGATCACGATGTAGGAGAAGTACTTGCTGATGCCGATGTGCCGATCCAGCAGGCCTTCGACCAGCGACTGGTAGTGGGCCACGTCGCGCACCACGAACTTGAGCAGGTAGTCGAAGCCGCCGCTGACCAGGTGGCATTCGGTCAGCTCCTCCACGCTGCGCAGGCCGGCCTCGAAGGTGTCGAAGTCCTCGCGCCGGTGGTTGTCCAGGGTCACCGAGGTATAGACCACCTGCACGCGGAACAGCTTGGCCAGGTCGAGCCGCGCGCCGTAGCCGGCGATGTAGCCGGCGCGCTCCAGGCGCTTGACCCGCGCCAGGCACGGGCTGGGCGACAGACCGACCCGGTCGGCCAGGTCGGCGTTGGTGATCCGTCCCTGGCGCTGCAGCTCGGCCAGGATGTTCAGATCGATGCGGTCCAGCCGCGGCAGGCGATCGATCACGCGCGCACCCGCCGCATGCCTGCGCCAGCTCGGCCATCGAGTCGAAGACAGGGGCCGTGCGAGTCGACCGGGGGGTCGTCACAGTCGAAGCGCGGCACGGCGGAGTCGGTCAGGCGCATGGCCGGCGTTGATCCCGGGCAGGAAGGGCGTCCGGCACGGCGACGCCGATGCGGCGCCGCGTCCCGCGGACGGAGGGCGCCCATTGTGCCGTCTCGGCAGGTTCTGCCGCACCTGCGGGGCGCGCGGCGATCGCGCCCCCGGGCGTCAGTCGGCGTCCGGAGCGCGGCCCAGGTCGGCCTGGTCCTGCTCGATCTGGCGCCGCTGCTGCAGCTGCTCGGCGACCATGCGCTCGGCCTTGGCGAAGGCGGCCTCGGCATCGGCCACGTGCAGTTCGTCGTCGCCGTACAGCTCGGGCGGCAGATCGTCGATCTGCAGCGACTTGATCATGGTCTTGCCGTCGTGGCTCCAGATCTCCACGCGGAACGGCGTGTCCTCGACCGTGCCGGACCGCCAGTGCTTGCGGGGTTCTTCCATCGGAGCGCACCTTGGGTGACTTCAGTACGGCCAGCCTGCACGCGCGGCCGTGAGCGCGCCATCAGCGCGCGGCAGGCTGCAACCAAATCATCGTCCGACCGTCACATCGGCGACGCACGCGCTCGCCATCCTGTGCCCGCAGGTCCGGCGCGGTGCGTGATCGACGGCCAGGACCTGCGCGAGGCGACAGACGGATTAGCCGGGAGTGCCGTCCAGAGCAAAACCCCGGCAGTTGGTGCGCGATCCTTTCCGCGTCGCGGAAAGCCCACGGGCTCCCAAGATCGCGCGAGCCAATCCCCAAGACGCCCCGGCCCCTCTCTCTGCCGGGGCGTTTTACTGTGCGCCGACGCGTCGCGGCCAGGGCGCTGCGGTCATGCGGCACGGCGCGGGCGGCTGCTACGCTCGCGCCGTGCGGCCGTGGCCGCCTCGCTGCCCTCTTCTTCTTCCGATCCTGCCATGCCTGCATTCCGCTGTTGTTCCGCAGTCCACGCAACGTCCTGCTCCCGCACGCGGGTGCGCGCATGAGTCTGGCGCCCTGGCTGCTGGCGGCCGCGGCCAGCACGGCGGGCTTCACCACGCCGCACCTGGCCACCACACCGCCGCCGCATGCGGTGCAGTTCGACGGCAAGACCTATGTCGATCACGGCCTGGTCGCCGCCGGGCGCGTGCCGGCCGGCACGCTGGACTTCATGGGCGACACGCTGGGGTCGTTCTCCTCGCTGGGCGTGCAGGCCGGCCAGTGGCGGCATACGCGCGATGGCTACGAGGGCGTGCTGTGGACCCTGCCCGACCGCGGCCGCAACGATCCGGACGCCGGCCTGTTCTACGACTACGCCGGCCGTCTCGAACGCCTGCGCATGACGCTGCGCCTACCGCGCGCGGGCCAGACGGCGGGCGAGACGCTGACCCTGGTGCCCGATGGCGGGCTGACGCTGCGCGACTTCGAAGGCCAGCCCTTCACCGGGGCAGACCCCGGCGCGCACACCGTGGTGCAGGGTGGCTTCACCCTGCCCTCACCGGCCAGCGGGCCGGGCGCGGGCAAGATCTCGCTCGATGCCGAGTCGCTGCAGTTCACCGCCGACGGGCACTTCTACATCGGCGACGAGTACACGGCCAACGTCTATTACTTCGATCCGGCCGGCCGTCTGCGCGGGGTGATCGAGCCGCCGCCGGCGATCGTGCCACGCCGCGACGGGCTGCCCGCATTCGGCTCGCTGCAGGCGCCGCAGCACGGGCGCCGCAACAACCAGGGCGTCGAGGGCCTGGGCCTGTCGCCCGATGGCACGCGCCTGTTCGTGGCGCTGCAGAGCGCGCTGGTGCAGGACACCGCCGCAGGCGAACACGCCGGCCGCCGCGACACGCGCGTGCTGGTCTACGACGTCTCCGGGCACGCGCTGCCGAAGCGGCCGATCGGCCACTACGTGGTGCAGCTGCCGATCTACACGCACAAGGGCAACGGCAAGCCGGCCGATCGCACCGCGGCGCAGAGCGAACTGCGCGTGCTGGACGACACGCGCTTCCTGCTGCTGGCCCGCGACGGCGCCGGGCTGGGCGCGGACAAGCCCGAGCCGGTCGTTTACAAGTCGATCCTGCTGGTCGACACTGCCGGGGCCAGCAATCTGGCTGGCTCGCGCTACGAGCGCGGCGACACCTCGCTGCTGGCATCGCCCGCGTCCACGGCGCTCAAGCCCGGCATCAAGCCCATGCGCTGGACCGAGCTGATCAACCTGCTCGACCCGGACCGGCTGGCGCAGGTCGGCCTGGACCTCGACGTCGCCGCGGGCCCACACCCCGGGCTGATGTCGGAGAAATGGGAAGCCATGGCGCTGCTGCCGGCGCTGGACCCGGCGCGGCCGGACGACTGGCTGCTGCTGGTCGGCAACGACAACGACTTCATCGCCCGCCGCTGCGTGATGCAGGGCCATGGCTGCGATTCGGCCTTCGACAACGACAACCGCGTGCTGGTCTACCGGCTCACCCTGCCCGGGCCTGCCAAGCCGCGCGGCAAGCATCGACCGCGCTGAGCTGGCGCCATCGATGCGGCGACCGCCATGGCGGCGGTGCCTCGTTCGATGTGCCGACGTGCATCGGTGGCGCGCTGTGGCAGCAGCGCGCGCACCTGTTCGCGGCATCGGCCACACCGACCCGCGCGTGCTCAGAACGTGTACTTGACCGTGGTCTGCACGCGGCCCAGCTCGCCCTCGGCATCGTTGCCCAGATCGCGTCGCGCCCAGCTCAGCTCGGCGCCCACGTCCAGCCGCGGGAACGGCGAGTAGATCAGGTTCACGCGCCAGGACTGGGTGCGCTCGGTGGCCTGCACGCCGACCGCCCGCTCGTCCACGGCGATGTAGGCGGCCGAATAGGCCAGCGTGCTGCGCAGGTTGGCGGTCCAGTTGTGGCGCCACGCGGCGAAGCCCGCATAGCCGTCCTGCGCCTTGAGCCGGCCGGCGGTGTCGATGTAGCCATCGGGGATCAGGCCGAAGCCGATGTAACGCCCCAGTCCGGGCCCGCCGCTGACCGTGTACTGCAGCAGGTCCTTCGGCCCGGCCTTGATCGAGCCGGCCACGCTCAGGCCGAAGCCGGAGGTGCTGTCGTCGGCCGTGCGCAGCTGCCGGGCCAGCGCCGCGACGGTGAAGTGGCCCCAGTCGCCCTTGGTCGTCCAGCGCGCGGTGAGGTCGGGCAGATCGTTCTCGCCGGAGCTGACCTGGGTCGGGCTGCGGTTCTGGTACCAGGTCTGCGGGTTCTCCAGCGAGAAGGACCAGTTGCCGGTGGTGTAGCGGATCTGCGCCTGACGCGCGAACAGCGTGCCGTCGACGATGCCGACGAAGTCCACCGTCTCCGGCAGCGAGCCCAGGTCCATCAGATTGGTCCAGGTCTGGCCGGCCAGCCAGTGGTTCCACTGCACATAGGCGTGGCGCAGCGTGGGCGGATAGCCGTTGGAGAACTTCTCGTTGCCCACGTTGTTGTTGCCGCCGCCGAAGAAGTCGAACTCGACATAGCCCTTGAGCTTGTCGCCGGCGTCGGTGACGCGGTCCACGCCGAACCACACCCGCGAGAACTGCGCATGGAAGTCGGCGTACTGCTTGCCGGGGCCGGCATCGACCGGCGTGGCCGCGGGGAAATAGAACAGCCGCCCCGGCGTGCTGTCGGCGATCGGGCCATCGCTGGTCCAGGTCGAGAGCATGTCCAGCTTGATGAAGCCGCCGAAGCTGAAGTGGCTGTCGCCGCCGGCGACGATGGCGGTGTTCTGGATCGGCGCCTTGCCCGGCGCGGTCGCCGGCGCCACGGTGCCGGCCGCGGTGGCCGAGGTCAGCGCCGGCGGCAGCGCGCCGCTGGCCTGCACGCCGGGCCCCTTGAGCGGCGGTGCGCCTGGCGCGGTGGCCTCCGCCAGGCGGGTGCGGGCATCGACCAGTTGGGTCTGCTGCTGTTCGACCATCTGCTTGAGCGCGAGCACCTCGCTTTCCAGCTGGGCGATGCGCGCGTCCTGGCGCGCATCGGTGGTGTCCTGCGCCTGGGCCAGGCCCGGCGCGCAGAGGGCAAGAGCGAGCGCGCAGGCCAGGGTGGCGCGGCGCGGCGTGACGATGGATGACGGCATGTGGTTCTCCCCAAACCAGGTGTGATGAAGCACGGGCGCGACCCGGCAGCGGGCGCGCGATGACAGGCGTGCGGCAAGACCTCCCCGTCGCGCCGCGCACTGAGCGGGACGGGCCAATACAAGACGGATGGGCTCAGCGCGGCTGTTCGACGCCCACCAGCAGACGCGGTCGTCGCCACGCCAGCAGCAGATGCGCGGCCAGGCCGAACACCAGGCTCCAGAACGCCGCGCCCAGCCCCAGCAGCGACATGCCCGAGGCGCCGACGATGAAGGTCACCAGCGCCGCGTCGCGCTCGCGCGGCGCGGCCAGCGCGGTGCTGAGCGCGTGGGCGATGCTCGGAAACAGTGCCAGCCCGGCCAGCGTGGCGACCAGTTCCTTGGGCAAGGTGGAGAACAGCGCCACCACGGTGCCCGCGACGCTGCCCAGCAGCAGGTAGGCCAACGCGCCCGAGACTCCGGCCACATAGCGCCGCTCGGCGCGCGGATGCGCCTCCGGCCCGGTGCACAGCGCGGCGGTGACCGCGCCGGGGTTGAGGCCATGGCAGCCGAACGGCGCCAGCAGCGCCGAGGCCGCGCCCGACCACACCAGCAGCGTGCTGGCCGCCGGCCGCGCATAGCCGGCCGTGCGCAGCACGGCGATACCCGGCAGGAACTGCCCGGTCAGCGCCACCACCAGCAGCGGCAGGCCCAGGCCGACGATGGCCTGCCACTCGAAGCGCGGCGCGACCCACACCGGCGCGGTCAGCGCCAGCGTCGGCAGCGGCCCCTGCAACTGCCCGCACAGCGCCGCCACCAGCACGCCGGTGACCAGCACCGCCATCACCGCGTAAGGCGCGAACCAGCGCCGGCCGATGAAGAACGCCGCGAACATCGCCAGCACCAGCCACACCTGCGCGGCCATGCCGACGAAGGCCTTGGTGGCGAAGCCGAACAGCACCCCGGCCAGCATCGCCGCGGTGATCGCCGGCGGCAGCCGCGCCACGATCCGGTCGAAGGCGCCGGACAGCCCGATGACCAGCAGCAGCGCGCTGGCCACCAGGTAGGCGCCGATCGCCACCGCGTAGTCGACCGTGGGCAACAGGCTGACCAGCAGCACCGAGCCGGGAATCGACCAGGCGATCACCACCGGCACGCGATGGCGCAGGCTCAGCACGATCCCCAGCACGCCGCTGCCGATGCAGATGGCCCAGACCCACGAGGCCAGCAGCGGCGCCGGCAGCCCGGCCGCGGCCTGGACCACGATCACCAGCGGCCCGGCGAAGGAGATGAGCGTGGCCACCACCCCGGCCAGGACCGCCGACAGGGAGGCATCGCGACCGAGCTGGCGCAGCGCCGCACGCATGGTCAGGGCGCGTCGGCCACCGCCACGCGGGGCGCGGCGGCCGCCGGCTGGCTGGCGAGCGCGTAGACCAGGGTCGCCAGCGTGGCCACCGCCGCGGGGATGGCGAAGATCAGGAAGTTCTGCTGCAGCGGCAGCTCCCTGGCCAGCAGCACGCCGCCCAGCGTCGGCCCGACGATCGCGCCGATTCGGCCCACGCCCGACGCCCAGCCCAGGCCGGTGGAGCGGATCGACAACTCGTAGAGCTGCGCCACGCTGGCGTAGAGCAGGATCTGCGTGCCGATGGTCGCCGCGCCGGCGACGAAGACCAGCGTGAACAGCGCCGCCACCGGCAGGTTGAAGCCGATCAGCGCGATGGACAGCGTGGCCGCGACGAAGAACGCCACCACCACCCGCGGCAGGCCGAAGCGGTCGCCCAGGCGCCCGCCCAGTATCGCGCCGGCCATGCCGCCGAAGTTGAGCGAGAACAGCGTCAGCAGGCTGGCCTTCTCCGCGTAACCGGCCTCCTGCATGACCTTGGGCAGCCACGAGCTGAGCAGGAAGACCAGCAGCAGGCAGCAGAAGAACGCCGTCCACAGCATCAGCGTGCGCAGCGCGCGGCCGCCGCGGAACAGCTCGGCCACCGACGCCGTCGCCCCGCTCGGTGCGTCGTAGATCAGCACGTCCTGTGGCCCCAGCGGTGTGGCGCCGGGCAGACGCGCGTGGATGGCGCGCGCCTGCGCCTGTTCGCCCCGCCGGATCAGGAAGCCCAGCGACTCGGGCAGCTTCCACCACACCAGCGGCAGGAACAGCAGCGGCAGCACCGCGATCCAGAACATCGGGCGCCAGCCCAGGTTGGGGATCATCCAGATGCCCAGCCCGGCCGAGACCATGCCGCCGACCGAGTAGCCGCTGAACATCAGCGCCACCATCGTGCCGCGCAGCCGCTTGGGCGAGTACTCGTTGACCAGCGCCACCGCGTTGGGCATCAGCCCGCCGCAGCCCATGCCGGCGAAGAAGCGCGCCACCTTGAACTGGGTCGGGTCTTGGGCGAAGCCGGTCAGCAGCGTGGCCACGGTGAACAGCAGGAAGCTGATCACCACCCCCTTCTTGCGGCCGAAGCGGTCGGCCAGCGAGCCGAAGATCAGCGCGCCGAACATCATCCCGAACAGCGCCCAGGCCTGCAGCACGCCGGCCTCGGGCTTGGTCAGTCCCCATTCCTTGATCAGCGTCGGCAGCACCGTGCCGGCGATGAACACGTCGTAGCCATCCACCACCAGCAGCAGCCCGCACAGGGCCACCACCGTCCACTGCAGCCGGCCGAAGCGGCCGCGTTCGATTGCCTGGTTCACGTCGACGCTGTGCATGTCTCCTCCCTCCGAAGACCGATGACACTGCTGATTGACCGCGCTGGCCTGCCGGCAGGCAGGTGCGGCGCGGCGTTGATGGCGTCGCGGCCTGCGTCCCCTCAGGCCGCGACGGTGTTGATGGCCTGGCGCGCCTGTTCCACCTCGGCGTCCAGGTCGTGGTTCCAGATCCAGTCGAAGCGCGAGGCCAGCGTGGCGCCCAGCGCCGCGTCGTCGCTGCCGACCTTGGGATCGCGCAGTTCGTAGAGCTCGCCGGCCTCCCACGAGGTGCGCTGCACCCGGCACGCGCGCGGCCTGCGGATCGTGTCGTAGGCCTCCAGCAGCGCCGGCAGCTGCGCCCGCGTCAGCGCGGGGTCGGACAGCAGCCGGGCGAAGAAGTAGGCGTCTTCCAGCCCCTGGCCGGCGCCGGCGCCCTGATGCGGCAGCATGGCGTGGGCGGCATCGCCGATCAGCGCCAGGCGGCCGTGCACGTAGCGCGACAGCTGCGCGCCCTCGTGCAGCGCCCAATGCGTGGGCGCGTCGATGCATTCGAGCAGCGTGCGCGCGGCGATGCCCCAGTGCGCATAGGCCTCGAGCATCTCGCGGCGGCTGGCCTCGCGTACCCAGGGCTGGCCCTGCGGCCACTGCGGGTCCGGATCGCTGCGGTCGGACACGAAGGCCACCACGTTGATCAGCCGCCCCTGCTTGACCGGGAAGGTCAGGATGTGGGCGTCCAATCCAAGGATCATCTGCGGCACGTCGACCAGATGCGTGTCCACGCCGGCGGCGATGAAGGCCCGGCGCAGGCGCTCGCTCTCGATCATGCCGCGGTAGGCGCAGGTGCCGGTGAAGCGCGGCGCCACCGGCGCCTGCCCCAGCGGCCGCAGCACCTCGGCGCGCAGCGCCGACTTGATGCCGTCGGCGGCGATCAGCAGATCGCCCTCGTAGTGGCTGCCATCGGCAAAGTGCACGCGGGCCGCGTCGTCGCCCTGCTCCACGCCGACCGCGCGCTTGTCGAAGGCGGTCATCCCCAGCGGCAGGCGCGTGGCCAGCGCGTCGAGGAAATCGGCGCGATGCACCGACGACTGCCCGACCCCGGGCGCGCGCGTGGCGCCGAGCAGGCGCGCATCCTCGCCGCGGCGCCATTCGAACCACACATCGCCATGCGGCGCCGGCGTGCGATCGGCCAGCTCGGCATAGGCCTCGCCCATGCCCAGACCCTGGATCGCGCGCACCGCGTTGGGGCCGAAGGACACGCCGGCACCGATCTCGCCGAAGGCGCGCGCCGACTCGAACAGGCGCACCTCCAGATGCGGCCGGCGCGCCAGCCCCAGCGCCAGGCCCACGCCGGCGATGCCGCCGCCGACGATGCCGATGCGCAGCGGCGCCGATGCGCTCATGGCCGGCCTCCGTGCGCGGGCTCGATCAGCGACATGAGGTATCCGGTGGTGTACGTGTGGTGCGCGGGCATGTTCCCTCCCAGGTCGTGCGTGGCGTGGATGCGGTCGTTGGCGTCGAGTGCTTCAGCCGGTGTCGCCACCGGCCACCGGCAGGATCGAGCCGGTGATGTAGGAGGCCTCGCGCGAGGCCAGGAACAGGATCGGCGCGACCTGCTCGTCCACGGTCGCGTAGCGCTTGAGGAAGGTGGAGGCGGTGACCTGCTCGACCGCCTGCGCCATCCACGCCTGCTCCTGCGCGCTGTCGCCTTCGGCATTGCGCGGCACCCGCCGCGGCGGCGCGGCGGTGCCGCCCGGCGCGGTGGCGACCACGCGGATGTGGTGTTCCCCCAGCTCCATGGCCAGCGACTGGGTCAGCGCATTGATGCCGCCCTTGGCCGCCGAGTACGGCACGCGGTGGATGCCACGGGTGGCGTTGGAGGAGACGTTGACGATGGTGCCGCCGCCGCGCGCCAGCAGGTGCGGCAGCACGGCGTGGCAGCCGTACAGCGTGGGCATCAGCGAGCGGCGGATCTCCGCATCGATCTGCGCCGGCTCGAAGGCCGCGTAAGGCCGCATGCGGATCGCGCCGCCGACGTTGTTGACCAGGATGTCGATGCCGCCGAAGTGGCGCGCGGCGAAATCCATCGCCGCCTGCGCGCCGGCATGGGTCTCCAGGTCGGCGTTGAAACCCACCGCCTGCGACCCGATCGCCGCGGCGACCTCGCCCACGAAGTCCGCGCGGTCCACCAGCACCACCTGCGCGCCCTCGGCCGCGGCGCGCTGCGCCACGCCCTGGCCGATGCCCTGCGCGGCCCCGGTCACCACCATCACCTGCCCGGCGAAGCGTCCGCTCACGCGGCCAGGTCCTGCGGCGCGCTGGCCGGCGCGTTGGGCGTGAATTTCTCGTAGTAGAAGTTGGCAGGCGTCAGCGCGACCGCGCTGAAGTGGTTGCGCACCGCATCGACCATCGGCGGCGGGCCGCACAGATAGACGTCCACCTCGCCGGCGTGCAGCGCCTCGGGCGGCAGATGGTCGGTGACGTAGCCCAGCTTGGGATGGCGCGAGGCCGGATCGACCACGCAGGTGGTAAAGCTGAAGAAGTCCAGCCGCTCGGCGAAGCGCTGCAGCTGCTCCACCAGCACCAGGTCGGCGCCGCGGGTGACGCCGTACATCAGATGCACCGGATGCGCGCTGCCGGTCTGCGCGAGCTGGGCCAGCATCGACAGGAACGGCGCCAGGCCGGTGCCGCCGGCCAGCATCAGCACCGGCCGCGTCACCGCGCGCAGGTAGAAGCTGCCCAGCGGGCCGGTCAGCTCCAGCACCTGGCCCGGGCTGGCGCTGTCCAGGTAGCCGCTCATCAGCCCGCCGGGCACGCGCTTGATCAGGAACGACGGTGCATCCGAGCCCGGCGGCGAACTGAAGGAGTACGAGCGCGTCTGCCCGCCGCTGCCGGGCACGGCGATGTTGACGTACTGGCCGGGCAGGAACGCCGGCGCGCCTTCCAGCGCCTCCAGCTTCAGTTCCAGCGCGGCGTCCGCATGCGGCACCACGTCCACCACTGCGGCCTTGAAGCGGGAGGTGCCGGTCTTGCAGGCCGCCGAGGTCGTCGGCACGGCGATCGTGCAATCGCTGGACGGTACCATCTGGCAGGTCAGCACCAGGCCGGCGGCGGCCTCGTCGGCGCTCAGCGCATCGTCGATGTAGTCCTCGCCCAGGTCGTAGGCGCCGGCCTCGGCGCGGCACTTGCAGGTGCCGCACACCCCGTCCGAGCAGTCCATCGGCAGGTTGACCTTGGCGCGAAACGCGGCGTCCAGCACCTTCTCGCCGGGATTGCAGTCGATGAAGCGGGTGACGCCGTCCTCGAAGTTCAACGCGATGCGGTAGCTCATGGTGTCCTCCTTCGCGCCCGGCTCAGACGTGGTAGATGTCGATGACCTGGCGGATGTAGTCGTTCTTCAGCACGATCTTCTTGTCGGCGATCAAATAGCCGCCGCCTTCGCGGCGCAGCGTCGCGTAGCAGGTGCCGAAGAAGTGGTCGGTGACCTTGTAGCGGTGGTTGAGCGTGTGGAAGTTGTAGCGCACGTCCACCTCGTCGCCGCGCTCGGCGAGCACCTCGATGTTGGTCGTGTTGTGGCCGGTGCGCGGCTCGGGCGTGGACGCGCTGGAGCGCTCGGTCTTGATGCGGAACACGCGGTCTTCCAGGCCGTCGCGGCTGGGGTAATAGATCAGCGAGATCTGCGACTGCGGGTCCTCGGTCAGCCGGTCGTCGTCGTCCCAGGCCGGCATCCAGTAGGTGACGTCCTCGGCGTACAGCGTCAGCCACTCGTCCCACTGGCGATCGTCGAGCAGGCGCGCCTCGCGATACAGGAAGGCCGCGATGGTGGCGATCTCGTGACTCACGCGGCCGCTCCATCGTCCTGGCGCGCCAGCGCGCGGCGCATGGCCTGCGCCCAGTACGCGTGCTGACGCACGAACAGGCCCTCGTCCTCGCTGCGGCCGCCGGACAGCAGCGGCTGCATGCCCATCTTCCTGGCGTTCTCGTCCGGCCCCTCCACCCACAGCGGCGCACCGCGGCTGAGGTCGTTCCACAGGGCCGCCGTGCCGGCATAGCCCTGCTGGCAGGCGCGGAATTCCTCCAGGTCGTCGGCCGTGCCCATGCCCGAGACGTTGAAGAAATCCTCGTACTGGCGGATGCGCGTGGCGCGCTCTTCGGCGCTCTCGCCCTTGACGCCGAAGCAGTAGATGGTGATCTCGGTCTTGTCCACGCTGATCGGGCGGGCCACGCGGATCTGCGTGGAGAACTGGTCCATCAGATAGACGTTGGGATACAGGCACAGGTTGCGCGTCTGCCGGGTGATGAACTCGGCGCGCTCGGCGCCCACGCGCCGGGCGATCTCCTCGCGGTGCGCCCACACCGGCCGCACCTCCGGGTTGAGCGACTGGGTCCACAGCAGGATGTGACCGTGCTCGAAACCGTAGACGCCGCCGATGCTCTTGCTCCAGCCGTTGGCGTCCACCGCCTTGGTGCCGGTCTCCTTGCGCCGGCCCATGGTGGCCGAGTAGTTCCAGTGCACCGAGCTGACGTGATAGCCGTCGGCGCCGTTCTCCATCTGCAGCTTCCAGTTGCCGTCGTAGATGTAGGACGAGCTGCCGCGCAGCACCTCCAGGCCCTCGGGCGCCTGATCGACGATCTGGTCGATGATCACCCGCGTCTGGCCCAGATGCTCCTCCAGCGGCAGCACGTCCTCGGACAGGCTGCCGAACAGGAAGCCGCGATAGCTGGCGAAGCGCGGCACGCGCTTGAGATCGTGCGAGCCGCCCTCGCCGAACTGCGGCGGATACTGGGTGGTCTTCTCGTCCTTGACCTTGAGCAGCTTGCCGGTGTTGCTGAAGGTCCAGCCGTGGAAGGGACAGGTGAAGCTACCCTTGTTGCCGTGCTTGCGCCGGCACAGCATCGCGCCGCGGTGCGCGCAGGCGTTGATCACCGCGTGCAGCTCGCCGGTCTTGTCGCGGGTGATCACCACCGGCTGGCGGCCGATGTAGGTGGTGAAGTAGTCGTTGTTGTTCGGGATCTGGCTCTCGTGCGCCAGATACACCCAGTTCGACTCGAACAGGGCCTTCATCTCCAGCTCGAACAGCTCCGGGTCGGTGAAGATGTCGCGCCGGCAGCGGAAGACGCCGGCCTGCGGATCGTCCTGCAGCGCGGTGGCCAGCAGCTGCTCGACGTCGTGGGTGGGTTCGATGATCGCGGACATGCAGGGTCCTCCCGTTCGAGGATGGCAAGGGCGCCGCGCGCATGCGCGCGGGGCCGAAGGCTTGAAAGGCGCGCGGGCGGCGCGTCCGGCGGCGCCCGCGGGTGGTGCTCAGGCGGCGGCGCGCAGCCGGTGGACGGCCTGGACGTCCTTGCCCGCTTCCAGCGGAAGCAGGTCGAAGTCGAACTCGATGTCCTGGTAGGTCTCGGCCTCGAAGCCCAGCGCCTTGCCGCCCTCGCCGGTCTTCACCGGCGGCACCAGTCCATCGCGCGTGGCGAAGGCGAAGTCGTCCCACAGCAGCGGATCGCCGTCGATGTTGAACTGCGTGGTCAGCCTGCGGTGGTCGTCGCCGCTGACGAAGAAGTGCACGTGCGCGGGACGGTTGCCGTGCCGCGCCAGACGGTTGAGCAGCTGCTGGGTCGCGCCCTGCGGCGGGCAGCCATAGCCCACCGGCATGCGGGTCAGGAACTCGTAGCGCCCGTCCGGCCCGGTCTTGACCGTGCCGCGCAGGTTGAACTCGCTCTGCGCCCCGGTCGGGTCGAAGTGCGAATAGAAGCCCTTGGAATTGGCATGCCAGCACTCCACCAGCGCCCCGGCCAGCGGCGCGCCGTCCTGGCCGCGCACCACGCCGTGGATGCGCAGCGGGCCGGCGTCCGGATCGGGATCGCGGTCGATGCGCGCGCTGCGCACGGTGACCGGGGCGCCGGCCACGTACAGCGGGCCCTCGATCGTGCGCGGCGTGCCGCCGCTGATCCCGGCCAGGCGATCCTCCTCGTCCAGGCGCATGTCGATGTAGTGCTCCAGGCCGATGCCGGCGGCCAGCAGCGCCGCCTCGTTGTCCTGGCCGAGCTTGTTGAGATAGTTGATGCCGGCCCAGATCTCGTCCGGGGTCAGGTCCAGGTCCTCGATGGCCTTGAACAGGTCCGACAGGATGCGGTGCAGGACCTGCTTGGTCCGGGCATCGCCGTCCTGGCCGTCCAGATTGGCCACGGTGCGCAGGAAATCCTGCACGTCCTGGCTGGCGAAGATGCTGACGCTCATGCGATGTCTCCTCTTGGTGGCGAAGGCTGCCTTGTGACGTTCCCTCCCAGGGAGCGCACGCGGGAATGCGAAATCTCTAGCGGTCGTCCTCGTGCAGCGAGGACGGATGCCGGCACAGCGGCATCACCGCGATGTCCATGTAAGGGAACAGCGGCAGCGACAGCAGCAGCTCGTGCAGCTGCGCCGGGCTGTCCACGTCGAAGATCGACACGTTCGAGTACTGGCCGACGATGCGCCAGATGTGGCGCCACTGGCCGCTGCGCTGCAGCTCCTGGAAGCGCGCCTTCTCGGTGGCCTTGAGCTCGGCCGCGCGGGCCGGATCCATGTCCAGCGGCAGCTTCACATCCATGCGTACGTGGAAGAGCATGGCTCAGCCCTCCGTGCCGGTGGGCGCGACCGTGGTGCGGCTGCGGTCGCGGCGGAAGGCGGCGATGCGCTCCTCGTCCAGGGCGATCCCTAGGCCCGGCGCGCTGGGCACCTCCAGATGGAAGTCGCGGTAGACCAGCGGCGTGGCCAGGATCTCCTCGGTCAGCAGCAGCGGTCCGAACAGCTCGGTGCCCCATTGCAGGCGCGGGAAGGTGGCGAATACATGCGCGGCGGCGATCGTGCCCACGCTGCCTTCGAGCATGGTGCCGCCGTAGAGCTCGATGCCGGCCGCATCGGCGATGGCGCCGACCTTCTGCGCGGCGAGCAGGCCGCCGGACTGCTCGGTCTTGACCGCGAACACGTCCGCCCCGCCCACCCTGGCCAGTTCGAACGCGCTGTCCGGGCCGGTCAGCACTTCATCGGCCATCAGCGCGATGGGGAAGCGGCGCATCAGCCGAGTCAGGGCCGAGGCCGAGGCCACCGGCTGTTCGACCAGCTCGCAGCCGGCATCGGCCAGCGCCGGCAGTGCGCGCACCGCCTCGGTCTCGCTCCAGGCCATGTTGACGTCCACGCGCACGCTGGCGGCATCGCCCAGCGCGCGCTTGATCGCGGCCACGTGCGCCACGTCCTCGGCCACCG
Source organism: Pseudoxanthomonas sp. USHLN014 (assembly GCF_037153335.1). Lineage (NCBI taxonomy): Bacteria > Pseudomonadati > Pseudomonadota > Gammaproteobacteria > Lysobacterales > Lysobacteraceae > Pseudoxanthomonas > Pseudoxanthomonas sp. USHLN014. The sequence goes on from NZ_JBBCKO010000005.1 coordinate 255,224, forward strand.
GCTTGCGCCCGATCTTGAGCTTGAACACGTTGTGCCGGCGCGCGGCCAGCATCGCCTCGGCCTCGGCGATGTCCCGGGCGGTATCGCCCGAGGCCAGCGTCCAGGCCACGCCCAGTCGGTCGCGCACGCGTCCGCCCAGCAGCTCGGACAGCGGCAGGCCCACGCGCTTGCCCTGCGCGTCCAGCAGCGCGGTCTCGACGGCGCACTTGGCGAAGTGGTTGCCCTTGACCAGCTTGCCCACGCGCGCCATCAGCGCCTGCACGCGGCGGGCGTCGCTGCCCAGCAGGACCGGCGCGACATAGGTGTCGATGGCCAGCTTCATGCCTTCGGGGCTCTCGGCGCCATAGGCCAGGCCGGCGATGGTGGTGCCCTCGCCCAGCCCGACCACGCCGTCGCTGCAGTGCAGGCGCACCAGCATCAGCGTCTGGCCGCTCATGGTGGCCACCGACAGGCGATGCGGTCGGATGGTGGGCAGATCGATCAGCAGCGTCTCTACCCGCTCGATCGTCGCGGCGGAGGTGGGGACGGGGGACAGGGTGCGCGGTTCCATGGGGTGGATTCTTGGGACCGACCGCGCGCCGCGTCCAAGACATGTTTGATCTGGATCGATACCCTGAAGGTATGATCTAGGCCTAGAGCCGCGATTCTTATGCTTTATTGCGCCGCATCATTACCTTTCCGTCATGGCCAAACTTTGGTCGAATGCCCATGGACCTGCGCCAGCTCAAGTACTTCGTGACCGTCGCCCGCGAGCGCAACTTCACCCGCGCCGCCGAACTGCTGCATATCGCCCAGCCGCCGCTGAGCCGCCAGATCCAGCAGCTGGAAGAGGACCTGGGCGTGACCCTGATCGTGCGCAGCAGCCGCCCCATCCGCCTCACCGACGCCGGCCGGCTGTTCTACGAGGAGGCCCAGCAGGTACTGGGCCGCGTGGAGCAGATGAAGGACGCCGCGCGCCGCGTCGGCCATGGCCAGCGCCGGGTGATCAACATCGGCTTCGTCGCCTCCACCCTCTACGGCGGCCTGCCCACCGTGGTGCGTCGCCTGCGCCAGGCGCTGCCCGACACCGACGTGCGGCTGGTGGAACTGATGTCCGGCCAGCAGGTCGAGGCGCTCAAGAGCGGCCGCATCGATATCGGCTTCGGCCGCCTGCGCACCAGCGACACCAGCGTAGAGCGCCTGGTGCTGCGCGAGGAGCGGCTGGTGGTGGCGATCCCGCCCGCCTTTCCCCTGGCGGGCGACGACGCGCCGCTGTCGCCGGCCGAGCTGAAGGAGCAGAAGCTGATCGTCTACCCCAGCGATCCGCGCCCCAGCTTCGCCGACCACGTGCTCTCGCTGCTGCGCGACCACGGCGTGCGCCCGCCCGAGGTGCAGGAGGTGCGCGAGCTGCAGACCGCCCTGGGCCTGGTCGCGGCCGAGACCGGCATCTGCCTGATCCCCGCCTCGGCGCGGTTGCAGCGCTCGGACCTGCACTACCGGCTGGTCGACGACGAACGCGCGACCTCGCCCATCATCCTCAGCTACCGCCACCACGAGGACGAGGCGCTGATCGGCCTGCTCAAGCGCCTGATCCGCGAGATGTACGCCGAGAAGCCCGCCTGGCTGGATGTGTCCTACAACCGGCTGCATGCGCCTTGATGCGTAGAAGCAAGGTCTCGCAGCAGCCTCCCTGTAGAGCGGAGCTTGCTCCGCTGTTCTTCGTTCAGTTCGTGGGAAAGGCCCCAGCGGAGCAAGCTCCGCTCTACAGGGAGGAGCCCACCGAGCCGATCAGTTCGGGCTCGCCGGCGCCGGCCCCACCACATCGGCGACGCTGCTCACGCGCAGCGCCGCCTTGAGCGCGGCGGGAGCGGCGCTGGAAGCGACCCGTACCACCACCGGCTCGCCCGGCAGCAGGGTCAGCGCGTTGTCCGAGACCTGCGCATCCAGCGCGCCGAAGTCGATCCACGCCATGCGCGCCAGCTGCGGCGAGGACAGCTCCAGCCGCAGACCGCTATCGTCCTGCATCCAGCGCGCCTGCACCTTGGCCCGCGACCAGGCCAGCGCATAGGCCGGCTTGAAGTACACCACCTGGCGCGCGTCCGGTTCGCCGGCCACCTGCAGCTCGAACACCGCCACCGTGCGCGCCGGATCGGCCTGCCCCAGCAGCTGCGCGTCGCTGTAGCGGGCCACCTGCGTGGCCGACAGCGGCGCCAGCGTCAGCGTGCGGCGCTCCTCGCGCAGCACCTTGCCATCCAGATCCATCACCCGCAGGCGCAAGGTGCCCGTGCGCGGCGTGGTGCGGTCGGAGATCACGCTCACTTCGGTCTCGCCCTGCGCGCGCAGCGCCGCCACCGTGACCGGTGCGAAGAAGCGCCGCGCCTGGAACTGCAGCGCCTTCCAACGCCCGAACCAGTCGACCGAGGACCACGACGCGCCCGGCCAGACATCGTTGAGCTGCCAATACAGCGAGCCCATCGTATGCGGCCGACTGGCGCGGTGATGCAGCGCGGCCAGCGCGATGCCCTCGGCCTGCATGGCCTGGCTGGCCTGGACGAAGCTGGGGAAGTCGCGCGGCTGGCCGAACTCCATCGCGATGTAGTGCAGCAGGCGGGTATTGCCCTCGCCGGCCATGAACTTCTGGTGCGCACGGATCACCGGCGTGTCGACGCCCTGCTCGGCCTTGGTGGCGAACGCGTCGATGGTGCGCAGCGCAGGCCAGGCCTGCAGCCCGTACTCGGACATGAAGCGCGGGGTGATGTCGAGATAGGCGGTCGGCGGCCGGGCCGGGTTGCCCCACACCTCCCAGTAGTGCATGTCGCCACTGGAGGGGATGTTGGCCTGCTCGGCGAGGTCATCGCTAGGCGAGCTGGCCCAGTAGGCGATGCCGCCGCCTTCGCGCGCCACCACCTCGCGCAGGTCGGTGCCGAACAGCTGCACATAGCCCTGCCAGACGCGCTGGGCGAAGGCCGGATCGGCCTCCTTGAGCGTCTTGCCCTGGCCCCAGGACTTCCACGCGGTCTCCTCCTCGTTGTTGCCGCACCACAGCACCAGCGAGGGATGGTTGCGCAGGCGGATCACCTGCTGGCGCGCCTCCTCGACCACGTTGGCGCGGAAGGCCGGATCGTAGGCCGGCTGCATGCCGCCGCCGAACATGAAGTCCTGCCACACCAGCAGGCCCAGCTCGTCGGCGATGTCGAAGAAATCGTCGCTCTCGTAGTAACCGCCGCCCCAGTTGCGGACCATGTTCATGTTGGCGTCCACCGCCGACTGCAGCACGCGCCGCAGCTGCGCATGCGTCACCCTGGGCACGAACATGTCGAAGGGAATGACATTGGCGCCCTTGGCGAACACCGGGATGCCGTTGATCACGAATTCGAAGCTGCGCCCGCCAGCATCGGCCTCGCGGCGCAGCTCGACGCTGCGCAGGCCGGTGCGGCGCGTGACCTGCGCCACGCCGTGGCCCTGGTCATCGAGCAGCTCGAGCGTATAGCGGTACAGCGGCTGTGCGCCGTAGCCGGCCGGGTACCAGCGCGCCGGCCGCGCCACCTGCGCCGGCAGGGCGAGCTGCGCCTGGCCCGCCGCCAGCGCGACGCGCTGCTGCGCGGCCAGCGTGCGCGTGCCGTCCGGCGCGGTCTGCCACAGCCTCGCCTGGTAGTCGCCGGCGCGCTGCACCTCCAGCGTGGCCTGCGCGGTGAGCCTGGCGACCTGCTCGGTGACCTGGTCTTGGCGCAGGTGCAGGTCGGCCACCCGCAGCGTGTCCCATCTCTCCAGGCGCACCGGCTGCCACACGCCGGCGGTGACATAGCGCGGACCCCAATCCCAACCGTAGTGATAACCGGGCTTGCGCACGAAGTTGGCCGTCATCGCATCGCGCGGCTCGTCGCCGTAGGGCGAGGGATAGTTGCCGGCGATCTTGACCGGCATCGCCTGCACCTTGGGCAGCAGCGTGGCGATCGGCGAGCGCAGCACCACGCCCAGCTCGTTGCCGGTGGCGCGCAGCCGGCCGGTGACCGGCACCCGCCACTGGCGGAAGGCGTTGTCGGCCTGCAGCACGCGCGTGCCGTTGAGCGTCACCTCGGCGAAGGTGTCCAGCCCGTCGAACACCAGCTCGGTGCGCGCGGCCTGGCGCGCGGCCGCATCGGCGTCGAACACCAGGCGGTACTCCCAGTCGCCCAGGCCGATCCACTGCAGCCCGGCCTCCGGCGCGCCGACATACGGGTCGGCGATCAGGCCGGCCTTGAACAGATCAGTATGCACCGTGCCCGGCACCTGCGCCTCCTGCCACGCGGTGAACCGCGGATGCGCCGCGGCCTGCGCGCTGCCAGGCAACAGGCGCAGCTGCCAGTGGCCCATGGCGCCCAGGTCCTGCACGTTCATGGCCTGCAGGGGCGCGACGACCAGCCACAGCAACACGGCCAGCCAGGCACGCGACCACCGCAGCCCGGGCCGGGCGCTTGCCATCACACGTTCGATCATGGTGCTTCCGCCTTCCAGTAACGATCCAAGAACTGCTGGTGGGTCGGCATCGCCGCCACCGCTTCGGCCAAACGCTCGCGCGTGCCTTCGACGTAGCGGGCCAGCGCCTCCTGCGGCATGTCGTCCACGATCGGATGGTAGCCACGCGGCACGATGCCCTGCCCCAGCATCACCTGCACCCAGCTGGGCAGCGCGAAGAAATCCTCGCCGTTGCGGAAGTAGCGCCCGTCGGCAGCGAACAGCTCCATCGCCTCGCGCAGGCTCTCCGGGACCTGCATCGTCCGGCAGTCGCGCCAGAACGGCGTGTCCTCGCGCGTGGTGGCGTGGTAGTGCAGGATCAGGAAATCGCGCACGCGCTCGTACTCGAACGCCGATTCGCGGTTGTAGCGCTGCGCCAGCAGCGGGTCGAAGTCGCGCGTGGGGAACAGCGCCAGCAGCCGGCTGATGCCGGACTGGGCCAGGTACAGGCTGGTCGATTCCAGCGGCTCCAGGAACCCGGCCGCCAGCCCCAGCGCCACCACATTGCCCTGCCAGAATCTGCGGCGCATGCCGGTCGTGAAGCGCAGCTGGCGCGGCTGTCCTTGCGGCGCGCCATCCAGATGCCCCAGCAGCGTGGCGGCGGCCTGGTCGTCGTCCACATAGGCGCTGGAATACACGTAGCCGTTGCCAGTGCGGTGCTGCAGCGGGATGCGCCACTGCCAGCCGGCGCCGCGCGCGGTGGCGCGCGTGTACGGCGCGATCGGCCCGCTGCGCGCACACGGCACGGCCAGCGCGCGATCGCAGCGCAGCCACTGCGACCAGTCGATGTAGCCGGCCTGCAAGGTCTGCTCGATCAACAGGCCGACGAAGCCCGAACAGTCGACGAACAGTTCCCCTTCCACCAGCTGTCCACCGTCCAGCGTGAGCGAGGTCACGTGGCCGGTCTCGGGATGCTGGTGCACCTGCACGATGCGGCCCTCGATGCGCTCCACGCCACGCGCCTCGGACACCTGGCGCAGGTACTGGGCGTAGAGCCCGGCATCGAAGTGGTAGGCATAGGCGATATCGGCCAGCGGCGAGCCGGCCGGCGCATTCGCCACGCCCGGCACGAAGCGCTCCAGCGGTGCCATCACCGTCTGCAGCGAATACGCCCCGATCGGTTCCGCGCGTCCGGCCAGGAATTGCTTGAGCCAGAACTGGTGGAACGGCAGCGGCCCCCTGGACTGGCCGATCGTGCCGAAGCCGTGCACATAGCGCTCGCCGATCCGCCCCCAGTCCTCGAAGGCGATACCCAGCTTGGCCGTGGCCTGCGTGCGCTGGGCGAACTCGCGCTCGTCCAGGCCCAGCACTTGCGCGTTGAAGGTGCGCATATGCGGCACGCTGGCCTCGCCCACGCCGACGATGCCGATCTGTTCGGACTCCACCAGGCGCACGCGCGCCTGCCGGCCCAGGTAAGTGGCCAGCGCCGCGGCGGCCATCCAGCCGGCGCTGCCGCCGCCGACCACCACCACGCTGCCGATACGGTTGTCACCCATGCGTGTATCCGTTGGTGATGCTGTAGACACTGTTCCGCATCATGCTCGAAGAAGAGGTTTCTTCGCCGGAGTACGGCGACGTGCGCTTGCTGACGACATGCGCGCGCCGGTGAGCGGACTTCGCCGACCAGCCTCGCCCCGGTCAGGCGCGGCTCCTCGGCTCGGTCCGCAATCTACGGCGGACTCGCCGCCGCGTTCCATCCTGGCCCGCTCTCCGCGCGCCCGACCGGGTCGAGGCTCTGCAACGAATAGATCAGGACTTCTTAAAACTCGAAGGCATCGGGCAAGCGCTCTGCCCCCTCCCTTTCGCCGCAGGCGAAGGGGAGCTCGAAGTCGCGAACTAGCGACTGAGGGGGTGGGGTGCTGTTGCTTTTGCTTCTGTGGCTTGCCCGGTAAAGCCCCAACCCCTCCCCATCCCTCCCCTGCGCTACGCGCAAGGGAGGGGGCTCAAACCGAAGCGCTCTAACCCGACGCACGAGGCAGCGGGCCGGCGGGCGGTGGCAGCGACGAGCGAGGCAGGAGCCGAGCGCCCGAATCAGGGCGCCGATGCCCTGATTGAGGGAAAAGCGGACACCGCCCGCCGGACCGCCGCCCTTCCGAAGCCGGAGAATCCGCCCTCCGAAGGAAGCCGCGACACCCCCAAACCAAGATGCCTCAATCCGGAGAAAACCAAAAAAAGCCCCGCGCCCCCGGGGAGAGGCGCGGGGAGTCCCGCATCAGAACTTGTAGGTCAGGCCCAGGAACGCGATCCGACCGGCATAGCCGTTGGAGTTGAAGCGCGCCTTGGTGTCGTTGCCCAGGTAGGTGCGCGTCTCTTCCTTGGTCAGGTTGAGGATCGAAGCGGTCAGGCTGAAGGCCGGCGTGAAGTTGTAGGCCGCGTTGAGGTCGATCTGCTGATACGGCTCCTCGTACACGTTCAGACCGCTGACCAGCCCGTCGACCACCTGGCCGCGCCGGTTGTAGGACGCGCGCAGCAGCAGCTTCTCGGTTTCGTAGAACACCGTCAGGTTGGTCTGGTTCTTGGCGCTGCCCACCAGCGGCGACTTGCCGATCTCGGTGCCGTCCTCCAGCGTGACCGGTGCCTCGTTGGTCTTGTTGTAGGTGTAGTTGAACTGCAGACCCAGGCCGAAGTCGAAGGTGTGCTGGGCATAGACCTCCACGCCCTCGGACACCGCGTCGCGGCCGCTGGCGGTGGTGGAGTAGTTCTGCACCACCACACTCTGCCCGCCGATGTTCTGGGTGACGTCCTGGACCACCGGCAGCAGGAAGTTGCTCACGTCCTTGCGGAACAGGCCGACGCCGGCGACCGAACCCGGATGGAAGTACCACTCCAGCCCTAAGTCGTACTGGTTGGCCTTGTAGGGCTCCAGCGCCTTGTTGCTGCCCGAGCCGTACCAGCCGGTCACGTCGCCGCCGCCGATCAGGCGCCGGTCGTTGACGTATTCCTGGCTGTAGTACTGCAGGCCGCCGGGCGCGGCGATGTCGCCGTAGCTCGGGCGCGCCATCACCTTGGACGCGGCGCCGCGCAACACCAGGTTGTCGGTCAGGTCGTAGGCGATGTTGAAGCTCGGCAGGCGGTCCACGTAGCTGCGGTCCAGCGAGCTGACCACGAACGAGGAGATGTGGCCGCTGGCCGGGTTGGTCTGGCTGTCCGGCAGCGTGGTGAAGCCGCTGACGCAGCCCGAGCCCGCCGGTGCGCCGGCCGCCGGCAGGTTGCCCGGCAGGCAGGGCGCGGGATTGCCGGCCGCATCGTCGAAGAAGTAGTCGTTGTAGTAATCGACCCGGTCGGTGGAGTCGGCATGCTGGTCGGTGTGCACCAGGCGCAGGCCGATGTTGCCGCGCAGGCGCTCGGTGCGGAAGTTGGCCTGCAGATAGGCCGAATAGATCTTCTCGCCGACGTTGAAGACGAAGTTGTCTTCCTGCCGGGTCTGCATCGGCCCGTAGGTCTTGTTGAGATAGTCGATGTAGGCCGGGTAGTTGATCGCCGGGAAGGCGTTGGTGTTGAACGCACCGGCGATGTTGCCGATCTGCTCCGGATACAGGAACTGCGACTGGAACACCGAGGCGGCCGGATCGCAGCCGTTCTGAAAGCGGCTGTCGTAGTCGGACGGATCGGCGCCCTGGCAGACCCAGTAGTTGTTGCCGGTGCTGCGACGCGTGCCGCCGTCGCGGTACTTCATGCCGAACTGGATCGAATCGAGCACGCTGCCGGTCTCGCCGCGCCAGGTGAAGTCGCTCTGCGCGAACTTCTGCCAGGTGCTGTTGCGCGTCCACGACGAACCGGTCGAGCCCAGGTCGATCTCGCCGATGCCGTTGCGCAGGTTGTTCATCAGCTCGGGCGAGACCTGCAGCGAGGGCGTGCCGGTCAGATCCCAGGCGGTGTAGTAGTTGCCCAGCGTGTAGGCGCCGGTGCCGTTGACCGTGGTGCCGTTGCTGCCGGCCGTGGTGGGCAGGCGCGGCTTGACCGGCATGGTCATCTGCACCTGCGGGCCGCCATCGGCCCAGGTGCGACCGGCCTTGACCGCGATGTCCAGCCGCTCGCTGGTCCAGGCCAGCTCGAAGTCGGCCATCTGCGAACGCGCCTTCTCGCGGTTGTACGAACCGGTCAGCCACGGCGTGGGGATGGTGCAATCGTCGGGGCCCCAGCCACCGGGCCGCATGCCGCCGGCCGCGGCGGCCGCCTCGCTGCAGTAGTAGGTCTTGTTCGGGTGCACGCTGTACTGCGCGCCGGTGACCACGGTGCCGCTGGGGTCCATGGTCAGCCCGTCCAGCAGGCGCCCGCCCGGCCAGTTGCCGTCGCCCGAATAGCGGGCCAGGTTCCACTCCGGCACCGACAAGGTATTGGTCTGGGAGTTCCGGTCCATGTCGAACCGGAAGTAGTTGGCGGTAAAGGTCAGATCGTCGGTCGGCTTGAACTGCAGGGTGATCTGCCCGCCCTTGCGCTCGCGCTCCTCCTTCTCCGACTTGAAGTTCACGACGTTGGGCATCATGAAATTCGTGTAGTACTTGCCGTTCTGGTCGTAGAAGCCCGACTCGCCCCACCAGTAGCTGTCGAAGTTGGAGGGTTTGCCGTTGACGTCGGTGGCCGGGTGGGCCTCGTTGTCGTCGCTGTACCAGTTCCAGGCGCTGGTATCCACGCCCAGGGTGCGCACGGTGCGCTTCTGCTGGGTATAGCCGACGAACACGCCGAAGCGGTCGTCCTTGTCGTGCCAGGAATAGGAGCCGGAGAACTGACCATCGGTCTTCTTGGTCGTGTCGGCCCAGGTGCCTTCGGCCGAGACGAAGCCGGTGTTGGCCTCCTGCTCCAGCGGACGGCGCGTGTGCAGGATCACCGTGCCGCCGATGCCGCCCTCGTCCAGGCGCGCCTCGGGCGTCTTGAACAGCTCGGCGCTGGAGAGCATGTTCGACGGCAGCAGCGTGTAGTTGAACGAGCGCGTGGGATCGCCGTTGGTCTCGGCGCTGGCCACGTAGTTGCCGTTGAGCTCGGTCAGGGTCAACTCGGAGGACAGGCCGCGCACGCTGACGTTCTTACCCTCGCCACCGTCGCGGGTGATGATCACGCCGGGCACGCGTTGCAGCGCGTCGGCCACGTTCTTGTCGGGGAATTTGCCCACGTCCTCGGCGGTGACCACTTCGACCACCGCATTGGCCTCACGCTTCTGATCCAGGCTCTGCTCGATCGAATAGCGGTAGCCGGTGACGGTGACCTTGTCCAGGTCGGTCGCCTGCTGCGGCGCGCCGGTCTGGGACGCATCGGTCTGCGGCGCGTTGGCCGGGGCGGCATTGGCGGGCGCGGGCGTGGCGGCCTGCTGGGCCCAGCCTGGCGCGGATGCCGCCGCGCAGCTGGCGGCGATGGCAAGCGCCAGCAGCTGGCGCTTGGGGAATGAGCTGTCGTTCATTGCGTCTCTCTCTCGTTGAATGAACTTCACGACGATGCGGTGGCGTGTACCAGGCGGTCGCATCCACGACGGGGCAGCCAGGCCTGGCGATGGCCCGTTCATGAAACCCGCATTTGGATCGATCTAACTGGCGCGGCGTAGAAATATCACGCCGCTTCCGAAAAGGCATGCTGCCCTGCAGCGAACACCGGACAGGCCCGCGGCCTGAAAACGCTGCCACGTCCGTGGCGCGTAGGTTTCGTCTGAAAGGCGTGCATCACGCGCATGTCGCGCACGCCCCGCGGTGGCGCCGAAGTTCCCTGTGGAAGCAACCGTCCCTCAGATCGAATCGCAGCCTCCTTGTAGAGCGGAGCTTGCTCCGCTGGGGCTTCCCGACGATCCGGCCGAAACGCAGCGGAGCAAGCTCCGCTCTACAGGTAAGGCCTCATCGCCGCCATGGCGGCTCCCACCAGGCGCGTCGCGCAGTGACGTCATTTGACAGGTGCGGAGCGCTGTGCAATTGCATCCGCGGCCGGTGGCTGCGCAAGCGCGTGCGGCCACGGCTGCGGCCGGCGGGAAGAAACGTCTTCGCGCATCTTCGAATCGTTGTAGGCAACGCACATCGCCAATGGCGATCCCGTACGCCCTGCTTCAGCGCCGCGCCTTCGCCTTGCCGTATGTACTCGCACGCTGGGTCAACAGCGCCGGCACGACGCTGGTGCGGCGGGCCATGCCGGGGTGGGCGGCGCGTTCGACCACCATCGCCGCGGCCTGACGGCCGCGCTCGCGTGGATCGGTGCTGATGGTGGTCAGCGGCGGCACGCCCACCGCCGCCTCGGGAATATCGTCGAAGCCGGTCACCGCGAAGTCCACGCCCGGCTGACGCCCCTCGCGCACCAGGCCCAGCATCAGCCCCAGCGCGACCGCGTCGTTGTAGCAGACCGCCGCGGTGGGCGTGGCGCCACCGGCGAACAGCAGGCCGGCGCGGGCATTGCCTTCCAGACGCGTGGGCGCGGTCTCGATCATCCAGGCATCGGGCACGTCCAGCCCCGCCGCCGCCATGGCCTCGCGATAGCCGGCGCGGCGCTGGCGGCACGAGCTCGAGTCGGCATGCCCGCCATAGAACGCGATGCGGCGGTGCCCCTGCGCCAGCAGCAGTTCGGTGGCCGCGCGCGCGCCGGCGCGGTTGTCCAGGCCGATGAAATCGTAGAGGAAGCCCTTGGACGCGCTGCCGGCCACCTCGCGGTTGAACACCAGCAGCGGCGTGTGCCGGCCGATCACCGTCTCCAGGTCGGCGAAGGCGCTGCCCTCGGCCGGCGAGAGGATCACCCCGGCCGGGTTGTGCTCCATCAGCGAGCCCAGCACCTGGCGCTGGCGCTGCGCCGATTCGCCGCTGCTGCCCAGCAGGGTGACATAGCCCTTGGCGCCCAGCGCCTCGTCCACGCCCGCGGCGAACTCGGCGAAGAACGGGTTGGCCAGGTCATTGACCACCAGCGCCACCGCGGTGGACACGCGCTGGCGCAGATTGGCCGCGGCGCGGTTGTAGACGTAGCCCTGGCGGCGCATCTCGGCCTCGACACGCTCGCGCGTGTCGGCATGCACCAGTGGACTGCTGCGCAGGACGAGCGAGACGGTGGCGCGCGACACCCCGCAGGCATGGGCGATGTCGTTGAGCGTGATCCTGCGGGGGGTATCGGCCATGTGTCGCATGCCCTGGGCCTGGCTGGAACGGCCCAGCACCGGCCATGCTGCGCGATGGCCGGTGCCGGCCGCAAGTCGCCGCGTCGGTGGCGCGGCGTCAGGCATGGCGATGGCGTCGTCGCCATGGCGGCCCCGACGGCATGCCGCGCGCTGGATCCATGTGCGTCCGCAGCATCGGCGCGGTGCATCGTTCGACACGATCGCCGGTTTTCGCAGGCGTGGCTGACATTTGCGTCGTCTCAAGGCAAATCGGCTTGAAATGTCGATTTGGATCGTTCTAAATCCGGCCGACGCCTGGCTGGCTCCGCCGCCGCGGCGCGCCGCCATTGCATCGATCACGAGGGAAGCACGATGGACCACCCCACCCGCGCGCCGCTGTCGGCCGCCGCCCCCCACGCACGCCGCCGCGCCCTGCTGCGCCATGGCCGCCGCGCCGTCTGCGTGGCCCTGCTGCTGGCGCTGCCGGTCACCGGCACGCTGGCGCGCGCCGCCGACGACGACCTGGCCGCGCAGGTCAACACCTTCATCGGCACGCGCGATGAGGGCAACACCTTCCCCGGCGCCGCCGCACCGTTCGGCATGATCCAGGTCAGCCCGATCGGCTCGCACTACGCCGGCTGGCGCGATGGCGACGAGCGCATCCGCGGCTTCGGCCATTCCTTCATCTCCGGCGCCGGCTGCTGGGAACAGGGCGGCCAGGTCTCGGTGCTGCCGGTGACCGGCCGCATCGGCCCCGGCGGCGACTTCGATACGTCCAAGAACGACGTCTTCGACCAGACCAAGTACGGCGCGCGCTACACGCAGGCCGGCTCGACCGGCCAGGCCGGCGACTACCGCGTGCGCCTGACCGACTACGGCGGCATCGAGGTGGAGACCACCGCCCTGACCCGCGCCTCGGGCGAGCGCTACACCTACCCGGCCTCCGCCGGCGAAGGCCACGTGCTGATCAACGTCGGCCAGGCCAACCAGAAGCATCGGGTGATCGGCAGCCAGGTGCATGTGGTCGGCGATCGCGTGGTCGAGGGCAAGATCACCACGCTGAGCTTCTGCGGCGGACATCAGTACGCGACCTGGTTCCGCATCGAGTACGACCGCCCGTTCAAGGCCTTCGGCGTGTGGGGCCAGGCCGGCGGTACGCCGGGCGCGCGCGACAGCATGGAAAGCGAGTACGAGCCGCTCAACGGCGCCTGGGTCAGCTTCGACACCAGCAAGAACAAGCAGGTCACCGCGATCACCTCGATCTCGCACGTCGATGCCGAGGGCGCGCGCGTCAACCTGCGCAGCGAGGGCATGCAGGGCGGCAAGCTGCGCGCCTTCGAGCCGATGCGCCGCGACGCGCGTGCGCTGTGGCAGCAGGCGCTGTCCAAGATCCGCATCGACGGCGGCAGCAAGGACGACCGCGCCGTGTTCTACACCGCGCTCTACCACGCGCTGCTGCAGCCGATGACCGGCAACGACGCCGACGGCCGCTACCGCGGCTACGACGACGCCATCCACGAGGCCAAGGACTGGACCTATTACGAGTTCTTCTCGCTGTGGGACACCTACCGCTCGCAGAACCAGCTGCTGGCGCTGATCGAGCCGCAGCGCGCGCGCGACATCGGCCGTTCGCTGCTGGCCATCGACGCGCAGGGCGGCTGGCTGCCGCGCTGGGGCTATGCCAACTTCGACACCAACACCATGACCGGCGATCCGGTCACGCCCTTCCTGGTGGACCTGTGGCGCTACGGCGCGCTCAAGGGCCTGGAGCCGCAGGCCTGGGCCGCGCTGCGCAAGAACGCCTGGGGCGTGCCGCCGCTGGCCTCGCGCCACGAGGGCCGCGCGGGCAACGTGAACTATCTGCGCAACGGCTTCGTGTTCTTCGACCGCACCTTCCCCGCCAAGGGCATGGACGTGGACCCGCAGAACGGCGGCTCGGCCACGCTGGAGTACGCGCTGGGCGACTGCGCGCTGTCGCTGATGGCAGGCAGGCTGGGCCATGGCGACGACGCGGCCGCGCTGCGCACGCGTGGCGGCAACTGGCACAAGGTCTGGGATGCGGACCTGCATGAGCAGGCCTCGGGCTACCAGGGCTTCCCGCGTCCGCGCCTGGCCGATGGCCAGTGGTTCACCCCGCCCACCGGCACCTACGACCCGCGCTCGCACTACGGCTTCCATGAGGGCACGGCGTGGCAGTACCAGTGGCTGGTGCCGCAGGACATCCCGGGCCTGGCCACGGCGATGGGCGGGCGCGAGGCGATGGGCAAGCGGCTGGACGACTTCTTCGCCTACGACCAGCTCGTGGCCGATCCGCAGGGCGCGGCGCGCAAGGCCTGGGTCGGCGGGCCGTACAGCTACTACGGCCAGTACCGCTACAACCCCAACAACGAACCGACCATGCACGTGCCGGCGCTGTACAGCCTGATCGGCCAGCCGTGGAAGACGGCCACCGTACTGTCCTCGGTGCAGACCTTGTTCACCAACGCGCCCAACGGCGTGACCGGCAACGACGATCTGGGCACGATGTCGGCGTTCTATCTGTTCAGCACGCTGGGCTTCTCGCCGCTGATGCCGGGCACCGGCCAGATGCTGCTGCACCCGCCGCGCTTCACCCGCGCGCGCATCGACCTGGGCGACGGCCGCACCCTGACCGTGCGCGGCAACGCCGCACCGCAGGCCGGCCCGCGCTACGTGCAGGGCGTGCGCTTCAACGGCAAGCCGCAGTCGGCGGTGTGGATGGACGTGGACGCGCTCAAGCAGGGCGGCACGCTGGACTACACCCTGGGCACGCAGCCCGACCCGCAGGGCTGGGGCACCGCCGCCAACGCCGCACCGGCGGCGGCCTGCCCGGTCTAAGAACGCCAGCCGTCTCGAAGCGGCGCGCGCTTCTGCCCCCTCCCTTTGGCCGAAGGCCAAGGGGAGGGATGGGGAGGGGTTGCTCTTCGCGGCAAAGGCAAAGGCAAAAGCACCCCCTCCCAGCCTCCCCCTTCGCTGCGCGAAAGGGGAGGGGCGGATTTCGGCTTCGGGGGGATGACGCTGGGGATCTTTGAGCGGCGTCGGTCAGCGGTGCCGAGCCGCCGCGGCGCTTACGCCTTAGGCGCAGCCGTCGAGCCGCGCAGCATCAGTTCGAAGGTCAGCGTCTGCTGCAGCGGTACGTCGGCCGCGGCCAGGATGTCCAGCAGCAGCTGCACCGCGCGCACGCCGATCTCGCGCATCGGCTGGGCCACGGTGGTCAGCGGCGGGGTGAGATAACGCGAAGAGGCCAGGTCGTCGAAGCCGACCACCGAGAGGTCGCGCGGTACGCGCAGGCCGCGTTCGCGGCAGGCCGCCAGCACGCCCAGCGCCGACTGGTCGCTGAAGCAGAACGCCGCGGTCGGCGCATCGTCGGTGCCCAGCCAGGCGCTGGCCGCGGCATGGCCCGATTCCACCGAGAAGTCCCCCGGCACCAGCCGCAGCTGGCGCACCCGGCCACGCGCCTTGGCCGCCGCGCGCACGCCCTGCAGGCGCTGCTGGTGCAGCGGGTTGTCCGGCGGACCGCCGACCACGGCGATGCGCGCGTGGCCCAGCGCATAGAGATGCTCCATCGCCGCGCGCGCGGCGGCGGCATTGTCGATGTGCACACTGGGGATGCCCAGCGCCGGATCGAACTCGCAGCCGTTGACCACCGGCGCCGCGGCGCCCAGCTGCTTGACGATCTGCCGCGCGGTCGGCGGCAGCCGGTGGCCGAGCACGATCAGCCCATCGGCCTCGTTCCGACGCAGCATCTGCGCATAGCGTTCCTCGCGCGCGGGCTGCTGCTGGGTATCGCCCAGCAGCACCGCATAGCCGGCCGCCTGCGCGGCGTCCTCGGCGCCCTGCAGGATCTGGGCGAAGAACGGGTTGGCGATGTCCGGCACGGTGACCAGGATCTTGCCGGTGCGCTGGGTCTTGAGCGTGCGCGCGGCCGCGTTGGGCACGTAGCCCAGCGTGGCCACGGCGCGCTCGATGCGCGCACGCGTTTCCGGCAGCACCTTCTCCGGCCGCGACAGCGCGCGCGAGACCGTGCCGGCCGAAACGCCCGCGTGCTTGGCAATGTCGTAGATGGTCGGCATGGGGCAAGCGTGTCACGTCCTTGGTGGGCATGGCTATGCCGCGGGCGGCGGCGCCGGGGCAGGCGCGGCCGTGCGGTGCAATGCACAACGTGCGCGGCCATGACGCCATGCTAGGATCGTGCAATCGATTGCATCAAGAACGCAAAGCATGCGAACGCTCAAGGGCCCGGCGCTGTTCCTGGCGCAGTTCATTGGCGACACCGCGCCATTCAACCGGTTGGACACGCTGGCGCAGTGGGCCGCAGGCCTGGGCTATCGCGGGGTGCAGGTGCCGACCAGCGCACCGCACATCTTCGATCTGGCCAAGGCCGCCGAGAGCCAGGACTACTGCGACGATCTGGCCGGCATGCTGGCCAGCCACGGCGTGCAGATCACCGAGCTGTCGACCCATCTGCAGGGCCAACTGGTCGCGGTGCATCCGGCCTACGACACGCTGTTCGACGGCTTCGCGCCGGAATCGCTGCGCGGCAACCCGCCCGCGCGCCAGGCCTGGGCGGTCGAACAACTCAAGCTGGCGGCCAAGGCCAGCCAGCGCCTGGGCCTGAAGGCCCACGCCAGCTTCTCCGGCGCCCTGGCCTGGCCGTACTTCTATCCCTGGCCGCAGCGTCCGGCCGGTCTGGTCGATGAGGCCTTCGCCGAACTCGGTCGCCGCTGGCGGCCGATCCTGGATGCGTTCGACGCCTGCGATGTGGACCTGTGCTTCGAGATCCACCCAGGCGAAGACCTGCACGACGGCGCCACCTTCGAGCGCTTCCTGGAGGTGGTCGACCATCACCCGCGCGCCAAGATCCTCTACGACCCCAGCCACCTGCTGCTGCAGCAGATGGACTACCTGGGCTTCATCGACCGCTACCACGCGCGCATCGGCATCTTCCACGTCAAGGACGCCGAGTTCCGCCCCAGCGCGCGCAGCGGCGTGTACGCCGGCTACCAGGACTGGATCGACCGGCCCGGGCGGTTCCGCTCGCTGGGCGATGGGCAGATCGACTTCAAGGCGATCTTCTCCAAGTTCGCCCAGTACGATTTCCCCGGATGGGCGGTGCTGGAATGGGAGTGCTGCCTCAAGCACCCCGAGGACGGCGCGCGCGAAGGCGCGCCCTTCATCCGGGACCACATCATCCGCGTGACCGAACACGCCTTCGACGATTTCGCCGGCAGCGGCGCCAGCCCGGAAGCGCTGCGCGGTTTGCTGGGGCTCTAAGACACCACTGACCTGGGAGGGGAAGTCATGACGTCCATCCTGTCGCGCCTCGGCGCGATGATGTTCCTGCAGTTCTTCATCTGGGGCGCGTGGTTCGTGACCCTGGGCACCTATCTGGTGCAGGGCCCGCTGCAGGCCAGCGCCGGCCAGGTCGCCACGGCCTTCCTGAGCCAGTCCATCGGCGCGATCGTGGCGCCCTTCCTGGTGGGCCTGATCGCCGACCGCTACTTCGCCGCCCAGCGCATCCTGGCCGTGCTGCACCTGGCCGGCGCGGCGCTGATGTGGGGGGCCTCGGTGGCGACCACGTTCGACACCTTCGCCGCCTGCGTGATGGGCTACATGCTGCTGTTCATGCCCACCCTGGCGCTGGCCAACAGCATCGCCATGCGCCACATGCAGGTGCCGGAGAAGCAGTTCCCGCCGGTGCGCGTGGCCGGCAGCGTCGGCTGGATCGTGGCCGGCGTGCTGATCGGCTGGCTGGGCTGGGAACAGGCCCACCGCCTGGAGCTGACCTTCCGCATGGCCGCGCTGGCCTCGGCGCTGCTGGGCCTGTACGCCTTCACCCTGCCCCACACCCCGCCGCTGGAGCAGCAGCGCAACGCCAGCCTGGGCAAGATGATCGGCCTGGATGCGCTGGGGCTGCTGAAGTCGCGCTCGTACCTGGTGTTCTTCCTGGCCTCGATCGCCATCTGCATCCCGCTGTCGTTCTACTACAACTTCACCAATCCCTATCTCAACGACCTGGGCGTGCGTGGCGCGGCCGGGCTGCAGTCGCTGGGCCAGGTGTCCGAAGTACTGCTGATGCTGGCGATGCCGTTCCTGTTCGCGCGGCTGGGGGTCAAGACCATGCTGGCGCTGGGCATGGCCGCGTGGGTGGCGCGCTATGCGCTGTTCGCCTACGGCGATGCCGGCGGCGGCTTCGCGCTGCTGGTGATCGGCATCGTGCTGCACGGCATCTGCTACGACTTCTTCTTCGTCACCGGGCAGATCTACACCGACGCCCATGCCGGTCCGGCCTTCCGCAGCAGCGCGCAGGGCTTCATCACCCTGGCCACCTACGGCGTGGGCATGCTGATCGGCACCTTCCTGTCCGGCGCGGTGGTCGAGCACTACACCACCGCCGCGGGGCGCGACTGGCAGAGCATCTGGCTGTTCCCGGCCGGCGTGGCGCTGGTGGTGCTGATCGCCTTCCTGCTGCTGTTCCGCGATCGGCCGGCCAAGGCCGCCGTCGCCTCGGCCACGCATTGAGGAGCGCCACCGCATGACCCCGCTTGGCATCGTCATCGTCGGCACCGGCATGATCGGCGCGGTGCATCGCCGCGCCGCGCTGTTGGCCGGCGCGCAGGTCCGCGGCGTGGTCGGCTCTTCGCCCGCACGCGGCGAGGAGGCCGCGCGCGCCTGGAACCTGCCGCGCGCCTACCGCGACCTGGACGAGGCCCTGGCCGATCCGCAGGTGCAGGTGGTGCACGTCTGTACGCCCAACCACCTGCACCGGCCGATGGCGCAGGCCGCACTGGAATCCGGCCGCCACGTGATCTGCGAAAAGCCGCTGGCCACCACGCTGGACGACGCCCAGGCGCTGGCCGATCTGGCCGCCGCCACGGGCCTGGTGGCCACCGTGCCCTTCGTCTATCGCTACCACCCGGTGGTGCGCGAGGCGCGCGCCCGCATCGCCGACGGCGAACTGGGCCCGCTGCGCCTGATCCACGGCAGCTATCTGCAGGACTGGCTGCTGGATCCGGCCAGCAACAACTGGCGCGTGGACCCTAAGCTGGGCGGCGCGTCGCGCGCCTTCGCCGACATCGGCTCGCACTGGTGCGACCTGGTGGAATGGGTCGGCGGCGAGCGCTTCGCCGAGGTGAGCGCGGCCTTCGAGACCGTGATCGCCGAGCGCGGCGCGAGCACCGGCGAGAGCTTCGCCACGCCGGCCGCCGGCGGTGCGCTGCAGGCGGTGTCCAGCGAGGACGTGGCCGCGGCCCTGTTCAAGACCACGCGCGGCACGCTGGCCACGCTGACAGTGAGCCAGGTCTCGGCCGGGCGCCACAACCGGCTGTGGTTCGAGATCGACGGCGCCAAGGCCGCCGTGGCCTTCGACCAGGAGGACTGCGAGCGCCTGTGGATCGGCCGGTCCGACCAGCGCGAGGAGATCTTCGTGCGCGGCCCGGGCGCGGGCAGCGCCGAGCAGCGCCGGCTCTCCTCGCTGCCGCCCGGCCATGCTCAGGGCTATGCGCAGTGCTTCGAGGCCTTCGTCGCCGACACCTACCGCGCCATCGCCGGGCAGACGCCCGAAGGACTGCCGACCTTCGCCGACGGCCTGCGCTCGGCGCGCATCGTCGAGGGCGTGATCGCCTCGGCGCGCACGCGCGCCTGGACATCCATCGACGCGTGACCACGCGCCGCCATCCTCGATCGTCGAATCTCCGGGAGGACCTATGACGCTCACCCTGCCCCGCCGCCTTGCCGCCACCGCCCTGCTGCTCTGCGCAGCGCTTCCCGCGCTGGCCAAGGAGCGCACCGCCGCGCAGCTGCCCATCGCCGTGCAGATGTACTCGCTGCGCAACATCCCCTCGCTGGAAGACCGCCTCAAGCTGGTCCACGACGCCGGCATCACCGCGGTGGAAACCGTGGGCACGCAGGACACCACCGCGCCGCAGCTCAAGGCGCTGCTGGACAAGTACGGGATCATCGTCACCTCCTCGCACGTGCCGCTGGCCGAGCTGCGCAAGGATCTGCCCGGCGTGGTCGCCTTCAACAAGGCCATCGGCAACCGCGTGCTGGTGGTGCCCTATCTGGACGATGCCGACCGGCCCAAGGACGCCGCGGGCTGGACCGCGCTGGGCAAGTCGCTGGGCCAGCTGGCCGCCACGCTCAAGGCGCAGGGCATGACGCTGGCCTATCACAACCACAACTTCGAGTTCGTCCGCTTCGGCGACAAGACCGGCCTGGAGCTGCTGCTCGAGGGCGCCGGCCCGGCACTGAAGTCCGAGCTGGACCTGGCCTGGGTGGCGCGTTCGGGCAACGATCCGGTGGTGTACCTGGGCAAGCTCAAGGGCCGTCTGTACGCGGTGCACGCCAAGGACAATGCGCCGGAAGGCCAGGCCGTCGATGAGAGCGGCTTCGCCGCTGTCGGCCACGGCGTGCTGAACTGGAAGGCGATCCTGCCCGCCGCCGATCGCGCCGGGGTCAAGTGGTACATCATCGAGCACGACAACCCGCGCGACCCGGCCGCCGTGGTCAAGGCCGGCGCGGCCTATCTGGTCGAACACCTGCCGGCCGATGTGAAGCGCTAAGGCGCGGCACGCAGGCACAGGATCGGAACGACGGCGCCTTCGGGCGCCGTCTTTCTTTGCAGGTCGTGGTCATCACGGCCTCTGATGCCTTCCACGTCGCGCCATTTTTGTAGAGCGGAGCTTGCTCCGCTGCGCTTCGGCCATCATCGGGAAAGCCCCAGCGGAGCAAGCTCCGCTCTACAGGTGGGAGCAGGCCGCCGAACAGATCAGCCTGGACCGTCACTGGCCGCGGCCAGGAGCGGCACCACGATGTCGCTGATTGGCGTCGGGATAAGGCCGGCGCGGCCTATCTGGTCGAGCATCTGCCGGCCGATGTGAAGCGCTGAGGCGCGGCACGCAGGCACAGGACCGGAACGACGGCGCCCTCGGGCGCCGTCGTTCTTTGCAGGTCGTGGTCATCACGGCCTCTGATGCCTTCCACGTCGCGCCATTTCTGTAGAGCGGAGCTTGCTCCGCTGCGCTTCGGCCATCATCGGGAAAGCCCCAGCGGAGCAAGCTCCGCTCTACAGGTGGGAGCAGGCCGCCGAACAGATCAGCCTGGTCCGTCACTGGCCGCGGCCAGGAGCGGCACCACGATGTCGCTGACGGGGGTCGGGATGCCGTGGGCGCGGCCGCGGCGGGCGATGACACCGTTGCGGATGTCCCATTCCAGCGGCCTGCCGGCCTGGCGGTCGCCGAGGATGGAGGTGCCCAGATCGGGCGGCGAGGACTGAAACTTCTCCAGGATCGCCTGCGGCACCTCGTCGCCGAGTGCGGCGCCCTCGGCCCGCGCCACGGCGAGGCCTTCGCGCAGATACGCCAGGGCGAGTCCGGCGATGTCCGGGCGGGCGAACATGCCGGAGCGGCGCTGCGTCAGCGCCATGAGGCCGGCCACCGCGTTCTGCAGCAGCTTGCGCCAGGCAACGGTACGGAAGTCGGCGACCAGCTCGATGGCGCAGCGGGTGCCGCGCAGCGCCTCGGCGACGACGCCGGCATAGGGCGTTTCCGGCAGGCTGAGGCGCGCCGGCGCGCGCAGGCGGACGCTGCCATCGGCCTGCGCCTGTGCGGGGAACCACACGACCGCGGGCACGATCCGTCCCTGCGGGCAGTGCGGCGCGAGCGAGTCGACCTGCTCGACACCGTTCTGCAGCGCGCACACCACCGTGCGCGGGCCGCCCAGCGCCGCGAGCCACGGCGCCGCTGCCGCGTTCTGCGTCGCCTTCACCGCCAGGAAGACCAGGTCGACCCTGCGATCGCACCGCGCGGGGTCGGTCAGCACCGGCCCAGGAACGCCGATGCGGCGATCGCCGTCCTGCAGCCAGAGCTGATCGCGGGCCGTGCGGCCGCACAGCAGGGGCGTGCGGCCGACCTCGTGCAGCATCGCCGCGACCGTGGTGCCGATGGCGCCGGGGCCGACAACTGCGACGGTAATGTCGGAAGGATTGGACTGCCTGTACATCGCGCACCTGTTGCTTGGTGGGAAGGGCTTGCTTACGCGCCAGTCGCGCGGGCCGAGTCGGATATGTAACATATTCCATATGAGCAGGAAAAAAGGTAACTCCGTTACGCAGGCGGAAGGACGGCTCGGCCAGTGGCTCGGCAGCATCCAGGCGCGCTGCGGCGATCTCGCCGCGAGCGAGGCCAAGGTCGCCGCGCTGCTGCTGGCCGATCCGCTGTTCGTGGGCGCCAGCACCACCGCGGAGGTCGCCGCACGCGCCGGCGTGTCGCCGCCGAGCGTGGTGCGCGCCGCGCGGGCGATCGGCTTCGCCGGCTTCACCGAACTCAAGCTCGAGATCGCGCGCGCCCGCGGCACCGCCGGCTTCTTCGCGCCTCCCGCCGCGCTCGCCGCCGATGCGCCGCTGGCCGCCGTGCTGGAGGCCTCCATCCGCGCGGGCACCGATGCGCTGACCGCGCTCGGTGGCGCGGTGGAACCGGCGGCGCTGGGCAAGGCGGTCGGCGTCCTGCACGCCGCGCGCCAGGTCATCGTCTTCGGCGCCGGGCCTTCGGCAACGGTGGCCGCCGATGCGGTCTTCCGCCTGCGCGCGGTCGGCGTCACCACCATCGGCATCGCGGATCATCTGTCGGCGATGATCGCGGTGCGCCTGCTCGGCCGAGGCGATGCCGTGATCGTCGTGAGTTCGACGGGGCGCACCGCCACCACGCTCGCCATCGCCGATGCGGCCGCCTCCGCCGGTGCCTCGCTCATCGCCATCAGCAACCAGTACGGCACGCCGCTGGCGAAGCTGGCCGATATCGCGCTGGTCGTCGGCGGGCCACCGCTGCCGGCGCAGATGGCCGCGGCGGGCAGCCGGCTGGCCCAGCTGGTCGTCGTCGATGCGCTGGTCGCCGCGCTCGCGCTGCGCGATCCGGCGCGCACGCGCCGCGCGGAGCGGGCGGGCATCGATCTGCCCGACCTGTCCTGATGTCGCCTGGCACGGTCGCGATGGTCCTCGGCGCGGCCGGGGCGCACGCGGTATGGAACCTCGCCTCCAAGTCCAAGCGCGGCGACGCCTTCCTGTTCGTCTGGGCCTATACCTGGGCGTCCACGCTGCTGTTCGTCCCGCTCGGCATTGCGATGGCGATCCGCGAGCAGCAGCCCTTCGATGCGCGGCTGGTCCTGGCATCGGTCCTCTCGGCAGGGCTGCACACGGCATATTCGCTGACGCTGCAGGCCGGCTACGACCGCGCCGCGCTGGGCGTGGTGTATCCGGTGGCGCGCGCGACCGGGCCCATGCTGACGATGGGCTTCGCGGTGCTGGTGCTGGGCGAACGCCTGACACCGGTGGCGGTACTGGGCGCGCTGCTCATCGTCGCCGGCATCCTCGTCGTCATCGGCAATCCCTTCCGCACAGGGAGCCGGCATGCGCTGCCGGGAATGCTCTGGGGTGGCGCGACCGGGGCCGCGATCGCGGCCTACACGCTCTGGGACAGCTACGCGGTCACCACCTGGCGCCTGGCGCCGGCGAGCTACTACGCCGGCACCCTGCTGCTGCAGGGCCTGATCATGATGCCGCTGGCGCTGCGCCGCAGGCAGCGGCTGGCGGCGACCCTGCGCAGCGACGCCAGGCCGATCCTGGTGGTGGCGCTGTTCTCGCCGCTGGCCTACCTGCTGGTGCTCACCGCCATGCAGCGCGCACCGGTGGCGCTGGTCGCGCCGCTGCGCGAGTCGTCCATCGTCATCGGCGCCCTGCTCGCCTGCTTGCTGTTCGGCGAGGACCATCTCGCGCGCCGCGTTACCGGCGCGGTCGTCGTCCTGGCCGGCATCGCGGCGATCGGCTTCTGAAGCGATGCCTTTGTTTGAGCAACTGTCTCAGATCGAGTCGCTCCCTCCCTGTAGAGCGGAGCTCGCTCCGCTGCTCTTCGCCGGGATCGTCGGGAAAGCCCCAGCGGAGCAAGCTCCGCTCTACGGATGGGTGCAATGACGCCGCTGGCGAGTCGAACCGGCTACAGCTCCCGCACCCAGATGTTGCGGTAGCTCACCTTGGCGTTGTGGTCCTGCAGGAAGATCGGCGCGCAGCCATGCGGTGCGTAGGACGGGGCGCCGATGTATTCGGTCTTGCCCGCGATCACCGTGTCGTTCTGCACCAGCACGCCGTTGTGCAGAACGGTGATGCGCGCCGGCGCAGTCAGGCCGCCGCCCTGCGAGAAGCGCGGCGCGGTCCAGATCACATCGTAGGTCTGCCACTGGCCCGGCGCGCGCGAGGCGTTGACCAGCGGGATGGCCTGCTTGTAGATCGAACCGGCCTGGCCGTTGGAATACGTCGCGCTCTGGTAGCTGTCCAGCACCTGCAACTCGTAGCGGTCCTGCAGGAAGATGCCGCTGTTGCCGCGGTTCTGCCCTTCCAGGCCCTTGGTCTCGGTCGGCGTGCGCCATTCCACGTGCAGCTGCACATCGCAGAAACTCTTCTTGCTGCGGATGCCCTTGCTGCCCGGCACCACGGTGACCGCGCCATCGGCCACGCTCCAGCCCGGCTTGCCGCCGTCCTCGCCCTCCCAGGCCGACAGGTCCTTGCCGTCGAACAGCACCACCGCATCGGACGGCGCCGCGCCCACCGGCGTGGCCACGACCGCCGGCACCGGCTTCCACACCTCGGTCTTGGCCGGGTCGCCCTGCGTCTGCTGCGCACACGCCGGCACGGCGGCCAGCGCACAGGCCAGCATCGCGATCGCTTGCTTGCTCATCTTGCTCTCCCTTGGGCGATGCCCTGGCATCGCGCGTTGTTGGCCTTCAGGTCGCCCAGGCCGGGGTGCCCGGCTCGTAGGGCAGATCGCCGTCGAAGCGGCCCGGCACCGGCACGTAGCGCAGCACCTTGGTCGCGCCCACCTCGGAGGTGAAGAAGCCGAACAGCACCAGCTGCTTGATCATGGTGAAGTAATGCGGCGGGATCGCCGCGCTGTCGGCGCCCTCGTCGTCGGCCTTTTTCGGATCGGGGCTGGCGGCCCGGGCCTCGGCGGCCAGCTTGTCCAGCAGCTCGGTGCGCTGGGCCGGCTTGAGCGCCAGGAAGCCGCCCTTGGCCCGCTTGTCCAGATCGGCCAGGCCGGCGC
Source organism: Pseudoxanthomonas sp. USHLN014 (assembly GCF_037153335.1). Lineage (NCBI taxonomy): Bacteria > Pseudomonadati > Pseudomonadota > Gammaproteobacteria > Lysobacterales > Lysobacteraceae > Pseudoxanthomonas > Pseudoxanthomonas sp. USHLN014. Next base: position 279,857 of record NZ_JBBCKO010000005.1, read on the forward strand.
GGAACACCGCCTGCTGCTGCGGGTCGTAGCAATCGGTCACGAAGCGGGCCATGAACAACCCCACGCCCGCGTCCTTGGCGCCGGGCGTGTCGGTGCGCGGCAGGATGGTGTCGGCGATCTCGTCCAGCAGCGCCACCTGCGTCTTGGAGAAGGCGTTGTTGGCCGGCGGCACCGGCAGCTGGGCCTGGCCGAACACCACCGAGGGCAGGCCGATCATGGCCATGCCGGTGGCGGCGGTGATCATCTTGAGCAGTTCGCGTCGTTGCATTACAGGTTCCCCGCCTTGAGTTCGCGCACGGCATGGTCGGCCGCGCGCGCGGTCAGCGCCATGTAGGTCAGCGATGGATTCACGCAGGCCGCCGAGGTCATGCACGCCCCGTCGGTCACGAACACGTTGGGCGCATCCCAGACCTGGTTGTGCATGTTCAGCACCGAGGTCTTGCGGTCGCGGCCCATGCGCGCGGTGCCCATCTCGTGGATGCCCATGCCCGGCGCGTAGTCGCTCTCGTAGACCTCCACGTCCTTGACGCCGGCGGCCTCGAGCATCTCGGCCGCGTCGGCGCCCATGTCCTTGCGCATCGCGTGCTCGTTCTCGCGCAGGGACACGTCCATCGCCAGCACCGGCAGGCCCCACTTGTCCTTGACGTTACGGTTCAGGCTGATGGTGTTGTCGTGGTAGGGCAGGATCTCGCCGAAGGCGGTCATGCCGATGCGCCATTCGCCCGGTACGGTCAGCGCCTGCTTGAGGTCGGCGCCGATGTTGAGCTCGGCGATGTCGCGCGACCAGCCGGTGCGGCTGGCGCCGCCCTGGTAGCCGAAGCCGCGCACGTAGTCGCGCCGCTCCTCGCCCAGATTGCGGAAGCGCGGGATGTAGAAGCCGCACGGCCGGCGCCCGTAGTAGTACTTGTCCTCATAACCATCCACCCGGCCCGAGGCGCCGACGCGGAAGTGATGGTCCATGACGTTGTGGCCCAGCTCACCGGAGGACGAACCCAGCCCGCCTTCCCACACATCGGTGGCCGAGTTCATCAGCAGCCAGGTCGAGTTGAAGGCCGAGGCGTTGAGGAACACCACCTTGGCCGTGTAGACGTAGGTCTGCCCGGTTTCCGCGTCGATGATCTCCACGCCCTTGGCGCGCTTGCGGTCCTTGTCGTACAGCACTTCCTTGACGATGGAGAACGGCCGCAGCGTCAGGTTGCCGGTGGCCATCGCCGCCGGCAGCGTGGCCGATTGCGTCGAGAAATACGCGCCGAACGGACAGCCCAGGATGCACTTGTTGCGGTACTGGCAGTTGACCCGGCCCTGCTCGGGCTTGGGCTGGGTGATGTTGGCCGTGCGCGAGTGGATCATGTGGCGCGTGCCGCCGAAGGCCTTCTTCAGGCGCGCGGCCACGTCCTGCTCGACGATGTTCAGCGGGATCGGCGGCAGGAACTGCCCGTCGGGCAGCACGTCCAGCCCCTCGGTCGTGCCGGCGATGCCGGCGAAGCGCTCGACGTGGTCGTACCAGGGTGCGATGTCGGCGTAGCGGATCGGCCAGTCCACCGCGATGCCCTCCTTCGCGTTGGCGCCGAAGTCGATGTCGGACAGGCGATAGCTCTGCCGTCCCCACATCAGCGAGCGCCCACCCACGTGGTAACCGCGGAACCAGTCGAAGCGCTTGGTCTCGGTATAGGGGCAGTCCTTCTCGTCGGCCCACATGCCGTAGGTGCTCTCCGACAGCGGATAGTCGCGCTTGAGGACCGGATGATCGGCCTTCATCTGCTGGGTCGGCGTGTCGTGATGCGGATAGTCCCAGGCCTCCTTGCCCGCGTTGACGTAGTCCTTGATGTGCTCGATGTTGCGGCCGCGCTCGAGCATCAGGACCTTCAGGCCGCGCTCGGTCAGCTCCTTGGCGGCCCAGCCGCCGCTGATGCCGGAGCCGACGACGATCGCGTCGTAGTGGTTGTCTGCCATGGGTGACTGCTTCCCTCGGTGGATAGTGGGTCTCTCACACGTCGCACAGGGCGATGGCCTGGCGCAGCGCGTCGATCGGGTCGGTATGGGCGGCGCTGAATTCGTGCGCCACGTAGCCGCCAAAGCCGGTGTCGCGGATCGCGCGGCAGATGGCGGCGTAGTTGAGCTCCTGGGTGTCGTCCAGCTCATGCCGTCCGGGCACGCCGGCGGTATGGTAGTGGACGAAGTATTCATGGTTGCGACGGATGCTCGCGATGATGTCGCCTTCCATGATCTGCATGTGATAGATGTCGAACAGCAGGCCGAAGTTGGGCGAGCCGATGCGCTTGCACAGCTCCACGCCCCAGGCCGAGTGGTCGCACAGATAGTCGGCGTGGTCCACGCGCGAGTTCAGCAGCTCCATCACCAGCACCACCCCGCGCTTCTCGGCATGGCCCAGCACCCGCTTGAGCCCAACCTCGGCATTGCGCATGCCCTGCAGTGGGTCCATGCCGTTGCGGTTGCCGGAGAAACAGATCAGGTTGCGATAGCCCGCGTCGGCGACCAGGTCGATGTGGCGCGTGTAGCGCGCGACCAGCTCGTCATGGAACTCGGTGCCGGCGAAGCCCTGCTTCAGGCTGATCTCCGCCCCGTTGCACATCGGACTGTCGATGCCGTGCGCCTTCAGCACCGGCCACTCCTCGGGCCCGACCAGATCGATGGCCGACAGGCCCACCTGCTTGACCGTCACGCACAGCTGGTCGATGGGCTGCTGGAACAGCCAGCGCGCCACCGACTGCTTCAGCCGGCCCTTGGGCGCGGACGGCGCCGCCGCAGGGGCCGCGGCCCACGCAGGAAGCAACGCGGAGGAAGCGAGCCCGACGCCGGCCAGCACGCCCATGCGCAGCAGATCGCGGCGGGTGGGACCGTTGTTCATGCGGGGCGCTCCTGGGTCAGGGCGCGCGCCTGGGGCGAGTGCCGGCCATGCCGCAGCGAGAGGGCAACGGCCACAGACCTCAGCCCGCGTATTGCCACAGCGGGCTGGACACTGGAACGAGAAAAAAAGCGCCCCCGCCACGGAGAAGGTTCACCCTCCGCGTAGATCCAGCCCAAGCCCCGCGCACTGTCGCTTCGTGCCATCGCCTCGGCCTCCCAACCGGACATGACGCCGCATGAGCCTCCCCATGCAATCGATTGCACGATAGCAGCCGCGGTGCTGATTGCAAGCTGCAAACCCGCATTCGCGCGTGCTGCGCAGCAGCAATGACGATGCGCAAAGCGGCCCGGCCCGGCTTGCCGCAGCGCAGATGCCTGACATCGACTGGATGTGTCAGAGATGACAAAGAAGCCGGGCCGCGCCAGAGATGCCGAACCTCTGGCGTCTTCGCTTTTTCTGGAGTGCTCGACGCGACTGAGCACCGCACGCCCAGGCGTCATCCATGTAGGGGACCCGTCCCGCCCGCCGGTCCCCGCGCTCCACACAACGCTCGACCGCAACCAGCGCCAGAGCGCAGCTCGCCCAGACGCGGTCTACGCCACCACCCCCCAACCACATCGACGCGAGCGCCCCGGACGCTACAATGCCCGCCCCCGCAGCGGGCCTATAGCTCAACGGTTAGAGCAGAGGACTCATAATCCTTTGGTTCCAGGTTCGAATCCTGGTGGGCCCACCAGGTTCAAGTCACAGGAAGTCCTGTCTGCTGCCGAGACCGCCCCCAGTAATGGTTTTGGCTCTTGGCCGGTCAAAGGAACCCCGTGAAGCGGGGTATCGCAATGCGTCAGCACGGGGCCAAGCCCGCATTGTCCCGGGCCGCGCCACTCATCCCCTGACAAATGGCTGCACGAGGCCAGGATCGCTGATAGAACGAGCGAGTTCTGTGCCAAGGTGTAACCGCGCAGCTCGAAGCGCGCATGCTGTCGTCAACGTCATTACGGGGATGGTCAGCAAGGCGGCACAATGTCCAGACCGACGATGTCGTAGATACCAGAATCAGCCAATGCCTATCAGGCAGGCCTTTCTGCGACGAGCTTCCGCCTGTCCTGGCAGGATCGGCGGATCCGATACTGTCATGCACCGCGGAGATTCACGTAGGGGCGAGATTTCCGGGCGGCAAGGACGACCAGGACAAGCCATGAGCACAAACGAGATCAACGATACCTTGATGCCCTGTCCCTGCTGTGGACATCGGACGATTGGCGAGTCGGGCGGATATGAGATTTGTGATGTGTGCAATTGGGAGGACGACCCGGTTCAGTCGGAGCATCCGGACCTCGCCGGCGGTGCCAACAAATTGAGCCTCCATCAGGCCAGAGCCCAGTGGCAATCAGGCAGTGTGGAAAAGTAAGGATTGGATAGCCCTTCCTGGAGGACCGATGCGCCATCTCACCGACCTGGACGTCAGAACCAATCTTGCCGCTGGCCGCGAGGTCGAACAGTTGCTGCCTGAGCGCCATGAGCGGGATCAATGCGTGATCCGCTATATCTCCATCGAACGCCCTGGCCCGGATTGCTGGAGGGTCCGCCTCTGCGAGGTGTTCGACAACGGCACCCCAGATTTCATCGATCTCTACGAGTTCGAGGCGACCGACCCGGATCTTCCGTTCGGGGACGAATGGACATTCGACTCCATCGAGCGCGCCATGGCGTTCGCGAGGGACGCGCTTGGCGCCAGCCACGACCGTTACGTGAATCGAGGGGTCGTCCAAGACGAGTACAGGGAGCGCTATCACCCGGAGTGGGTGGCTTCTCCTTTTCCGCCCCCACGCGTGGGTCCTGAAAAACAGACCGATCGACGTTGATGGGCCGGCCCGGCGGAGAGGATTCCAATGATCTACAAATTCACGGCGGAAGTCGTGTCGGTCGAGGAAGACGACGACTGTGTGGTGGTTGGGCTGGCCGATGACGCCGCTGCGCCTTCGCGTCACCTGATCCTGCAGAACGCAAAGGCCTACGACGAACAGGACAGGCATCTGCAGATGGATCATGTCCACCTGGAAATCGGCGGTGGATCCGAGTCCTGCTATGGGGGCTTGGAGAAAGTGTCCCTGCTTGGCGACGTCCTTACGCTTTCGATTTCTGTCGAGACGCAAGGCAGGCTCGGCATCACGGAAGGCATCGAGGTCCTGCTGGCGACACGGGAGCTCCGTGGACGGCTTGAGCAGGCGCTCGAACAGATGTGTGCCGCGGAGGCGATCCCGTTTGTCCGAAGCATGTCCAGCCAACAACCGGGGGACCAGAAAACAACCTGGGGTTCTACCCCGAAATCACGGACGGTTGTAAAAGGGCTGAGAACTTCTGGTCTTGCCTGGCGACCCTTCGTCGCATCCTCGGGTTGTGGAACCGCTCGATGTATTCGAAC
>NZ_JBBCKO010000006.1:0-276443 GCF_037153335.1 Pseudoxanthomonas sp. USHLN014
CGGGCGGGGGCCGCGCCTAGCGAGGCAGGACGCCGAGCGCCCGAATCAGGGCAGGATGCCCTGATTGAGGGATAAGCGGCCCCCGCCCGCCGGACCGCTGCCCCTCCGAAGCCAGACGCTCAACGGAAACGCGATCCCACTACTGCGAGAAGAACTCTGATCTTGATACTCCGAGCGAAAGCCCCGGGTTCCCGCGCTCGCTGGAACGACGATAGGGGGATGTAACGCGGGGCAGATGACCCGACCGAGAGAAAGGCGGACACCGCCCGACCGGCCGTTGCCTCGTCGAAGCCGAACCGCAGCCCTTGCAAGCGGCAAGGCGCTCGCGCCGAGCGCCCCGACCAGCAAAAGAACCGCCCGTCAGCCGTGATCGTGCGCGGCAGGCGCCGGTGCGCCGCCTTCGAGCTGGTCGAGGAAATCCACGGCGCGGCGCAGGTGCGGGATCACGATCGAACCGCCCACCACCAGCCCGACCGAAAAGGTCTCGAAGAACTCCTCGCGGGTCACGCCGACCTCCTTGCACTGGGCCACGTGATAGCTGATGCAGTCGTCGCAGCGCAGCACCATCGAGGCCACCAGACCGAGCAGCTCCTTGGTCTTAACGTCCAGCGCGCCGGCCTGGTAGGTCTGCGTATCGAGCGCGAAGAACCGGCGCACGACCTGGTTGGGCTCGGCCAGGATGCGCTGATTCATGCGCTGGCGGAACTCGGTGAAGGCCTGGACGCGGTCGGCCTCGGTCTCCCCGCCCTGGCTCATGCCGCGTCTCCGGCCAGCAGCGGCTCGAGCTTGCCGGCGCGGTGCAGCGCCATCATGTCGTCGTAGCCGCCGACGTGGGTCTCGCCGATGAAGATCTGCGGCACGCTGGTGCGCCGGGTGCGCGCCATCATCTTCTCGCGCTCGGCCGGATCGGTGTCGATGCGCACCTCCGTCCAGGTCTGGCCCTTGGACTTGAGGAAATTCTTGGCGGCCACGCAGTACGGGCACACGGCGGTGGAATACAAAGTGATCTGGGGTGCGCTCATGGGGAATTCTCGGCACGTGGGAAGGTCTGAAGACGCATCATGGTGGCATGTCACCGGCGGATCAGAGGGCGCAATGCAACGCTGCGGATTAACGACGGATTCACCCCGGGGCACAGGCGCACCGCCATGCTGCGCGGATTTCCGCCGATGCATCGAGGGATCGACCGCGTGCGCCTGACCCTGCTGGCCACTGCCCTGACCACGCTGATCGCCGCACCACTGGCGTTCGCCCAGGCCGACAGGCTGCCCGATATCGGCTCATCGGCCGGTGAACTGCTCACCCCCGCCCGCCAGCAGCAGTACGGCGCCATGACCCTGCGCGAACTGCGCAACTACGGCTATCTGCTGGACGACCCGCTGATCGACGACTGGCTGGACCGCGTGGGCGGCAAGCTGGCGGCCAACAGCGACCGCCCCTCGCAGCCCTTCACCTTCTTCATGCTGCGCGACCGGCAGATCAACGCGTTCGCCACGCTGGGCGGCTACATCGCGGTCAATTCCGGCCTGGTGCTGACCGCCGAGCGCGAGGACGAAGTGGCGGCGGTCCTGTCGCACGAGATCGCCCACGTCACCCAGCAGCACGTGCTGCGCAGCGTCGAGCGCGCCCAGCGCGACCAGATCCCGATCCTGCTGGGCATGCTGGGCGCGATCATCGCCGCGCAGGCGGCCGGCGGCCATTCCAGCGGCGATGCGACCCAGGCCGCGGTGATCAGCGGCATGGGGCTGATGCAGCAGCGCCAGATCGACTACACCCGCTCCAACGAGTCCGAGGCCGACCGCATCGGCATCCAGACCCTGGCCCGCGCCGGCTACGACCCCGATGCCATGGCCGGCTTCTTCAGCCGCATGGACCAGGCCATGCGCGCCAACAAGGGCGGCGAACGCGAGCGCACGCCCGACTATCTGCAGACCCACCCGGTCACCAGTTCGCGCATCAGCGAGGCGCACGACCGCGCCGAGCGGATCAAGCGCGAGAAGAACGTCATCACCACCGTCAGCACCCCGGGCGGCAAGATCGTCGAATCCAGTCCGCGTGAGGGCGACTACGCCGCCGGCGCGCGCAGCAACAACCCGCTGCTGCCCTTCCAGGTGACCCTGCCGCCGGCCAGCTTCGACAACGGCGCGACCGGGCTGTTCCAGTGGGCCAAGGAGCGCCTGCGCGTGCTCAGCGCCAACACGCCCGACCAGGCCATCCGCGAGTACGAGAGCATCCGCCGCAGCACCGGCGAACTGAGCGAGGCCCAGCAGTACGGCCTGGCCCTGGCGCAACTGCGCAACAACCAGCCCGGCGCCGCCGTGGCCGCCCTGACCCAGCTGCTGCAGCGCGCGCCCGGCAACCAGTGGCTGGGCATCGGCCTGGCCGAGGCCCAGGCCCGGGCCGGCGACGTGCCCGGGGCCAAGGCGCGCTTTAAGGACCTGATGGCGCGCACGCCCAACAGCCGCGCCGTGGCCCTGGGCTACGCCCAGGTGCTCAACGGCCAGGGCGACCGCGCCGGCGGCCAGCAGGCCCAGGCCGTGCTGCAGCCGCTGCTGGACGCCAGCGCGCAGGACCCGATCTTCCAGCAGGCCTACGCCCGCGCCTGCGAGCTGGCCGGCGACAGCGTCCGGGCCGGCGAGGCCTACGCCCAGGTCGCCTACCTCAACGGCCGCCCCGAGCAGGCCCTGACACAGCTCAGCAATCTGAAGAAGCGCGAGGCGCTGGACTATTACGCCCGCGCCCGCATCGACGCCCGCATCGCGGCCATCACCCCGGAGGTGCTGGCCCTGCGCGATGCCGGGGTCAAGGATCCGGACCTGGACCGCAACCGCTGAGGCCTCGGGCGCACCGGTCCGCGGCGGGTGTCACAATCGAGTCACAAAATTGTCGTCTACTGCCGCACGTCCCCAATCCGTCCGGCTCCCGTCCCGTGCAGAAGCGCATCCTGATCGTCGATGATGAACCCGCCATCCGTGACATGGTGGCCTTCGCCCTGCGCAAGGGCGAATTCGAGCCGGTGCATGCCGGCGACGCCCGCGAGGCGCAGGGCGCCATCGCCGACAAGGTGCCCGACCTGATCCTGCTGGACTGGATGCTGCCCGGCACCAGCGGCCTGGAGCTGGCCCGTCGCTGGCGCAAGGACGCCCTGACCCGCGAGGTGCCGATCATCATGCTCACCGCGCGCGGCGAGGAGAACGACCGCGTCGGCGGCCTGGAGGCCGGCGTGGACGACTACGTGGTCAAGCCCTTCTCGGCGCGCGAACTGCTGGCCCGCATCCGCGCGGTCATGCGCCGCTCGCGCGAGGACGAGGAGGACGGCAGCATCGCCCTGGGCGCGCTGCGCATCGACGGCGCCGCCCACCGCGTGTTCGCCGAGGACACGCCGGTGCCGATCGGCCCGACCGAGTACCGTCTGCTGCACTTCTTCATGACCCACCCCGAGCGCGTCTATACCCGCACCCAGCTGCTCGACCACGTCTGGGGCGGCAGCGTCTATGTGGAGGAGCGCACCGTGGACGTGCATATCCGCCGCCTGCGCAAGACCCTCGAACCGCACGGCGTGGACAACATGGTGCAGACCGTGCGCGGCTCGGGCTACCGCTTCTCGGTGTCCACTTAAGGCCCGTAACGAGGGAAATAGGTAACGAGTGGGCCGCCCCGCGACTGGGGCGTCCGCCCCGCTCGTGCCACGTTCCCCCACACGCGTGCCTCGCCTTGCGCTGCTCGCCCTGTCACATGTTCTGACTCACAATCCCCACATGCCTCAGCACCTGCGCTCGGCCTGGAACCGCACCCTGTTCCGCCTCGCCACCCTGCTCCTGATCGTTGCGGTCGCCGGCTGGCTGGCGGGCGCGTTCTGGCCGGTGCTGGCGGTGGGCGCGCTGTGCGTGGTGGCCTGGCAGTTCCTGCGCCTGCGGGCGGTGCTGCGCCGGCTGACGGCGCGCGCGCGGATCAAGCCGGCCGAAGGCGACGGAGTGTGGAACGAGCTGGACCGCCTGCTGCACCGGGGCCAGGTCGAGATGCGCACCCGCAAGCGACGCCTGCTGGCGATGCTGCGCGCCTATCGCGCCGCCGCGGCGGCCCTGCCGGACGCAGTGGTCGTCATCGACCGCAACAGCCAGCGCGTGCAGTGGTTCAACAAGGCCGGCACCACGCTGCTGGGCCTGCGCCATCCCGCCGACCTGCATGCGCCGGTGGTCGATCGCCTGCAGCCGCTGCCGATGGCGCACTGGCTCAGCGCCGGGCGCAACGCCGAGCCGATGCTCGACGCGGCCTCGCCGATCAACCCAGACCTGCGCCTGAACCTGCGCCTGATCCCCTACTCGGACCAGTACTGGCTGCTGGTGGCCCGCGATGTCAGCAAGCTCAACCGGCTGGAGGAAATGCGCCGCGACTTCGTGGCCAACGTCAGCCACGAGCTGCGTACGCCGCTGACCGTGGTGCACGGCTACCTGGACATGCTCGACGCCGACGAGATGCCCGAGTGGAAGCCGATCCTGGACGAGATGCAGAAGCAGTCCGCGCGCATGACCCAGCTGGTCGAGGACCTGCTGACGCTCTCGCGCCTGGAAGTGCAGGACAGCCTGGCCGACGAGGCCATCGCCATGGCGCCGATGCTGGCCACGCTGCGCCGCGAGGCCGAGGCGCTCAGCCGCGGCCGCCAGACCATCGTGGTGGAAGACAGCGGCGACATCGACCTGCGCGGCTCCAACAAGGAGCTGCACAGCGCCTTCTCCAACCTGGTCAGCAACGCGGTGCGCTACACCCCGGCCGGCGGCACGATCACCATCGGCCTGGCCCACGAGGGCGCCGGCGCGGTGCTGAGCGTGCGCGACACCGGCTACGGCATCCCGGCCGCGCACCTGCCGCGCATCACCGAGCGCTTCTACCGCGTCTCGACCAGCCGCTCGCGCGAGAGCGGCGGCACCGGCCTGGGCCTGTCCATCGTCAAGCATGTGCTGAACCTGCACCAGGCGCGGCTGGAGATCGAGAGCGCCGTCGGCCAGGGCAGCACCTTCTCGGTCCACTTCGGCCCGGCGCGCGTGCAGCCCCGTGAGTCCGCCTTCCCCTTCCCCCAGAGCCTTCCCGCATGATCGCCGCCGTCGAGCCGACCCTTGAAGCTGCAGATCCGCTGCGCGATCCTTCGCTGTACTTCAACCGCGAGCTGTCGCAGCTGGATTTCAACTTCCGCGTGCTGGCCCAGGCGCTGGATGGCAGCGTGCCGCTGCTGGAGCGGCTGCGCTTCCTGTGCATCAGCTGCACCAACCTGGACGAGTTCTTCGAGATCCGCGCCGCGACCGTGCGCCACGCGCAGGACTTCGGCCTGCCGCCGGGCCCGGACGGGCTGACGCCGGCCACGGTGCTGACGCGCATCCACGACCGCGCCGCCGAGCTGGTCGATGCGCAGTACAAGTGCTGGAACCAGGTGCTGCGCCCGGCGCTGAACGAGGCCGGCGTGCGCGTGCTCAGCCAGTCGGTGTGGAACGCGCGCCAGAAGCGCTGGCTGCGCGCCTACTTCCGCAACGAGATCATGCCGGTGCTCTCGCCGCTGGGCCTGGACCCCTCGCACCCGTTCCCGCGCATCCTCAACAAGTCGCTCAACATCGTGGTGGTGCTCAAGGGCAAGGACGCGTTCGGCCGCGCCGGCCACATGGCGATCGTGCGTGCGCCGCGCTCGCTGTCGCGCATCATCCACCTGCCCCAGCGCGTGTCCGGCGGCGAGCACGACTTCGTGCTGCTCTCCAGCGTGCTGTCGGCGTTCGTGGACGACCTGTTCCCGGGCATGGAGGTCAAGGGCGCCTACCAGTTCCGCGTCACCCGCAACTCCGAGCTGGTGGTGGACGAGGAGGACGTGGAGAACCTGGCCCTGGCCCTGCGCGATGAGCTGGCCGGCCGCGGCTACCGCCCGGCGGTGCGCCTGGAGATCGCCCACGACTGCCCCAAGGCCATCGTCAACACGCTGCTGGAGAACTTCAGCCTGACCGAGAACGCGGTCTACCGCATCGACGGCGCGGTCAACCTCAACCGCGTGATCCAGGTCTACGACCTGGTGCAGCGCCCGGAGCTGAAGTACCCGCCCTTCACCCCGCGCCAGCTGCGCGATGGCGATGCGATGTTCGAGACGGTGGCCGACGGCGACGTGCTGCTGAGCCATCCCTTCGATGCCTTCACCCCGGTGCTGGAGCTGCTCAAGCAGGCCGCCACCGACCCCAACGTGCTGGCGATCAAGCAGACGCTGTACCGCACCGGCAAGGACTCGGCCATCGTCGATGCGCTGGTGCTGGCCGCGCGCAACGGCAAGGACGTCACCGTGGTGGTCGAACTGCGCGCGCGCTTCGACGAGGAGGCCAACCTGGGCCAGGCCGACCGCCTGCAGGCCGCCGGCGTGCAGGTGGTGTACGGCGTGGTCGGCTTCAAGACCCACGCCAAGATGCTGCTGATCGTGCGCCGCGAGGGCCGCAAGCTGCGCCGCTACGTGCACCTGGGCACCGGCAACTACCACGCCGGCACCGCGCGCGCCTACACCGACCTGGGGCTGATCACCGCCAACCAAGACATAGGCAACGACGTGCACCTGCTGTTCCAGCAGCTCTCCGGGCTGGCGCCGACCACCAAGCTCAAGCTGATGCTGCAGTCGCCCTTCACCCTGCACCCGGGGATGATCAAGAAGATCGAGCGCGAGGCGCGCTTCGCCCGCGCCGGGCGGCCGGCGCGGATCATCATCAAGGTCAACGCGATCAACGAGCCGCGCGTGATCCGCGCGCTGTACGCCGCCTCGCAGGCCGGCGTGCAGATCGACCTGATCGTGCGCGGCGCCTGCACCGTGCGCCCGGGCGTGCCGGGCGTGTCGGAGAACATCCGGGTGCGCTCGATCGTCGGACGCTTCCTGGAGCACAGCCGCGTGTACTGGTTCGGCAACGACGGCGATCCGGAGCTGTACTGCGCCAGTGCCGACTGGCTGGAGCGCAACCTGCTCAACCGGGTCGAGGCCTGCTTCCCGATCCTGGACGAGAAGCTGTCCGCGCGCGTGTTCCGCGACCATCTGCAGAACTACCTGGACGACAACACCAACGCTTGGGAGCTGGATACCAACGGGGTCTACCACAAGCTCTCGCCCGGCCCGGACCAGGCGCCGCATTCGGCCCAGGGCACGCTGCTGGCCAAGCTCTGAGGCCGTGCCTGCCGGTCGAGGCACGGACGAGGGAGCGGCTTCGGCTACCATGCGCGCCATGCCTTTCACGCTCCTCGAGACCCTTTCCAGCCCGCTGCAGGACAACGACCAGCTGGCCGCTGTGGACTTAGGGTCCAACAGCTTCCACATGGTCGTGGCCCGCTATACCCAGGGTCAGCTGCGCGTGATCGATCGGCTGCGCGAGACCGTGCGCATGGCCGACGGCCTGGACGCCCGCGGCGGCCTGTCGCAGGAAGCCCACCAGCGCGCGATCGATTGCCTGTCGCGCTTCGGCCAGCGCATCCGCGAGCTGCCCGCCTCGCGCGTGCGCGCGCTGGCCACCAACACGGTGCGCCGGCTGGCGCTGCCGCAGAGCTTCCTGGTGCCGGCCGAGGCCGCGCTCGGCCATGCCATCGAGGTGGTGTCCGGCCGCGAGGAGGCGCGTCTGATCTACCTGGGCGTGGCCCAGGCGCAGCCGCCCAAGCCGGGCACGCGCCGGCTGGTGATCGACATCGGCGGCGGCTCGACCGAGTTCATCATCGGCAGCGGCCTGCAGACCCTGGAGCGCGAGAGCATCCAGGTCGGCTGCATCGCCAGCACGCGGCGCTTCTTTCCCGGCGGCAAGCTCTCGCGCAAGCGCTGGATGTCGGCGCTGACCGAGATCACCGCCGAGCTGCAGCAGTTCGCCCAGCAGTACCGGGCGCTGGGCTGGCAGGAGGCGATCGGCTCATCGGGCACGGCCAAGGCCATCGGCGACATCTGCGCGGCGATGAAGCTCACCAAGGGCGCGATCACCGCCGAGGCGCTGCCGCAGGTGCGCGAGCGCCTGCTGCAGGCCGAGCGCGTGGACGCGATCGACCTGCCGAGCCTGAGCAAGGACCGCCAGCCGATCATTGCCGGCGGCGTGCTGGTGATGGAGGCCGCGTTCCAGGCGCTGGGCATCGACCGGATGATGGTCAGCAAGGCCGCCATGCGCGAAGGCATCCTGTACGACATGCTCGGCCGCCGCGGCAGCGACGATCCGCGCGAACTGTCGGTGGCCACTATGATGCAGCGCTATGGCGTGGACATCGATCAGGCCGATCGCGTGGACGCCACCGCGCAGCGGCTGTTCGAACAGGTCGCCAAGGCCTGGGACCTGGGCGAGGACGATGCCCGCCTGCTGCACTGGGCCGCGCGCCTGCACGAGATCGGCCAGGCCGTTGCGCACAGCCAGTACCACGTGCACGGCGCCTATCTGCTCGAGCATTCGGACATCGCCGGCTTCTCGCGCCAGGAGCAGCTGATGCTGGCGGCCCTGGTGCGCACGCATCGCCGCGGCATCCCCAAGGCGGCGTTCGACGCCCTGCCGGACCGCCGCATCCCGGCGATCCGGCGCCTGGCCGCGCTGCTGCGCCTGGCCGTGCTGCTGCACCGCGCGCACGACGCCGCGCCGATCCCGACCCTGGAGCTGACGGCCGAAGGCGACACGCTGCGTCTGCTGCTGGACAAGCAGTGGATCGACGCGCGCCCGCTGCTGCGTGCGGACCTAATCGGCGAATCGGACGACATGCCCGGCCTCGGCGTGGCATTCAAGCCCTTCGTCACCTGAATTCAGCGACCGGCGTCACGCCGGTTTGCGCACGTGCACGCATTCTTGCCGTGTCCAACACGCCGCGTTCATCTTCAATCGAATACGGATGCTACTTTCGAGGAACCTGAACAGGCGAAGTGCGGCAGTGCCGTAATCCCGCTCGCACCTTGCCTTGGGCAACGTCCAAGAGGGCATGCATCGTGCACAACAACTCGGAAGACCTTATCCAGCGTGTGCTGACGCAGATCGCGTCGGCGTCGGTTTCGATCGACCGCAACATCGAGCAGATCCTGGGCGTCATGCGCGAACACCTGCAGATGGACGTGGCGTTCGTGTCCGAGTTCGGGTCGCGCGACCGCGTGTTCCGCCACGTCATCAACCCCACTGGGCGTGTGGTGCTCAGCCGCGGCGATTCCATGCCGATGGAGGCTGGCTACTGTCCGCGGGTGGTCGATGGTCGCCTGCCATCGCTGATCCCCGACACCTCCCGCCTGCCCGAGGCCATGGGGCTGCCGGAAACCATGAGCGTGCCGATCGGCTCGCACATCAGCGTGCCGATCCGGCTTTCCGACGGCAGCGTGTACGGCACGTTCTGCTGCTTCAGTTTCGAGGCAAAGCCGGGGCTGGACGAGCGCGACCTGCACGTGATGCGCGCCCTGGCCCAACTGGTCTCCCTGCAGGTCCAGGGCGACATCGATGCGGTGCGGCTGCACAACGAGAAGCTGCGACGCATCAGCAGCGTGCTGGAGATGGGCCAGCCGCGCACGGTGTACCAGCCCATCTACCGTCTGCACGACCGCGCCCTGATCGGCGTGGAATGCCTGTCGCGCTTCGACATGGAGCCCAAGCGCCCGCCCGACGTCTGGTTCAACGAGGCCAACGAGATCGGCCTGGGCATGCGCCTGGAGATCAACGCCATGCTGACCGCGCTGCAGGGCCTGCGCGGCATGCCGGGCGACTTCTATGTCTCGGTCAACATCTCGCCGCAGACCCTGGTCACGCAGAACATCCTGGGCCATCTGGATGTGATCGATGCCGGCCGGCTGGTGCTGGAGCTGACCGAGCATGCGCTGGTGGAGGACTATCCGGCGCTGCAGACGACCATCAAGCATCTGCGCGCGGCCGGCGTGCGCTTCGCGGTGGACGATGCGGGCGCCGGTTACTCCAGTATGCGCCACATCCTCACACTGCACCCCGAGATCATCAAGATGGACATCAGCCTGACGCGCGATATCGACCACGATCGCGCGCGCCAGGCGATGGCCGCGGCGCTGGTCGGCTTCGGCCGCCAGACCGGCAGTCACGTCACCGCCGAAGGCATCGAGACGCGCGAGGAGCTCGAGGCGCTGCAATCGCTCGGCGTCGGCCAGGGCCAGGGCTACTACCTGTCCCATCCGCTCAAGCACGACGATCTGCGCGCACTGCTGCAGGCCGACGCCGTGTTCGGCTAAAGGCCACCGACGCTCGCCAGGCGGCTGCGCGCCTGCACCCGCGACGGGGCGATTTCGGGTTCCGCTTCGCTGCGCGAAAGGGAAGAGGTCGGGGGGCAACTGTCTCCTCAAATCTCGCGGCGGTCTGCCTGTAGAGCGGAGCTTGCTCCGCTGGGGCCTTTCCCACGAACTGAACGAGGAGCAGCGGAGCAAGCTCCGCTCTACAGGTGGGGGCCGCCCGTGGCGGCGACGGGCTTTCCCCGCTTTCTCGGCCCTCCCAGCTGCACCCAGGAGTCAAACTTTCCTTCCTGAGGAAACCCACACCCGTCGTTCCCGCGAACGTGGGAACCCAGCACCTCGATCCAACGCGCGAAAGTCCCTGGATTCCCGCCTTCGCGGGAATGAGGGTAGGAAGTGGCTGGCGTCTGTCAGTCACCGCCCTTGTGGGAGCCGCCCTTGTGGCCTTTTCGGCCAATGGCGGCGAAGGCTTTACTGGTAAAGCCCCGTCGCCGCCATGGCGGCTCCCACGGATCCCACAGATCCCATAGGCCCCACAGGGTCACGGCGACCGTGGCGGCTTTCATGCAACTGACATCGCGCTGACATCGACGCTGCATCCGCGCCTCCCACCCTATGTCAAACCCGGGAGGCGCCCATGCGCTATGTCATCGTCACCGAGACCTATCCGCCGGAAGTCAACGGCGTCGCCTTGACCGTGCAGGGCCTGGAGGAAGGCCTGCGCCAGCGGGGCCACCACGTCAGCGTGGTGCGCCCGCGCCAGGACGGCGCGGCGCAGACCGCGCAGGACACCGTGCTGGTACGCGGAGCGGGCCTGCCGCGCTATCCCGGCCTGCGCTTCGGCCTGCCGGCCCCCCTGCAGCTGAAGGAACACTTCCGCGCCTTCGCGCCCGACGCGATCTACGTGGCCACCGAGGGCCCGCTGGGCTGGTCGGCGCTGCGCGCGGCCCAGCGCCTGGGCATTCCGGTGGCGACCGGCTTCCACACGCGCTTCGACCACTACATGGGCGATTACGGCCTGCCCTGGCTGCAGCCGGTCGCGCTGGGCTGGATGCGCCGTTTCCACAACCGCGGCAACGCCACGCTGGTGCCGACCCACGAGCTGGCGCAGTGGCTGCAAGGCCAGGGCTTCGGCAAGGTCAAGCGGCTGGCGCGCGCGGTGGATACCGGCCAGTTCCACCCGGGCTTCCGCAGCGACGCGCTGCGCGCGCTATGGGGCGCCGGCGAGGCCACGCCGGTGCTGCTGTCGGTGGGTCGCATCGCGGCCGAAAAAAACCTTGGCCTGGCGGTCCAGGCCTTCCGTGCGCTGCAGGCCCGCGTGCCGCGAGCCCGCATGGTCTGGGTCGGCGATGGCCCGGAGCGGGCGGCGCTGCAGCAGGCCAATCCGGACTTCGTATTCTGCGGCGTACAGCGCGGCGCCGAGCTGGCGCGGCACTACGCCAGCGCCGACCTGTTCGTGTTCCCCAGCCGCAGCGAGACCTTCGGCAACGTGACCCTGGAGGCGATGGCCAGCGGCCTGGCCACGGTGGCCTTCGACTCGGGCGCCGCGCACGAGCATCTGCGCAATGGCCTGCACGGGGCGGCGGTCGGCGACGACGCGCAGTTCGTCGCGGCGGTGCTGGAACTGGGCGGCGACGCGCAGCGCCTGCGCGCGATGGGCGCCGCGGCGCACCAGGCGGTCCAGGCGCTGCAGCCGGCCCAGGTGGCCGCGGATTTCGATGCCCTGCTCGCCGGGCTCGCCCATTCCCGCAAGGAGGAGTCCGCCGATGCGCTCGCCGTCTGAACTCTCGCTGCCGCGCGAAGCGCGCGTGTGCCTGCTGGCCAATCGCCTGGGTCGCCGCAGCGATGTGCGGCGCTTCTTCTCCATCGTCAGCCGCCTGGGCGATGGCGTGTTCTGGTACGCGCTGATGGGCGCGCTGATCGTGTTCGACGGCTGGCATGGCCTGGCCGCGGCGGCGCACCTGGCGGCGACCGGCGCGATTGCGCTGGTGCTGTACAAGGGCCTCAAGCGCTGGACCCGGCGGCCGCGGCCGTTCGCCTCGGACGTGCGCATCCAGGCCTGGGTGGCGCCGCTGGACGAGTTCTCCTTCCCCTCGGGTCACACGCTGCATGCGGTGGCCTTCACCGTGGTGGCGCTGGCGCACTACCCGGCGCTGGCGCCGCTGCTGCTGCCTTTCACCGCCTGCGTGGCGACCTCACGCGTGGTGCTGGGCCTGCACTATCCCAGCGACGTGCTGGCCGCCACGGTGATCGGCATCGGCCTGGCCGCGCTGGCGCTGTGGGTGGTGCCGGGCGTCAGCCTGTTCGTCTGAGCGCGTCTAGCGTCGCTCAGGCTTCCCACTGCTCCACTTCCACCGCCGGCAGCAGCGGGCGCAGGGCCTCGCCGCCGGGCTGGGAGAGCAGCTTCTGCGCGTCGCTGCGCGCCATGTCCAGGGTCAGGCGCCAGCCGGCTTCTTCGTGGGCTTCGCCGCGCACGGCTTCCAGGTCGAACAGGCGCGCGCGCAGCCGACCGGCGCTGGACGGCAGCAGCACCTCGCCACGGATGCGCTCCAGGCCCAGGCGCTGGGCCAGCGCGTCCTGCAGCAGTTCCAGACCCACGCCATCGCGCGCCGAGATCCACACCCGCTCGCGCGCCAGACCCAGCGTGCCCGGTTCGGTGGTCTCGTCCAGCGCGCCCTCGGGCGCGTCGTGGCGCGGCTGTGCGCCCTCGATGCGGTCGATCTTGTTGAACACCAGCAGCTGCGGGATGTCGCCAGCGCCGATCTCGTTCAACACCAGGTCGACCTGGGCCATGCGCTCCTCGCGCAGCGGATCGGCCGCGTCGACCACGTGCAGCAGCAGGTCGGCCTCGCGCGCCTCGGACAGGGTGGAGCGGAACGCGGCGACCAACTCGTGCGGCAGATCGCGCACGAAGCCGACCGTGTCGGCCAGCACCACCGCGCCGCCGGCCAGATTCACCCGGCGCACGGTCGGATCCAGCGTGGCGAACAGCTGGTCGGCGGCATACGCCTCCGCGCCGGTCAGCGCGTTGAACAGGGTCGACTTGCCGGCGTTGGTGTAGCCGACCAGCGCCACGCGCGGCAGCTCGCTGCGCACGCGCGCACGGCGCATCTGGGTGTGCTGCACCTCGACCTTTTCCAGCCGCTTCTGCAGCTGGTCCACGCGCTTCTGCAGCAGGCGGCGGTCGGTTTCCAGCTGGGTCTCACCCGGGCCGCGCAGGCCGATGGAGCCGCCGCGCTGGCGCTCAAGGTGGGTCCAGCCACGCACCAGACGCGTGGCGATGTGCTTGAGCTGGGCCAGTTCGACCTGCAGCTTGCCCTCGTGGCTGCGCGCGCGCTGGGCGAAGATGTCCAGGATCAGTCCGGTGCGGTCCAGCACGCGGCGCTCCAGGGCCTTTTCCAGGTTGCGCTCCTGACCCGGCGTCAGGGCATGGTTGACCAGGATCAGGTCGGCGCCGGTGGCATCGGCCGCGGCCTTGACCTCGTCCAGCTTGCCGCTGCCGATGAAGGTGGACGGGCTGGGCCGGTCGGCACGGGCGGTGACCAGGGCGGCGATGGTGGCGCCGGCCGAGCGCGCCAGCTCGGTGAACTCCTCGGCGGCATCCTCGTCGCTGGAGGCGGCGGCGGTTCCGCCGCGCACCGGCTGGATCAGCAGGGCATGCTCGCCCCGGCGGGAACGTTCGAACAACTCAGTCGGCATCGGTCACGGCAATCACGGGCTAAGGCCACAGGATGGTGGCGACTATCCTCCGCTTCAACCGCGGGCGGACGCGATGCGGTGCGCATCCGACCAATGGACGCCCGGCCTGAACCGGGCGACTCTGGCGACTACTCGTCCTCGGCCTCGTCAGACGAGGGCTCGGCGCCGTCGGCACCTGGCTGCACATAGCCGCCGCCAGGCCCCACGCGCACGTTGCGCGCCGGCACCACGGTGGAGATGGCGTGCTTGTAGACCATCTGGCTCACGGTATTGCGCAGCAGCACCACGAACTGATCGAAGGACTCGATCGTCCCCTGCAGCTTGATGCCGTTGACCAGATAGACCGACACCGGAACCCGCTCGCGGCGCAGCGCGTTGAGGAAAGGATCCTGCAGGGATTGCCCCTTGGACATGCGAATGCTCCCGCCCATTCTTTCGATGGGACTGTTCTTGTAATGGGCCGGCGCGGTGACTGCTCCCCGAACCGCGGCCGGTCACGGGATATTACACAAGGCCGGCGGATTGACCAGACGCCATGTCGCGGTTTTCGCGGCAAGGCGGCTCAGCGGCCCAGGAACAGCGCCAGCGCGTCCTCCAGCCCGGCGCGCTGGGTCGCCGGGTCGAACCAGCGCAGGTCGTGGCGCGCCCGCAGCCAGGTGGACTGGCGCTTGGCCAGCTGGCGGGTGGCGGCGATGGCGCGTTCGCGGAAGTCCTCCGCGCTGCCCTGCCCGTCCAGGAACTCCCAGGCCTGGCGATAGCCGACCGCGCGCACCGCCGGCAGGTCCAGCGGCGCCGGGGCAGCCTGCATCTGCGGCAGGGCCCGCAGCGCACGCACTTCATCGAGGAATCCGGCCGCGAGCATGGTGTCGAAGCGCTGCGCGATGCGCGCGTGCAGCAGCGCGCGGTCGGCCGGCGCCAGGGCCAGCTTGAGCAGGCGCACGGGCAGCCGCGCGTCGCCGCGACCCTTGGCCTGCCAGGCGCTGATCGGCTTGCCGCTGAGGCGGTAGACCTCCAGCGCGCGCTGGATGCGCTGCGGATCGGTGGGCTTGATCCGGGCCGCCGCCAAGGGGTCGACCTGCGCCAGTTGCGCATGCAGCGCGGGCCAGCCCTGCGCGGCGGCCTCGGCGGCAAGCGTGGCGCGCAGCCCGGGATCGGCCTGCGGCATGGCCGCCAGGCCTTCGGTCAGCGCCTGGAAGTACAGGCCGGTGCCGCCGGCCAGGATCGGGATGCGGCCGCGCGCGAGGATGGCCTCGAGCGCGGCGCGCGCCTCGAGCGCGAAGTCCGCCGCCGAGTACGTCTGCCAGGGATCGCGCATGTCGACCAGGTGATGCGGCACCTGCGCCCGCTCCTCGGCGCTGGGCTTGGCCGCGCCGATGTCCAGGCCGCGATAGACCAGCGCCGAATCGACGCTGACGATCTCCCCACCCAGCCGCTGCGCCCAGTCCAGGGCCAGCGCGGACTTGCCCGAGGCGGTGGGCCCGAGCAGGGCGATGGCAGGCGGCAGCAGCAGGTTCGACATGCGCGACAGTCTGCGGGGTGTCGAGCGAGGGGTCCATTGCGCCGGCGATGACTCGCTTCCTGAAGCCGATGGTTGCGAGACTGAAGTTTTCCGGGGAAAGCCCTTCGCCGCCATTGGCCAAAGAGCCATAAGGGCGCCTTCCACCTGTAGGGCGGAGCTTGTGGCAACCCCGTCTTGGGGACTCCGCTGGGGCTTCCCGATGATCCGGCCGAAATGCAGCGGAGCAAGCTCCGCTCTACAGGAAGGCCGCGACATGATTCGAAGGGGCGGTTGCGCCGGCAAAAAGGAAGCGCCGGTGCCCAGGCCTCAGAAGCTGTCACCGGGGACGCGTATCCAGCCTTCCATCAGCACGCGTGCGCTGCGGCTCATGAGGGCCTTGGTGACCTGCCACTGGCCCTCGACCTGTTGCGCCTGGGCGCCCACGCGCAGGGTGCCGGAAGGGTGGCCGAAGCGCACCGCGCTGCGTGCCCCGCCGCCGGCGGCGAGGTTGACCAGCGTGCCGGGAATCGCCGCCGCCGTGCCGATAGCCACCGCGGCGGTGCCCATCATCGCGTGGTGCAGCTTGCCCATCGACATCGCGCGCACGCGCAGGTCGATCTCGCCGGCCTCGACGGTCCTGCCGCTGGAGGCGACGTAGCTGTCGGCCGGCGCGACGAAGGCCAGCTTGGGCGTGTGCTGGCGCCGGGCCGCCTCGTCCAGCGTCCGGATCAGGCCCATGCGCAGCGCGCCGTGGGCGCGGATGATCTCCAGCCGCGCCAGGGCCGCGGCGTCCTCGTTGATCGCGCCCTGCAGCTCACTGCCGGTGTAGCCCAGCGCCGCGGCGTCGAGGAAGATCGTCGGGATGCCGGCATTGATCAGCGTGGCCTGGAAGCTGCCCACGCCGGGCACCTTCAGGGTGTCGACCACATGCCCGGTGGGGAACATCGCGCCGCCGTCCTCGCCGTCGTCGGCCGGGTCGAGGAACTCCAACTGCACCTCGGCCGCCGGGAAAGTCACGCCGTCGAGTTCGAAGTCGCCGGTCTCCTGCACCTGCCCGTCGGTGATGGGCACGTGGGCGACGATGGTCTTGCCGATGTTGGCCTGCCAGATGCGCACCGTGCACAGGCCATCGCGCGGCACCTTCGCCGGATCGATCAGGCCGGAGGCGATGGCGAACGGCCCCACCGCCGCCGACAGGTTGCCGCAGTTGCCCGACCAGTCCACGAAGGCGCTGTCGATGGACACCTGGCCGAACAGATAGTCCACGTCGTGGTCGGCGCGCGCGCTGCGCGAGACGATCACCGCCTTGCTGGTGCTGGACGTCGCGCCGCCCATGCCGTCGATCTGCTTGCCGTACGGATCGGGGCTGCCGATCACCCGCAGCAGCAGCGCATCGCGCGCCGCGCCGGGCATCTGCGCGCGCTCGGGCAGGTCCTGCAGGCGGAAGAACACGCCCTTGGAGGTGCCACCGCGCAGGTAGGTGGCGGGGATCCTGATCTGCGGCACATGCGACATGAGGACATCCTTTCAGCGTGCGCGCGGCACGCGTTGCATCAGAGGGAAAAGGCCGCCTGCACGGGCTGCGTCGCGGCGGGCGCCAGCGTCCAGCGCGACAGGGTCCGGTAGCGGTAGGGATCGCCGCTGCCGATGGCCAGCTCGAAACTCTCGATCGGCCAGTCGATCGCGCGGATCGGCTTGATGCGCTGGCGCCGGGCCTCGACGTCGTAGCGATAGCTCAGCGTCACGTGCGGGCGGTGGCCCTTGCGACTGGTCAACAGGCCCTGGTCGGCGATGGCCAGCTTCAGCGCGAGCAGCAGTTCCTTCAGCGCGTCGACCGGCTGCGAACAGCACAGCTCGATATTGGCGCTGGCGCGCGCGTTGGGGCTCACCCGCAGCTGGTCCAGCGACAGCAGGAAGCCGCGCGCCTGCACGGCCTGACCGGCCTGCAGCAGCAGCGCGCGTGTCTGCGGTGAATCGATGAAGCGGTCCGACAGCGTCTGGTGCCAGTTGACCAGCGGGAACATCGCCAGCCCCGTGGCCGCCTGGATGCCCTGCTCGCGCGTGGCGACATCGAAGACCTCGCGCATCGCCGCCTCGGGGCGGGCGATGAATAGCAGGCGGTCGCCGCCCATTTCCTTGCTCCACAGCCGATCGAGCAGCTGACCTGGCGGCGGCGTGGGAGGCTGCGGTCGCATGGTGGTCAGCACGCGCTCAGGCCGCCTTGGACGACTCGAGGAAGTCCTGGGCGAAGCGCTGCAGCACGCCACCGGCTTCGTAGATGGACACCTCTTCGTCCGAGTCCAGCCGGCAGCGCACCGGCACCTGTTCCATACTGCCGTCCTTGCGGTGGACCACCAGCGTCAGCGTGGCGCGCGGCGCGCGCTGGCCCAGGACATCGTAGGTCTCGGTGCCGTCCAGGCGCAGCGTGCGCCGGTCGGTGCCGGGCAGGAACTCCAGCGGCAATACGCCCATGCCGATCAGGTTGGTGCGGTGGATGCGCTCGAAGCCCTCGGCCACGATCGCCTCCACCCCCGCCAGACGCACGCCCTTGGCGGCCCAGTCGCGCGAACTGCCCTGGCCGTAGTCGGCGCCGGCGATGATGATCAGCGGCTGGCCGCGCTGCATGTAGGTCTCGATGGCCTCCCACATGCGCACGACCTGGCCATCGGGTTCGATCCGCGCCAGCGAGCCCTGCGTCTCCACCCCGTCGATCACCGCCATCTCGTTGAGCAGCTTGGGGTTGGCGAAAGTCGCGCGCTGCGCGGTGAGATGGTCGCCGCGATGGGTGGCGTAGGAGTTGAAGTCCTCCTCCGGCACGCCCATGCGCGCCAGGTATTCCCCGGCCGCGCTGCTGGCCAGGATGGCGTTGGACGGCGAGAGATGGTCGGTGGTGATGTTGTCGCCCAGCAGCGCCAGCGGACGCATGCCGCGCAGCGTGCGCGCGCCGGCCAGCGCGCCCTCCCAATACGGCGGGCGACGGATATAGGTGCTCATCGGCCGCCAGTCGTAGAGCGGGCTGATCTTCTGCCCGTGTTCGACGCGCACGTCGAACATCGGCCCATAGACCTTGCGGAACTGCTCGGGCTTGACGCTGGCCTTGACCACCGCGTCCACCTCCGCGTCCGAAGGCCACAGGTCCTTGAGCGTGATCGGCTGGCCGTCGGCGTCGACGCCCAGCGCGTCCTTCTCGATGTCGAAGCGCACCGTACCGGCGATGGCATAGGCGATCACCAGTGCCGGCGAGGCCAGGAAGGCCTGCTTGGCATAAGGATGGATGCGGCCGTCGAAGTTGCGGTTACCGCTGAGCACCGCGGTGGCGTAGAGGTCGCGCTCGATGATCTCCTGCTGGATCTTCGGGTCCAGCGCGCCGCTCATGCCGTTGCAGGTGGTGCAGGCGAAGGCGACGATGCCGAAGCCCAGCCGCTCCAGCTCGGGCAGCAGTCCCGATTCCTCCAGATACAGCTGCACCGCCTTGGAACCGGGCGCCAGCGAGGTCTTGACCCACGGCTTGCGCGTGAGCCCGCGCGCGTTGGCGTTGCGCGCCAGCAGCGCGGCGGCGATGACGTTGCGCGGATTGGAGGTGTTGGTGCAGCTGGTGATCGCCGCGATGACCACCGCGCCGTCGGGCATCAGGCCGTTGGCCTCCTCCTCGCGCGCCTTGTCCAGGTCCACCGCGATGCCGCGCTCGGCCAGCGCGCGGGTGGGCAGGCGCCGGTGCGGGTTGGACGGGCCGGCCAGGGTGCGATCGACCGTGGACAGATCGAACTGCAGCACGCGCTCGTACTGCGCGCCGGCCAGGTCGTCGACCCAGATGCCGGCGGTGCGCGCGTAGGTCTCCACCAGCTGCACCTGCGCCTCTTCGCGGCCGGTCAGGCGCAGGTAGTCCAGGGTCTGGTCGTCGATGTGGAACAGCGCAGCGGTGGCGCCGTACTCGGGGCACATGTTGGAGATGGTCGCGCGGTCGCCGATGCTCAGCGTCGCCGCGCCCGCGCCGTAGAACTCCAGGTAGGCGCCGACCACCTTCTGCTTGCGCAGGAACTCGGTCAGGGCCAGCACGATGTCGGTGCAAGTGATGCCCTCGCCCGGGCGGCCGGTCAGCTCGACCCCGACGATATCGGGCAGGCGCATCCACGAGGCGCGGCCCAGCATCACGTTCTCCGCCTCCAGCCCGCCCACGCCGACGGCGATCACGCCCAGCGCGTCCACGTGCGGGGTATGGCTATCGGTGCCCACGCAGGTATCGGGGAAGGCCACGCCGTCGCGGGTGTAGATCACCGGCGACATCTTCTCCAGGTTGATCTGATGCATGATCCCGTTGCCTGGGCCAATCACCTCGATGTTGCGGAACGCCTTGGCCGTCCAGTCGATGAAGTCGAAGCGGTCGGCATTGCGGCGGTCCTCGATGGCGCGGTTCTTGTCGAACGCCTGCGGATCGGTCCCGCCGCATTCCACCGCCAGCGAGTGGTCCACGATCAGCTGCACCGGCACCACCGGATTGACCTGGGCCGGGTCGCCGCCCTGCTCGGCGATGGCATCGCGCAGGCCGGCCAGATCCACCAGCGCCGTCTGGCCCAGGATGTCGTGGCAGACCACGCGCACCGGGAACCACGGGAAGTCCAGGTCGCGCCGGCGCTCGATCAGCTGGCCCAGGTAGGCCGGCAGCTGCGCCGGATCGGCGCAGCGCACCAGGTTCTCCGCATGGACCCGCGCGGTGTAAGGCAGCCCTGCCCAGGCGCCCGGCGCGAGCGCTTCCACCGCGGCGCGGGCGTCGAGGTAGTCCAGCGCGGTGCCGGGGAGCGATGTGCGGTAAGCGGTGTTCATGGCGGGATCCTGCGATCAGATCTGGCGGACGACGTCGGATACGGACGTGGCCCGTACCGGGGCGCAATCTGGCACCGCACGATGCATTGATCAATCTTGAGCGGCAGAATCAACCTGTCTACGGCGCCCGGGCGTGAATTCAAACGCGCGTTTGGCTTCGCTATGATGACGCCCCTTTCGCCATGCCCCGCCGATGGAGCACAGCCGATGACCCCCGACGCGCTACTCGCCCAGTACGGGCCCCGCGAATCGATGGAATACGACGTGGTGGTGGTCGGCGCCGGCCCGGGCGGCCTGGCCACCGCGATCCGGCTCAAGCAACTGGCCACGGAGGCCGGTCGCGACGTGTCGGTGTGCGTGCTGGAGAAGGGCTCCGAGCCCGGCGCCCACATCCTGTCCGGCGCGATCATGGACCCGCGCGCGCTGACCGAGCTGTTCCCCGACTGGAAGGAAAAGGGCGCCCCGCTTAAGCAGCCGGTGACCGAGGACCAGTTCCTGTTCCTCAGCGACACCGGCGCCAAGGCGACCCCGCATGCGCTGCTGCCCGAGTGCTTCCACAACCAGGGCAACTACATCATCAGCCTCGGCGCCCTGACGCGCTGGCTCAGCACCCAGGCCGAGGGGTTGGGCGTGGAGATCTTCCCGGGCTTCGCCGCCACCGAGATCCTCTACACCGACGCCGGCGCGGTGAAGGGCGTGGCCACCGGCAACATGGGCCTGGGCAAGGACGGCGAGCCGACGGCCGAGTTCCAGCTGGGCATGGAGCTGCACGCCAAGTACACGATCTTCGCCGAGGGCTCGCGCGGCCAGCTCGGCCGCCAGCTGCTGGCCAAGTTCTCGCTGGACGCCGGCAAGGATCCGCAGGCCTATGGGCTGGGCATCAAGGAGCTCTGGCAGATCGACCCGGCCAAGCACACGCCAGGCCTGGTGGTCCACACCGCCGGCTGGCCGCTGGATGCGGACACCTATGGCGGCTCGTTCCTGTACCACGCCGAGGACGGCAAGGTCGCCATCGGCCTGGTGGTGGGCCTGGACTACAGGAACCCGTGGCTGAGCCCGTTCGAGGAGTTCCAGCGCTTCAAGACCCATCCGGCGATCCGCAAGCACCTGGAAGGCGGCAAGCGCATCGGCTACGGCGCCCGTTCGATCACCGCCGGCGGCCTGATGTCGCTGCCCAAGCTGGTCTTCCCCGGCGGCGCGCTGGTCGGCTGCGAGGCCGGCACGCTCAACGCCAGCCGCATCAAGGGCAGCCACGCGGCGATCAAGACCGGCATGCTGGCCGCCGAGGCCGCGTTTGCGGCGCTGGGCGAAGGCCGCAGCGGCGATGAACTGAGCGCCTACCCGGCGGCCTTCGAGGCCAGCTGGCTGTACGCCGAGCTGCAGCAGTCCAAGAACTTCAAGCAGTGGTTCAAGAAGGGCCGCACGCTGGCCACGCTGATGACAGGCATCGAGCAGTGGCTGCTGCCCAAGCTGGGCATCCGCAACCCGCCGTGGACGCTGCGCCACAGCACGCCGGACCATGCGTGCCTGGAGCCGGCCAACCAGCACCAGAAGATCGCCTACCCCAAGCCCGACGGCCAGCTGACCTTCGACCGGCTGTCCTCGGTGTTCCTGTCCAGCACCAACCACGACGAGGACCAGCCGGCGCATCTGACGCTGAAGGACCCGGCCGTGCCGGTGGAGATCAACCTGGCGACCTATGCGGGCCCCGAGGCGCGCTATTGCCCGGCCGGCGTCTACGAGTTCGTCGCCGCCGACGGCGGCGGCCAGCGCCTGCAGATCAACGCCCAGAACTGCGTGCACTGCAAGACCTGCGACATCAAGGATCCGACCCAGAACATCGTCTGGGTCGCCCCGCAGGGCGGCGGTGGCCCCAACTATGCGGGCATGTAGACCGGAAGGTTAGCGCCGCGACCTCGCGCCGCCGCCGGCGGCGCCTTCGACCGAATTCCGACAGGGCTACACGGCCTACTGCGCCCGGCCCGGCCTGCGGGTGACACGCGCAGGCGGCGTTCCAGTCGTCCCCCGCCGGCAAAAACCGGATAATGCGCCCCATGCAGAACCCCGCCCTGTCCGTCGTCGTGCCCGTCTTCAACGAGCGGGACAACACCGCTCCCCTGGTCCACGAGATCGTCGCCGCCCTGCGCGGCGTGGTGCCGTTCGAGATCCTCTACGTCGACGACCATTCGCGCGACGACACGCTTGCCACGCTGCAGGCGCTCAAGGCGCAGGTGCCCGAACTGCGCGTGCTGCAGCACCAGACGCAGAGCGGCCAGAGCACGGCCATCCGCACCGGCGTCAAGGCCGCGCGCGCGCCGTGGATCGCCACGCTCGATGGCGATGGCCAGAACGACCCGGCCGATCTGCCCAAGCTGCTGCGCGCGCGTGACGCCGGCGATTCGCAGGTGAAGCTTTATGCCGGCTGGCGCGTGGATCGCAAGGACAGCGGCAGCAAGCGATGGGCCTCGCGCTATGCCAACGCCATCCGCGCGCGCATGCTGCATGACGACACGCCGGACACCGGCTGCGGCACCAAGCTGTTCGAGCGCGACGCCTTCCTCGACCTGCCCTACTTCGACCACATGCACCGCTACCTGCCGGCGCTGATGCAGCGCGCCGGCTGGAAGACCATCAGCGTGCCGGTCAACCATCGTCCGCGCGGCGCCGGCGTGTCCAAATACAACAACCTGCAGCGCGCCCTGGTCGGCATCCGCGACCTGCGCGGCGTCGCGTGGCTGATCGCCCGCAGCAAGCGCACCGCGGTGAAGGAACTCTAAGGAATGGAAATCCACTGGCTGGACCAGCCGATCCAGGCCCTGTTCTGGACCGGCATCCACATCACCGGCTGGAAGCTCATCGGCTACACCGGCGCCCTGATGTTCGGCGGCCGCTGGCTGGTGCAGTTCATCGCCTCCAAGCGCGCCGGCAAACCGGTGATCCCGCGCCTGTTCTGGTACATGAGCGTCGTCGGCAGCCTGATGACCCTGGCCTACTTCATCTTCTCGGCCAAACAGGACTCGGTCGGCGTCCTGCAGAACCTCTTCCCCGCCTTCACCGCGCTCTACAGCCTGCACCTGGACATCAAGCATCGCGGCTGGAAGCGCGATCGCGCGACGCATTAGGCGCGGGAGATGCCTATTCCCTGTACTTGGGCATGGTGCAGTCGGAGTACACCACCTTGCACGACGCACCTGGGCCGGCTTTCTCTCTGCAATATTTGAGGCCGAGTTCACTGGCGAGCTCGATCGAGCCAGCAGTCTGAGCAAAATTGCTAGTGCCTAGAATCTGAGGATCAATCAATGCCATGCATTGGTTGAAATAAGTGAAAGACACCACGCATGAACGCCCACCGCGCTCCTCGCATGCTTCAAGTGCACGTTTTTCAGCGGCCCGCTTTGAAAGTTCGCCTGTCGATACGCCACCAATCAAATTGGGGCTGTCGGCAATCGCGCCCCACGTCTTGTCCCAGTGACCGACGATCTTCACGATGGTCCTTCCCGAACCAGAGCCGGCTTGGGGGAGATCGGGCTGGCACAACACTGAGCCGGCCGCGACTCCGCCAGGACAGCGCGTCTGTGCATCTGCGCCTGCCGCAATGAGCGTTGGTGCCGCAATCAGGCCCAATCGCGCCATAAATCTTGCACCTTTAGTAGCGCTGGAAGATCGGATCGGTGCAGTCCGTATAAAGTATCTTGCAATCAGAGCTCTTCTCGGCACAACCTTTTAGGGCCTCGCTGCTAGCAATCTCAATGTTCTTAGCACTCGACTGCACTTCCCACGCCCTGCCGCTGGCCTGCAAACCCGTCGCGTAGGCGACGCACTGGTTTTGATACGCAAATAGCGCCTTACAACTGCTGCCGCCGCCCTGTGCGCACGCGGTGAGCGCTGCCTGCTCCGCTTCGCCCCTACTTAACTTGCCTACAGATGCTCCAACCTCAGTTCCAACAGTATCCTTGGCAATCGCACCCCAAGTCTTGATCCATTTACCTGCAGGCCGTGGCGGCAACGCAATCTCGTTGCCTTGCTGGTTGTAGTACCCGAGTCGATTCTGTTCGGCCTGGAACTGCTGTTGCTGCTGCTGTTGCACAGCATCCTGGCCAAAAGCATGCGAACAATAGAAAAGTCCGCAATTTATTATCAAGACTCCAAAGATCTTCACTACGCCCTCCTCCGATCAAATCACCTCGAATGACCGAGAGAAATACACTTATGCCATCCCACCTGAATCCCCACTGGCCGTAATGTACCGCTTGACACATAAATCTATGTGGGACCAGAACCCTGCGGATCCGGGTGCGCACCTTTCGAACCAGAGGACGCCGTTAACGTTGAGTTTCCTGACCCAAGAACATTAACGTTACGCCCTTGTTGCATTTGTTCATTCTTGATGGTATCGAGCTGAGAACTCCTTCCCATCTGCGCCGGCATGTAACTCCCCGCCGGCTGCCCGTTCGGGCCCGGCTGCCCACTCTGCGGGGCATTGGCATTGATCGCCGAGTACGGGCTGAAGCTGGCCAGCATGCCCTGGAAGAACGAGGCCGCCATTGGCGGACAGGTGATCAGCATTGTCGTGAGGATCAATCCCAGTCCAGCTGTCTGCATCGCTGCTTCTCGAAGCCCAGCCGGATTGGCTAGCTGGAACTGCGTCGTCGCCCACTGCACGCCCGCCACCGTGATCATCAGCTTCATCGCGATGTTCGACAACACGTACAGCGTCGCCAGCGAGAACATCATCCCCGCACCGTACATGAGCCAACGAGAGAACAACTGTTTGGTCGCATCGAACATCAGGCAAATAATGAACAGCGGCCCCAACCCGACGAACAGCGCCATTCCCACTTCGTACATCAGCACCATCGCGCCACCCGTGATCGCAGGCCCCCCGATACCCAACATCACCATGACCCGCAGCATCCCCGACTCGCCTTCCAGCGCACCATCGCCGCCGGTCTGGGCTGAACTGACCGCCGTCAGCGCATTCATCGCAAGCGAGGTCGCATCCAGGCTCGCGTTGATGCTCTCGAACATGTCCTTATTACTCTGATCGGCGTTGTTGGTCACCATGCCGTAGATGGCCTCGCCCAACCCCGAGGTCAGGCTCTTGTACAAGGCCGACGAATTGCCCGCGAAGCCCGTCGCGATGCCGATCACGAGCATGGCCTTCAGCGTGTCCCCCACCAGAGCCATCATCGGCTCACGAGAACGCCCGGTCATCACCCGCCAGCCCTGAATGAAGATCCAGATGGTCAGCAGGCTGAGCGCCAGCATCCCGAACAGCGCGGCGAACCGGCTGAGGAGACTGGACTGGAAGCCATTGATCTCCTCCTGCAGGAACTCGAAGATAAGAGGAAAGAAAAGAAAGTCGGGCATGGCTAAGAGATGTCCTTGTCTACTTCGTCGAGCGCGCGATCGCCAAGATGACTTGCATCATTCCTGCGCATTTGACTGATATAGGTGCGCGCCGGCCAAAGCCGCTGTCAAGAGCGCGCTTCTGACTGCGCCATCGACAAAGGACGACCCTTTACCGCGCTGAAGGTCTCGCGTCAGATCAGCCAACTTGGCGTTCTGATCGGTGAAATAGCGACTGTAGCTGTCCATGGTCAGCCTCAGATTCATCTGATCGATCTGGATCTGCGTCTGCAGCGCCAGGAGCTTATTGGTGTTGGACTCGAGGGAGCCGAACTCGGTCTCCGCCCCGGTATCGATTTGCTTGCGCTCCTGAAGAATCGCGTTGAGCTCCTCTTGCCGCTTCTTGGTCAGCTCGAGCATTTTCACCAAGTAGTTGTTGAGCTTCACTTCCTTGGTGACCATGTCCGTACAGATCTTATTTTGATCCGTACTGACCGCGTTATCGGGCTGTACACGGCAGCGCGACGACTGCACATCGGAAGCGTCGTTTCGCTCCGACATCTTGCTGTCGTTATCATCCTGAAGGCTGAGCGTCTTGTTCTTACTTGTATCGTAAGCATCGCTTTTCACATGGCTTTGCTTGTAAATCTTATCCAGCCGCTCATTGACGTCCTGTTTCAGGTTGTCAATCTTGGTCTGTGTTGTTTCATCGGTGACATGCCATTGCGCGAACGCCGGCGCACAGGCTGCCAAGAGGCCGAGGCAGACGCACGCCCGAAGCGCCTGCTGGGATCGGCGGCGGAGAGGGATAGCGGTCGTGCTCATGGGAACTCCTTGGATCGAGATACGATTCATCGAATTGTCGTTATGCCAATGCGCTGCGGCCTGCGCGGTGAGCGACACGCCCGCCCTTGCCAGACCCTTTGCGGTTTTCATAGAACAGCTCAAGCCACTCTTCTGGCGCCAGATCGGCCGCCGGCTTCTCCAGCTGCATCGAACGCTGCGCCAGCACCTGATGCATGATCTCGATGTTGTCGGTGGAGGCCGAGATCACCGAGAGTGCATCATCGAGCCCGCGCAGGTTCAGCTGGCACACCACCGAGCCATGGCCCTGCTTGACCAGGAAACAGCGTGAGCGCTCGTCGAGGCTGACGACGACCTGATACTCGGCCTCGGTGAGCTTGAGCCCCTCGATGTAATCCTCGCGACTGGCGTTCGGATTCGGCAGCAGGATCAGGGTCGCGGTCTGCTCGATCAGCGCGGCGGAAATATCGCTCGCCAGCGCGTCCTCGGGGCTCTGCGTGGCGAAGATGCCCAGGCCATTCTGCTTTCGGATGGTCTTCTGCTTGTTCTTTGCAAACTCCTTCAGCCCACCCTTTCCGTCCAGGATCTTCCAGAACTCGTCCATGACATAGATCAGGGGACGGCCGTCGATCAACTCCTCCAGGCGGTGCAGGAGATAGTTGATGACCGGCGCGCGGACCTCCGGATTGTCGATGATGTCGGTGTAGTCGAAGCCGATGATGTTGGCTTTCTGCAGATCGATGGTGTCCACCGGATTGTCGAACACCCAGCCGAGCGAATTGCCCGCCGTCCACTTGCGGATGCGTGCGTACAATCCGTCGTCGCCCATGTTGGGCAGACTCTTCTGGAAGTTGGTCATCGTCCGCAGGTGCGGCGGCGTATCCAGAATGTTCTCGACCGCGCGGAAGATGTCCTCCTCCTCGCGCGCGGTGTAGGCGATCTTGCCGGCCAGCACCTTGACCAGATCGGCCAGGAACTGGACGTTGGCCTCGTTACGCTCGCACTGGAAGGGGTTGAATCCGGTCGGCCGGCCGTTCTCCAGCGCCAGATAGTTGCCGCCGCACGCGCGAACGAAGATCTCCGCGCCGCGATCCTTGTCGAAGAAGAAGATCGTCGGCGACGGCGTGTACTTCTGCACCTGGCTCAACAGGAAGTTGATCAGGGCCGTCTTGCCGGTACCCGACTTGCCGATCACCATCGTATTGGCGATGGCCTTCTCGCCGAACGAATTCTCCGCCGGATGCGTGGCGTGGAAATTGAAGTAGTACGGCTGCCCGTTGGTGGTCTGCAGCGTCGTGATGCACTCGCCCCAGGGATTGTTGTCCTTCTTGCCCGTGGCGAAGTTGTGCAGCGGCGAGAGCCCAAGGAAGTTCAGCGAACTGATGTTGGCCGGCCGTGTCCGATACTTCCAGTTGGCCGGCAGCTGCGAGTAGAACGAGGCGGTCACCGCCAGGTCCTCCTTGGCCGAAACGAAGCCCGCATTGGACAGCTCGGCCCGCGCGGTAGCCACGTTCTGCTGCAGCTGCGCCTGGCTATCGGCATACAGCGCCATCACGAAGTGGTACTCGCCCAGCACGAAGTTGCCCGAGGACAGCTGATCCATCGCATGGTCGAGCTCGGCGATCTGGCTGACCGCCTTGTCGCCGGAGGAAATCATCATGCCCTTGGTCCGGTCGAGCACCTTTAGCGCATCGTGCCTTCCCATCGGGCTGAAGGAATGGCTGATGACGTACTCGAAGTCCAGATACTTCAAGCCATTGAGGATGCCCGGGAAGGTGCCGTCGGGATACTCCTTTACGTTGAGGATCGCGCCGTAGTGCTTCTCGCCGTTGGGTGTGGCGATGATGTAATCACCGGTCTTGGCCGAGAACAGATGCTTGCTGACCGGCAGATAGTCCTTGATGGACGCGCCCAGCACCGGCACCGGCTCGGTCACGCGATTCAGGATGTAGCCCAAGAACTCCAGCGTCTCGGAGAACACAATGCCGTTGCGCGCTTCGTAGATGCCCAGGCGATACGGCGAATAATCCTTGAGCACCGCTTCCACGTTGCCCGCCAGCTCCAGGACCTTGGCCACGGCCTGTTCTTCCATCGCCCTCAACCGATCCAGATCGCCACTCTTCTCCACGAAGGCCTTGCCGGCGACGATGGGGCGATACAGCAACGTCAGATACATCTCGTTGCGCATCACCTTCTGGCTGGACAGGCTCTCGAAGTAATCGTCCGAAAGCTGCTGGTTGAACTTCTGCGCGAAGGTGCTGCGCTGGCGGATGCTGCCGCGGCGGCGCACGTCGTGGACCCAGAACGCCACGTTCACGAAGTCCGGCGCACGCAGGGTCTGCAGCATCCGGTTGAACGTATTGTGCCGGTGCTCCAGCTCCCACTCCTCGCGGCCGACGAAGGGCAGACCGCCCAGGTGCCAGGTCAGCAGATAGTCCCCGCCCGTGGTCTTGACCACGGACTGCGCCACATGGCTCGAATAGGGAATGAACTCGCTGACGGGCGAATCGGGGTTGAACATAGGACCTTCCTGGTTTACTGCAACTGCCAGGCGCCGATCGGCGCCTGGCACAAACTCGAACTGCCTACTCGCGCTCGGCAGGCTTCTTCCGGTACGGGTTGGGCGAAAACACCCAAAGCCCGTCGTTGTGACGGATGTTGCGAGTCCGCATACGGAACTGCAGACGCAGCCCCATCAAGCGGAAAATCATCTCGTCGCGCTTGGCCATCTGCCGCATCACGAAGATCACCACCGGCAAGGCCAGCAGCCAGAGCAGGTTGCCGCTGTACATCGCGAAAAGCAGCGTGCCGCCTGCCCCGATGAAGAACGGGACATACGGCACGCCCATGAACATCGCCGGGCGCGTGCAGCCGCGGAACATGATGTTCTTTTGCATGGATCAGCGGATATGGTCGATCGGGAGCACGATCATCGACGCGGTGTCGCCGGTCTTCATGCACTTATCGGAGTTCGTGTTGCTCGGCATGACCATGGCGGCGATCTGACCTGCTGCACCAATCAACAGACCACCGATCAGAATGGGGGCGACATCGCCGATGCGCTTATGGGCGAACGCGATCTGATAGCCGGCGAAGATGACGGCGATGGTCACCACCGCGATCGAGGCGATCGTCAGGATGTTGTTCACGCTACCGAAGAAGCCGCAAACGCTGTTGGCGGTATCGTCGTAACCGCTGTTATCGGCCAAAGCCGGAAGTGCAAGTACCACGCCAAACAGAATCGCCGCCTTCAGCAGCCCTTTGCACGTTGCGGTCATCCGGGTCGAGACCAACTTGCCTTGCTTTTCCATGTGACTCTCCTTGCTTCGAGGGTGGGATGGGGGAATGCCTCCCCGGTATCGACGCCGTTCCCTAGAACGGCGCCAGGAACTCAGAACACGAATGCGTTGTCGCCGGCCTGTCCCTGCGCCTTGCCAGCCGCGTCGGCCACTTGAGGCGCGGCCGCCTGGGCGGGCGCGGCCTCCGGCTTCTGGCCTTGCAGGGGCGTGGGAAAGACGGGCCCGTTGCGGGTCAATCGCACCACGCCGCTGGCCGACGGCGCCGCCTGCGCAGGCCCAGGCGCGGCCGCACCAGCAGACGCGGCGACATCGCGGGCCGCGCTCACAACAGGAGCAGCGACATCCTGCGAGGCGGACCTGGAAAGCGTCTCCTGCCCGTCGTCCTGGCCCACGACCCGGCGCGAGAGCGGCGCTTGCGCGTCCGCCACCGAACCGGCGCGAGAGGCCGACGGCGATACATTCGCCACCACCGGGATGGCGTTGCCGGGATCTGTCCCGGCGCGCTGACCGGCGATGGACGCGAAGATCTTCTGGACGTAGCCGTGCTGGTATCCGGTCGTGAAGTTGCCCGAGTAGTAACAGCTGAACGCGCTACCCCAGTCTCCCTGCGCGCGCGCATGGCACTCGGAAAGGATCCGCGCGCCTGCTCGCAAATTCACGCAACCATCGAATGCCTGCGCGTACGAGGCGACCCCGTACTTGCGCAGGTTGTAGCGATTGACCTGGGCCAACCCGACAGAAAAATTGTAGCCACGGCTTTCGAGCATCTCGGCGGTCGCAACCGCTTCGGCGAGATTACGTGGCTGGCGCACCAGACGCCCGCCCACTACGCCGATGGCATAGGGGTTGGCCGAGGACTCGACCTGCACCACGTGATGCATGACGTCCATGGGCACCGCGAGGTTTTGGCACTGCATCATGTCCACGAAGGGAAGCATGCGCACCTCCTTTGCCTGTAGGCACCATCTGTCCGCTTCCCACGGGGCCGGGCGCGCGATCCATGGCGCGACATCTGCGATACCGCATCTTCTGCCAGCCGCGAAGGCGATGTCAATTCGTTCATCCCTCCTCCTTCGTGATGGAGCGCACGCTAAATTTGGCTTGAAACATGGTCCGTCGCCCGCGTCGTCAGTCAGTGAAAACACGGTCCGGCGTGAAATCGATCCCAGTGATATGCCGCCCACCCGCGTGGGCCTTGATATGCACCACGATATCGATCGTCATCATCAGCAACCGCTTGATGACGCTGAATTCGAGGCCCGCGCCCTCCGACGAGGCCTTCACCATCAGCGCGAGCTGGTCCCAGGTCTGACCGATGCTGCCCGCGTGGCAGCTGGTGATCGAACCGGGATGGCCTGAGGCGCAGTTGCGGATGAAGTAGAACGACTCGTCGCCGCGCAGCTCGGCCAGGATGATGCGGTCCGGCTTCATGCGCAGGCAGGCCTCCATGCAGCTCTTGGCGGTCACGTTGCTGGTGCTCTGCCCGCCCTTGGAGTACAGCAGATGCACGACATTGGGCTGCTCGATGAAGAGTTCGCGCGCGTCCTCGATGGTCACCAGACGCTCATCGCGCGGGATGTGATGGACCAGCGCCTTCATGAAGGTCGTCTTGCCGCTGCCGGTGGCGCCGGACACCACGATGTTCTTTTTGTAGAGCACGGCCTTGCGGAAGAACTCGGCGTAATCGCGGCGCCGGCGCAGCTCGAGCAGTTCCTCGTCGTGCGCACTGAGCCCGGCATTGCCTTCCAGAATCTGGTCGAAAAAGCCTTCCTGCTGATACTGATCGAGCGTGCGCGTCTGATGCGAAGGGAGGCGGATCGTGATCGAGACCTTGCCCGGATCGCATGCCGGCGGAATCACGAACTGCGCACGCTGGCCGGTCGGGAAAGTCAGCGACACCACCGGATCGGCATCGGTGATGCGCTGGCCGGTGTTGCTCTCGTTGACCACGGCGGTGCAGAACTGCCGGGCACGCTCGAAGTTCAGCGACGGCACCTCGACCCGACGCCAGCCGTCGCGCCCTTCCAGATACAGCTCGCCTGGCCGATTGACGCAGATCTCGGTCACGTCGTGGGACGACATGTACTCACGGATGCCGAGCACCTCGTACTGATAGTCGAGGAACTCGTTGGACACCTGGGCGACCGGCCCTTCGGTGACACCGCCTTCCATGAGTCGTCCCTCCAGCATCACTGGTAGCTTGGGAGCACACCCGAGAAGTCCACGTCCTTGGCGACGTAGACATTCAGGACCGTGCCCTGGTTAATGGTGACCGTCGGCGACCGCGCCATCTGCTGGCTGATCATCTGTTCGGACAAGCGCTGCATGGCCTGCGCGGTTTCGCTCTCGTACGGCTCGATGTAGGTGGTGCCGTTCTCGGTGATCGTGGTCCGCTGCGGGCCATGCTTCTGGCCTTCGTATTTGAAGGCATCGGCGATCAGGCTGATCATCAGCGCCGAGGTGATCTTGCTGGCCCAGTGGTTATTCAGATCGCCCGGATGCCCGGCGCCGCCGAGGTTGTCCACACCGGGGCTCGACATCATCACGTCGATCCCGGTGGGCGTGGTGATGCGATCCCACACGACGGCCACGCGATTGGTGCGTCCGCCGCCGCCCGAGTAGGTGCCGCTGACCTTCGACCCCTTCGGCAGCAGCAGACTCTTGCCGTTCACCGAATAGACCGGCTCGGTCACGATGCAGCTGGTGAAGCCGGACACGTCGGTGACGATATGCGTCTCCAGCACGCAGCGGATGTAGGTGCCGCGCAGCAGCAGGGTGTCGGGCTTCTGCAGGTAGCTCGCCGCGGACACATCGCCAAGCTGGGCCTGGATGGGCGGCTGCGTCCCGGGCTCGCCGTTCCGGGGCGTCGGCGCGGTGCCGAGGCCATCGGGACCGCCCATCGGCCCACCACCAGCATTACCGCCCACGCTTGCGCCGCTGTCGGCGATCCGGCGCTCCACCAGCGAAGGACCCGCCGGGCGCTGCTCGCGCCGGGCACCGGCCAGGTTCTCGCGGCCGAACTCCTGCGGCTCTTCCAACGGCAGCGGGGCCACAGGCGTCGCCGGCTCCGCGCTTGCCGCTGGCAGCGCGGGCTCGACCTGCGGCGCGTCCGGCACCAGCGGCCGCTCGACACGCGCCTGCCGGGTGGGCTCGGGCTTGTCTTGGCCGGAGTTGAACATCTTCAGGAACATCGCCGCCATCACCAGAATCAGCAGCAGCGTCGCGCCCATGAACAGCAGCGCACGCCGATTGAGGCGCTGGCCTTCCTCGGAACGCAGGCTCGGCGCGGCGCTATCGAGATCCTCGACCTCTGGCTGCCTGCCCGAGGAAAAATACGGATTGCCCCGGTCCTCCGGCGGCTCCCCTGCGCCGGGAGGGTCGCGATGCTCGGGCGGAATGTTGTTCTGGCTCATTTCTGCTGATTCCTCCGCAGCCCAACGACGTTCAGTCCATGACGGATCACCAGATAGGGATAGGTGCCATGGACGACGATCGTGTTCTTGTCGACGGTGGTATTCACCACGAAATCCTCGCCGTGCTCCTCCTGCCGGCCATAGACGCTGGGAAAGTTTCCGCTGGGAAAGCTCACACCATCATTCATCTTGACGTAGGTGAAGCGCCCATCGTCGTAGACCGTCGTGGGAATCAGCCACTGCGCCTTGCTGCGGGTCGCGTAGGAATAGTCGTAGTAGTAGCGCCGGGACTTGTCGATCCCCAGATCGATCTGCGCCGGGGGCTCGCTCGGTGCCGTCGTCCCGGCCACCGGCGTGGTCGCGAACTGCGTGTCCGGCGAGTAGACGAAGCTGATCTTGTACTGCACGCCGGCGGCGCGCGCCTGGTCGAGCGCCTTCCAGTCCGTGGCGACGACCTTGAGCTCGAAGATGTAGGAATGGGTGGCCGTGCGCACCATCATGTTGGTGTCCACGTCCGTGTTCTTCGGCTTGAGGTAGAACACGTTTTCGCGGCGCGACAGCTCCCAGCCGCTGCTGAAGCCGGTGCTGTAATCGAGGATCTTTTCGTTGGGGCTCAGCTCGATCTGGGTCGTGATGCCCAGCCCGGTCCTGACCTGGTAGATCGCGTCCGGCTTGTACTCGTAGCGATCGATGACCTGCGCCCCGACGGACGCCGACGCACACAGGCCCGACAGCAGCAGGAAGAAGACCGGCAGCGCGCCGGCGCGACGTGGCGCACTCATTGCGAGGTAGCTCCGTTCTGCTCAATGGTGGAGGGTTGTGCCGGTGTCGGCTGACCATTGGCCGGCGTCGACTCGACGGGAGGATAAGCAACCTGGCCAGGCGCCGCCGCCGCACTGCCAGCGGCAGGCACCGGCGTTTCGGCGGGCGGGAGACTGGCGGCGTCGTTGTCGACGCGATAGCTGGTGACCTGGAACCCCAACGGGTTGATCACGCGATCCTGATCCTCGAACTTGAGGTTCTTGTTGTAGCTGTAATCGATCGTGGCCAGCTTGTTGTCCAGCGGCTGGGTCTGGCCAGTCTTCTTGTCGTACTTGAAGCGCTGGAACCGCACTGTCGCTCCGCGGAAACCCTGCCCGTCCGGCGAGCGCACCAGCACCGTGCTCAGAATCTTGACGCGGATGCTGGCGAAGCGGCCGTAGGTCTCGATGAGATTGACCGGATTGCTCCGGCTGTAGAGCGCGCGGTACTCGTTGGCCACGGGCGTGGAGGACATCACGTTCACCTGACGCCAACCGCCTAGCTGTGTGAAAGTCTGGTCCGCATCGTAAGACTCACGGGCCAGCACATAGCGCTCGACGTTGGCGCGGTTGATCGCCTCGTTGGATGTGATGGTCTTGTCCATCACATCCGGCACCAGGCGGCTGGCCTGCACATTGCCGGTGTAGGGATCGGCCATCACGATGAACGGCGTGCGCTCTTTCAGCGGCAGCAGCATGAAATAGCCGCCGGCCAGCACCAGCGACAGGACGATCGCACCCGTGGCGACCTGCCAGGCGCGCTTTTCGCTGCGCTTGGCCATGTCGGCGATGGTGAGCTCGTAGTTCACCGCCTTCTGGATGGCCGCCTTGACCTTGGGCGTTTCTTCTTTCTTTCGGGAAATCATGCAGGAACGCTGTGCCTGTCGGGGATAGAGGATGCCGGCGCCGAATGGGACACCGCCGCTGAAAACGTCATGGCTTGGAGGAAGCCGGCGCGGCCGCCGGTGCGGTCGTCGCAGCGGGCGCGGCGGAAGCCGACGTCACCGTGATCCTGTTGCCTACGACCGACACCGCGATCCCGCGTGGACCGTATGCACTGGTCAGCTGCGCGGCCGCATCGCGGATATCGGTGGTGTCGATCTGCGAGACCGGGCCATACAGGGTGAAATCCGAGCCGAAGCGATAGTCCAGCTGCATGCCGCTGTCCTTGGCCCAACGGGTGAGCATGGTCTTCAGGGTGCCGTCCATCGGCGAGGCCTGGAAGATGTAGGTACTCGACAGCGGGATCTCGATCGGCGTCTCGGAGTAGTTGTTGATCGGACGCCACTTGCCACTGAAGTCAGGCGCCGGCGTTGTGCCGCATCCGACGAGCAGCGCGCTCGACACGACCAGCATCGAAGAAAGTTTGACGATGTTCCGCTGCAACACGGCAACTCCTGTAAAGGGCAATCCGGACAAGGCGCACAAGAAACGACGCGCCATCCGCACTCTGGAATGACGATCGATCGTTTCTAGTATCTGAAGATGACAGTGCGTCGCGCCTGACCGATACGATCAACGCGACGCCATTGTTCGACTGGCCTGTCGATGCGACTGTGCGCACAACCTGCGCGTTGCGCTCTTAGCGCTGAAGAATCTCCTGACATCCCTTGTCCGCCCCCTTGTTCGACAACCGCCGCGGCAAGCAACACCGCGGCCACCACCACCTGGAAGGACTCCGCTCCAGGTGCCCCGTGCAGTAAAGCTAACGTGCACCTGACGGGTGCGTCAAGGATTCAGCACAGCTTCATCTGTCCTTCACAAGCCATAACGGAACGCGATGCGCGCATCAAACTGTGATGCGCTCCACATCCACTTTGTCCATCACGCGCGCAGTGAAGTAGCGCTCCTTGTAGTACTTGATCTTCTCGCACTTGACCGGATGCGCGATGCCTTCGTACAGGAAGACCTCCTGATCGAATCCCATCGCCTTGAGTTCCTGCGGCAGCATCAGCGCGCGCCGCTCCTCCGAAACGCTGCGCGTCACTTCACGCCCGCGGGTGATGTTGCGCCGCTTGAAGGTGGTGTAGCCCAGCATCTCCGAGTAATCGTTGGCGTCCTGCTGCTCGCGCGGCGCGTAGATGATCTGCAACGCATGGTTGGTGATGATGGTGCGCGAGACGTCCTTGCCATAGGCCGCATCCAGCTGCGCCATCGACTGGATGATCGGCAGCAGGCGGATGTTGTAGCCGGCCATGTACGACACGGCGGAGGCGATGATGTCGACCTTGCCGATCGCCGTGAACTCGTCCATCAGCAGCAGGCACTGGTACTTGAGCTCGGGGTTGTTCTGCGGCAACTCGCGGGTGTTGAGATTGATGATCTGGCTGAAGAACAGATTCACGATCAGTCGGCTCTCGGCCAGCTTGTTGGGCTGGATGCCGACATAGATGCTCATCTTCTTCTTACGCAGGTCGGTGAGCAGGAAGTCGTCCCCGGACGTGGCTGCATCCAGCACCGGATTGATCCAGGCATTCAACGGCTCCTTCAGCGTGCCCATGATCGAGGCGAAGGTCTCATCCGCCTGCGACAGCAGGTTGGAGAAAGCCGAGCGCGCGTTGTCGCTGAGGAACTTGCGCGAGGCCAGGCCGCGCAGATAGGCCTTCAGATCCGTGCCATCGCCCGAGGACAGGCGATAGATGCGCCCCAGCGTCGGCGGGCCGGAAGAGAACGGGAAGCCTGTGGCGACTTCGTCGTCATGATTCTCGAACAGGAACAGCGCGAAGGCCATGAAGGCGTTGCGTGCCTGGCTGACCCAGAACTTCTGCTCGTCCGCGCCATCGGGATACAGCATGGCCGCGATGCTCATCAGATCGGACACGCGGAAGGCCGGGTCGCGCGAGACGTAGGTCAGCGGATTCCAGCGATGGGTGCGGCGATCTTCGGCGAAGGGGTTGAATAGGTAGACCTCGTGCCCCTGCGACCTGCGCCAGCCGCTGGTCAGCTCGAAGTTCTCCTGTTTGATGTCCAGCACCACGACCGACTCGGCGTAATCGAGCAGGTTGGGAATCACGATGCCCACGCCCTTGCCCGAACGCGTGGGCGCGGCCAGGATCACGAACTGCTGCCCCGGCAAGCGCACCAGCTTGCCGCCGAACTTGCCGACGATGATGCCGGTGTTCGAGGGCTGCAGCATCTTGTGCTTGTTCAGGTCGCCGGCATTGGCGAAGCGCGCATCGCCATGCAGCGACTGCCGCTTTCCCTTGAACAGCAGCGCCAGGATCAGGACATACACGATCAGCACCGCGCCGAAACCGATCCAGCCGGCCGCCTTGATCTTGCCCGCGTAAGGCCGATAGCGCGCATCACCCAGCGCCTGGATGTACTCGACATACGTGTTCCAGTGCAGCGGCGCATGCACCTTGAGCAGCGCCATCGTCACATAGCCGGACAGGTACAGCCCCGCCGCCGCGGCCAGCACCGTCAACACGACGGCCAACCCAAGTTTCCCCTTGCTCAAGCGCACTCCTCCTTGAAGCCGCGCCCGCGCGCGGCGCGAATCATCAACGGATCAATCGGGCCGTCTTGGGCCGCACCGACTTGCGCCGGCGCGGACGCGCATCGTCGGCGCGGATCGGCTGCTCGTCCTCGATAAGTTGTTCCATG
This sequence comes from Pseudoxanthomonas sp. USHLN014, assembly GCF_037153335.1. NCBI lineage: Bacteria > Pseudomonadati > Pseudomonadota > Gammaproteobacteria > Lysobacterales > Lysobacteraceae > Pseudoxanthomonas > Pseudoxanthomonas sp. USHLN014. The sequence continues at coordinate 37,482 of NZ_JBBCKO010000006.1, forward strand.
TACAGGCGTGCCTGCTCCAGCGAGGTCTCCTCGCGCAGCTTGGCGCCCGAGTCGGTCACCACCGCGTAACCGATCACCTCGTCCGGCGCATAGGCCGGGTCCGCATCGCGCGTGATGGCGACGACCTGATAGCCGTGCTTCTGCAGGAGGGTGTGGCGGTATTCCATCCCTGGCGCTCCTCGAAGGTCCGAGAGCGCGATCCTAAGCGATCCCGGCGTGACGAGGCCACCTTCGCCCCCCAGGGCCTTAGGTCGCGGCAGGCTGCGCATCGCCCAGGCGGACGCCCCAGGATCGGCATACCTTCATCTGGCAACCTGGCGCCAGACATGAAAAAACCGGGCGCTGCCCGGTCCGTTTCATCTTCACCAGCCTGCCCCTGGCAGGAGGTGGTGGGCGGTACAGGGTTCGAACCTGTGACCCCTACCATGTCAAGGTCACGGAAGATCAAGAAGATCAATGACTAAGGTGATCCAGCGCGATCAATCGTGGTCTTGCTGGCTCAACGACTTAGCGCGTCTGTGGGGTCAGTTTGGGGTCACCCTTCTCACCCCCTGCGACCGCCCCGCGTACCCTGCCCCGCATGGGCCGAAGATCCAGACCAGACCAGCCACCGTGGATCAAGGGCGCGCCCGCCGTGTGCGACGCCTGCGGCCGCCGGTGTATCACGCTGGACCAAGCCGGCATCCCCTGCTACCACTGCCGCGAGGGCGTCTTCCTGCCCCGCGAGGCCTGGGACTTCTGGGCCTGCCCGGGGTGCAACCTGCAGGACCCGTTCTGCCCGGAGTGCCACGGTCATGGCTGGGTCGCCGTCCCGCGCGAGATGCTGGCGTCCGAGGCCGAGGCGATCCTGCGCCGGCTGCCAGATCGCTATGTCAGGCGCGGGGAGCCGGTGCCGGCAGTGATCGCTGAGCGGGCTATAGCTTGGATCGATCAGCCATCCGGCCAGCCGAACTCGGCTGCCTGCGGCAGCAGCGCTAGCACCTGATCCACAGTCGTGACGCCTGCGGGTGGATCAGCAAGCAGCTCATAGCCACGGGTGTACACGGCATCGCGCCAGTCGCTCGCGGCGCGCGCCTCGGCGGCGAAGGTTTCATTGCTACTGCCGATGTAGCTCACGCAGGACACGATGTTGGTATAGCGACGCGCTTGGACTGTTTTGTCGAGCAACTGGTCGATGGCCTTTTCAACCTGTTGCTCCAGCGTCGGCCCGGTGTCGATCGCCGGCTCGGGCGTGTTGCCCGCAGCCAGCCACTCCTCGTAGTCGTCCCACCAGTGGTGGCCGCGGGGGATAGAGGTGCCATCCTCCAGGCGGATAACGGTGTCGGGATCTTCTGTTAATCGATACATGCTCATAGCTCCGCGTCTGCTGTCCAATTGAAGGCGGCCAACAAGGATTGGTTCGCAGCGCCTGTCCATGCCAAAGCTGGATCGCAAAAGAATCCATCATGGCGAGCACCGCTTACGCTAGTTGCAGAATTAGCGGCCTGCCACGCGCCTGCGCCTACGTTAAATAGGTTGGCTGCCGAGGCGCTACCGGTTGAGCTCGTGGAATCCCTGTAGATAGTGACAGCTGCCGGGGCCCGTTTTGTCACCTTGTAGGGGACCCACAGGCGAGAAACCGTACTTGAAAAGGCGCTCGAAATGTATTGAGGAGAATTAACGTTAGCGGCTGGGGCCGTTTCGGCCAAAAAGCTCTTCTCGTAGTATCGCTGGCACAGCAACAGCTCAAGAGCGTGCGGGCGGAAATCGAAATCGGTAGCCGCCTGCCCGCCTTCTACTTGCAACCCGGTGAAATTGAACGTGCCGCTCTGGAAGCCGATAGCCCCTGAGTTGGCGTTGTAGTTGCTACCCGCCGAAAGATAGAAAACCACCTGTAGGCGGCTGGTACTGTCGAAAGATGCCGTCACCAACGGCACATCGAAGACCAGCGTGTACCGCGTGGGCACAGTTGTGAGAGAGATAACCTGGGGTGTAAGGTAGTTGGGGGACGCGCCACCGCCGAATCCTTGATATAGCTGCACACCAACGTTCTTTGGGGCGTCGGCCCACATCAGAATGCTCAGTGCAGCTTTACCGCCAGATAATGTCTTAACTCCTTCGATGGGGTAGGAGACAACCTGCCGCGTTGCCGCACCAGAGCCAGCACTAACTTGCGCCGAGAAATAAGACTTGAAGGGACTTAACGCGGCGTTGGCGTTGGTTGGAACGTCCACTCGCGATATCGCAATCGAGCCTGAATCGTCAGATCGGGCGAAGAAGCGGTCAGCTGTATAGCCACGCTGATTTGCGCCGAAATTGAAATTAGTTCCCCGCTGCCAAATATCCAATGTACCGTTGATGATGCGATTTCTGCCCATCAGCGATGCGATCAGGTCCTGCGTGATCTGATCGCCTGGCTCGAACTCCTGGAAGCCCGTTGCTGCGCCGCCCGACTTGGTGAATTTCAGCGGGTACTGGATGGTCATCGCTTAGACCTGCACTGGAATGTTGGAAGCGTTTCCGTTGCGCAGCTTTGCCGGCACGGTGTTGTCGCTGTTGAGGGGGATCGGTGATGCAGTGCCCGCGCGCAGGTAGGCCGGCACCTTACGTGGGATGTTGAGTTGGGAGGCGGGCACCTTGCCGTCCGCGCCGAGCGTAGCTAGGCCATTGGGCTGGCCCTTCTGTAGCGCGATGCGCGCATCGGCGCGCGCGTTGGTGAACCACTGGTTCGTTGGAGAACCGCTCTCTGGCAGGTCGTCAGTGACCGCAGCGACCTGCCCGCTTGTGCGTCCCTTCGCGTCGCGCGTCGTCTTGTAGATCGCAGTCCCGGTGCCGCTGTTTGCGAGGTCGGCTAGTGAAATCGTGGGGAGCCCCGCAGCTGCCGTGCCGTTCGCCACGTCGATCTGTCCGGTGGTGCCGGTGATGGTTGCGGACCGTGTGCCGAGGACTCGACCCTTGGCGTCGCGCGTGATCGCCAACAAGGCGCCCGCGCCGCTATTGGCTAGGTCGGCTAGACCGTAGGTGGTTACTCCCGTTGTGCCGTCAACCGCTTTCGTCAGGTCGGCGGTAACGGAGAAGCCGTCTGCGAGCGAGTACCACGCCCGCGTGCCATCTGGTCCGGTTCCGTAGTACCACGTATTACCTGGGGCGTCGCTGTCACCTTCCAAGGTGATCTGGATGATTCCTGGAGGCGCGCCATAAGTGATGATCGAGCCGACGCCCTGGATCGTGCCGCCACTCCCTCCATTACCCTCGAGCGCCTCAACCCGCGCTGCCAGGTCGTCCAACTGCTGTTGCTGCGCGGGTGTCAGTCCGGCGCTGTCACGCAACTCGAGGAAGTAGGTGTACCACTCGCGCGTTGGCCGGCCAGACTGGTCGGCGATGGCGGATTGCGCCCTGGGGAGCGCCGCACTGGGCACGATTACGCCTTGCGTCCGAACGCAACCCAATCGAAGGGCAGCGCATTGATGAAGCTCGCGTTGGACTGTCCGAAGTCATCTGAGTCGAATTGCACGGTAAAGCCGGTGGCGCTCTTGGCCGTAATCGCCGGCACGCCGATCTGGCCGCCAGAGGTGTGGCTTGCGTTGCGCGGGACGACCTCGACGATGAAGGGCGCTGAGTCGTAAGGCGTCGTAAAGGTCACGTTCGCTGATGTTTGACGGAAGCCGGATGATGGAGCGCTGGCGTTTCCGTACTGGATCAGTAGGGTCCCGATCTTGTCAGAGCTGGAGCTGTTGACGATTGGCAGCGCCGGGATCGTTGGCAGCGTCTGCCAGATCAGGTTGCTGCCGTCAGTGCCTAGAACCTTGCCGGCCGAACCGGTCGGATCCGGGGGCTGCAAGACGCTCTGCCAGAGCAGGTTGGCGCCGTCATTGGTCAGGAACTTGCCGTTGTCCAGGGCCGGGATAGCCGCGCCAGAACCCTGCCCTGAGTCGAAGTCCCGCGTCCAGATCGAGGTGCCGTCAGCGTCCTTGAGCACCACCGTATAGGCGCCATCACACCAGATATTGGTATTCGTCCGGCCAGAGCTGTCCAGTAGCACTGGATTGGTGTTCGCGACCGCCAGGTCCGAGTCGGACCACGTGCCCTTCGGCGTCGTAGTGCCTTGCGCGTAGAACGTCAGGCTGCCGCCGGCCGCCGGTTGCAGGCCTAAAAGGTCGAAGAAGACCGGCGCGGGGTTATAGAACCTGAAGGACATGGGATCTCCAGAAAAAGCAAACCCCGCCGGAGCGGGGTAGGATGGGCGAATCTGAGGGAGGCGCTATGGAACTTGGCTATGCCATTGCCGCTGTTTTGACGCCAATCGCGGCAGCGGGATGGGTAAAACTACGACTGCGCGGGATCGCGAAAGCTGAGGCGAAGCACCAAGCTGCCTACGAGCGCGCGCTTGGCAAGCACCTGCTACGGCACCTTTTCCCTTTGGGAGGCGGCAGCGGCGACGGGAGCGGCTCCAGCGGCAGCAGGGGCGGCAAGCCGAGCTAGCGCGTTAAGCGCAGGCACTGGGCTCGTAGTCGCCGCCAGGCGCGCGAGCGCATTGCTGTTCAATGCCCGGCCGACCGTGGCCCCACCCAGCAGCAGTCCAGCGAGACCGGGAAGGCCACCCGCAGTTGCCCCGCCCAACCCAAGAAGATTGGTGGCGACCAGCCTCCCGGCAGTCCCGCTATCCGGCACGGGGTTCTTCATGACAGTCTGACCAAGGCGCGCCAGATCGCGCATTTCCGCTGTGCTGCCATTCCGCACTAGCGGCCACAGGGCCGAGGGCTTCACGTCGCCCCCAGCGCCGGCAACCTGCCTCAGGGCCTTCTCGACCGTCCTGAAGTTCGCCCACTGACTGCGCAGCTGCTTCAGGGCGGCAGAATCGTTCGGCCCGACCGCCTCGGCGGCGATGTCGTCCAGCTGCCGCCGCAGTTCGCCAACGGCCTGGCCGACCTTATCCGGCCCCTCTGCCTTCATGATCTGGGTGCGGAGCGCTTGGTACTTTTGGCCGGTCAGAACGCCTGACTGATTCAGCTCCTGAAGGATGTCGTCGAACTGGTTGGCTACAACGCTGGCCTCGTCCTTCGTTAGACGGCGTCCGGTGGTGTTCACCACGTCGGCGAGCTTGGTGATGGCCTCAGGGCCGAGAGGAATGTCATTCCGTCCGTAGATGTCCTCGAACCGCTGGCTCAAACGCTGGCGAGCGCCCCGCATGACCTCGTCGCCAAGTTGGTCAGCCTCGGCCCCAAAGGTGCGCCCTGCCGCCCGGTTGAAAGCAGCCTGCTGGCTCTGTGCCGCTTTCCCGGCGCCCGAGAACGGGAGATATTGCGCCATGCTCGCCATCGCCTTGACCGGCGCCGATTCCGAGATCTGCGATAGGTGCAGCGGGATTCCCTGCTCCTGCGCGACCTGGATGGCCCGTTGTCGGATGGGATCGACAGATGCAAGTGCCCGCTGCCCCATGGCGCCCAGGGCGCTACCGACAGCCTGTCCTGCGCCGCCAAGAGCAGCCCCGATGAGCGCGTTCTGGCCTCGGCTATCGCCGGTTGCCACGGGCTGCATAGCTGACAACGCCCCGCCTGTGGCAGCTGAGGCGCCGATCCTGCCGGCAGTTCCAAGGCTGCGTGCAGCGACGCCGGCCTCACCCGCCGGTAGCAAGGTGAGTGCAACGTTCCCCGCCATGTTGCCTGTCAGGCCCGCACCCGTTCGCATCAACGGCGCATCAAGCCGCTTCGCCTCATCGATGTCGGACTGCACGCGCTGGCCGTACTGAACAGCGGGAACGAGGACGCTCTGACCAACCGTGTCGGCTAGGCCATCTAGGCCGATGGAGCGCAGAGAGTCCGAAAGCGAGGAAGCGCCAGAGGTGGCGCCCATCGCGCCAAGCTGCCTGATGCCATTGAACGTGTCGTTGAATGCCTTGCCAGCGCCGGCACGGACGCGTTCACTCGTGGTCATCGAGTCAGTGGGGTTCGGCACCGGCTCAGTGGCCGAATCGCCACCAGGCCGCGCGTACCTCTCCCACGGCTTGGGCGTATCCTCGGCGGGGACATACTGGGCGGCCTGGGCGTTGTGCAGCTCCTTGGCGTAAGCCGTCGCGTGTTCTGGCGTGTCGAACACGCCCAGATTCCGGCCGGTGCGCCGGTACAGGTCGATGGCCTCCTCATTGCTGAGGATTCGGCCATCTTCGCTCACGGTGGGCAGCAACACCTCGCGTCCGTCGAAGTTGGCGGACATGGAGCGAACTGTGGAAATTGTGCCATCTGCGTTGTGCACGACTGGACGCGCGTTGAGGTCGATGTTTCCCGCCTCAAGCAGCCCGGGGACAGACGCAGGGCCTTGCGGCGCCGCCTGCTGCTGGTACTTCTCCCACGGCCCAGGCATCAAAGCTTCTCCCAGCTGCGCGCGTCGGCGGGGTCGCCGCCCTTAAAGCGGTAGCCACCTTCTACTTGACCGGGTTGTGGGGCGGTTGGTACGCCTCGGCTAACCGGATCTACTCGCTGTTGGCCGCTACCGGCGTACTTTTGGTTTAGCTGCCTAATCGTCCTCAGTGCGGCTTGACGCGTGGCTACAGGAACCTGAGGATTGGCCAGGTCGCCCGCCATCTGCTGATAAAGCTGCACATCGCGGTCAGACTGCGGGCCTTGCATGCGTGGCATCTTTGAGGTGAGCTGGCCGGCGATTGTCTGGAGTTGAGCTGTTGCCTGCGCGCCAGGCGTCGAAACACCGAACATCGCTGCGGCAGCGTCGCCCAATTGACCAGCACGGCCGCCAGTGGCGCCTGGCAGAAGCTGTTCCGCCTGATCGAGCAACGAGAGCGTGTCGCGCGCGTCGCGAGCGCGCGTCTGCTGCTGCTCCTGCTGCTCGGCTGCAAGCTTCGTCGCTGCCTGGGCCTGCGCAGTTCCGCCGGCCTGGCGGATAGCTGCATCGGTCCGCATGCCAAGCTCTTGGGGTAGGTACTGGAGTTGCACCGACTGCTTAGCGGCTTCGGTCGCCGCGGCCTGTTGTTCTTGCGGGCGCCCGGCGAACGGATTGTTGCCCATGCTCTGGGCGCCGCGCGCAGCGGCCATCTGCAGCACAGAGTCGATAGCGCTCTGAGGCAGGTTCGCTGCTTGCATTGCAGAAATCGTGTTCGCAAGCTCTTGCTGCGTCTCCGGCGGCAGTCCGTCGATGCTGATCTTGACCGCCGATTCACCCTGACCGGCTGTAGCAGGCTTGTTGAACGTGCCATAGCTGGTGCCGCTGCCGACTATCTGAGACCCGATTCCCCTAGGGTCGGTAGCCACGAGCACTTCTCGACCGTCGATGTTCATCTTCTGATAGCCGATGGCGGCGGACGATTGCCGTGCCTCCTGACCAAGCGCGATCTTGGCTGCGTTCTGGTACTCCGGCGTGCCCGGCTGCAGTCCGGCGGCTGCTGCCTTCATCTGGAACTCGCGGAATCCGGTAGGCGCTCCCGCCTTGAACGTGGGGTCCAGCTGCTCGGTCTGCGCCAGAAACGCCTGGACGCCGGCCATCTCCTGCTGTGGGTCCATGTCCAGCGGGTAGGACGTGCCCGGCTTTAGCGTGTCCATGAAGGGCTTGATGGTCTGGCGGGCAGCGTTGATCTGGGTTGGGTTGCCGGACTGCAAGGCCTGCTGCAGGTACTTGGCCGCGCCGCGCGCCTTGAGTGCCAAGTTGTCCCCCGCGCCGGCGTAGGACTGGGCGGCCTGGGGGTCTACAGCAGCGGCCTGCGCGTAGGCTGCAGGGTCGCCCGCAATGACCTGCGGCGCCAACTGCGTCAACATGTTCTGGTTGCGCTGCTGCCGCTGCTGAGAGGTGATCGCATCGCCTGCCTGAAAACCGCCGATGAAGTCGGAAAGGGCGTTTGCCATCAGGAGTAACCTCCGAAGTTGTAGAGGCGTCCGCTATTCCAGCCGGCGACATTGGGGTTGAATGAGCCGTAATTGCCAGTAGAGGCGGCTGTTGCGGGCGCGTCGTAGCTGCTGGTCCGGGTGTTCCCGTAGCTGCTCAGCAGGTTGGAGCCAACACCAGAAAGCAGGCCGACGAGGGCATTGCTGTTTGACGCGTTGTTCTGGGCAGTTGCAGCCGTCTGGTTGGCATAGGTGTTGTTGACCCCCGCCAGGGCGCTAGCGGCGGACTGCCCTAGCCCGGCCAGCCCAGCGATCTTGTTGTAATAGTTGTTGTACTGCTGGGAGGCCAGGCCCTGGGAGTACTTCAGCACGTCGGCCGTCTGGCCGCCCGAGTAGAGAGAGCCACGGGCAGCCGCGCTGCGGTCAAGAGCCTGCAATCCCTGCTGCTGGGTCCACTGGTAGTCCGGCGATTCCCGGAAGCTGCTGTAGTTGCCCGAATTAAGCTGCCCAAGCTGGGTCAGTGCATTGGTGCCCGCATCCATGTAGGGCTGCAGGTTCTGCGAATTGGAAATGTAGGCTTGATCGTAGGCGCCCTGGGACTTGCTGTTCGCCTTCTTGTTGTTCTTGCTGGACATGTAGCCACCAACCGCGGTGATGGCCGCCCCCGCTACTGCGCCCCAAGACATGGCTTTTCTCCTGCGGTAAGTGCCGGGTCTTCCGGCTCGATGAACTTGGATTCGATAGACGCCACGTCCGTGAGCCTTGTTGGATGGACGTTGAGCCAGATGACATCGGTGTGCGCAAAGCCGGCCTTCTTGCAGCCAGGCGGCGAAGTGAAAATCGCGGGCGCACTCAAGCGCTGCATCCCGGTCGGCGTGGTAACCGTGATCTCGCCCTGGACGAGGACGTTTAGGGTAGAGAAGCGATGCACTTTCCCCGTCAGAACAGTTCCCGCTGGGATGTGCATGGCTCGGCCGTAGATGCCGTCTGCGAAGTGGTGATCAACCGGGCACTCTTGGGCCGGCAGCAAGCGGAGCGCATCCTCTAGCTGCTGCAATTCCTCTCGGCTTGGCTGCTTATCGGACGCGCGCGCTACCGCCTGCCCCGGCTCGGTCAGAGCGGGCAGAAAATCCGCAAGTTCAATCATTCAGCCGCCCGTAGGCTCGATGTAGGCCACAGCGCCGTAAAGGTCTCGCTTCACAGGGCTAGCAATGCGGATGCGGAACACCCAGTTACGCCCTGATCCAAAGCGGTTAGCGCGGATCCGGTGCTGATACTCACCTAGCTCGCCCAAGCTGTAGGCACGCCAGTTCGACCAGTTATGGCCTCCATCCTTGGAGTAGCAGATTTCAACTTTGCGGTTGCTCACAAGGCAGCTACCTTTCAGTTGTCAGAGTCGAGCGGCTTGTATCCTGCAATCGGATACTGGATCTGGCTTGCCAAGGTTCGGATCGGGCATGGGATGTCGCTTTGGGAATTCCCCCCGGCGATGTGCCAGACCAGCCCGCTCTCATCGACCGCGACTTGCCCGCGCAGTGCGCCGTTGCAGTAATAGGTCAGCGTCATCGCATCCAGATCAAGGCAGATTCCGACGACATCGCCAGCCAAGAACCACTCCCCAGCGCCGTGGAGGTCCGGGTATGAGGCGCTACCGTTCTTCCAAAACTGAGTACTCTCGGTGCGGCCGGCGTAACTGTTGGCGGATGACTCAATGGCGAGACGGCCATTCACCATGGGCACGGCCGAATCGACGATTCCGTAGAGTAGTGATAGATCAGTCGCGGGCACGACGATTTCCACCTGCCATTTGCCGAAAGATTTCCCCGATACGCTTCTGGCCATGCAGACGTCTTCGAAATCCGCGCTCAGTAGGAGCGATCCATCAGCGTCGAAGGTTGCGTGACTGCTCGCTGTAAGGCGCTCCCATCCCAGGTAGGTTTCAGCCGGGGCTACTGTTTCCTCGGTGCCCATGCCCATGAGAAGTTCGAGGTAGTTGACGTTGATGCGGTTCTGGTTGTCGTGAACTACGCCCGAGACGCGCTCGGAGACCAGAGGCTGGTCGCCTTCGAGCATGTAGTCCCAATCCACGGCCCAGAGGCGGCCGTCCTGGAAGTCGCCGCCGATCCACATGTTGTTCCAGCGGACCAAGGTGTTCAGACGCCAGCGGCGAAGTCCGTAGGACTCGCGGCGGTGCCAGAGCTTGGTCACCACGTCGTACCCCCACGTGTGCCCGTCAGGGAAGGTGATGTAGTAGACCTTGTGTTTGCCGTCTTCCCACTTGAAGGCGAAGGCCTGAGACCAGTTGTTGCCCTTGATCGCGGTCTGGATGACGCCCGTGGAGATCGGGATGGCGTTATAGCCGTCCAGGCGGTAGATCACGCCATCGTCGCCCAGCCACATGATGCTGTTGTCCAGCTTCACGACGGTTTGACCGCTTGCGCAGCCGCGCTCCACGAGGATGCGCTTGTTCTGGAAGGTGCCGGTCTCCGCACCGACGTTGCTGAAGAACTCGATGGTCGTCTGGTTGAAAACGACCACTTCGAACTGGCTCACCGTCAGCGTGACGATCTTATCCGGCGATGCCTCCGATTCCATTCGGTCCAGGGAGCTGTAGGACAGTGCGTCGGCCAGATCGCTGAAGAACCAATAGCGCCCGAACGGCTCCACCTGCAGTAGGTAGCTGTCCAGATACGCCGCAGCCTTGGCGCCTGGGTACGCATCGTCAGAAATGACGCTGAACGTGCCCGTCGCCGTGTTGTAGACGTAGCCGCTCGACTGTCCGGTGACGATGAGCAGCTGATTGCCGTTGGTGATTTGGTTGTACGCCATCGACACCCGGCCTACACCCGGGACGGTGCCACACAACGTGCTGGTGCCATCGGCCTTGACCTGGCGTAGCTCGTTCCCAGCCACAACGAACAGCGCGCCCTCGACGTTGATCGCTCCGCGGACTGGGTTGCTCCCGAGCTTCGCGAACTGCCTCAGCCCGGGCGGCGACGCCAGCTTGAACGGCGTGCGCGTTCCGGCAGCCTCGGGCAGTTCCGGCAGCCAGTTGACCGTATCCTGCGTGGAATACGGCAGGCTGCTGTCTTTGTAGTAGCCGCCTAGCAGGTCAATCGGCTTGAACTGCATTAGAAGTCGTACCCGTCGCTACGGATGTTGTAACGCGAGCGCCAACCCGGAATACCGCGCGGCATCTCCATGGGGTTGGCTGCGAACACAGCCGCGAGGACGTCAGCCTTCAGCCTTCGTGCTTGATCCACCACGTCAGGCTCAAGCGCCTGGCCATAGCGAGGGCGAAGCTTGACCGCCAGGTTGTAGATCAATGCCTCGTCCGCCTCGGGGGCTGACGCGAGGTCATCGTCCGGGTTGGCAACCGGCGTCCATCCGATCGTGTAGCCGCCTGCCTCCCAGGTCTTGGCCATCATGTTGAGCACAGAGATGCCGGTCGCCATGTCTTCGGCCTCAGGGGCTTCCGATGCGTCCGTGACGCGCAGAAGCGCAAGGGCGCTGCCGACGATTTCCGCAACCTTGGTCATCTCTGACTCCAAAAAGTAAGGGGCGACCCGAAGGCCGCCCCTGTTCCACTTCCGCGCTGTCGATCACTTCTTCTGCTTGTCGGCCTTGGCCTGCTCAGACGCCACCGTCTTCGCATCCTTGGCATCAAGCTTCTCCTGCCTGGCTCGGTTGGCCTTGAGGACTTCGGCAGCGGCATCAGCGGCCGACACCTCGTCGTCTGGAACTTCGGGGTTCCATTCCTCACCGTTGGAACGGGGGAACTTCGGGAACTCCCAGCCATCAGCCAGTGCATCCTCGACCTCATCGCCCGGGAACAGGCGGACCTCGTCGTCCTTGTGGAGGTACTTCGCATGCTTGTACTCAGCCATGTCGTCCTCCTTATGCCGTGGTCTTGATCAGACCGATGGAAGCCAGGGCGGTCGCAAGCTGAGCCGCGGTCACGGAAGCAAGACTCAGAGCGGCCGGCTGCACGGCCGGGGTCGCGCCGTAGAACCCGATCTTGGAGTCCGAGTTCCGACCCACGAGCGTGCCGTCAGGGGTCTCGGTTGCCGCGGCGGCGACGGTGTCGGTAGAAAGTGCCATGGTGTTACCTCCTTAGAAGTTGGTCGGATCGTTCGGGATGACGACGCCGAACTCAGGACGAAGGACCGCCGAACCCCACAGGATGTCAACGCGGTTCAGGAACTGATCGTTGATGGTGTCGAAGTCGCGGATCATGCGCAGGCTCAGACCGTCGAAGTTCATCCGGCTGGCATCCTTATTCTCCGGCAGCGGCAGATCCACCGTTGCGACGGTAACGAAGTCACGGGCAAAGCCCAGGTTGACGCCCGTCTGCGCGGTTGCGCCCAGCACTGCCACAGCCGCCGCCGAAGCCGGAGAAGCAGTCACGTTCTGCTCGGGGCCGCTCGTGACAATGGCCGGGGCGATCTGCAGGTTGCCGGCGCCTCCTGCGTAGTTAGCGGTGACCACAAAGGTCTGCAGAACGCCGGTCGAGACCTTAGTGGCCGGGTTCACCGCGTACACGCCAGCGAAGGTGACGTGCTGACCCGCAACCAAGGTGCCGGTGCCGGTGTTCACAGCGATTGAGTTGCCGGTCTGGTTCGCGCCGTTGACCTGATAGGTCCCCGGGATCGCCGAGGTGCCGTAGGCCTGTGCCGGCATGTTGGTGGTCTCGAACCAGTCGAAACCCGCCGCACGCGCCATGAGGCCATCTTCGTACTGATCGGCCAGTCGGTCCTGGGCGTTGAAGAAGCCCTTGAGCTGATCAACCACCTGGACCGTACCGCTGGTGTTGGTCACCATGTAGCGGCGGGTTGGGGCCAGGTTGTCGGTCAGAACCTTGTTAGCGCGCAGAGCTTCCGAGAAGTCCAGTTTGCCATCAGCGTTGCTGACGAAGTTGGCTGCATACGGCAGCGCTCGCTGCAACACAGTCTGCTCGATACGCGATGCCAGGTCGGCAATCGGCTGGTCCAGATAGCGAGCACTGAAGTCGTCGATCTTCAGCGCCATGTCCGAGCTGTTCCACACCAGATCGATACCGGTCTGGTCGGAGATGGTCAGCGGGACGGTCTTGTCCACCATGTTCGACGCATCCATGATCCGCCCGTTGCGGATCTTGGCGTGCGTCGGCACGCGGATATTGACGGTGTCACCGATCTTGGCACCGGTGACGGCGAACTCGCTCTTGTATTCCATGTTGATCTTGCGCAGAAAGGTCAACTTCTGGCGCAGGACCGACAGGATCTCGCGAGTGATCTGCTGGGTAGTGAGAAACTGATTTGCCACGATTTGGGTTCCTTATCGAAGCCCTCGCGACAAGCGCTCTTTGCGTCGTGCTGCGTCGTACTCGGCCATGGACATGTCATCCAGCGACTTCACAACCGCAGGCGACCCGGAGAGCGTTGTCACCGGGGGCGGGGCTTTGGTCACGGTTTTGGGAGTTGGCTGACGCGGCGCTTCGGGCGCTGGCGTGGACAGGCTTGCTTCAATGCGGCCAATGGCCCGGCCGATGCCGGCGGGGCTCATCTCCGCGATGCGCTGGGCCTCTTGCGGGTTCTTGCCGAGGTAGTAGGCAACGGCGGCCGGGTTGTCCGCCTCGCTGATGACTTCGGCCATTTCGACCGAGATCGGCAGCAGTGGGTTGCTGATGACTTCGTGGAAGTCAGGGTTGGACTCAACGAAGGCGACCGCGCTTTCCTGAAACTTGCGCTGCCGCTCGCGCTCGGCCTCTTGCTTCTTGGCCGCTGCGCTCGCCTTATCGTCCTGCCCCTTTCTCCACTCGTACCAAGCCCGGTTGTACTTGCCTAAGTCGAACTCGAAATCCTCCGGCTTAGGCTCGTCGTCTACGGCCTGCTCGTCTCGCTGCTGGGTGGGTGCAGGCTGCTGATTGCGCAGTGCCTGTTCCCGCCAGTAGTCCCGCTCACGCTTCGCGTCTTCACGCGCCTTGGTCAACTCGTCGATGCGCTTTCCAACGCCTTTGTTCTTGCGCTGGGCGGTCGCGTCATCCGCTTCCGAAGCTGCCGATCCTTCGGGTTCGTTCTGCTCTTCGTGCTCTTCGTCGGGCTGCTGCTCGGCGGCTTCCTTCTCCGCCTGCTTTTGCTCTTCGGCCTTCACGTTTCGCGCGGCAATTCCCGCATCGAGGTGGCTGTTATCCACCGGCTGCGGCTTCTCTTTCTGCTCAGTCATTTGCGCCTCTTGGCGGTTTTAGCCCGGCATGCCGGCCGGTGCGGTTGGGCCCAAGCCCTGGTCGCCGCCCACAAAAAAGCCGCCTTGCGGCGGCTGGTCTGTGGGCATTGGAATTTGGTCTGGCGGTGGAGCTGGAGGCGGCATGTTGAGCAACATGTGTTGTGCCATAAGCTGCTGCTGAAGCTGCATGTTCTCCAGCTCCTTGCCCTGCGCCTGCGCGCCATACAGCGCGGCGTGCGCATCGTTCTTCTTCGCGTCAGTGATGTCCTTCGGATTGGGCTGCGGCGGAGCGGGCGGTTGGTCACCGTCCTCAGGCTCAAGCAGGCCGGCCTGGACGAGCACCTTGCGAGACGCCTTCCTGACCTCATCCAGTCCCGGGGCATCAAGTGCCTTGAGATATCCGTACTTGGCAATCATCCCGATGGGCGACGGGTCGTTGGACAGCTGCATGAGCGCGTCCGCCGCTTCCATACGCTGTGTGGTGTAGCTGGGCCCCACATCCACGGCGATATCGAATCGGCCGCGCGACATGTCGTACAGCGTGACCTGTCGGCCCGTCTGCTGGTCGATCACAGCGTGGTTGACGCGGATGACCTTCTCAGCGCCATCCTCGCCAAGGATGCGGATCTGACGCTCGGTGTCATAGATCTTGCCCAGCAGGTCGTTGACGATCTCGAAGTCGTACTTCTTCGCGTAGGCCAGGTTGTCCATGTAGTCGAAGTTGGCGACATCGCCCTCTCGCTGCCGGGCCACGATGGCCTTGCCGCTCGTCTCGTTCGATCGCTGCCCCAAACTGGCGTCGTAGATTCCGGTCGCCGCCTTGATGTCGTCGCTGCTGATCGCGGCGGCCTGGGCCAGTGCCACCGGGAACTGCGCCGTTGGCTCCCGGGAGGGCTTGCCTCCGCCCGGCAGAGCGGGATCGGCCTTGTACAGGAGCACAGGCGGCCTGGAGGTCTTGAGGTTGTTCCACTGGGGTTCGTAGCCTGCCACCGATTCAGCCGCGGCCATGAACGGGCTGTAGGGCTGGTCTGCCAGGACCTCGATGAACGTAGAGCGCTCGTAGTTGTACATGCGCTGCGGGTCCTTGCCGAAGCGGACCGCGCCGAAGAACTTCTCCTTGCCCTTGATCTCCAGGATCTCACCCCACACCGGCACCAGCGGGATGAACCGGCCAGCCCATTCGGTTGGGCCTTCCAGGATCTCAGCCCCCGAGACGACGCACTGCCACACCTTGATCCGCTCGGCGTTGCGCTTGCGCTGGACCACGATGCCCTGCTGGGCCAGCTCGTCCTGCACGCCCATAAGTTCAGCCTCGTCGTAGGACGAGCCGTCCGACATCAGCACGAGCGTGTAGGTCTCCTTGGTCTTGTACCAATACTCGGAGACGGTGACCTCCTGCTCGCCGAACCACTGGCGCTGCGTGTCGTCGCACTCCTCGACCGACACCAGTTCTGCATCCGGCCACTTCTCGCGGAACGCGGAACGCGCCCACTGGCAGTCCACGAAGGCATAGCGAGCGTCCCGGCGGTCCTTGGCCTTGGCCGAAGGGTCGAACACGACCGAAAAGGGATTGGCGATCTCCTCCCGCTTGATGACCATGTCGAAGCCGCCGTCATCCTCGTAGCTGTAGTTGACGCGCCACACCCCGTATCCGCCACCCACCGCGAACTGGAAGGCTGTGTCACAGGCCCGCTCAGCCTCGCTGACTTGATCGATGCTGCGGATCAAGCCCTGGCGGATCTCGGCCAGATCAGAATCGCTATCCTCCACCGCCCTCACCTTCGCCTGCGGCCTGTTCTGGCGCTGGTCGTTGGTAATCTGCTTCATGGCCTGGCGAAGCTTGTTGACCGTGTACATGGGCCGGCCCGTGCGAGTGCTGGCCATCCACTGATCCCACTGCGTATCAGGCGCGAAGGCGAACTCCATGTCCTCTTCAGCCAACTGGTACTGCTCGCGCCAGTAGTCGCGGGCATGCTGGTGCCGTGCCAGCATCTCCTTGTGCAGCTCGTCCTTGTCTACGCCAGAACGCTTAGTGGCATACCCCGGATCGTCAGGGGTGTTCGTGTAGTCAGCCATCAAGCAAATTCCGAGGAGAAGTTGAGGCGGACAGGTTTGGGTGCATTCCGGTCACCTGCCGCGTGGTCCACGGCCATCAGGCCGAAGGCATCCGCCGCATGGCTTGCCCAGTCATGGTTGGGGCCGAAGCCGATGTTCCGCTGGTCGTCGCGCTTCTCGTGATACCAGCCCAGCGCATCGCGCCCGGATTCGGTGGTCTTCTCGTTGAACCAGATCGAAGGGAACAGCCGGCGTGTCGCCTCAATGCGGTTCATCGCAGCGCCTGCGCCCATGTTCGGCACCACGCGCACCTGGAAGCCCGCGGCCTTCAGCGAGGACTCGTAGCTGACCTTAAACACCTTGTCGTGGTTGGCGCCGTCGTGCGGGAGGATGCATGCCGCCGCCTCATAACCGCTCCTGCGCAGCCATTCGACGTGGACTGCCAGTTCCTGGCCGATTGCCTCGTAGTAGTCCAGCACCCGCACCACCTGGCCGACGAACTGGACGATCCAGATAGCGCAGGCGTCGGCCTTGGCGCCGGTTCCACCGATGTCCCAGTAAGCGCGGGTCGTCATCAGCGGGTCACGGGCCAGGTCACCGATGCGAGCGCCCTTCTTGGCATCCGAAAGCGCCTTGGCGTAGTACGCGCCGGAGACCGCCGTCAGATATTCGCCGTCCCAAATGTGCGGGTACTGGTCCGGGCGCTCTTCCTGATCGCTCAGGCGCTTGCGCTCCAGAAGCGCCGGGAACCTCGGGTTGTCCCGATAGTTGAGTTCGACCACCTTGACCAGCGGATTGCCCGTCTGACGGAACCGCTCGACCGGGGCGGACTTACGAGCCGGGTTCCACGTAACCCACGTCTCCGCGTTCCAGTCGTCGCCCTCTTCGCGCAGGGTCGGGATGAGCGTGTCCCACGCATAGGCTGTGACCGGCTCGGCCTCATCCACCCAGCACAGCAGAATGCGGCCCTTGGACTTCACCGACCCGATGTTGCGGTCCAGGCCAGCAAAGGAGAACCACACGTTGCCGTCACGGCTCTTGACGAACTTTTCGCCGACGGACCAGTAGGCCGATAGCGCCGGCTCGTCCTCAATCGCCCGCTTGACCTCTTCCAGCGATGAATCGTCCAGCGAGTTCATGAACTGGCGGGCGCAGAGGATCTGGCCCTTGATACCGGCCTGTCCGAAGCGCATGCCTTGCACAGCGGCCATCTTGGCGAACGATCGCGTCTTGCCCGAGCCACGACCGCCGTAAGCGCCGCGCACGTCAGCCCGCCCCTGGAAGACTGGAATCAGCTTCGGGGGAAGGGCAATCTGCAGCTGGCTCATTCGAGCGGGACGAGCTTGATCGAGGTGATGGTTTCGACGGGACCCCCGTTGGGGCCAGTCAGCTCGGTGGTGCTCTTGTCGCCGTACTTCTTGGGCTTCAGCTTGGAGGCGACCCACTTTCGGGTATCGACGCGCAGCCGGTTGCGGGCAACGGCGGTGGCGTCAAAGATCACCTCCGTGTTGCCATCATCGTCATCGGCCTTGGTTCCATGCTTGTCGGCCCGCACCATCGTGACCTGTTCATCTGCGATGGCGACCATTTCGTCGGCGAACGACTCAGCCTGCTCTTCCCTCGCGCGCGCATATTGGTCGCTGAACTCCTGGTGCTTTCCAAGCCAGCGGAAGACAGTGGCCTTGTTAGGCATGTCTTCGCCAGCACAGATATCCCTCAAGGACTCACCGTCCGCGATGCGCTCGCAGATGGCGTCTGCCACCTCTTGGCTGTAGTCGCTGGGGCGTCCGCCTGGCATTACACGCTCACCGTCAGAATGCTAGGTCCAGTCACCCAGCCAGGATTGACCAGATAAGGCGCCGGCTGGACCCGGATGACGTGCCAAGCTGAATAGACCTCGCCGTTGTCCAGGGTGGCGTCCACGCGGATGCGGCAGCGGCCGGAGTACTGAGCGGTAATCGTCACCTGCACCTCGCGCCCATTGATCTGGGGCTGCGCCAGGTAGCAGTTGATCGTGTCCCAGGTCTGCCAGGTAGCCGACACGATCGAGCGGCCCACAGGGATGGCGCTATTGAAGTTGGTGACCAAGCAGCGCTTCTCGGCTGCGTACAGGTTCGACCGGAACACCCGGTCGCGCTGGTGCGCTGACACGTAATTCCGGGTTGCGCGGCCGATCTCTTCGCAGGTACTCACCTGTTAGCCTCGCTCAACCTGGGGGCCTGTAACCTCTGCATCGCGCAACCAAGCAAGTAGTGGGTGGTCGGGCCGTCCGCATGACCAAACCCAAAAACCTCGAATGAGTCGCCGGAGGTCAGCACGACAGATTCAACAACCTCCCCGTACTTCCCGGCCTCGATGTCATTCGCCAACCGACGGAGCATCTCCGGGATGTCCTGCAACTGGGCGGACGGTAGGACGTGAAGTTGGGCACTCATTGCCGATCCGACCTCACCAAGGCCTGCAGCCCTTTCACCTGGGCATCGCACTCGGCGGCGGCGCGAACAATTCGAGACGCACTCGCTGCTCGGTCGTCGGCGATTGCATCAGGCTGGCTGGCGGAGCTGGCAGCACCGGACAGACTGGCGGTGGCGGCGCAGGACGCCCAGCGCTGCTGCAGGCGGAGATTGCCCCCGCGCAGGTCAGCAACAACACGATCAGCAGCAGCCTGGGCTGCCGCCTTCCCTTCTTCGTAGGCATTGGCGATCTCGTTTTGACGGTTGGCTGCCGCCTGCTCGGCGGCACGGGCTTTCTGCTGGGCGGCAATCACGTCGTTGGCCTGCTCAAGCGTCTGCTTGGCCCACGCGGCTCGCTCATCGGACAGTGTCTCGCGGGCCTCGGCCAACGCGCAGGACCGTTGCCCAAGGCAGATCAGCGCGACAGCCAGCAGGCCGGCCCACACCGCGGCACGGACCCCGCCGATAAGCTGGATCGCCGCAGCCAAGCTCATGGCAACTCTCGGATGTCACGGCGCAACCAGCGGCGCCAAGGCGCGAACGTGCCAAACGTCCCGAAGATGCCCGCGATGCTCCACATGAGAACGCAGCCGCGCCAGCTCAGGACGTTGCCGCCCAGAAGGCACACTGCGGCGATGTTCAGGCTGATAAGCGCTGTCGCAAGGAAGCAAACCCCCAGCACCATTTCGATGATGGCTCCGCGCCTAGGGAGCGAGCGGAGGTCGCGCACCTGGACATCGTTGATACCAGCCACGGCTGTCACGAAGATCACGGTGAGCGCAGGAACGGACAGCAAGGACCACAGTGATATGTTCATTGTGGGTCGTTTCCCTTCTGAGGCAGAAAACGGCGCAGGTACTGCTTGACTCCTGGCCCGACTGCCCGGATTAGCTCAGGCCCCCAATTCTGAGCGGTGAATGCCAGCGCCATGCCAGCGGTCGATTGAATCCCCGTGCTACTCCACTGGTAATGCGCCAGTTCCGGCACCAGCACGACGGCCGACAGGGCCATCACAGTGGAGGTGAGAAACGTGATTGCCAAGTTGCTACGCTTGTCGTGGTAGCTGTTCCAGGCTCCAACCAGTGCGCCAGCCACAACCATCAGCAGCACTGGCAGCGAGAAACCGAAGTTCTCGGCCATGTGCTGGATCGACAGGTATTCCCATGTCTGCGGAGCCTGTACGAGCTGTGGCGAGGCTGGAGCCTCGGTAACAGCCACGGCCGCCATAGCCAGCAGAATGGAGTGCCGGATCACGCTAGCGCCTTCAAAGCCCTGGCGTAGCGCGCATTGCGGTCTGCCGCGCCGATGTTGCCTCCGTTGACGCGCTTGGTGATGCCGGCGAAGTCGCCACGGTCTGCCAAGGTGTTCAGGTCGTGATCGTTCCAATACGCCCCAGCGCTCATGGCAGCCCACTGGGTGGATTCCAGCAACTCCGGGTGTGCAACGAAGTCTGGAGCTGTCGGGATCTTCTCCCTCACCAGCTCCGTGATTGCCTCGTAGTTCGCCAATCCAGTGACTTGGATCCAGCCCCGGCCGATGTACCGCCAGCCGTCGCCGGGGTTGCGGTTCCCCAACCTGCCGCCATAGACCGAATTGGCGATAAGCTCAGGTTTCCTCGCCAGCTGCTGGGCCAGCGCCGGGGTGAAGCGCTTGGGCCAGGTCGCCATCAACCCTTCGGCCGAGTAGTTCAGGTTCTCACGCGTTCTGGAGAAGCTGGCCGACTCATGTCCGCACTGGGCGATAAAGGCAGCCAGTCGCTCCCGGGTGTCGATCGAGTAGATCCGGCACACATCGCGCATCGGGCCTTCCAGCTTCTGCGCGAGGTCGGGCGCCACTCCGGCCGCCAGCTGGATTGTCTTGGCGGTCGGGAGCATTGGCGACTCGTGAAGGTGCCCCAGCCGGGCCACGGCCGGGGCGGGCTCACTGACGAGGGGAGGTGACAGCGGGCCGGAAACGAAAAGACCCCGGCTTTTGGCCGAGGTCAGAATGGGAGCCTGCCTAGAATTTCAGGTAATCAGTCTAGACTCAAGCGGCTTCGGCTGACTTCAGCGCGCCTGCTACGTACGCCTTCGCCTGCGCCAGGTGATCGTAGTAGCTCGCCCGGCTCAGGGTGATTCCGATGGCGCGTAGGTTCCGGAACCTAACCTCGAGCGGCGCGTTGGGCAGGAAGTAGTCGCAGCGCAGCACCCTGCCCTGCTTGAACCAGCCTTCGGCCTCCATCCGATTGACCACCTGCTCAATCTCGTCGGCCGCAGACCGAATGGGAACCGGGACATATCCCCGGCTGTCAGGGATGAATCCCTGATGCTCGATGATGGTCTGGAGCATATTCCGGCTGTGCCATCCAACGTGCTCATACTTACCGCCGCCGTACTCGTCGGCCCAACCCTTCAGCCTCGCCTCAAGCTCTGATCGCTGCATCTTTGCTCCCCTTCTGTTAAATTTCGACGAATACACCCTGGCGCCCCGGGTATCTCCAAACCGACACAGCGTGCCCGTTCCGCCGCATGCGCTCAGCGCACGCAAGCGCCAAGTCCAAGTCACACCACAGCAGGCCGCCCTCGACCTCGATGGCGCCGGGCCGGGCCTCGCACAAGCTCTCTCTCGGCCAGGTCTCAATGACCATTGGGGCACCCGCTCTCGTTTCCTGCGTTTGATTTCCCGCCGCATGAGCGCGGCCTCGCGTTGCAATTGCGATGCACGGACCCGGCCGGGGTGACCGCGCTGGTTGTGGCTGTACCGCTGCTGGGTGGCGTCGGCTTCCATCTGGGTGAGCTTGGCCATCATCAGCAGGCGGTCGTGGTCCATGGAGCTAAGTCCCATTGCCGTACCTCAGCTCTAAGAGAAGCTGCAGCTCATGGATTGCCTTCTCGATGTCCTGGCGCCCCTTCCCGGTGGGCCTGGCATGCCTGGTAACCCGCTTCACAACACAGCCCTCAAGGAACCCGAGCTTGTTTGCCTCGATGTATTCCACCGGCTGAATCTGACCCTCTCGGTAATGGCTTCCGCCTACCTGAGTTGTGAGCGCCGAGATGGTTTGAGCGTGCATTCCCGCCGTGCTCACAAGTCGCCCCCCGGTCCACCCGTGATCCTCACGACCACCTGGCCGCCCTTGCGGGCCTCGGTCTTCACGTAGGGGTGGCTGACGAATCGCTTGTCGTCGATCAGCAGGGCGTCGGCGATCCCATCCCGGTACGCCTTACACCGCGACAGCATGTTGTCGTCGTCTGGCAGGCGCTTGGTCGGTGGGTAGAAGTCGATCCAGAGGTGTAGTCGCCCCTGCGGCAGCTCCAGCGCCGGCCAGCCTGCAGCCTTGGCCAGGCAGTAGGCCTGCTCTCGGGAAGATTTGACGGCCCTGGCTTTCCTTGCCCAGTGGACTCTGGCATTTGGGGAAAGATCCTTGCTCGGCCAGGGGAGGATCAGCTCCTTCATGCCGCCCTCCCGGGGCTTCCCGATGGAAGGTAGTTGACAACTAGGCAACTGTTGCCTATATTGACCCCACACCGCACAGGCCGACTTGGCTTACTAGGGAAAGAAACATGGAACTTTTCCACGGCAGCTCTGACGCGATCACTGAGATTCGGGCCGACGGCTTGTTCGGAGGGATCTTCGGCTCCTCCGAGGCCTCGGCTCGCAGCCATGGCGAAGTGCTTCACATCATTGAGTCTCCGAAGCCGCTGACCGACTTCGAGTTGAACTATGTGGTTGAAGGTGCGTATGAGATCGCCCTGGAACTTGCTGATGGAGATGAGCAGGTCGCGGACGCGATCATGTCTAAGGGTTGCGAGTCGCTGGAAGACTGCGATGCCGAAGATGCGGCCGAACAGGGCTGGGAGTTCCAGCGCCTTCGCGGCGTCCTCGCTTCTCGTTTGGGCTACACGAGCGTCGAAATGCTCGATGAGCATGGCACCACCTGGCTTTGCCTGCCGGGCTGCACCGTGAGGACTGCATGAGCCCGGATGCAAGGCTGCACGACCCGCGGCCCGCCTACCTTCGGGGGCTACTGGATAAAGCTGGCGTGTCGCAGCGCGAGGCTGCGCGCCGGCTCGGGATTTCCGAACGCATGATGCGCTATTACCTGGCCGACGAAACGTCGGACGGCCATCGCGCTGCGCCGTATGTCGTGCAATTCGCGATTGAGCAGCTTGCATTGTAGTCATCCGTACACGCGCCTCAGGGTCTCGTTGAGCGCCTTGATCTCGTTCAGCTTGTGGATGCGCCACAGGGTCTTGTCACCGTGGATGCCGTTCGGGCCGGTATGACAGTCGGGGCACAAACCGATGGAGGTCCACCACAGGCCCTGCTCGATCTCGTGGGCATGCACGAAGCCGGCCGCACCGCAGCAGGCGCAGCCCGACTCCTTGACAAGCTCCACGTGCCGGCGCTCTGCCTGGGACATGGCCCGCTTATTTGGGCTCCACATCGGTCCTCCAGGCATTGCCATTGATGATCCGACACACAACGCTCTGACTAAGCCCCACAAGATCAGCGATATCTCTTTGTCGGTAGCCTTTGCGGCTCAGAAATCTGATCTGCTCGGCCGTTTTGATTGAGCATTTGACAAAGCTGCGGTTACGCTGCTGATCGAGGATGTGGGCCCATCTACAGTTGGTGGGTTCGTAATCCCCGTTCGAGTCAATCCGATCAAGGGTCAGTCCTTCGGGGCGCAATCCCATGTCTGCTACGAAATTCTCGATCCTTAACCACCTATCGCACACGCTTATGCCTTTGCCACCATAGGTTCTGAACGAGATATTTCTGGGGTTGATGCATCGGTCTATCATCGAGTACCACGTGCGATAGGTGGGCGTTCCCCCAAGCCCATGAGCCACTCTCCGATTTCTTGATGTTGGCCTTTGCATATTCATCAGCTGGCCCTCCGGTGCGCTTCTTCCTCGACCCACGGCTCGGCGATGAACACCCCGGCGTGCGCGGCAATGCGGTGAACGGTCTCTACGAACTTGGCGAACTCGGCCTTGCTCAGCACCGCCCGCTTGCCGTGCTCGTCGGTCGTTGTAGTCCGGAATGGCTTGGACTCGATGCCATCCTGGTTGCGCGGGGTCTTTGGCACCTTCACGTCCACCCACCCGAAGTGGCGCCCGAGCATGTACTCGTGGATGTCCTCAACGGTGTAGCCCATCGCCTCGGCCACCGGCGGGTAGCAGGCGCCGAATAGATACCGGTTCTGTTGGCTGGTCCGGCCGCTCTTGAGCGGGCCGCAGCTCAGGTCCAGGGGCAGCTTCTGGCCTCGGACAAAGGCGATCCAGCGCTGTAGCTCCATCTCGTTGCGGATGGCGGTCACGCCCCTCTCCCCTCAGCACGTTGCATGGCGCTCTCTGCGCTCGGGCAGATCGCGATTAGTCGGTTTCGGTTGAACAGCCGGTAGCACGTCCCAGCGATGAACCAGCCCTTGTGGATCGACCAAGGCGGGCTCTCCAGCGTGTCGGCGGTTGGGCGGGTCCAGGTCATGCGGCCTCCTTCGCGGAAATCTCGGCGAGCGCAGCGGCATACTCGGCCGGGTGCTGGTCGATCAGCCGGAACGGCGTCTTCTCGGTAGGGAGCCAGAATCCGGCTTCTGGAGCCCGGACAAGCCACTGCTGCGTCCACGTGCTCGGGCTGATGCCTTGGGTGGCGATCTGCTTCGAGGTGATACGGCCGTGGAGCTTCAGCAGGGCCAGCACGCGGAGCGCCCCGGCTTTCCATGGTGTCCACCGCACAGGCGCAGGCACGCCAGCGGGAACGTTCGGCACAAGATCGGGCAATGCGCAACGCTGAGTGGGGTTCCAGTCGTACAACACATGCCCCAAGGCAACCTCCCGCCATTGGCGGCCGTGCTCGGATGCCGACGCCTCGTAGTGCAACTCGTCGGCGACGTTGAAGTGAGGCTCCTCTCCTCCGTGCGCGCGCGGCGCCCAAACCGTCACGCCCAGCATCTTCAACATGCGCGCGATTCCGGCGCTGGCGTCAGTGATGCAGGCCACGATCACCACCCGATGATCTGGCCCCTCTTGACCATAGACGGCCGCGTAATCGCTCGGCAGGATCTGGTCAGCTACCTTGGCGTTGAGCTGCAGCTTGGCCTCGACGCCGATCTGCCGGCCGTTCGTATGCGCGACCAGGATGTCGAAGCCGGCGGTCTCCGGGTAGCACGTCCACCCGCCGATGGCATGCATGTCTCGCATGAACAGGTCGCAGAGAGATGCCTCCGTGGGGAAGCGCGCCTTGGCATCAGATGGCTTCACGCCGCCAACTCCCTCAGCGCCTCGCGCCCATTGCCCATGTCCTCGAACGCCATCGTCTCGGCGACGAAGCGCACTTTCTTGTAGCCAGTCGGCCCGTGCCGGTTCTTCTCGATCAGGATTTCGGCGATGCCGGTTTCCTGCGAGTCGCGGTTGTAGACCTCATCCCGATAGAGCATCAGGATCTGGTCGGCCTCGCGGGTTAGCTCATCGCTGTTGGCTAGATCGCCTGCGTTTGGACGCTTGTCCACGCGCGTATCCACGCCCTTCACCACCTGGGCCAGCGCGACGACGGGCACCTGCAGGTCCCGCGCGAGGTTCTTGAGCCCACGCGCGACCTGAGATACTTCCGTGATGCGGTCAGCCCGCGGCACCGTGATGCGCTGTGCGTAGTCGATGAACAGGATCTCGACGCCATGCGCGTGCTTCCACTTGCGCGCCACGCCGACGAGCTCGTCCAAGGTCACGGCGGAACGGTCGTAGATCCACATCTGGCGTCCCATGGCGCCACCGATGCCAGCCGACAGCTTCGCCCAGTCCTCGTCCTGCACCCGCCCGGAGCGCATGGCCGTGGCCGACACGCGCGAGGCCAGGGCGGCACGGCGCAAGCCGATCTGAGCCGCCGGCTGTTCGGCGCTGAACACCCCGACCCGCTTGCCGGCAGCTGCTGCAGCCTCAGCCAGGCCGAGCATGAAGGCCGTCTTCCCCATCGCTGGACGGCCACCGACGATGGTCAGGTCGGAGTCGTGCCAGCCGCCCAGGATCTCGTCCAGCTCGCGCAGACCCGTCGTAATGCCCGGCAGCACCCCGCCGTTGCGGAACGCGTTGTCGGTGATCTGGAAGGCCATGTTGAGGATCTGCTTGCCGGTGAACTCGTGCTCGGTCACCTCGGCGTTGAGCGACAACAGCGCGGAGATGGCGGCGTTCACCGACTCCGGGTCGCGCTCCTTCGCCCCCATCAGCAGGCGCTGCCCGATCCCTGCCGCCTCGCGCATCCGCCAGTTCTCGCGCACCAGCTCGGCGTAGGCCGTCACGGACGATCCGGTCGTCGCGTTGGTCGCCAGGGCCAGCACGAAGTCGGCATCGTCCGGGATCGCGTCCATCAGCGTCACCGGGTCCGCCGGCTCACCGGCCAGCACCGCGTCCCGGATCGCGGACCACAGGCGCTGACGCTGCGGGCTGGTGAACTGCTCGGCGGTCAGCAGGGCGGCGATGTCGTGGAAGGCTTCGTTGCGGGCCATCACGCCAGCCAGGACCGCCTCTTCGGCGTGGGCAGGGTTCTGGCTCACAGGGCGCGCCTCCCGCCGCCTGGGCGCTGCTCCATCGGCACGACGTTGCCCGTGTCCGGCGGCAGCTTCGCCCAGTTCTCCCGGATGGCCTCCATGAAGGCCGAGTCCCAGTCGGCGTAGGTGTAGCCCTTCGCCGTGGCCTTGGCCCGGAAGGACTCCAGGTGCTGCTCAAGCCGCGCGTGCCCCTTCTCGGCTGCCCAAGACCGGACCCGATCCGAGATCGTGAACCCCTGGGGCAAAGCCGTTTTCGAGGGTGCGCGCTTGCGCGTCGCGTCACCTGACGCGTCTTCCCTTCCTTCCCTTCCTTTCCCTTCCTTTCCTACCTGCGTGTCAGAGACAGTGGATTCACCGTCAGTGACGCGTGCTCGACGCGTGCTCGACGCGTCAGATTTGGGCTCAGGCAGTTCGGATTTCGCCTCCCTGGGGTTTACATGCTGGTGCGAGGTGAAGCTGGGGATGTACGCGAGGCCATCCCCGTACAGGACGACAAGGCCCGACTGCAGCAGCTCGCCAGCAAGGGCTGAGATGTCGCAGTCGTCCGCGGGCAGATAGCGCATCTTGAAGGTCCGGGGCTTCCAGGACAGGCGACCCTCCCTGTCCGCTTCGCACCACAGGCCGATGTAGAGAAGGCGCGCGAACGGCGACAGAGAGACGATGTCCTCGCTGGTGAAGAACTCGGGCTTGATAGTGCGGATGCGGGCCACCTCAGCCCTCCAGGTCCAGTTGCGGCGTCGGCGCCCTACGCGCTTCGGCGCGGGCCATCTCGTCAGCGCGCAGGCGGTCGTACTCGCGTAGCTCGTCCTCGCTCAGCGGCGGGGCATAGAGCGCCGCAAGGGCCTTGACGCACTGCTCGGCTTGCCCGGGCTTCATGCAGCCCTCCCCGGCCCATTCGGGCGCGTCGGCTGGGGGTTGGGCAGGCGCCTGGCGCGCGGGAACTGGATCACGTTGGAGCGTGGCAACTGGAGGCGCTTCGCGGCCTCGAACGCCTCGTCGCGCATGATCTTCATGGCCTGCTCGTACTCGGATTGGTTCACGCCACGGCTCCCATCGCGATGGCCGCGATCTCATTGATCCGGTCGTTCTCGCAGCGGATGCCGGACGCCTCACGCATGGCCCGGCGCATGGCGATGTACTGCTGCACCAGTTGCGTGCCCGTCGCGTTGCAGAAGGCCCGCACGCGGCCGCCTGGGATGCCTTCCCGGACCCACTTAGAGATGGCCTGCTTGCTCACGCCCATCCGGGACGCGATCTCCTTCTGGCTCAGCTTCGACATGCGGATCGAGACCAGCACCGCGTCCCTCTCGCTGTTGCACAAGCGCAGCACGTCGAACGGCGCCAGCTTGGGCGTCGGAACCCCTTCGATGCGGGCCGGCAAAAGGCCGGTCAACTGCGGTCTACCTGCGTCCACTACGGTCAACCTTCTTGAAAGTGCGAAAAAAAGGACCTCGCCCCGAAGGACAGGCCCATGGATTGCTTACGGTTTGAAACGCCCGCGAACGTCACCACGCTCGTGTGGCTGTGCGGGCAGGTGTTCGCGATCAGATGGATCGACGGCGTGTGCTGCTACCGAAGGGTTGGGCGCTGAGTGGCCTCCCCACTGGTCAGCCATGGCCTCGGCGATGCCTCGATACGTGGCGCTGCGCTCACGGGCACGGTTTTCACCTGGCGGCATCCTGTGAACGCGCGCCTCCCGTCCTGCGACAAACTCGGTCGGGACCAGCTTCGGCAGGCGCTGCAACCACAGGCATGTGGCCTTGGTTTCGCCATGGCCGAACTGCCACGGCTGAATGATCTGGTCCGGCTTGCGGAACAGGTTCGACAGGATGCCAATCGGCTGTTCCGCGGCCATCTTGTCAACGTGCCGTTCGCCGTGGCGCCACAACTCCATGAAGAAGCTGATGCCGGCCTGCTGGCGACCATCCAGCCGTTTGGCGGCGAAATGCTTCGCCCCGCTGACGCACACATGGGTGCATGGCGCATGGAAGATCAGCAGATCCCAGCAGGCGTGGAGCACGTCGCGCACGTCGCCTTGGTAGTGAGGGCCGGGACGGCGGGTGGGCAGGAGGTCGCAGGACATCGCGTCATGCCCGCGGGCGATGAACGCGTCGCGCACCTCGCCAGATTCTTCGCAGGCGACAAGGACGCGCATCTACGCCGCCTCCCCCTTCGGGGCCGGGGCGGGGCCGAAGACGTCCTGCCGGCGCAAGCGGATGACCTCGGGGATCCCCCGGGTTGTCCAGTTGTGCACTCGCTGGAGAGATCCCTTACCCTCGAAACCCAGCAGCTTGGCCACGGCGGCGGGGCCGCCCAGGCGCTGAATCAGTTCGGCGTCGTCGTGGTTGGCGTTCATGGCCGCGAGTAAACTTTATGTTGACCCTGAAGTCAACCTTCTGTTTATTGCCCCCGACGAACGGTCAACTCAGCATGTCGGGATGGCTGACATCACCGCCCTCGAAGCGTTCCAGGCCCGCATGGATGAGGCAGTTCAGGCGGTGGCCGACGGCAACCGCACCCGTTTCGCTGAACTCATCGGCGCGACAGAGAACCCGAAGCAGGTTGGAAAGCAGTGGCACAGCCGCGGCACGATTCCGGCGAAGTACGCGCGCGCGCTCCAGGCGCTCGGCCTGTCGATCGACTACATCAACCACGGCGAAGGAAAATTGCTTAGCGACGCTTCCCCGGCGTCTCAACCTGGGGGACTGGATGTCCCCAGACTCACCCTCATGATCGAATGCCTGGAAGGTGCATTGCTCGACGCCAAGCGCGAGCTGGACCCGGCCCGCAAAGCGAGGATCGTCTCGCTGATCTATGCGGACCCAGGCATCGGCAACACGCGAGAGGCGGTGCAATCCGCTCTGCGCGTCGCTTTCATGGCCATGGGATGAGAGAGATGAATGAGTTCTTGCGTGAGGAAATTGCCGCCATCCTGGCGGAGGCGCCCGTGCCAGTTGTGGGCGTCGATCCTGGCCTATCTCCTCTGGACACGTCGCCGCGGGCGAGGAAGATCCGAACCATCATGCGTATCGCCGTCCAATACGGGTGGCCTGACGCCGTGCCACATTTTTTGGATACCAAGCGCGTGGGATCGATCTTGGATCTGACGCCGCCGCAGCTCGACGATTTGATGGCGAGGATGGAGGGATACGTGGACGCGGCCGAAACGGGCTGCAGCCTTCCGGACTGCCTGTCGGCCTGCTAGCCGATCACCCACCAAGCAAGCATTAGGAATAGCCCATGAAACGGATTTTGATTTGCGGAGCACTGCTCGCCATCGCCCCAGAGGTGACTGCGGGTAAGCCTCAGATCACCCCCATCTCGCGCGATACCTACATGGCCGTGGTCGAGAATCACGCCGGCATCTTCGGAAGCGAATCGACCACGAAGCGGAAGGCGTTGGAGGCGGCCAACGCGTTTGCGCAGTCCAAGGGCATGGAGATTCAGCCGGTGGCGATGGAGTACCGCGGCGCCGGCGGCCCAGGCCAGTGGCCAGCTGCCGAATACCAGTTCCGGCTGGTCCCGCCTGGCGCTGGCTCCCCGGTGGGCCTCAAGCGACGCGCCGATGTCGAGGTCTCTGCGCAAGGGAGCGCGCCTGCTCCTCAGCCTTCTGCTGCAGAGAAGCCGGACCTCTATACGGAACTCATGAAGCTGGACGACCTGCGCAAGCGCGGAATCTTGAGCGATGCGGAGTTCGAACAGCAGAAGGCGATCCTCCTCGCGCACCCCTGAGGCCCCTCCTTCGCTCCACGTCCATTGTGGATAACTACCGTTCGTCGGCTTGTTGACCTATTGGTAAACTTCATGTTGACCAGTTGGTCAACTTGATGTTTACTGACTCCCGTCAGCCCACCAGGGCCTATCGGACGGGAACATGGACATCCAGCTCAGCTACAAGAACGATCCGGCACTGAAGGCGCTGCACGTCGCCCAGGCCGAGAGCCACGCCGCGCAGGACATGTTGCTGGCGGGAACCTACGGTGAAATGGACGGCGGTCAGTTCCGGGGCTGCTCGGTCGGCTGTTTCGCTCACGAGATCGATCCGGAATGCGATGAAGACTTCCATGAAGTCGTAGCCGACGCTCGCGGCCTGCCGGAGTGGCTGGTCCGGTTGCAGGACTCGATATTCGAGGGCCTACCCGCTGACGAGCGCCCCTCGTTCCACGTCGAGCTGGCAAGGCGCATCCCGGTCGGCGTTAACCCCGCCCCCCTCCCTCATCTGATCGCCATTTCCCGGATTGATCGGATGCTTGTGACCCAGCGTGCGGCGCTTGAGGCCAAGCACCCGGAGCAGGTCCACGATTCCATCGTACAAGTCGTAACGGCCCTGGAAATCGGTCGTCGTGCTCACGAAGCGGCGGCCGGCGGCAACAGTTGCGAGCTGTCGGCGGCGGAGTCGGCGGAGTCGGCGGAGTCGGCGGCGTCGGCGGCGTGGGCGGCGGGGTCGGCGGCGAGGGCGGCGAGGGCGGCGGCGGAGTCGGCGTGGGCGGCGAGGGCGGCGGCGGAGTCGGCGTGGGCGGCGAGGGCGGCGGCGAGGGCGGCGGCGGAGTCGGCGGAGTCGGCGGCGTGGGCGGCGGGGTCGGCGGCGAGGGCGGCGGCGGAGTCGGCGGCGGAGTCGGCGGCGGAGTCGGCGGCGGAGTCGGCGGCGTGGGCGGCGAGGGCGGCGGGGTCGGCGGGGTCGGCGGGGTCGGCGGCGTGGGCGGCGTGGGCGGCGGCGTGGATCGCTGAACGCGACGCCCTGTTCGCATGCCTGGACAAGCTCGGCGGTGCCCTGTGACCGCCCTGCGCACCTCCCGTGCCGAATGGGCTGCGGCTGCGGTGATCTTCTGCGGCGGCCTGGTCGTCGGCGCCGTGCTGATGCTGGTCTACCTGCTGTGGGGGGTGTGAGATGGCCCTCAACTACGCGCGCATGCCGGGGTTTGGCGACCTGTCTGGCGACAGCCGGCATCCGAATAGCCCGGACTACGTAGAGCCTGCGTTCGGCCTCGATGACGCCGCCGAGAACGTAGCTGGCGAGCTGTACGCCAACGATGAAGCTGGGCGGCTGGTGGATGAGGTAGCCGACGCTGCCGGCCTCCTGCGATGGATTAGCCACAACACCGAAGTACCGCCGGAGTTCCGCATGGAGTTCCGCTTCCTGATCGAACAGGCCGAACGCTTGGAGCGGATGCGCGATGCCGAGTACGCGGCGCTCAACGGAGAGCCGGCATGAACGCGCATACGCCTGGGCCTTGGTTCGCGGATGCCAAGGGCTATATCTGGCGCCGGGATCCGGCCGAGCTTTATCAGAACGGCGGGAGTGTCGCTGGTGACAAGCCGCTGGCAGAGGCATTCAAGGGTTGGCATGGCGCTGACCAGCAGGGCTACCCGGTCGAAGCCAACGCCCACCTGATCGCCGCCGCGCCGAAATTCTTCGCGGGCGCGGAAGAATTTATTGCCTACGAATCCTCCGTGAAGTCAGGCGACGACACGATGGCGATGGTCCACTTCGCTCTGGCATCGAAGCTGCTCCGTGAAGCTTATGACGCCGCCACCGGAGCCCAGCCATGACCGCGCCTGTCGCTGTCCTGGCCCTGATTGATCGCGAGATCGCCCGAGCAGGTGGTCACTACTACTCCGATGGGCGAGACCTGATTGCGGCACGCGCTGCCATGGCCGAGCTGATCAAAATCGGGCGGGAAGTCGAGCAAGCCGACTCGGATGGAACGACCACTGACGAGCTGATGGATCGGTTTCGCGCCGCCCTCGCCCGCGTCGGAGCCACCCCATGAAGAACGACGACATCGAATCGTACCTGTACGAACAGGAGTGCGAGGTGTGGATCGGCCTGCTGTTCGGCGCGGTGCTGGGCTTCATCGCGGGGGTGATCTGTGTCTGACCGATCCCTCCGCCGCGCAACCCGCATCTGCTGGGTGGTGCTGATCGCATTCGGCGGCTACGCGATCCCGCACCGTTTCCACGAAATCTACACCTGCGGCTGGGAGTGCCCGGCCCCTCTGATTGCAAAGGAATTGAGATGAGCGTCGAAGACGAATTGAAGCGATACGCGAGCGGGAAGATCGTTCAGTACGCAACCTATGAAAGCGAGGATGAGTCCGTTTCACTGGTGACAACCATCGAGCTGACGGACTTCCTGGATGGATTAATCGAACTCGCATTCGATATGGCGCCCGGCCGCAAACGCACCTACGTGAGCATGCGCGCCGAGGACCTTCGCCGATTCTTGAAGCAGTGCCAGCCATGACCCCCGACCCCGACGCCTACCTGTTCGACGAGCTGGACTTTGATCGCGTGTTCGGCGACATCCCGATGCCGGAGCCGCTGGCAGAACCTGAGGAAATGGAATGAACAAGTACCTGATTCGATGCTCCACATGGAGTTCATGGCCGGGTGGCGCACCTCGTCTCCGCTTCTACTTCAAGACAAAGAAGGAAGCGCTCCAGTGGAAGCGTGAGCACCCCTTCGTCAAAGCCGGAATCCACAAGCTATAACGACTACGGAGAGGAATGCGCAGGTGGTGACTGCGCAGGGATCGCAGTTCGGCGGACAACCACTAATGAGGCCCGCAAGCAGGAGATTCACCGCCTGCCCTCTCCACCCATCCCACGCCAGCCGACGGCGCCTGTGCCGGCACCTATACCCATACGCCGGCATCGCCGGCAGGAGTTCTTAGATGAATGCCAACGTTGTGCCATTCCAGCCTGCGGTCGAAGCCTACGGCGCCCGCTCGCTGACGGCCGCCGATGTGCGCGCGCAGGTCAACCTGATGCAGGACGTGATGGCCGAGGTGATGAAAGATGGCACCCACTACGGGACCATCCCCGGCACCAAGTCCAAGAGCCTGTACAAGGCCGGCGCCGAGAAGCTGATGGCGACCTTCCGCCTGGCGGCGAAGCCTGAGGTTGAGGACCTCTCGGCCCACGGCGAGATTGCCTACCGCGTGACTGTCAACCTGCTGTCGGCTAATGGCAACTTCATCGGCGCCGGGATCGGCGAGTGCAGCAGCGCGGAAGACAAGTACAGCTGGCGCGCAGCCGTGTGCGACGAGGAGTTCGACGAGACGCCCGAGAACAGGCGCCGAGTCAAGTTCAGTAAGTACCAAGGCAAGGTCGAGAAGAAGAAACAGGTCCGCACCAACCCCGCCGACGTTGCCAACACCATCCTCAAGATGGCCAAGAAGCGCGCCCAGGTGGATGCGGTGATCACGGCCACGGCGGCCTCCGACATCTTCACACAGGACATTGAGGACCTGCCGGATGAGGTGGTCGCGGAGATCGTCGGTAAGACGCCTGCGCGCGCTCAGGTGGTCACCTCGAATCAGCCGCCGCCGGTCGTGGAGAGCCCCGAGCGGGACGCGCTCTACGCCAGCCTGCAGGACATCGCGGAGGGCGGCCTCGAGGCTTACGCGCAGGCGTGGGGCAAGCTCAACAAGGAGCAGCGCGCCATGATCGGCCAGGCGGCCCACGAAGGTCTCAAGGCCAAGGCCGAGAGGGCTAGTGCGGAGGTGGTCAAGTGATCGTCATCCAGTGCGAGCAAGGCAGCCCCGAATGGCATCGCGCCAGGGCCGGGGTCATCACCGCTAGCATGTTCAGCACGGCTCGCCAGCGGCTCAAGTCCGGCCCCAACAAGGGCGAACTGTCTGAGGCCGCCAAGAACTACGCGTTCCGCCTTGCCGTGGAGCGCATCAACGGCGAGCCGTTGGACGAGGGTTTTGAGACCTACGCGATGCGCCGCGGCCACGAGCTGGAGCCAATGGCTCGAGCAGAACATGAGGTCCAGTCCGGCCTGATCGTTCAGCGAGCCGGCTTCATCACCAGCGATGACGGCGTGTTCGGCGCTTCTGCTGACGGCCTGATCGGAGAAAACAGCGGCTCGGAGTACAAGTGCTTCATCAACCCCGAGAAGCTGCGCGCCTTTCACATCGACAACGATGCCAGCGACGTGGCCGAACAGGTTCAGGGCTGCATGTGGCTTGCTGAGCGCGAGGAATGGCATGTCGGGCTGTACTGCCCTGCCCTTGTCCACTGCGGCCGGCACCTCTGGTGGAAGGTGTTCAAGCGCGACGACGAGTTCATCGCCGCGATGGAGAAGGATCTGCTGGACTTCGCCGAGGTGGTGAACGACTTCCACCACAAGCTGACCCTGCCGATGGCCGCCTGACATGCGCCACGACCAGCAGACCGACCTTTTCCGAGATGACCCGGCGCGCAAGGCCAAAGAGTGGCGCGACGCGGCCGAGACATCGCTCAAGCAGTTCCCGGAAGACCAGAGGCGATACGACTACTACGCCAGCAACGCAGAGCGCTGGGAGGCGCTAACACGATGAACTGTTTCAACGCCATTGGCCGTATCGGCCGAGACGCACAGACTCGATACACCCAAGGCGGCAAGGCCGTGACCGGCTGGTCGCTGGCTGTGGATCGCGGCTTCGGCGAGAACAAGCAGACGGTCTGGATCGACTGCACGATCTGGGGTGAGCGCGGGGAGAAGGTTGGCCCGCTGATCCTCAAGGGCGACCGCCTGGGCGTGACCGGGGAGCTTGGTACGCGCGAACACGATGGCAAGACCTACGTGACCCTCGACGTGCGCGATGTGACGCTGCTGGGGGAGAAGCGCGACGGCCAGCAGCAGGGCCGCACCAGCTCCACCGGCAGCCGAGGCGGCGCACCGCAGCGTGAGAGGCCGCAGCGGGCCACTGATCAGCCGCCCATGGACGATTTCTCGGATGACATCCCGTTCATCTCCAACCGTGGGAGCTGGTGACATGCACATCCCAGACGAAGCGGTGGAGGCGGCTTGTATCAGCTGGATGGGAGCCGATTACGAGCTGCACCCGAAGCCGCACATCTTTCACGACGCCATGCGCGCCGCGCTCGAGGCAGCGCTGCCGGTCACTCTCAGTTACTCCAAAGGAGGCGAACTGTCCATGCTTGATCAGGTCGAGCTAGGGCGCCAGCTTTTAAAGAATGCCTCTGCCGTATTCTTAAATGGCTCAGACTACAACCCCCCAGTTTCTGATCGGCAGCCAAGCGCCGATGACTTGTGCTACTTGGTTGCCGGGATGTCGAAGCCTGACGTGGCTGGTAGCTGGACCTGCGGCCTCGCCGCCGAAACGCTGCTCTGGCTCATGCGCTGCGCGCGACTGTCCCCGCTGCTGATGCACGGGGAGGTCAACGGCGTCGGTCACTGCTGGGTCGAGTGCGACGGCCGCTACTTCGACCCGACCATAGAACAGTTCGGTCCACTTCCTGTAATCGGCCTAATTCCTCACCCACTTGGAATTGCAACAACCGTATCTCAGGCCAAGAGCTACGCCCTCAAGGAGCCGCAGCCGTGACGAAGGATGAGGTTTTCACCTCGCTGGTGCAGAAGTTCTGCAGCGGAAATTCAGTGCCGGTGACGCAGGCGGTCATCACGCGCGATGAGTTCAACGCGCTGTTCTTGGCCCTGCGCGACGCCAAGCACGACGAGTTCCGCCTCGTCCTTATAGACAGGCTCGTTTCGAGGATTGAAGGGGTATCCGATGAATGGGAGGCGGAAGGTCTATCCGGAGGGAAGCGAGGCGCTTACGCAGATGGCAGGGCTGAGTCGTTCCGTCAAGCCGCCAATTTGATCCGTTCAGCCCTCAAGGGAGAGTGACATGAGCAACGACATCGACACGATCGCGCTGGACGTGGCACGGCGCTTCACCCTGGACACAGAGCCGCAGCGACGCGCATCGCTGCAGGTGGCGATCATCGAGGCTATCAAGTTGGCCGCGACTATCCCGGCCTCAAGTGTGGGGTATATACAGTTCAATGCTGATGCAGTTGGCATCGTGGCAGACCATTTGACATCCCTTGGGTGGGCAACGGGCGGTGATTCGGAAGAGTTCTTCATGGATGTGAAAGGCGCAATGGAGCATGCCATGCTAGCCGCCGCCCCCGCGCCGCCCGCCGACGCTGCTACCCTGCCCGCCGCCTATGTGAGCGACGAACGTGGCCGCTGGACCCTCAATGGCAAGGCCGAGCCTGTCATTGGCTGGGGGCGTGGGTGGAATGCGTGCAGGGACGCAATACTGGCCGCCAAGGCCGCCGCCCCTGCGCCTGTCGCTCTGCCTGGATCGCTGGACGACTTGATGAAGCAGGTGGCCGAGACCTTCCCGATTGCTGCCATCGTGCGTTCGCTCGACAAGGCTGCGCCTGGATTCCGAGGCGTGCTGGAGCCGATGAAGGCCGCCCCTGCGCCGGCTCTTAAATGCGCATGGATCGACGCTGTAGATCACGAACTCGTCAACGCTCACATCGGCGTGGCCGATGCGGCCGATACGTTCGAGGTCGCATCGCGAAAGCTGGACGAACTGATCCGGTGGCATGTCGCTGTGGCGACAGACCCCGCAGTGAATGGCGGACTCAAACTGACGCCAGTCGCTACCCCTGCACCGGGTGTGGGTGGCGCGGTGACGCCGCACCGAGAATGGCGGTCGGCCCTGACTCTCGCCGTCGAGGTCATGGAGTCAGAAGCGGCCATGCAGGTTGAAGGTGGTCACGATGCCTACGCGGCGAGGATGAAGCGCGCCATGGCGGTCATGCGCTCCATGATCACCGCCCCACCCGCACCGCAGGGTTATGCGAGGGATGAGCGGGCTGAATTTGAGACGTACATGCGTAGTACCGGCACGGTATGGGACGACAGCCTAGAACTCGATGTAGATGGCGACGAGCAGTACGCCGATGTCGAAACCCGATTCAATTACGGCGTGTGGCTCGCCGCCATCGCCGCCCAGGCAGGGAATGGAGGTGGGGCGTGAGCGGCCCTCCAATTGGACGCTGGCAATGGTGGGCTGTGCTGCCAGTTGTGCTCTTGATCGAGCTCCCTCTCGCCTTGCTAGCGCTCACCCTATTCCTGTTCGCCGCAGTCGCTGAGGGCGCGGCGGAGTGGATCAATTACGGGCCGCCAACCAGGCTGTCGAGCGCAACTCGACGATTCGCATTGGGGCCACAACAACAGGAGTCCAGCAGCGATGAGTGACAACATCATGGAGCGCGTAGCGCGCCGACAGGCCGTTCTGCTCGACACGGCGCAGATGAAGACCCAGTTCCCGGAATGGCTGCTCAGAGAACTGGAGGAAGCCGCCACCGACCTGCAAGACGCGATGGCCTACGCACAGCAGTGGCGGGAGGATGCGGAAAGGCTTGACTTCCTCATCCGCCATCGCGCGCGGATCGCATTCGGCGACAGCGATGATCCTCGTGAGGTGATCGACGCGGCGAGGGCCGCGCGGGAGGGTGGCGCCTGATGCAAATTGACCCAGTCTCAATATTTCTTCGCGGGATATTCGGCCCAGGCTTCCCTCTCTGGGTTGATTTGTGTGGCTCCTACTGCACTCAGAAGACTTCAATTCCCATGCTTACGGAAGATATCGAGCGGCTGAAATACGCTCAGGATGCGGCGTCGGCTTGTCCCATTGTCTACGACTACAAGGCATGTGCTCGGGAGGTGCCCAGTGGGAGCGGCTGAAGACCTGCGACTCGACGGCGAAGGGAAGGTGGATCGAATGCGAAACTATGAGGGCGAAGAGAGGACGTGACATGACCGATAGCAGCTTTATCAGACCCATGGAAAGCGCTTCAACTAGCGGAGTAATTCGTCTAGTAGTTGAGAGCTCAAGCGGTGAGCGCAGGGTTTTTGCCGCTGAAGCGTCTTTCGAAGACGGCCAAATGTACTGGGAGGTGACTATGGGCTGGATTGGTTGGACACGCCTGCACCCAGGTTGGAAGCCCATCGGCTGGATGCCACTCGACACCCTAGGGGATGTATGAGCGCAGCAGAACGCCTTCCTGAGTTAATGACCGAGGCCGAAGCCGCCTCCTACCTGGGCGTGGCCGAGGTCACCCTGCGTCGCATCCGCAAGCGCGAGAAGATCGGCTATATCCGCATCGGCTCCAAGCCGAAGTACACCGAATCCCACCTGTTGAAGTTCCTGGAGCAGCAGACGTGTCAACCCGCTTCCGCCTCGGCGACTACTGGCTCGAACTCCGAAAAGGATCGAGCGTCTGGCAGCGGGCGTGGCGCGACGCGTCAGGATGCAAGCAGCGCGCTTCGCTTGGCACAAGAGACTTTGACGAGGCAAAAGTCGCACTAGCCCAGTGGTACGTCGAGAACGCGGCCATGGAGAACCAGGCGCCGCAGGACGTGCTGCTGGACACCGCACTGACCCGCTACATGGCCCAGCATGGCAGCGAGCTGCCGAGCAAGGACAGCGCCAAGCGTGGCGTGGCCCTGTGGCGCCAGTGGTGGCCGGCCGAGACGACGGTCGCCGACGTGTCGATCGGCAGGCAGGAGGAGTTCCTGGCGTGGCTGCGCGCGCGTGGCTACAGTGAGGGCTACGCGAGAAGGATCTTGGGGGTTGGGAAGTCGGCCCTGAACCGGGCCTGGAAGCGCGGAGAGATCGCGCAGGTGCCATTCGTGGATCTGCCGCCCATTGGCGAGGCATACCCCCACTATGGGACGCGGGAGCAGGTCGTGCGGCTGCTCAACGCTGACATGGCGGACCACATCTGGGCTTACCTGCTGGTGCGCCTGTGCACCGGCTGCCGCGGCGATGCGGCGCTTGACCTACAGGTGTTCCAGATCGACCGCGCGGCTAGGCTCATCAGGCTCAACCCGGCGGGACGGCGGCAGACCAAGAAGTTCCGGCCGACCGTCCCGCTGCTGCCGGCACTGGCCGCCCATCTGGACCAAGCCAAGCCGGCCGGCTACGTCGTGCACTGGCATGGCCGCAAGATCGGCTCCATCAAGACCACGTGGCGCAAGCTACGCGTGGCAGCCGCCCTGCCCCCGTGGTGGATCCCCAAGACCCTGCGCCACACGGTGGCCACCTGGCTGCGCCAGCGCGGCGTGCCGGCATGGGAGGTGTCTGGACTGCTGGGCCACCACGCAGGCGGCACCACGGACGCCTATGCGAAGTTCGACCCGACCTACCTTGGCGAGGCCAGGAAGGCGCTGTCGGCCATCGTCGAGGATCTGGCGCGCGACGTGCCACGACTGCAGACCCTGCTTGGGGTCAGTGTGGGGTCAGTCGATGCTGATGGCCGATTGGCCGAATCCACTGAAACCCTTGTGCCATCTAGGTTTCAAGTGGTGGGCGGTACAGGGTTCGAACCTGTGACCCCTACCATGTCAAGGTAGTGCTCTACCGCTGAGCTAACCGCCCGTTGCGACATCGTGTCGCCGCGCCCTCGGTGCGAGGGGCGCGCATCATAACATCACCTGCGCGCGGCGTGAACAGCCCTGCGCGGCTTTTTCTCTGCCCCTGCCCCTGCCCGGCCAGCCGCCCGCCTCACACGGTCAGGCTGACGGACTTGAGCTTCTGGATCTCGTCGCGCAGGCGGGCGGCGTCCTCGAACTCCAGATCCCGCGCGTGCTGGTACATGCGTGTCTCCAGCGTCTTCAGGCGCGCCGAGATCTGCTGCGGGCTGAGCGCGCCGTAGTCCTCGGTCGGCTCGGCGACCTTGCGGCCCTTGCCACGCTTGGGTGCATCCTCGTTGGCGGCCTCGCGCGCGCCCTCCAGGATGTCCACGATCGGCCGCGCCACCGACTTGGGCACGATGCCATGCTCGGCGTTGTACTCCTCCTGCTTGGCGCGGCGGCGGTCGGTCTCGTCGATGGCC
This sequence comes from Pseudoxanthomonas sp. USHLN014, assembly GCF_037153335.1. Lineage (NCBI taxonomy): Bacteria > Pseudomonadati > Pseudomonadota > Gammaproteobacteria > Lysobacterales > Lysobacteraceae > Pseudoxanthomonas > Pseudoxanthomonas sp. USHLN014. Next base: position 77,176 of record NZ_JBBCKO010000006.1, read on the forward strand.
GCCTTCATCGAGGGCGTGATCCGGTCGGCGTACAGGATCGCCTTGCCGCGCAGGTTGCGCGCGGCGCGACCGATGGTCTGGATCAGCGAACCGGTGGAGCGCAGGAAGCCCTCCTTGTCCGCGTCCAGGATCGCCACCAGCGACACCTCGGGCATGTCCAGGCCCTCGCGCAGCAGGTTGATGCCGACCAGCACGTCGAACTTGCCAAGGCGCAGGTCGCGGATGATCTCGACCCGCTCGACCGTGTCCACGTCCGAGTGCAGATAGCGCACCTTGATGCCGTGCTCGCCCAGGTACTCGGTCAGGTTCTCGGCCATGCGCTTGGTCAGCGTCGTCACCAGCACGCGGTCGCCCATCGCGATGCGATCGTTGATCTGCGAGAGCAGGTCGTCGACCTGCGTGCCGACCGGGCGGATCTCAACTTCCGGATCGGTCAAGCCGGTCGGGCGCACCACCAGTTCGGTGATCTCACCGTCGGATTCGCGCAGCTCGTAAGGCCCGGGCGTTGCCGAGACATAGATGCTGCGCGGCGAACGCGCCTCCCACTCCTCGAAGCGCAGCGGGCGGTTGTCCAGCGCCGAGGGCAGCCGGAAGCCGAACTCCACCAGCGTCTCCTTGCGAGAACGGTCGCCCTTGTACATCGCACCGATCTGCGGAATGGTCACGTGCGATTCGTCGATGACCAGCAGCGCATCGGCCGGCAGGTAGTCGAACAAGGTCGGCGGCGGCTCGCCCGGCGCCTTGCCGGTCAGGTGGCGCGAGTAGTTCTCGATGCCACTGCAGAAGCCCACCTCGGCCATCATTTCCAGGTCGAACTGGGTGCGCTGCGCCAGGCGCTGCGCCTCGACCAGCTTGTTCTGCTGATACAGCTGCTCCAGCCGCTCCTTCAGCTCGATCTTGATCGTGTCGACCGCGCTGAGCGTGCGCTCGCGCGTGGTGGCGTAGTGCGTCTTCGGGTAGACGGTGTAACGCGGCACCTTGCGGATGGTCTCGCCGGTGAGCGGGTCGAACAACGTCAGCCCCTCGATCTCGCCGTCGAACAGCTCGATGCGCAGCGCCTCGACGTCGTTCTCCGCCGGATGCACGTCGATCACCTCGCCACGCACGCGGAAGGCGCCGCGCTGCAGCTCGTATTCGTTGCGTGTGTACTGCAGGTCGGTCAGGTGACGGATCAGCTGGCGCTGGTCGATGTGCTCGCCGCGCGAGAGGATCAAGCGCAGCGACAGATAGTCCTCGGGTGCACCCAGGCCGTAGATCGCCGAGACCGTGGCCACCACCAGCGCATCGCGCCGCGACAGCAGCGTCTTGGTCGCGGCCAGGCGCATCTGCTCGATGTGCTCGTTGATCGAGCTGTCCTTCTCGATGAAGGTGTCCGAGGACGGCACATAGGCCTCGGGCTGGTAGTAGTCGTAGTAGCTGACGAAATACTCCACCGCGTTGTGCGGGAAGAACGACTTGAACTCGCCGTACAGCTGCGCCGCCAGCGTCTTGTTGGGCGCCATCACCAGCGTGGGCTTCTGGATGCGCTCGATCACATTGGCGATCGTGTAGGTCTTGCCCGAGCCGGTCACACCCAGCAGCGTCTGCTTGGCCAGGCCCGCCTCGAAGTTCTCGGTCAGCCTGTCGATCGCCTGTGGCTGGTCGCCGGAAGGCGAATAAGGGGAAACGAGCTGGAAGCGGTCTTCGCTCATGGTCACGCCTTCGAAGTCGAAAAAAAGTATAGCGCCGGGGTTGGTGAGCTCCGGATGCAGACATTTCCTACCGATCGGTGCGCCCAGCGCCGATGTCGGCGGCCGGCCGCAGGAGCGAGGCTGACCCTCCCCTCCCAACTCGGACAAGGAATGCCCGATGAACATCCGCCCGTCCCGCAAGGACCGACGACATGCCCGTGGCTTCACCCTGGTCGAATCGCTCGTGGTCCTGTCCGTGGCCAGCATCGGCCTGGCCATTGGCGTGCCGTCCTACAACGCCTTGCTGCGTCACCAGCGCGAAGCGGCCACGACCAACCTGCTCAGCTCCTTCCTGGCGTCCGCACGCAGCACCGCGATCAGCTACCGCATCCCGACGGTGGTCTGCCCGTCGCTGGACAAGAAGGAATGTCGGGACGACAGCGACTGGACACAAGGCTGGATCATGTTTTTCGACGCCGACGGCAACCGTCGCCCGGACCTGAGCGAGGACCTGCTGCGCGTCGAATCGGCCCCGCGCGATCCTGACCTGCGGATCCTCTCCACTGGGGGGCGTCCCAAGGTCACCTTCCTGGCCAACGGCAGCGCCGCCGGCACCAACCTGACCATCCGGCTATGCCGCGGCACCACCTCCCACGCGGCGGTGATCGTCAACCAGAGTGGGCGCACGCGGGTGGAGAAGCCGCGCACGTCAAAGGGGTGCGAAAGCTGAACAGGGCGAGCAGCGCGGTGCTGCGGCATCAGCCAGGGCGACCCGTCACTGGTCGCGGACTGACCCGCTTGAATCTGAAACGCCGCCTCGAAGCACTCGCTGCGTGGGCCGGCAACGTAGCCCGGAGCACACAAACGCCACGGGCCTGCATCGCTGCAGGCCCGTGGCTTGAATCTTGGCGCCCGAAGTTGGACTCGAACCAACGACCCCCTGATTAACAGCCAATTCTGAATCCCTTTACAATCAATAACCTAAGCTTCCGAAATTTACGTCCCGTGGGGTTGTAATTGATTGGCCCAGCAGGGGCCTGACTGCCAATTTTACGTCCCGTCTCCGGCCGGCTTTACGATTGGGATGCTGTAGTCGTATACGTCCAGCATGGCCTCCTGGCGGTGACCGCTGGCCAGCTGCTTCTCGCCGCGGGTGCCGGCGGTGTCCGTGATGCCCCGGCGCTTGAGGTCGTGGGCGCCGAAGACCTGGTCTTCGGCCAGGATGCCGGCGTCCACTGCGGCAGCCATAAGCCTGCGCCAGGCCGAGTTGAAGGTGCTCTTGCCCACCGGCTCGCCCACGTGGTTGACGATGATCGGGCGATCCTCGGCGCGGATGGGCCAAGGGCGTGGCGGCCGCGCGGCCTTTCCCTTCCTTCGGTCCTCCTCGCTGGTCCCGGCCCAGACCGCCTTTCGCCGCTCGGCCAGGTCGTCCCAGGCTGCGCGCAGCTCGGGCGACCACTGGGTGATGTTGTCGCGACTGCCCTTGCGGCGATTGGTGCGCAGACCCTGCTCGCTGCAGCTGGCATCGGTCAGCGTGATGACCTCGATCGGACGCAGGCGGCAGCGGTAACCGATCACGATCGCGGCCCACAGGTAAGGCGCGACGCTGCCCAGCTTGCCGCGCCCGCCCGCCTGGGCGCGAGCGAAATCGATCACCCGCGTCAGCGCGTCGCTGTCCGGCAAGCGCCGGCGCTTGCGCTCGTCGGGCATCTCGATGCCGGTGGCCGGGTTAAAGTCGTTGAAGCCCCGGTTGAGTCCCCAGCGAAACACGCGGCGCAGGTAGCGCTGGGCGTGGGCGGCCTTGCTGGGCGTGGGGATTAGCGAGCCGCTGGCATCGCGCTCGGACCCGCTGGCCAGCGCATCGATGAGGCCCTGCACGATGGGCTGGGTGATGCGCTTGGTCACCAGGTCGCCAAAGCGCTGGCCGTTGGCCAGCTTGTAGTCGCACACCACCGCTTGGCAGTAGGCGTAGTCGGCCTGGGTGGCCGCTGCGCGGCCCTTGTACTGGTCGCTCTCGGCGAAAGCCACGCACAGGCCGCGCAGGACTTTACTGCTGGTCTTGCCGGCGCGCGCCTCGGCGATGGCATGCAGATCCGCCAGCGTGGCCATGTGCCCTGCCACGTTGCGGCGCTTGGCTCGCTCGCCCGGCTTGCGGTCAAGCGCGTACCAGGTGCCGTTGCCTTTGCGTCCGTCCCAGTAGATGCCGCCCGGCAGCTTGGCCTGGTCGATGTGCCGCGGGATCGTGGGGTCTGGCTTGCGTGGGCGGCCTGGTGGTGTCACGTCGCGATTCCAGCGACTGCATCAGTGGCATGGGACAAGTTTCGCTCAAGCTCATCGCCGAGCGCGCGCAGCGCGTTGGGTAGGTCCATCGCGCTTACCGGTGGAACGATGTCCACTTCAGAGTGGTACCACGCGCCAAGCGGGCCGTGGCGCAGCTCTGCCACCAGGGTTTGCCTCGCTCCTTCGGTCCTGATTTCCACTCGAAATTCCAAGGCACTCATCACTTCCTCCCGAACAGCTCGCCGGCGTCGTAAGGCTGAACCGCGGCACCAGCGTTGGCCGCGCTCACGCTGAGCGCGGCGTCAAGCGCCGCGAGGGTGGTCCAAATGCCGCCGTTGGCGTCGTATTTGTACCTGATCCCGTTCTCTTCCGCCCAGCGCACGACCGTAGACAGGCGCGGCCGCTCTCCGGGACGGCAGAGCTCCTGCAGGTCGCTGAACTGAAGAACGCGCTCGCCGATCACGGGACCGCCTTGGCCGCCAGTTCGGCCTGCAGCCACTCCGGCGGGGTGGCGCGGTGGAAACGGCAGGTTGGCCAGTAGCGGCGCGCGCGGGCCATCACGGACACGCGAGCGAAGCGATGGCCGGCGGGCTCGAAGCGCACACGCAGCTCGCCTGCCAGGCGCCAGTTATTGATCGTCGCGTTCGAGACTCCGGCCAAGCGAGCCGCGGCGCCCAGGCTGATCCACGCGTCGGACAGGGCTGGCAGCGGCGCAGCCCGGCGCTGCGCGGCGCGCAGGCGGTCCATCATGGGCGTGGTGAGGTACAGCCGCCTGGCATTCCAGGGCGCGGTCGTCACGCGCACGCTGCCGTCCTTGATGCGATCGCGGATCCACTGCTCGGTTTCGCACAGCTCCATCGCCGCCTGCGTCACGGTGAGGCCATTGGAGGAGTCCAAGCGCTTGCGCACTGCGGCCACCGTATCCTTGGGGATCAGGCCCTCCTGCCGCCAGTGCACCCCGGCAAGCAGTGTGCGCAACTGGGCGACGGAGATCCGCAGCTTGGCCGCCGCCTGCGTTTCGGTATAACCGATGGCGTCGCGGAGCTCCGCGATCTGCTGGCGCATGTAGAGGCGCGCCAGCCCCGCCCCTCGGGCCTTGAGGCGGCCAACCGCCACGAACCCATCAAGGCTGTCCGCTTTAAACCCATACCACTGCAGCGCGGTCTCGGCCGAGATCCAGGACGCCCCGCCTTGTCCCGAGGGCAAGCGCCTGGCGATCCAGCGAGCCGCGTCGGTGCGCGTGATCCGCACGTTGCGTCCGGTACGGCTGGCCCGCAGCGCCCCAGCCTTGATCGCGGCCGTGACCGTTCCCAGAGAGCAGCCGGCGCGTTGGGCGACCTCGGCGATCAACAAGCCTGGGTGCAATTTCATTGTCAGATGACGCTTGGCGCCATGCGCAAGCGGTGGATACCGGCGCGCATAGTCGTCAAAGTTCGCCGGAGCGCCTGCGGCGCCCCAGATGCTGCGACAGGTCGAGCAGTCGGCTGGGTGCTTGCGCTGCTGCCAGAGCTTCCACGTGGCGTTGAGGTTGTCGCGCAGCGGCTTGCCGTGCCAGGGCATGGGCCGTCCGGCGTGACGGTCCGCGACCAGCTGGCGGGCCACCGCAGGGTCCACGTACCAGGTGCCGTTCTTGCTGCTGTGCTCTCCAGGCTTGGAGGGATTGGCGCGCACTGCAGTGGGGATGTAGCCGGCTGCGGCGAACTCCGGCAGCTTCGAGTCGCTACGGATACCCAGCGGCTCGCGCAGCGTGGCCAGCCTGATGTAGCCGGGCGGCGCGATCGTGCGGGTGGCTTTCCAACGAGTCCACTCCGCGTGGGCGATCACGATGTTGCGACCGAGCCGAAAGTGCTTGAGCGAGCCGCGCTCGATCGCATCACGCACGATCTCGATCGAGCCGATCTCGGCGCCGGCCTCCGGCACGCGGATCCCGCCCACAATATCCGTACTGGCCAGGCCCAGGCGATTCATCCGCTGCTGGACGTCAAGCTCCGTTCGCCTGGCTGATCCATCGCCGGTGGCCACCTGCAGGCGTGTAGTCAGTGCCTGCGCGATCGAGGGCTTATCGGTCGTGCCCACCAAACTGATCAGCAGCTCGTCCTCTGGCGGCAGCCAGTGGTAGCCCGCGCCAGACCGCCCTGGCACGGGCCAGTCGCCGGCGGCTGGTGCTCGGCCGCGCCACCGGGCGAACAGCTCGGCGAACCGCTGCACATGGCTGGCCGCACCAGCGGGCCTGGGCCCAGAGTACCGCGCCAGCGCGGCCAGGGGCTGCTGGACGATCGCCGCAACGTAGGCGCGAGGAAGGCCGCCGCACTCGGCCACCACGAACTGCTGCCAGGTCATCGGCATTGCAGCTCGTCCTCGAGCGCCCGGCGCCCGGCAAGCATCTGCTGCGGGGTCAGCCCGGCCACTGCACCCAGCAGCTGCTGCACCGGCTCGGTCAGCGCCTGCAGCCGCACGTGCGGGATCTCGCGCATAGCGCGGTCCCACTGGCTGAAGGTCGACGGAAGCGCCGGCCGCACACGCGGCGCCTTCAACGCGACCTTCTGCATAGCCGCGGCCATGGGCATGCGCACCTTATCCACGCCCCGCCGGGTGAAGCAATAGAACTCGCCCGGGCCCAGCGCGGCGAGGTCGCCAAACTCGATCCGGGAGGCGCGGAACTGCGGCGCCAGTGCTGCCCAGGCAGCCGGATCCTCCTGGCAACCGATGAGGCTCAGGTTCTTGTTGGCAAAAATGTGCCGATGCAGCGAGCCAGTGAAGCTGGTCGCGGTCATGAACAAATCCAGCGCCCGCTTGCGGCCGCGCTGAGCGAACTCGTTGACCAAGTCACTGGCGATGCCGATGTCGTTCTTTCGCTTGCGGCTAGCGCTGAAGACCTGCCCTTCGTCGAGCATGACGAACAGCGGCTGGCGGTGCTTGTCCGCCGCATCGAGGATGGCTTGGCCATAGGGAATGAAGTCGGTGGCATCCTTGGCGGCCACGACGACGATGCTGCGCTCGCGCGTCCGCAGCAACCTAGCCAACTCGTCGGCGTCCACCGCCTGGCCGTACATGGATTCGATCTCGCCCTCCGGGTCGACCAGCACACTCACCCAGCCCTGCTCGGCCAACTGCTCGGCGATGGACAGGCCCGCGTTGGTCTTGCCCACACCGCTAGGACCCACGGCCACGATGCGCAGGCCGATAGTCGCGTAGTCCTCCAGATCGACCAGCGAGCCACCAAGGTCAAGGTAGGCCTCGGCCAGCTCGGTGCGGCGGATCACGCCACGGCCCGCCTCTGCGGCCGCTGTCTCGTCAACGGCCATGGCCGTCCTCCTGTGCGTTGAGCACGACGTCCTTCAGCCGCAGCACCTGGGCCGAGGACAGCGCGTAGACCACAGCGAAGTCGTCGATGGTCTGGAGGGTGATACGGTTCAAGACGCCTTCGCGCCGCGCCTGCGCCAGCAACTTGCGCATCGATGACCAGTCAGTGTTGCCCGCCGGCGTTGGCGTCGACTGCATCTCGGCCTGGAGCTGTTCGGCGGTGTGCAAGCCGGCATCGGGCGTGCCGTCCGCCTGCAGCCGCTCGTTGAGCAGCGCCAGTAGCTGCGCCGATGGCATTAGCGCGCCGACACGCTTGATCAACGAGCGCTCGGCCGGCGTGAAGTCTGGCGGTGCGCCATCGGTCCTCGGCGGCGGCGTGGCCACCGCGCCCAGCCGCTTCGCCGCCGGGTGTTGCCTGCAGTCGCCGCAGATCTGGCGCGCGAAATCGTCGAGGTGGTTGCCGCGGTGCAGCCGGACGGTGCAAAGACGGCACCTCGCTATCGGCTCACTCATCGCCGCTGGCCTCCTGTTGGGCGGGGCGCTCTTTCTCGACGGGCAGATCGTTCTCGGCCCACCGCTTGATGCCGTCGCGCCTGTCGATGTACCAGCTGCGCATGCGGCCGGTCTCGAAGTCGAATTGCATGCCGAATCCTCCGGTGAGGCTCACGCCCCACCTCCCTTCCCGGCCCGAGTCGCGATCACCGCCAATGCGAAGCGCCTGGCGGCGTAATCGGCGAGGTTGCCAAAGCGGATCGAGGTCCGGAGCATTTCCAGTTGGTCTGCGGGCTTGGCGATCTTCACCAGCTCTCCGAGAAGGCCGGCGACATCCACGATCAGCTCGATGGCTTCTTCGTCGGTCATGGAGTCGTCCATCGCCTTGCGGACAATCTCTCGCTCCGCAGCGGTCATGGGCTTAGCCATTCCCCACCTCCCCGACTTGGGCCGCCTTGTGTTCGCCCAGCGTCGAGGGTTCACGGCGCGCCTGCAGCTTCTGCCGTAGATACTCGAACCCGCGCCTCGTGATCTCGAAGGTGTGCAGGATGTCTCCGTCCACATCGAGGACATCGACGAAGGTGTCGCCGGCGAGATGCCCGCCATGCTCCTTGAGCACCATCCCGAACGCGTCCATCCGTCGGATCGTGATCTCGCAACCCTGGTAGGGGTCGGCAAATAGCGCGCCCGTGAAATGCACTGCGCGCCCGTCTTTGATGCGCCAGGGCCGCAGGGCCGCGGCGTTTGGCGGGACGGCCTTAGAAGCTTCGCGGCCCATCAGCGCACCTCCCCGGCCTGGGCGGCGATGGCGGCGTCGATGGCTAAGTCCAGCTGATTGCCGGTCATCCAGGTGAGTTGCTTGGACTCGGAGCTGAGTACATCGAGGCGACGCACGCTGAGCGACCCATTGGACCAATCACGCAGCCACCGATACCGCTCCGCATCCTGCGCATCCCCATGGGGCGCGGGCGGGGCGGTATGCATCTCACTCACACCCGGCGCAGGGGCGGCGGCCTTGGCTGGGATCATTTCGAGAGCGTGCTGATACGCAGACGCGCTGGCCTGATGCCAGATCGTGGCCTGCTGGGGATCAAGGCCAAAGGGTGCGTCCGATGGATCGGCCTTCACTGCCTTCGCCAGCGCCCTCTCGATCACGGAATGCCAGTCCGCATCCTGCTTGGCGGCTGGCTGCTGGTCGGGCAGTGCGGCCGTGCGTTCGCCGTGGTACCACAAGAACGCGCAGTACGCCGCCACGTCGCGCGGATCGCCCTTAGAGATGTGCTCGACCAGGTGCTGGCGGCACTGATCCATCCAGTCCGGACGTGCCCAGCCGTCCGAGTACCCGTACTTCAGCTCGGCAGCTGCCAACTTCTCGGCCAAGGCCGTCGCGAACCGGGCAACAAGATTGAACGTTGCTGGATGAATGTCCTTCGGCGCTTGGAAGAACTCCATGCCAGAGTCGGCGGTTGGCGCGGTGGTGGAGGAAGAGTGTTCGGTGCTGAGATTGGCCATGGCGGGCGGTTCCTCTTTAATCGCTGGTCGCGCACCAAGGAAAACGGCGCGCGATCTGCTGGGTTAAGTGGTAGGCGTTGGCGTGGCGGAAGTGGCCGCGATAGCTGGCGAGCACCGCCCGCGCGCGTTGAGTGGCGTCAGCGCCGCAGTGCAACTGCCCGCCGCGGACATGATTGGCCTCGATCTGCTGCAGAGCTGCCTTGGCATGCGCGACCACGCGCGGGCGCACGAGCGTGTGTGTGGGCCGGATGACGTAGCCGAGGAAGTCCAGGCCGTCCTCCAGGCGCCGCAGACGGATCTCGGCCTTAAGGCCCAGGTGCAGATGCTGCCCAACGAACTCAGTGATCTGCCGCTGCCAGGCTTGCAGCTGAGCGCGATCGTGGTGGAACAGCACAAAGTCATCGACGTAGCGCAAGTAGCGTTTGGCCTTGAGCTGGTGCTTGACGAACTGATCCAACGCGTCCAGGTAGACGTTGGCGAAGAATTGCGAGGAGAGGTTGCCGATGGGCAGACCACAGCCAGGCGCCGCGTTGCACAGGCGCTTGTGGGCTGGCACCTGCGCCAGCTCGGCCTCGGTCGCGCGCGTCTGCGCGCCTGGGTGCAGCGGATCGCGCCGCAGCAGTGCGTGGGTGGCCTGCAGGGCGTGCGGGTGCAATCCGGCGCGCACAAGGCGTGGCTTGAGCATCGACCACAGCGTCGGGCGATGAATGCTGTTGAAGTAGTTGGCGATGTCTAGCTGCAGATACCAGCCGCTGCCCTGGCCGCTGGCCAACTGGCGGCAGAAGGCCTGCGCGCGGCGCACTGCGGCATGGCTGCCCTTTCCCTTGCGATTGGCATAGCTGTCGAAGATGAAGCCGGGCTCATAGACCGTCTCCAACTGCGGCACCAGCCAGTGGTGCACGACGCGGTCAGCGAAGTCCGGCGCATGGATCTCGCGCGCCTTGGGCCGGGTGGCGATGAAGCAGGTAGAGGGCCGCGGCGACCAGGTGCCGCTGGCGAGCTCCTCCTGTAGCTGGATCAGGTTGTCCATCCAACGCGTGTCGAAGCGCAACTGGTTGTGGCTAGGCACTTTCTGCCGTCGCGCATACTTCCATGCGCGATGCAATCCCTGCAGTGTCACTTCCCCTTGAAACTCACCGGCACGGCGCACGGCCAACGCGAACCCGTTGTTGTTGCGGTGGTTGTTGTTGACGTTGCCGTTGTTGAAATTGACGTTCCACGCGGACGACGCAGACCACGCCGCCGCATCCCAGCGCACTTGGGACACCGCTGACCATCCGAATGGGTAGGACAGGTTCGTCATCGCTTGGCCCCCGCGGAGGCGGCGCAGGTACTCAGTTTCTGGCCACGCTGCGACACGGCTCCAACGCCGGCCGCATTCTGGGCTTGAGGGGTTGCTTGGTGCCGGCGCCATCCGCCGGCCTGGGCGCCAAGCTGATGCGCCGCGCGCGCCAGGGCTTCAAACTGTCTGAAGCTGGCGAAGGCATGCAGCAGCTTGGCCACCTGCAGGTGTTGCTTGAGCTCGTCGATGTCCCACACCAGCTGCGCCACGCGCTCGGCTTGGTGCTGGCGGTCCCGCCACGCCCGGTCGGCGTTGCGATAGACAGCCATGGCCTGGCGCCGAAGGTCGGCGCCGATCTGGTAGCGGTGGTAGCGCGGGAAGCGTCGCACGGCCTGCTCGATGTCGACGAGCAGCCGTTCGGCGGTCTTCACGATTGGTGGGAGCTGGAAGCGTGAGGGCATGGACGGATCAACAGAAAGTCAAATCACTGACCGGCACGGCGCACGGCCAACGCGAACCCGTCGTAGTGCCGGGGGAGGCCGTAGACGTAGCCGAGGCTGAAAAGGACGAACCACGCGGACGACGCAGACCACGCCGCCGGCGTGCTGGTCCAGTACCAGTCGTTATGAATGTCCTGGAAGAAGGCGGTGTCGATCGCCGGCTCGTAACGGCCGCGGTCGATCAGCAGCTGCAGCTCGTCGATGGTCGGCAGGTCCCAGTCGCTGTGGCCGGCCAGCGTCAGCGACTTGCACGCTTCCGCGCATTTTTCCTGCGGCACGTCGCTGTCCACCACGCTGGTGGCGCTGAAGGTGAGGCCGTGAGCGGGCAGGAAGACTGCGACCCACTCGGTTGCGTCGTCCGGCAGCTGCTGACCATCGGCGCCGATCTTGATGTACTTGGGCTGTTCCATGTTGGTGCTCCTAGAGATGATCAAAAAGACCAATTACTGACCGGCACGGCGCACGGCCAACGCGAACCCGTCGTAGGCGCGGCGGCCGCCGTGGACGAAGCCGAGGTCGAAACTGACGAACCACGCGGACGACGCAGACCACGCCGCCGCGGTGCTGGTCCAGTGCCAGCGCGGCTTCACGCGCGGGAAGAGCGCGGTGTCGATCGCCGGTTCGTGGCGGGTCACGTCCACCAGCGCGGCCAGCTCGGCGCGGGTGGGCAGGCGCCAGTCGCCGTGACCGAGCAGGCGCAGCTCAGTGCAGCGCTTCTCGCACTCCGCCTGGCTGATGCCGTCATCGGCGTCCTTCGGATCGCCCATCGATTCCACTGCCCACATCAGGCCTGTGGCGTGGTCGATCACGGCGACATGATCGGTACGCGGATCCTCGCCGGCGACGTGCGTGCCGTCTGCAAGTACTTTCGTGTGCCCCGGCGCGCTCTTGCTGATTGTCTCCAAGTGACCGGGCAACGTGAAGCCATCGGCGAGTTTGGCCGGCAGATGGAGGTGCATCTCCAGGCGGCGGATGTTGACCAGGGTGCTCATGCGGCGGACTTCCTTTTGGCGACGGCGGGGCTCTTTCGATTGCCCGCCTTGGTGGTAGCGCGCTTTGGCGCCGGAGTGGTGGTCTTGGCGGCTTTCGCCGGGCCCTTCTTGGCTGCCTTCTTCGCCGCGGGCCGTTTCTTACTGGGCGATGGGCTCTTGGCCGCAGGCGTGGCCTTGCTCCCGGCGGCTTGGTCGCCTCCGTCGGTGCGCAGGGCGTAGCCTTGGCCACGCAGCGGCTTGGGCAACCAGCCGCGGTTGGCCAGGTGCTTGCCGGCCTCGGCGATGGCGGCGTCCTTCTTGAGCGTCAGCAGGACTTCGCCGGCGGCCTTGCCAGCCACGTCGGTAACGGCTTCGGCCAGCAGCGACTTGGGTACGATGCTGAGATAGGTCTCGGGCGTGGCCTGCCATGCCGCGGCTATGTCCACGCCCAAGCGCTGGGCCAGCACGGGGCCAGTGGACTGCGAGACGGGGATGGTGCAGGCCACCAGCGCGGCAAGCAGCTGGAGCCGCTGTTCGGCCGACATGCCGACGAGCCAAGCGTGAACCTCCGCCACCTTGCCGGGAACCGTCTCGCCCCAGGCATCCAGATGCGCCTGCAGGCGTTGGCGTGCGACACAGCTGCCCACGTCCCCAAACTTGCCGCGGATGGCGATGGCGTCGGCGTTATGCTGGTTGCTGGGGTGCATCGCGAGCCCGGCGCCGCCGCGCGGCAGCAGCACCTCGAGCACCATCTGTTCCAGCAGAAGCACCAGTGCCTGTTCCGGGGCGGTGGCCACGGCGAGGCGCACAGCGGCGGCGCGATGCATCTCCAGGCGGGTGAGCATGTCGGCGCTGAGCGTCGCCTTCTTGGGACCGCTAGCCTTGTCGGCAACGTTGCCGCTCGACGACAGCTTTTGCCCAGGCTTCAGGCGGCCACGCTCCACCTGCAGCCCGTTGTACTTGTCGAGATAGATCAGGACGCCTGTCTTGGCCTTGGCCTCGTCGGACCATTGATCCAGCGCGTTACGGATCCCTGCGCGCTCTCTGCGCAGTTCATCCGCAAACGCCTGCTGGAGCTCGCTCATCTCGTCGACGCCGTCCTCCAGTGCGTCCAACTGCGCACTGATCTCCTCCAGGCGCTTCTTCTCTTTGGCGTTAGGAGATCGGCGCGTGGCGTCAAAGGGTCCCCTGCCATAGCGGGCTTGGCCTGCGTAATCGAGGTATGTCTGCGCCTCGGCCCACGACCAGCCCGCCTGACGCTCCTGCTCGGCGAGCGCCTCCAGCTGATTCTGGGCGATGGTCTGCAGCAACTTGGCGTCGGCGAAGTAGACCGCGTCGCTGAAGAGATCCTTCCTGATCGCTCCGCCGGCAGCCTGGTAGGCCGTGACGTTGACAAACTTGGCCATGGGGTTGTCGGGCCCCACCTCGCGCGCGGTAATGCGCTCGCGAATCGCGTGGGGCTGCCGCTGCCAGTCGTGCTCCACTTTCGAGCCCTTCTGGCCGAACCACGCCCTATGCTGGGCGCTGTGATCGTCGGTCAGCGCCAGCGCCTGCAACTGTTCCAGGTTCATCGCGCCCTGCTCGTACAGCGCGAACAGCTCAGGCTGGACGTTCGCCAGCTTCAGGCGCTGGGCGACGACCGACTCGGCCACGCTGAAGTGCGCCGCGACCTCGGCCGTCGACTTGCCGCTCTCCACCATGGCGCGAAACGCACGGAACTGATCGGCCGGATGCATGGCCTCGCGGATGGTGTTCTCGGCGGTGCTGGCCTCGAGCGCGGCGGTGTCGGCGATAGGCTTACAAAGCACGGGATGGTCGTCGCCGATCTCGCCGCGCTCCAGTCCCAGCTGGAAGGCGAGCAGGCGCGTGCCGCCCGCGTCGACCAGCCAGCGGCCCGGCTCTTGGGCGGGGCCCACGACCAGGTTCTGCAGCTGGCCGTGGACCTTCAGTGACTCCCACGTGGCAGCCACGTGAGTCGCAGAGCGGTGCTTGCGCGAGTTGGTCGGTGAGATGCTCAGGTGGCTGAGCGGCACTGCGATGATGTCGGTGGTGAGCTGCATCGTCTTTCCTAGTTGAGGTGGTTGTTGACGCCTGCGGCGCGCGCGGCGGCGGCATAGGCCACGACATCGCAGTGCGCGTGCTCGCGGACGTTGCCCAGCTGGTGGTTGGTCAGAATCAGGCAGCCCACTGAGACGCCGACCGGCAGTCGATACGGATCCTGGTCGTCGAGGATCTGGGACAAGCCGAAGTGCCGCGCCAGCGCGACGGCATTGCGGGTCTTGCCGCACCCCTGGGGCCCATGCACGATGACGGAACGGTTCATGCGCGCGCCCTGTGCTCAATCAGGCGCTTGGCATGGACGTAGTTGCCGAATCCGTGCTGCTGGGCGGCGAGGTCCAACGCCTTGGCGTGTTGCACGCCCTGCTCTCTCTTGATGCGCTTGGCCGTGCGCTTCAAGCCTTCGACTGTGGCGCCCAGCTGTGCGCAGGCGCTGCAGCGATCCTGCTCCACCCAGTGGCAGCCTCCTGGGCAGGCCTGGATGTCGGTGCAGCCGCATTCGCGGCAGCGGCGAACTTGATTCACGGCATGTCTCCTTTGGCGCTGTTGAAGCGCCGGATGGCGTCTAGCAGGGCAACGGGGCACTGCCGGTCGGGAAGGTCGTGGAGGAAGCGTTCGGTCTGTTCAAGCAGCTGCGTCGCGGTGCGCAGGCGGCGCTTCGATGCGCGCAACTCGGCTGCGGCGCCCTCGCGCGCGGTCGGGCACTGAGTCATTCCTCCTCGTCCTGCTGCCGGGCCTTGGCCTGCGCTCGACGGCCCTTGACACGCTTGGCCAGGTGCTCCTGCAGGGCAGCGCTCTGCGGCACCTCCCGCGCAGGTGTGGTGGGCAACACCTGGATGCGCCCTTTGCGCTTGAGGAACGCGTCCATGTGGGCCTGCAGCTGGGCGCGCTCGCGGTCCTTGTGGGATAGCGCGGTGGCGGTGCTGATCGGGAGCTTCTGTTCGCGCCAGCGTGCGGCCTCGGCGCGCTCCTCGGCTGGCATGCTGTAGACCATGCCCGGGCTGGTGATGCCGCGGCTCATGCTGCACGCTCCGCACACTCGCCGGCCAGGGCGAAATAGGCCGCGCCGTCGGTGTAATCGTCGAGCTGATGGGCGCCGGCGGTCGCGCGGGCGGCCTTCAGCACGGCCATGAAGAGCCAGCCGTCGCGCTCGCTCAGGGCGCCCCCGGTCAACGCGTTGAAGGCAGCAACCGTCCGCGCCATGCTGCGCTCACCATCCTGCAGGTCGCGCTGAGCGGCGCGCTGCTCGATTGCGGCCGCCGCGTTGCGCAGGATGGTCTCGGCGGGGGACGGCAGAATGGCCCATCGGCGTTCTGGGTCGGTGAGCGGCTCTGTCTCCCCGGAGGTGAAGTACAGGACGGCGTTCGGTTCAGCGTCCTTCTCCGCCACCGGCTTGCCGCCCAGCACCCGGATCATCTTGGCGCTGTAGGCCGCGTCGATGCACGCGATACCCAAGCCTCGGGCCATCTCCTCGGCGCGCTGCTGGTCGGTGGTGAGGCCCAGCTCGCCGGCCTCGTTGAAGAAGCGCGCGCGCGCAGAGTCCAGGTTGACGGCGGTAGCCAGGCCGAAGTGTTCGGTCAGCAACTCGAGCACCACCGCGTCCTGGATGACGTCCAACGGCCCGAAGGCAACGACAGAAGGCTTCATGCGATAGCCCTCCCGTGGACGTAGTACATCAGGTCGAGAAGCTCACGCGGGACGGATGCCATGCTGCGCACCGAGCGCTCAGCTGCGTCCACGATTCCGCGCAGGCGCGCTGGATCGCCATCGCCGAAGCCAAGGCCAACACTGAGCGGCACGCCCTTCAGGTGGGTCAGGTGCTGGATGTCTGCGACTTCTAGGTCCTGGGCAAGGTCATCCAGGCTGAGGTCGACATCGACCTCCATCCATGTCGAAGTGGAGATGTGCTTGGCCATCAGCGCACCACCTTGGAGGTGGGCTCCATCAGCCGGCGCGCTTCAGCCAAGCCGCGCTCGTTGAGCGTGACGCAGCTGGGGAACTCGGGATCGTCGAACGTCACCAAGCCGGCGTTGTCCAGCCAGTTGACGGCGCGACGGGTGAATGCCGGCATCTCCAGCGGGCCGCTGGTGCGCACCTTCGCGGGCGCGCCGACGAAGCCGCCGGCCGCGCGGCGCAGGCGATGTCCGGGTGAATTGAAGGCCGCCAGCAGTGCGCGCTGGGCGACGGGTTGCAGTGCCATGGTCAGCTCCAAGGGTGGGATCGGGTGGGCGTGCATCAGCCGCGCTCCGCGGCCTGGCGGCCCTGGCGCAGTTGTTCGGCGCTGAGTTCGACCAGGTCGGCGTTGCCCTTGAGTAGCGCGCCTGGCGGGGGCGATGGCAGCACGTGGCCACGGGCCATTTCGGCGGACATGGCGGCTTCGAGCTCGTCGACGGCGCTATCGAGCGTGCGGGTGGCGGCGGCATCGAACATCAGATAGGCGCCGGCCGTGGTCGGCGTGCGCTGGCCGGCCCGCAACGCGG
Organism: Pseudoxanthomonas sp. USHLN014; assembly: GCF_037153335.1. NCBI lineage: Bacteria > Pseudomonadati > Pseudomonadota > Gammaproteobacteria > Lysobacterales > Lysobacteraceae > Pseudoxanthomonas > Pseudoxanthomonas sp. USHLN014. Next base: position 93,724 of record NZ_JBBCKO010000006.1, read on the forward strand.
CCAGCAGGGCGATGAGCGCGGTGGTCATGCCGGGGCGCCCTCCCCCGCTTCGGCTGTCAGCGCGGCCAGGTCAGCGGCGTGCGGGCTATTCGCATCAACATCGACCGTAACGCCGTTGCGACGCAGCCACCGCACGATTCGCGCCATCTGCCCGCGCGCGATCTTCACGTGCATACCGATGCAGATGGATTCGCTGTGGACCTGAACGTGCAGCGGACGGTGGCTGCCAGTCGTACTGGCGAACGCCAATGTCTGGTCGGCACTGCTCACCCCGGCCCAGACGCTCGGTGCGAACGGTCCTTCATTGATGCCCACCTGCAGGACAGGTGCGCCCTTGCCTTTCCTCACAGGGAAGCTAGGCGACCACTTCACGACAGCACCGCCTGTCCCAGTGCGACACGGATGCGGCCGCCGGGGCTGTTGTCGGTGCCAGTCGCGATGGCCAGGGCAGCGCCCAGCAGCGCCAACAGCGCGCAGGCGATGAAGGTGCGGGATTCAGCCTGGTGATCGACCGTCGGCGTGGCCAGGTCTTCGGCTTGCTCCGGGGTCTCGGTCGTGCTCTGCATGTTCGCGCGCTCCGGTGAGGGAGGCGCCGGCGGGTCGCCGTGCGGGCCTGGGCAGGGGGTGCCAGGTTTCCGCATCCGGGCTCAGCCCGGCGGGGTGGCGACCCGCCGGTCGCCGTGGCGACGAATTAAGCACGCTTAATTTTCTGGTGTCAAGCACTCTTAGCAAACGACTTTGAGGTCGGCTGCCGGCCCCATCGTGCCGAAACCGCGGCGCGCGATTGAGGTGCCGCGCCGAAGCGCGGCGGCAGTCATTCCGCTGCAGGCGCGTACGGGGATCCGTAGCCCAATTGCATGCAATCTTCGAGGTTGCGCATATGCGCGTGGAGCTCGTTCACCTGATCGTCGGTGAGCTGAGAGATGCCTGCCGCGCCCGCGCGGTCGAGCCACTGGATTAGGGCAGAGCTTGCTCCCATGCCGTACCAGGTCGCGATGCGATTGATCGCCCTTACCGCCTTGGCACGCGCGCTATCATCTAGGGCGGCGCCCCCGGAATCGTTGGCGACGAAGTGCTGATACGCGGTCCACGCGTCTTCTTCAGACTTGGACTTTGGCACGGGGCGTGGCACCGCTTCGGCCATCAGGGCCCGCAGTCGGGAAACCTTGTCGTGCATGGCGTTTTCCTTGCGGCAGCTACGCCGCGGCGGCACGGACGAATCGCAGCACCTTCGCCCTGGGCATCCCTTCCGTCAGCAGCTCGTGGGTCAACAGCGTGACTTCGGCGTGTTTGGAAGGTGGCAGCTCGAGTTCCTCACCAAGCGCTTCGGCTACCAGCTGGAAAGCGATCTTCCAGTCCTCCAGTTGCACCGGCTGAGATTCATAGGTGGCGGCCGTCTCGGCAACGCCACGCGGCTCCATATAGCTGCTGCTGCCGGTTAGGAGCTCGTATCCGGAAAGGCCAACTGCGTGAGCGATCCGGAACAGCTGTTCAGCTTTGACGTGCTCCGGCTCGACGTTGTCCTTCAGCCAGTTGCTTATCGTCGCCGACGTGCTGCGGGACAGGCGCGCCACCTCGGCGGCCTTGAGGCCGCGTGCGTCCATGGCGGCCTGAAGCCGCGCCCCGATGGTCTCTTTTGCCATAAAGCCAGCTTAACAACGGGCCGCTTCAGAGGGCTTTACACGAGAGTTAAGCGCGCTTAAAGTCGTGCACCTATGGACACCCCATTCTCCAAGCGCACCGCAAAAGCCGCCCTCGGGCTCGAAACTGACGCCGCGCTCGCCGAGTTCTTCGGCGTTTCGCGCGCCGCAGTCTCCCAGTGGCCCGAGGACGAGGCCCTGCCCGATCTCCGCCAGTTGCAACTCGAGCGCCACCTGACGCGCGGCGCTGCCCCGGTCGGAGTTGCTGCCAATGGATGAGGCCACTCGGTTCATGGAGGCGTCACTTGAGCCAGTTGACCGGGGCATCCGGTACGGCTTGCTGGCCATTGACGGCGCCCTGGACAACGACCCCAGCGCCCTGATCGACCTGCCCCTGTTCGACCGGGACCCCGGCGCTGACGTCGCCCTGACCGCCGACCAGTGGGCGGACCTGCGCGCAGCGCGGCGGGCGGCCGGGCAACCGCTCGCGATCGCCGGGCCGGATGGGGCGGAAGAACATGCCCACCAGCCGTGTGGGGCCGATGCCCACCTGGTAGGCGAGCAGAGGAACGAGGATCAGGCGGGAGGTGATGTCCATGGCTGCCATGCTGCGACAGGGAACCACGCTCGCACCACGATGACCGGCGCGTCATTTCAGGGTGCGCCATGACCTGCCCCCGCACCGACCTGCACTGGCGCGATGCGCTGTACAACGCGGTGACGCAGGTGCCTGGCGGCGTGCGCGCCGCCGCTGCGTTCCTCACCGAGCGGCGGGGCCGTTCGATCACCGGCGAATCCCTGCGCAAGAAGCTGCGCGGTTTGGAAGGAGAGTCGATATCGGTCGAGATGGCCGAGATGCTGACCGAGTGGATGGAAGAGCACGTAGCCGGCCAGGCGCTGGCCAAGACATGGATCCAGTCGCTTGGCGCGCAGTTTGGCCTGGCGATGGATTTCATCCCGGCAGGTGACGGCGGGCTGGTGGACGAGGTCGCGGTTATCCAGACCAAGTTGCTGCACATCTGCCGTCACGCTGGGTCGCTGTCGGGCCTAGGCCTGGAGGCGATCGCCGATGGCGACGTGTCTCGGAGCGAGGCCGATGCCCTGGTGCGCGAGGCGCGTGCGGCGCGCACGATGCTGCACCGCCTGGAGCGCAGCGTGCTGCGCGCTCACCGCAAGTCCCGGGGCATCGCTTGACGTGCGCCGCACCCACGCGCCCCGGCCGGGTAGTCCGCACGCCAGGCAGCCAGGGCCGGCCGCGCGCGCCGCGATACTCGAGGCGCATGCCCTGCTCTACGACGGCAAGCCGGGCCTGCTCGGCGACGACGCGCTGGCAGAGCGAGAGCGGTTGCGGCAGGAGTGCGATGCAGCACTGCATCGCCAAAGGCTGCTGCCGCTGCGGAGCGGCGGTTGAGCGCGAGCTGGTGCCTGAGCAACGCGCTGACGCAGCTGGCCAAGTTACCCGAGGCGGAGCGCGATGCGTACATCGCCACGCTGCCCGAGGCCTGCTCCCGACCGAGTTGTACATCTGGCCAGGGCTGCCGTGCCTACGTAGCCAGCGTGGCCGGGTCTACCGCCCAGTTGCACCGGCGGATGTGCGAGGCGCGGCACTGGCTGCGCCTGGGCTACACCACGGCTCCGAAGGTGCACCAGTTGATCGAGTCGATCGCTTCGAAGCGTGGCCACGAGGCCGCCGACCTGCTGCGGCAGGACATGCGGGCCGAGTGGGCCAGGCGCAGCCAATGGATGCGCTGACGCGATGGCTGCGCCCGCGACCCCGCACCCCGGGTGTGCGCGAAGCGAAGCGCGCGATGACAGCACGCGAACGCCTGCCCCTGAGCGTGATCGACACGTTCAGGTTGGGCCGGAACGGGTCCTCCCTGGCGACCCCCGCCTGCGGGTATTTCGGACCCCATTCGAAGGGTAGTCAGTGCCCTCCTGAGTTACTGAAATCGATCATGGGGAGCGACTGATCCATGGTCGCATCCAACTACAGCGACGTCCTCGGCCAGCTGGTCGACGCCGGCCTGATCATCCCGAGCGATGGCCTGCGCATCGGCACGCACAAGCCCGTCCGCGTCCTGGTTCAGGACGGTGGCCGCGAGTACCGCGGCTGGTACCTGCTCAAGGAATGGTCGCCGAGCTACGACCGGGTGCTGATCGTCGGCTCCTACGGCATTTGGCGCGGCAACAGCAACGGCGCACAGAAGGTCGCGCTGCCGAAGGACGAGACCGGTCGCGTCACGCCGGAGCAGCGCGAAGCGATGAAGCGCGTGTGGGCGGAAGCCGCCAAGGCCGCCGAACTACAGCGCAAGCAAGAGGCCGAAGCCGCGGCGGCACGCGCACTCAAGGCCTGGTCGCGGCTTCTCCCCGATGGCGCCTCGCCCTACCTGCAGCGCAAGGGCGTGCTGGGGTACGGCCTCAAGTTCACCGAGCGCGGCACCGCGGTGGTGCCGCTGACCGACACCACCGGCAAGATCCACGGGCTGCAGTTCCTGCGCAGTGCCGCCCAGGCGCAGGAGGCCAAGCGCCATGCCAAGGAGTTCTGGCCGGCCGGCGTCGCGAAGAAGGGCCACTTCCACCTGCTCGGCCACACCCCGCACTGGATCGTCCTGGTGGCCGAGGGCTACGCCACGGCCGCCTCGCTGCATGCCGCCACTGGCTACCCGGTTGCCTGCGCGTTCGACGCCGGCAACCTGCAGCCGGTGGCCGAGGCCCTGCGCAAGCGGTACAAGCGGGCGAAGATCTTGGTCTGCGCGGACGACGACTGCTGGACCGAGGGCAACCCCGGTATCGCCGCAGCGAGCACGGCCGCCATGGCCGTCGCCGGCGAATGGATCCGCCCGGTGTTCGCCGACGAAGAGGGGCGCCAGGCACGGCACGCGGCCAATGGCGCCAAGGCGACCGACTTCAACGACCTGCACGCGCTGGAGGGCCTGCCCGCCGTCGGCGCGCAGGTGGCCGCCCGCCTCTCGGATCTGAAGTGGTCGCCACCGGCCCTGCGCGCCGTGCCTTCCTCCGAACCGGGGGGCGGGGGCGGCAAGCTGCGGCCCATCCAGCAGCTCGACGAACTGCTCGAGCGGTACTCGCTGATCTACGGCGGCGGCGGCGCGGTGTTCGATCGCCGCGAGCACTGCCTGCTGCCGCTGACCGACATGAAGAACGCCTGCATCCGGCCCGAGCTGCACAAGGCCTGGATGGAGCACGTCGACCGCGACATCGTCCGCCCCGCCGAAGTTGGCTTCGACCCAGCCGGCGAGGATCCCGCCGTGACCTGCAACCTATGGGGCGGCTGGCCCACGGCGCCGCGCCCAGGCAAGTGCGATCGCATCATCGAGCTGCTGCACTACCTGTGCAGCGAGGAGCGCAACAGCCGCGAGTTATTCGATTGGGTGCTGCGATGGTGCGCTTACCCGGTCCAGCATCCGGGCGCGAAGATGAAGTCCTGCGTGGTGGTGCACGGCGGCCAGGGCGCGGGCAAGAACCTGTTCTTCGAAGCGATCATGGCCATCTACGGCCAGTACGGCAGCATCCTCGACCAGAACGCCCTGGTCGACAAACACAACGACTGGGCCAGCCGCAAGCTGTTCCTGATCGCCGACGAGGTGGTCGCCCAGGCCCACCGCTTCGAGCAGAAGAACCTGCTGAAGGTCCTCGTCACCGGCGCCAAGATCCGCATCAACCCCAAGCACATCGCGGCCTACGACGAGGTCAACCACTGCAACCTGGTGTTCCTCTCCAACGAGAAGATGCCGGTGGTGCTGGAAAAGGATGACCGCCGGCACTGCGTCATCTGGACGCCACCGAAGAAGGACCCGGCCTACTACCGGGCCATCATGGCCGAGCTGGCCAACGGCGGCATCGCCGCCCTCCACGACTACCTGCTCAACGTCGACCTGGGCGACTTCGACCCCGGCACGCTGCCGCCAACGACCAAGGCCAAGAGCGACCTGATCGCGCTGGCCAAGGACAGCCCTGAGGACTTCGTCGAGGCGTTGGCCAACTGGAACATCCCGCCCCTGCGCCCAATGCCAGGCCTCACCGAGGACTGGTACCAGGTCTACCAGCGATGGTGCGCCAACACCGGCGTCAAGCCCGCCTCCATGAAGCGCTTCGTCAGCTCCCTGGAAAAGGACTGCGGGATCCGCACGAGCCGCAAGGGGCACCTGCAGGGCCAGAACATCACCAACCCGCTGTCCACCCTGCTGTTCGGATTCAGCGCCCCGGAGGGCAAGGTCGAATCGACATGGCTGGGCGAACAGATCATCGCCATGCGCCATCGCAAGTCGGACTACTTCGCTGGGCACCGGCAGGACGCTGACGCTTGGGAAGACCGGCATGGCTTCGGGAGTGACGAATGACCGCGTATAGCCAGCGCTGGTCGAGTTTGCCGGCAAACTTGCCGCCTAGTTTGCCGGGAGAAATCCCGTCACTGCGGCCTCTCTGGGGCATTGCGGGGTTTCGCGCGCCCGCCCGCGCGGGGGGTAGCTCCCTCAGTCTGCGCCCACTCGCGCGCGCACATGCGCGCACACGGGCCGCGTCCCGGCAGAGGCGGCAATGCCGCAGAGAAGCAGGCGTGGCGCGGGTTTGCGCATTTTCGCTCCCGGCAGACGTGCCGGCAGACGCGCTCGGTCCCGGCAGACACCCTGTGCTCGCGCGCTCGCGCGCAGGGAGATCACCTTTCGAACCTCGAAAAAAACTGGAAGAGGGCCTTCTGCATGGCTGACCTGGCCCTACCTGAGGCCGAAGGCTTCCGTGCGTTCGCCGACCGCCTGGGGACCAAGCCCAGCTACGTGACCGAGCTGCGCAAGGCCGGCCGGCTGGTGCTGACCGACGACGGCCGGGGCGTGCGCGTGGCCGCCTCGCTCGAGCGGATCCAAGCCACCCGCAACCCCGCGCACGAAGGCGTCAGGGCGCGCCACGCAGCTGGGCGTGAGGCGGCCACGGCCGACGCCGCGCCCATGGTCACGGGCGAGCCCAGCGAGGCCGCCCAGTCGCCCGCTGGCGGCGTCAGCGACGCCGACGACCTCCCCTTCAACTCCCCGCACCAGATGCGCCGCGCCAAGGCGCTGGCGGACAAGGAGGAGGCCTTGGCGCGCAAGGCCCTACGCGATGAGCAGCTCGAGATGGGCCAACTGCTGGTTCTGGAAGAGGTCGTGAAGGTGGTGGTCGACGCCGGGATGACTTTGCGGCGCCGGCTGGAACTGCTTCCCGACACGCTGGCTTCGCGTGTAACCGCGATGGACGACGAAAGCCAGGCGCGGATGCTGATGCGCGACGAAATCGAACAGGCTCTCGAAGAATTGGATCGCAAGCTGCGCGTCCTTGGCAAGGGCACCGCATGAACCTGTTGACTGATGACCCCGCTGATATCGCCGAGCGCCTATCCGACAGGATCCGGCACCGCGGTACGAGCTACGTCTATGCCAAACCCTCTGGCCAGGTCACTTCGCATCCGGTCAACGACCGCCGCAACAACGCGATGCCTGCGCTCTGGTTAATCGGCGCCTACCGCAACCCGGTCGACGTGGCCGCGCTATTGCAGGACCTGCTGGCGCGCCGTGCGGAGCTCGAGCCATGAGCACAGCGGCCAACCCCTCCTACGGCGCGTACGCCAGCGCCGCGCACGAAATCAGCAAGGCGCTCGCGCGCGCGATCGCGCCGCGCAAGCCGATGCGCGTGAGCGAGTGGGCCGCGCGCCATCGCCGCTTGTCTCAGAAGGGCAGCGCGATCCCGGGCGAATGGCGCAACGAGCGCAACCCGCTGCTGGTCGAGATCATGGATTGCTTTAGTGCGCGCAGCCCCGTCCACGAAGCCGTCGCGATGCTGTGTATCCAGTTCGGCAAGTCCGAGATGGAAGCCAACATCCTCGGCTACACCATGTGCGAGAACCCGCAGCCGATCATGGTGGTGCTGCCGGGCGAAGTGTCGATGAACAAGTGGATCGACCAGAAGCTCAACCCCCTGATCGAGGAAACGCCGGCCATCCAGGCCGTGCTCACCAGCACCAACAGCCGCGAGTCCTCCAACCGTCGCGCCTTCAAGGACTTCCAGGGGGGGCAGCTCTACTTCGAGCACGCAGGCAACCCCGTGCGACTCAAGTCGACTTCTGCGGGTCTCACGCTATGCGACGAGTTCTCCAGCTTCGCCAGCCAGCTCAAGACGGGCGACGATCCTGGCGAGCTGGTGGACGGCCGCAACTCCGCCTTCCCTTCGACCTACAAGCGGCTGAAGGTCGGCACGCCCGAGATCGAAGGCCTGTGCCGCATTTCCGAGCTGTACGCGATCTCCGACAAGCGCCGCTGGCACTGGCCCTGCCCGGACTGCGGCCACGAGCAGCCGTTCGAATGGGCCGGTCTGCAGTGGACGCCAGACGCGCGTCGCTGCTGGTACGTCTGCCGCGAGTGCGGCGTGGTCATCGAGGAGCACCAGAAGCCCCAACTGATCGCGGCCGGTCGCTGGATCCCCGAGAACCCTGGCGCACGCATCCGCGGCTACCACGCCAACGCGCTCTACTACCCCATGGGCCTCGGCCCGCGCTGGCTGGATCTGGTCCACATGTGGCTGGCCGCGCAGAACGACCCCGCCAAGCTCAAGACCTTCGTCAATGACCGCCTGGCCGAGCCCTGGCGCGACAAGACCGCAGCCAAGGCCGCGCCCAACGTCATCAAGGACCGGCGCGAGCCCTACCGCCTGCGCGTCGCGCCCTTGGGCGTGCTGGCCGTCACCGCCGGCGTGGATACCCAGGACGATCGCCTGGCCGTGCAGATCATCGGCTGGGGGCGCGGCATGGTCGCCTGGGTGCTGGACTACATCGAGCTCTCCGGCGACCCGGGCGAGGACGAGGTGTGGGCGCGCCTGACCGACCTGCTCAACCGGCCCATCCCGCATGCCCGCGGCGGCTTCGTCCAGGTGGAGGCCACCGCCATCGATGCCGGCGGCCACCGCACCGAGTCGGTCAAGCACTTCTGCCGCCAGCGCCGGATCCGCCGCGCGACCTGCATCTTCGGTGCGCGGCCCAACAACGCCCCAATCCTCAGCCGGCCCAAGCTCGAGGACGTCAACTACAAGGGCAAGCTGGACAAGAAGGGCGTCAACATCCACCACGTCGGCACCGTGGCAGTGAAGCAATGGCTGTTCCAGCGCCTGGCGGCCGATGCCGACAAGCCGGTGGACGCACGGCTGGTCCACATCACCGAAGACCTCGACGACTTCTACGTCGACGGCTTGGTCAGCGAGCGCTACAACCCGCGCACCAACCGCTACGACAAGGTGCGCGGCGGCGTGCGCAATGAGCCGCTGGACACTTTCGTCTACGCCTACGCGGTGACCCACCACCAGGACCTGCGGCTGCACCGCGCCAGCAGCGCCGACTGGGACGCGCGCGAGCAGCGGATCATCGAGCTGGCCCGTAGCGAATGGGACCGTGTGGATTCCCGTGGAACACCGCTCGCGGTCGAGCCGCTTCCGCCGCCGGCCTCGGATTCCCGTGAAACACGGGCGGCGCCCGCCGTCGTGCCCCCCATGCACACTCGCGCCGCGTTGGACGCCATCGTCACGCGCCTCGAGCGCGATGCGATGGCGGCGGTCGCTGAAGACGACCGCGCGGCCTGGGCCTCCGCCACGGGGGGCACCGCCGAGGAATCGGCCGCCCTCGCCGCCCTGGTTGAGCGTCTGACCGACAGCGCCACCCCCATCGGCGCGCTGTTGCCGCAGGACATCGCCGCACCGGCCCGCGCCGTCCTGCGCGGCCCCATCGCCCCCACCACCCCGCCCCCGCGCCGCTTCGTCCGCGGCACCCGCAATTCCGGCCTGCGCTAGGAGAGACCACCATGCCCGACCCACACCCCCTCAAGCAGCGCCTGCAGACCTGGGCCGTCGCCTATGGCGGCGAGCAGTTCGCCCGCTTCGGCTACTCGCCCGACGATCGCCTGGCTGCCACGCACGCCACAAGCGGCGATGAAGAAGCCGACCGCATCGAGCACATCGTGCAGCGGCTGGAGCGCATCGGCCGCTGGAAGGAGGCTCGCGTGTTGCGCGCCGAAGTCTTCCTCACCGACCTGCCGGAGGCCGAGCGCCTGCAGCGCCTCAAGCGTATCGGCCTGACCATCAGCCGCGCCGGCTACTACATCTACCTCAACGCCGCCTGCGCCTACGTGGAAGGCGCCCTAGGAGAACAGCCATGAGCACCCACCCCAGCGACACCCTTGCCGCCCTGCAATGGGCCATCGAGCAGGCGCGCAAGGCGCCAGCCGACGATCACCTGGTTCGTCTGGTCTACCTGCCCGCGCTACGGGAGGCGCAGTCGAACCTGCTTCGCGAAGTGCGCGGCAATGGGTGAGTCAACGGTGGCACAAACCCCAATGGCCGGGCTGGCAGCCGTGGACACGCCCACCCTCATCACAGTCAGCCGGCTAGCGCGACACATAGGCGCGATGCGCTATCGCTACGGCAACGAGGTCCAGTTGCACGAGGTGCTTGGGACGGTGCTGACAGACGCCGGCATCGTCTTCGAGCGCGAGTACAGACTGGACGCACATAACCGCGCGGACTTCTGGCTCGATGGCATCGTCATTGAGGTCAAGATCGCCGGCTCAGCTGGCGCCGCGTTGCGCCAGGTAGATCGCTACATCGGTCTGCCGCAGGTCCGGGGCGTCCTCTTGGCCGCGACGCCGGCCTGGGCAGATCTCCCGCTGCAGAAGCGTCCCACATGGGCGGACAAGCCATTCGCAATCGCGCGCCTGCAGAGGCAAGCACTATGAGCTATGGCAAAGTCGAGTACTCCCAAGGCACGTGGTTCGTCTGGTGCGAACCGCAAGTGCGTGCCCGTCTCAAGCGTGTCTTCCCGCGAGCGCCCCAGCACGCTTCAGACCGAATCCCATTGAAGGCATCACCAGAGAACAGCCGCGAGCTGAAGTGGTTCCTCGGCCGCTATCCCATGGCGCTTGCGGATGAAGCATCGTCCCTTCTGGACAGCCTTGCAGCCGAGCACGTCCGCATGGAGGTCGACCTGCAAGAGCTGGCTGCCGGCAGGCGGGTGATCCCACCCTTCGCGTTGGCTAAGCCGCCGCGCGACTACCAGCGCGTGGCCGCGGCCCAGACATCCGTCCGCGGCGGCTTGCTCGTCGCCGATGACCTGGGCCTTGGCAAGACGGTCACCGGCATGTGTCCCATGGCCGAGCCTGGCAACTTGCCTGCCGTCGTGGTGTACCCGGCCGCGCTGCCCAACCACTGGCCCGAAAAACTGGCCGAATTTGCGCCGAACCTGCGCGTGCATCGCATTCGCAAGAGCAAGCCCTACCCGCTGACCCGACAGCCGAGACAGCGCCTGCCCGATCTGTGGGACACCTTGCCCGACGTGATCTTGGTCAGCTACCACATGCTGCGCGGTTGGGCGGAGACGCTGGCCGAATTGGCGCGTTACGTGGTGTTCGAGGAGTGCCAGCAACTGCGCACGCCCGGCACGGATCTTTACACGGCGGCTGAATACCTCGCCCACCGCGCCCCCTTACGCATGGGTCTGACCGCAACGCCGATCTACAACTACGGAACCGAGTTCTTCCACGTCGTCAATGCGCTGCTCCCGGACTGCCTTGGCGGCTACGACGAGTTTGTGCGCGAGTGGTGCATCAGCGCCCCTGGAGAGAAGTCACGGCTCAAGGATGCAGAGCAGTTCGGCGCTTACCTGCGCCGTGAGGGGATCATGCTGCGCCGGACGCGCAAGGAGGTTGGCCGGGAGTTGCCCGAGCTGTCGAAGATCCCGCACGAGATCGAGGCAGACGAGCGTGCGCTGGACAGCATTGCCGGCGACGCCACCGCGCTGGCGCGGGTGATCTTGGGCGCGAACGAACGCTGGCGCGGCGAGAAGATGCAGGCCGGCGGCGAGTTCGACCGCCTCGTGCGGCAGGCGACCGGCCTGGCCAAAGCGCCCTATGTGGCCGAGTTCGTGCGGCTGCTGGTGGAAAGCGGGCAGCACGTGCTGCTATTCGGCTGGCACCGGGAGGTCTACAGCATCTGGCAGGAGAAGCTGGCCGCGTTCAACCCGGTCATGTACACGGGCAGCGAGTCACCTAGCCAGAAGCAGGCGGCAAAGGATGCGTTCATCGCAGGCGAGTCCAAGGTGATGCTGATCAGCCTGCGCGCCGGCGCGGGAATCGACGGCCTGCAGCATGTCTGCAGCACAGTGGTCTTCGGTGAACTGGACTGGAGTCCGGGCGTACACGAGCAATGCATCGGTCGCGTACATCGGGATGGCCAGGTCGAGCCGGTGATGGCTTATTTCCTGATCAGCGACACGGGTAGCGACCCGATCGTCTCCGATGTACTCGGCGTCAAGCGGGAGCAGATCGAAGGTGTCCGCAATCCGGGAGAGCACCTGGTCGAGCGCATCGACAACGGCGAGAACCAACTGCGGCGTCTGGCGCAGCAGTTCTTGGCCAGCCACGGGCTGATAGGTGCCGACATGTTCGATGGGGCGGCCGCCCCATGAAAATCTGCACCCGCTGCGGCGGCTACAAACCCGACCGCATGTTCTACACCAACGGCCCGGGCAGGCGCATGAGCGAGTGCGCCGCCTGCAACGTCCAGCGCAAGCGCGATGCGCACGTGCCGCGCCCGCGCCTCAACATGCACCTGGGCCGCGACAGCGCCGGCCGGTTCGCGCGGTGCGACCACACCCACCCGATCCGCCATCGCAACGCCATGGCGCAACAGCCCGCTGCATCACCCACCGGAGAAACGCATGAAAACCACGACCATCTACAAAGTGCTCGATGCACGTCGCACGCCAGGCCAGCGCCTGGCCACGGCCATGAGTACCTACGCGATGCTGGCCTTCTGCATCTGGCTCAGCCAGGGCTCGCGCTTCTGGACGCTGGTCTGCGGCCTGATCTTCCTGATCGGCTTTATCGCGCAGCTCAACACTTGGACCAAGCAGCGCATCAATGAGTTCGACTCGGTGAAGGAACTCCAGAAGTGGGCCAACTCGCTTGACCCGGAGTGAGCCGCCAGGGATGTTGGGTGCTCTCAAGACCGCCTATGGCAACGTGCCAATCAAGCCCGCGGTCCGAGAGCCCCATGTTCAGGCGGTCTCTCGCGGCTCTAACTTCCCGCGACTGTTTTGTCATCCGTGGTCACGCTGCACAGTGTTTCCAGCCCGAACTTCGCGCCGCGCGCTTCCCCCTTGAGCCCTGCTTTGAACTGCTCGCACGTGACCCACGGCTTGCCGTACAGCACGGATTCCACGCGCGCCCAAAACAAGTCGTAACTCGCCCGGGCTTGGACCGGCTGCCCCGGCGTGCTGTAAGAGTCTGCTCCCCAGGAGGTGGTGCCGCCTGGCCCGAACGAGGGACTGATTGTGGTGGCGCCGGTCTGCTGCGTGATCTGCACCATGCCTTGGGTTTGGCCGTCCACCGTCCGCGTTTCCAGCGTCCAATAGTCAGTACCTCCCGCGATGGTCAGCACCGCATAGACAGTCCAGCGGCGATACGCGACCAGCTTGTCTGGTGGATAGTCGAACTTGAAATCATGGTCAGCGGCGGCCAGCACCTTCTCCGCAGCATCCAGGACCTCGCGCTGGCTTTTGCCCGGAAAGGTACGCATATGCACCTGCTCCCACTCGCTGCGCGATTTGGGGGTAGGGATGGTGGCGCAGCCGACGAGCAGTGCCAACGCCAGCGTGAGAGTGGTGTAGCGCATCTGGTTGCTCCTGTCGGTGATCTAAGGATCGCGGCCATACTTCTGGCGGCAATCCGCTTCCATCTCGTCGCATGCGCGAGTGATGAGGTGCTTGGCGCTTGTGTCGAGCAACTTCCGCAGGCGGCATCAGTCTTCCGGCTGCTCCAGCTTCGCGCCATCAGCGAAGACGATCTGGCTCGGCTCCCAGACGACGGTGTACTTAGAATCATCCAGTGCGGCCAGCTTGCGATCCTTGTTGTCACTTCCGCCTGCGTACTTCACCGAGCGTGTGCCCTGCCATTCGATGCTTCCTCCTGCAGGAATAGTGTCGTCGTTGCTAATGGCAAACGCCGAGAGCTTGTCACCAAAAAGGTCATTCACCGTCAGCATGCCCTTGACCCCGGCGATGTCCTTGGCTGTGTTGTTGTGATAGCCGATCCTGATTTCCAGGTTTTCATCCATCAGCATGCCGCTGAACCCATATTCCGGCTCGATCTTCTTGTCGACCAGCGTGACGGTGACCGCGTCGCGCATCTGCTTGATGGCGGCATCGCGCTTGGCCTGCAGCTCAGCCTTCAGTGCGGCCTGCTTGGCTTCTTCGATCTTTTGATTGCTCAAGAATTCGCGCTGCTCGTCGATGGCCTTGCCCAAGGTGGTGCCCGCGGGGATGCCGTCTTTTTCTCCTCGCAAGGCTGCGGCGACGGTGTGGCGCAGGACATACCCCGCCAGCAGATCACGCTCCTCTGGCTTGAGCTTTTCTACTTGAGGCTTGATCGAGTCCATCTTGCCGACTTCCGTCGGCAACTGGGTGTCTTTGGCGCCTGTGCATGCGGCCATAGCCACGAGCAGTGCCGATGAGGCGATGAGTCTGATTTTCACTGGATTATCCCCTGTCTATGCTTCGACGGTTAATGCACTTCCGCAGTGCTTGCACTTCACTGCTGCGGCCAAGACTTCCTCGGCGCAGAAGGGGCATGTCTTGGTCTCCCGCACCTGCGGGTACTGGGTGGCCTCCCCAGTTTGTCCAGCATCTGCTGGCTTATCATTCGTCGGTGTACCGTCGGGATTGACCAGCGCCCAGATCATGGCGCCAATCCAGCCCAGCACCGTCCATCCCAGCAGGATGTCCAGCAGGGCAACGCCCGCCAAACTACGGTGCTTGCGGAGCGCGGCTTCAATCGTCGGCAGCAGATACAGCAGTGGCGCCGTGATGAAGAACGATGCGGCTACCAACTGGCCGAAGCCATTCAACTCGTTGCTCGGGATCTGCCCCATTGAATAGCCGTAGGCCGCCAGAAAGGCGAGCGCGATGAAGCGCAAGACGAACATTCCACTTCCCCTGTGAGTTCCCCGGTCGCGATCTTGACACAGCTGATCGGGAGGCGCACAGTCCCGCTCGCTGCGGCCAAATCCGCAGCCGGGTTTGACAGCCCGGAATCCCAAGGCGCACCAGCGCCCATCCGCCGATGCCGGCGCTTTTTTGTTGCCGGCACTCTGCCGGTGGCGCGTGCCAGCCAGTTCCATGGCGGGCGGTGCGCGGGCCCTTCGGGGCGCCGGTTCCTTGGGCCGGTCTGTCAACCGCGTGCCGTCCGCCACCTCGTTTGACGGCGATGCGGCGGACTCCATCCATTCCAAGGAGCCCACCATGCGCCGTTCCACTGCCGCTTCGCCGGCCGTCGATCCCCTCCTGTCCGCCCTGCTTGGCGACGAAGCATCGCACCTCTCACCCGGCCTGGCCGCCCGCTTGCGCGCCGCGCTGTCCGCCACCAAGCAGCCGGCCGCCAACGCCGAACCTTCCGCCTTCTTCGACTTCCTGCGGCGTGAGCGCACCGGCCTGGAAGGCAGCCAGGGCGCCAGCTGGGCGGGCCTGCAAGCGGGCCTGACCGTGCCCAACCAGTTGCGCACCGCCGACATCGCCCTGGCGGGCCTGGACGGCGTGCTGGAGATCCTGGGCGCCGGCGAGTGCGCCCGCTACAGCAACGACCCTGCGCTGGCCTTGGGTGAAAACCTCACCGACCGCCTGTTCATGGCTAGCCGCGCCCTGGTCGACCTCGCGCGCGAGCGCCTGGAGATGGCCCGCGAGCTGGGCTGCGGGGAGCGATCCTCATGAGCGCGCTGGTAATCGCTAACACGCAGATCCGGCGGGATGCCGACGGGCGGTATTGTCTCAACGACCTGCATCAGGCTAGCGGTTCAGAGGCGCGGCACAAGCCCGGAAACTGGCTCATGCTGGCAAAGACCAAAGACCTGATTGCAGAGGTCGAAACCCAGCAGGGGGTGCTGGAATTCCAGCAGGCCCCGGTTGCTATGGTCAACGACGGCTTCGGCAATGGCACCTACGCCGTCAAGGAGTTGGTCTACGCCTACGCCATGTGGATCAGCGCCGCCTTCCACCTGCACGTCATCCGGGCCTACGACGCGCTGGTCGCCCAGCCGCGCCAGGACCTGGCGCCTCCGCTGTCGGCCCAGCCCCAGCACCGAGCCGACCAGTTGGTCAGCGCCGGCCGCATCTTCAGCGCGGCCCTGCGCACCGCCCGCCAGCTGCGCATGCCGCCCGGCCGGGCCATGCAGGCGGCCTTCGCCTGCGCGCACCGCCACACCGGTATCGACTGGGCCGAGGAGCTGGATGCCGCCCTGCCCGAGCCGGTCGCCCCGGCCGGCGACCCACTGGAGGACCGCGTGGTCGAGTACCTGGCCGGCGTGGACAGCTTCGCCATGCCCACCCTCATCGAGGCCCTGGGCCTGGGCGACCCGGGCAACGTGTCCCTCATGAAGCGCATCGGCCCCATCGCCCGCCGCCACGGCTGGGCCCCGCGCCGCCATGCCACCCGCGACGGCACCTTCTACACCGTCTGGCGCCCCCTGGCCGCCGGCTTCCGCAAGTCAACATAAGTGTTGACGCTTACACATTTTTGTGTATCATTGCCAGTGCGGGATGTTCCCGCATAGGAGGCTGTCATGGATAGGTGAACTTATGAAGGAAATTGCAGGCAATGAAAAAGGCTGAATTCAAGCGGCAACTTGCGGCGTTGGGGGCAACGTTCAAAGAAGGCGCGAAACACACAAAGGTCTACCTTGGCAGGAAGCAATGCACGTTGCCAAGGCATACCGAAATCTCAGACCAACTCGCCGAACGTATTTTGAAGCAACTCGGCGCGAAGTAAGAGATGGAAAGGAGAGAGATGAGGGGCGCCCCAAGGGGCGCCCCGCGTAGTGCCCTCCTGTCAGCACTTTTGATTGCTTGGATCCATCTAGGCGCATCACCTATGACGACCCACACGACCTGCACTCAAGCAAATGGAAGTTCGCCACCCCGTAATCTTTAATCCGTAACCCTTAATCCGTAACCCTGTGAACTGACAAATAGGTAGCGACAATGTTGGAATATCCCGCCCGCTTTCAAAAGGAAAGGGATGGGTACGTGGTTTCCTTTAGAGACATCCCCGAGGCGCTGACCTCGGGCGCAACAAAAAAGGAAGCCCTGGAAATGGCAGCTGACGCGCTTGCGACCGCGATGGAGTTCTACTTCGAGGATCGCCGGCAAGTACCCATGCCCAGCAAGGCCAAGGCCGGAGAGGAGGGGGTCACCCTCCCCGCCAGCGTGGCCATCAAGGTTCTTCTGCTCAACGAGATGCTGAAGGAAAAGTTCACCCCCTCGAAGCTCGCCAAGAAGCTGGAGGTCTCACCACAAACCGTGACCCGGATCGTCGATCTGCACCACGCCACCAAGATCGACACCCTGGCCGACACCTTTAGGGCCATGGGCAAGACCCTGACCTTTTCTGTGACCTGACAAGGACCAGGCGGCCTTTGGCGTCGCCGGCGATGGATCGCACCAAGGAAGCCCCGCGCCGCACGCGGGGCTTCTTTTGTAGTGAGGACCTGTTGCATCTAGACATTCCCTGACAACAATGGGGAGTCGGCAGGGCCTTGCCGACACCGCAAGCCCCGCCCCGCGCGGGGCTTTTTGTTGGCCCCGGCTCAGCCGACCGGACTCATGGCCACACCGCAGGAACAACTCGACCAGGCCCTCGCCGTGCGCCACCAGCTGCTGCTGGGGCAGGCGGTCGCGTCCCTGCAGCTGGAAGGCCGCCGGGTCGAGTACGCCAAGGCCGACCTGGCGCAGCTGGACACCTACATCGCCCAGCTGCGCCGGCAGATCAGCGGTCTGGCGCCGGTCCGCAATCGCGTGCGCTACGTGGTGCCGGACTGATGGCCGGCTCCGCCGCGCTGGCGCGCGACCGCCTGTCGGCCGCGATCGCACTGGACCAGCACGCGCGCCAGGCGCAGTCCCAGCAGCTGGTGCCGCGTGCGGAGGGGCCCAGCGAGCTGCAGGGCACCCGCTGGCGCGGGGCCTCGCGCACGCTGCGCTCGCTGGCCAGCTGGCTGGCGCCGCTGGGCAGCGCCACCAGCGACCTGCCCGCCGCCGAGCAGCGCACCCTGCGCGCCCGCTCCCGCGACGCCGGGCGCAACCACATGCCCGCCCGCGCCGCGCTCATGCGCAACCGCACCAGCGTGGTCGGCACCGGCCTGGTCTGCCGCCCCGCCGTCGACCACGAGGCGCTGGGCCTGACGCCCGAGCAGGCCGCCCCCTACAACGCGACCATCCGCGCCCACTGGGAGCGCTACGCCGAAAGCGCGCTGGAGTCCGACTACGAGAGCACCCTGGACATCTACGGCCAGCAGGGCCTGGCCCTGCTCTCGGCCATGTCCAGCGGCGATGTCTTCGTGCTCACGCCCATGCAGCAGCGCGCCGGCGGCGTGTCCGAGCTCAAGCTGCAGCTGGTCGAGGCCGACCGCGTCTGCAACCCCAACGACGCCATGGACACGCCGGACTGCGTGGATGGCATCCAGCTGGAGGACGGCCGGCCCGTGGGCGCCTGGGTGCGCAACATCCATCCCGGCGACCGCCTCGACATGCGCATGCCGCGCTGGGACTACTACCCGTTCTTCGGCGAAGGCACCGGCCGGCGCCGCGTGCTCCACGTGTGGAACGACAAGGAGCGGCCGGGCCAGGTGCGCGGCGTGCCCTACCTGGCGCCCATCTTGGAGCCGCTGAAGCAGCTGGAGCGCTTCACCAATGCCGAGCTGATGGCCGCCGTCATCTCGGCCATGCTCACGGTGTTCATCCAGCGCAAGGGCGATGAGACCGACGAGCAGGGCAACCCCGTCGCAGCATTCGACACCGCCGACAGCGCCGGCAGCATCGCCCTGGGCAACGGCGCCATCGTGGACCTGGCGCCAGGCGAGGAAGCCAAGGAGGTCAACCCCGGCCGCCCCAACGCCAAGTTCGATCCGTTCTTCAACGCGATCCTCAAGCAGATCGGCGCGGCGCTGGAGCTGCCGCTGGATGTGCTGCTGCTGCAGTTCAACAGCAGCTACTCCGCGGCGCGCGCGGCCATGCTCGAGGCCTGGCGCATGTTCCTGTGCCGCCGCTGGCTGCTGACCACGCAGTTCTGCCAGCCCATCTATGGCCTGTTCCTGGACGAGGAAGTGGCCAGCGGCCGCCTGGTGCTGCCCGGCTATGCCGATCCCGCGCGCAGGCATGCCTGGTCGCGCGCCCTGTGGATCGGCCCGGCTCGCGGCTCCATGGACGAGCAGAAGGAGGCGTCCGCCGCCAAGACGCGCATCGATATCGGTGTCAGCAACAAGGCCATGGAGACCGCGGCCATGAGCGGCGAGGACTGGCAGGCCGTCAACGCGCAACGTGCGCGCGAGGTCGCGATCGAGCGCGCCAACGGCACCTACGTCGCGCCCACCCCCAGCCCGGCCCAGGACGGCGCACTGGAGGACGCAACCGACGAGCGTCCCACCGACGCCCCCGGCCAGATCGACCCGGAGGACGCGGAATGATCGATGCCTTCCACCTGGCCGCCTCGCGGCCGTGGCTGATCCAGCGCGAATCGCTGGAGACCATCCTGTCCATCGCCCAGCGCTACGGCGACCCGGAAGCGCTGCAGGCGCGGGTGGGCCGGCCGCTGGACAACGCGCGCACCATCACCATGCGCGACGGCGTGGCCGTGGTGCCGATCACCGGCCCGGTGTTCCGCTATGCCAATCTCTTCACCGAGATTTCCGGCGCCACCAGCACGCAGGTGCTGGCCACCGACATCCAGGCCGCGCTGGACAACCCCTATGTCCGCGGCATCGTGCTGGACATCAACTCGCCCGGCGGCGAGGCCACCGGCATCAACGAGCTGGCCAAGCTGATCCGCGCCGGCGCGGCGCGCAAGCCGATCAAGGCGTATGCCGGTGGCACGATGGCCTCGGCCGCCTACTGGCTGGGCGCGGCCGCCGATCAGATCGTCATCGACGAAACCGCCGTGCTCGGCTCCATCGGCGTGGTCATGTCCTACCTGGACACCACCGCCCGCGACGCCAAGTCCGACGTGCGCCGTGTGGAGATCGTCAGCAGTCAGTCCCCTGACAAGCGCGTGGATCCCTCGACCGACGAGGGCCGCGCCAAGGTGCAGGCCCAGGTCGACGCGCTGGCCGACGTCTTCGTCGGCGCCGTCGCCCGTTACCGCGGCACCTCCACCGACGCCGTGCTGGCCGACTTCGGCCGCGGCGGCGTGCGCGTGGGCGCAGACGCCATCAAGGCCGGCATGGCCGACCGCATCGGATCGCTCGAATCCGTGATCGCCGAGCTTGCCGGCTCCGCAAGCAATCCCAAGAGGACCACCAACATGTCCAGCAACAAAGGGCAGGTCACGGTTTCGACCACCGAAGACCTGCGCAACGCGCTGGCGGCCGGGCACACCGCGGAGCAGATCGCCATCGCCTCCAACGATGATGCCATCGCCACCGCGCGCCGCCAGGGCGAGGAGGCCGGCCGCGCCGCCGCCACCGACACCGCCATCGCCGCCGAACGCACCCGCATCGCCGACATCCAGGCCCTGGCCCGCGAGGGTTTCGAAGCCGAGACCCAGGCCGCCATCGCCAACGGCGACACCCCCGCTGCCTTCGCCCTGACCCTGGTCAAGGCGGCCCAGGACCGCGGCATCTCCATCGAGGCCATGCGCAAGGACGCGCCCAAGCCCGCGGCCCACGCCAAGCCCGAGGGCGGCGGCCAGAGCCCCGCCACGCCGACCCTTTCCATCAGCAACGTCTACGCCGCCCGCCGCAAGGCGGCCAGCGGCGCGACCGCCTAAGGACCGCCGACCATGAATCCGATCACCGAGAAGACCCGCTTCGGCGACTTCCTGCTGTCCGAGGCCAACGGCAGCTACTCGCGCGAGAACGAGATCCTCGCCTCCGGCCAGAACCTGCAGGCCGGCACGGTGCTGGGTGCCGTCACAGCCTCCGGCAAGTACACCATCCTCGCGCCCGGGGCCAGCGATGGCTCGCAGACCGCCGGCGGCATCCTGCTGGCCACCACCAACGCCAGCGCCGCCGACGCCGCCGTCGTCGTCGTCGAGCGCGCCGCCGAGGTCAAGGCCGATGCCCTGATCTGGCCCGCCGGCATCACCAACGCCCAGAAAACCGCCGCCATCGCCCAGCTCAACACGCTGGGCATCGTGCTGCGCTGACCCCTCAAGGACCGCACCCATGGATCCCATCTCCGACGTTTTCAACGGCGACGCCTTCACCGTCCTCGCCCTCACCGATGCCATCAACAAGGTGCCCTTCGTGCCTGGCCGCGCCGGCCAGGTCGTGGGCTGGGACGAAGAGCCCATCGCCACCACCAGTATCATGCTGGAGGAGGACGGCGGCGAACTGAAGATCGTCAACCCGACGCCGCGTGGTGGCCCGGGCAGCGCCTTCGCGCCCACCGGGCGCGTCGCCCGTTCCCTGGTGGTGCCGCACTACCAGGTGGACGACTTCATCGCCGCCGACAGCGTGCAGAACGTGCGCGCCTTCGGCACGACCAACCAGCTCGAGGTCCTGCAGGACCGCGTCAACAACCGCCTGCGCCAGCACGTGCAGCTCAAGCTGGATCCGACGCTGGAGTATCAGCGCATCGGCGCCATCAAGGGCCTGATCCTCAACGGCGACGGCAGCACGCTCTACAACCTGTTCACCGAGTTCGGCGTCACCCAGGAAGCGGAGATCGACTTCGACCTGGACAACGCCAGCCCGGCCTCCGGCGCGCTGCGCGTGAAGTGCGCGGGGGTGGTGCGCAAGATCGCCAACAACCTGGGCGGCACGCAGGTCGGCGCCATCTACGCGCTGTGCGGCGACAACTTCTTCGACAACCTGATCAGCAACGTCGAAGTGGTCGATTCGTACAAGGGCACGCCCATGGCCAGCGTGCTGCGCGACGGCTACGTCATGCCCAACGGCGTGATCTACGGCGCCTTCGAGTTCGGCGGCATCGTGTGGGAGAACTACCGCGGCGCCGTGGGCAACACGCCCTTCATCGACCCGGACAAGTGCCACATCTTCCCGGTGGGCGTGCCGGGCCTGTGGCGCACCGTGTACGCGCCGGCCGACTACGAGGAGACGGTCAACACCCTCGGCCTGCCCCGCTACGCCAAGCAGTGGCCTACCCCGAACGGCAAGGGCCGCAACCTCGAGGCGCAGATGAACGCCCTCAACTACTGCACCCGTCCGAAGGTGCTGTTGAAGGGCAAGCGCAGCTGATAGGCCGCCGCCGCGCGCACGTGCCCGGGTGGCGCGCGCGGCGGCGAGTCCTTTCCCTTCGCATTGGCCGGAAGCATGACCGACAACCCCGACAACGAGCATCAGAACACCAGGATGGAGCGCGTCGCAGAGAACACCGTGACGCGCTTCTGGATGCAGCTGATCACGCCGGTGTTGATCGGGCTGGTCGCCTGGTTCGGGCAGCGCCAGCTCAACTCGATTGAGTCCAAGCAGTCGGAGATCAACGTCTCGCAAGAACAGCAGGGGCAGCGGATCGGGGCCATGGCCTCGGACATCCGCGACCTCAACACGCGCTTCGACCTCGCCGCCATCAAGCGCATCGATGAGTTGGACGCCCGCGTCAAGCGCCTCGAACAGGCAGCCAAGACCCCATGAACGCACTCAAGAAGCTCTGGTCCATGCTCAAGTCCTTCGCCTATCAGTCCCAGGAGTTCACCCTCTGGCTGCCCGCCCTGGTCGCCCTGACGATCTTGGGCTGGATCGTGCTCGGCGCCCTCGGCCGCGTCGGCCCCGACGCGATCGCCTGGCTGCTGGAGCTGCCCGTCATGTGCACCTACGCCATGGCGGCGCTGGGCATGTCGTGGCTCATCAAGCGCCTGTACCTCAACGACCTCGGTCGTGCGGAGGAGCAGAGCCTGCAGCTGCTGGCCATGGGCGGCGACCCGGGCGCACGCTGGGTGCTGGTCAAGGACCGCCTCGAGACGCTGGCCTGCGTGCTGGCGATGCTCGTCTTCTTCTACCCGGCGCGTTGACCATGACCGCGCGCCTGCTCCTCATCCTCGCGCTGACGCTGCTGACCGCTTGCGGCCCGGCGGAAGCGCAGAGCGCATCGTCGAAGGCCATCCAGGCCTCGGCGCTTCCGGGCATCGCGCCCGGGCCGGTGGCTGCCGGGGTGGACACGGCCATCGAGAACGCACAGTCCACCGCTGCCGTGACCCTTGCGCCCGCCGTGACGGCGATGCGTGCGTCCCTGCAGTCCGCTGTGCCGCCGCCGGCGATGACGGAACCGCCGTCCGTCTCGCCGGCCGCGGCCGCCCATATCCTGCGCTGGGAGGTCACCAGCCCCAGCTGGTACACCCAGCGCCTGCAGCGCCCCGTATGGCCAGGCGGCGCCAGCGGCATCACCTGGGGCATCGGCTACGACGGTGGCCACCAGACGCCCGAGACCATCGCCGCCGACTGGGCCCGGCACGCGCGCGTCGCGCAGCTGCAGCGCACTGCCGGCATCGTCGGCGCTGCGGCCGCCGCCGCCCTGCCCGCCTACCGCAACATCACCACGCCCTATGCGCTGGCTTCTGCCGTGTTCACCGGTGTCAGCCTGCCGGTGTGGCGCGAGACCACCGCGCGGATCTACGGCCCGGCCTTCGACGCGCTGCCCGCCGATGCCGCTGGCGCGCTGGTCGGCAACACCTACAACCGCGGCAGCTCGATGGTCGGCGCGCGCAATGCAGAGAAGCGGGCGATCCGCGACCGCTGTGTCCCGTCCGGCGACCTGGCCTGCATCGCTGCGCAGCTGCGGGCGCAATGCCGCCTGTGGCCGGACACGTCCGGTCTGTGCGCGCGCCGCCAGGACGAAGCCCGGCTCGTGGAGGCTGCGCGATGAGCCTGCTGTCCAAGCTCACCGTCAAGCCCTTGCTCTACGCTGTCGGGATCCTGGCACTGCTGTGCGTGGGCGAAGGCATCGCGCTGTATGTGCAGGCGACGCGCCATCGCGCGGATGCCGCTACCGCCAAGGCGGAATCCGACCAGTGGCGCAACAGCTACGCCAGCGCGGCGACCAAGGCCTCCGAACTCGTGGTGGCCAACGCCGGCTGGCAGGGCACCGTGGGCCAGTTGCAGGCGCAGCTGGCGGCCGAGCAGAAGCAATGCGCGGCACTGACCGCGCGCAACGACAAGGCCATCGCCACGGCGCGTGCTGAAGCCGCCGATGCCGACACCGCCTTGAAGACCTTCGTGGACCGCTTCGCCGCGGCCCAGCGCAAACCGGACTGCGCCTCGGCCCTGCATGCCCTCGCCGCCTCTTGCCCCAGCCTGGAGGGCTACTGACATGCGCCGCGATGTCCGCCTGCTGCTCATCGTGCTCGCGCTGGCCGCCCTCACCGGCTGCCCGTTGCGTAAGGACGCCAGCGCGCCCCAGGTGTGCGCGGTCCACCCGCAGCCGGTGGTGATCGTCCAGCGCGTCTACGTGCCCATCCGCGAGTCGCTCACCGCGACCGAGCCCGTGGCCGAAGGCCCGCTCGACCAATGCCCCAGTGTCGCCGCGCAGCGCAAGGCGGCGCTGAAGCGCGCCAACGCCAAGCTGCAGCAGATCGAGCAGGTCCAGGGAACGGAGGTCAAACCGTGAGCCTGCTGGTGTTCGACGTGGACGGCAACGGCAGCTTCAGCCGCACGCTGACCGACCTTGAGCAGCGCCAGTTGCCCTATGCGCTGATGCAGGCGGTCAACGGCGTGGCCGGCGAGATCAAGTACGCCTGGGACCGCCAGATCCAGACGCAGCTGGATGCGCCGGTCAAGTTGACCGTGAATTCGGTCTACCTGCGCAAGGCGCGCTACACGCGCGGCGATGACGGCACCCGCGCGGCGGGCGCAGCCGAAGTCTTCATCCGCGATGAGGCGGCCAAGGGCACGCCGCCGGCGCGCTACCTGATGCCGCAGGTCTTCGGTGGTTTGGGCCACGACCGCGGCATTGACCGGGGGCTGCGGCGCGCCGGCTGGCTGCGGCCGGGCGAGTTCGCCGTGGCCGTGGCCGACAACACCCTCATGGACAGCCACGGCAACATCCGCAACGGCGTCGTGCAGCAGATCCTGTCGCAGCTCGGCGCACAGTTCGACCCCAGCAGCAACGAGGACGCTGACGCCAAGGCATTCCGTAACCGCCGCGCGCGCGGCAAGTCGCTCAAGCAGGCGCGCAACCGGCGCTTCTTTGCCGTCAGCCGGCAGGGCAAGGAAGTCGGCACGGTCGGCAACCGCGCCGCGCACCTGTCGCCCGGCGTGTACGTACGCGACGGCAAGCACGACCTGACCAAGGTCTACAACTTCGTGGGCCGCGCGCCGACCTACGCGCCCCGGTTGGACCTATTCGGCGCTGCGGAGCGCACCTGGCTGAAGCTGATGCCGTTATTCACCGACCGCGAGCTGGACAAGGCCTTGGCCGATGCGGCGCGCCGGGGGTGGGCATGAGCCAGTCCGACTTCCTCCGCGGGTTCGACGCGATGGCCTTCGTCGCCTTCCAGGCCGCAGGGCTGGGCGATCGCGCGCGCTACACCGCGCCGGGCGCGGTCGCGGGTGTGCCTTGCGATGTGCTGGTGGACCGGCAGATGACCGAGTACGGCAACGGCGTGGCCGATGTCGCGGCGTCCCATGTGGTCGTCGGCTTCCAGCGGGCCCAGGTCCAGCCTGTGCGCCTTGGCGTCCTGGTCCTGCTGCGCGCCGATGGAACAGACGGCGAGGCCTTCCGCCTGGATGCCGAGGTCGAAGGCCTCTCCGACGAGTCGATCGTGCGCTGGGTGGTGTCCCGTGGCTGACAGTCCTCGCAAGCAGCTCCTGGCGGCCATGAAAGACGTGCTGTCCATCATCACCACCGCTAATGGCTTCAACACCGATGCCGGGCTCAATGTCACCACCGAGCCTGCGCAGATCCCCGGCACGCTGACCGAGCCCGTGCTCGCGCTGTTGATCGAGAAGCAGCAACGCCCTGCTGACGCCGCCGCCGTGGCGCGCACGCGCCTGACCACGCTCATCGTCGCGGTGCGTGTGCCAGCCGAGTTGGACGAGGCCCAGGACCGCCTCGATGACGTCATCAGCGATGTCGAAGCGGTGATGGACCGCCCGTCGATGGAGCGCTTCCCCGTCGGCGTCCAGTGGCCGCGCTACGTCGGCGTCGACTTCGGGCAGCCGCTCGCCGGCTTGGGCTGGAACGGCGCCCTGATCACCTACCAGACCCACATCCCCATCCGATAACCCGCCGCCCAAGCGGCTCCTACCCGAGGACATCACAATGGAAGACTACAGCTACCTGGGCAGCGGCAAACTGCTGGTGCGCGAGTTTGGCTCGGCCGCCCCCTTCGTCGAGGTGGGTAACTGCAGCGCGGTCACCCTGACCCCGCAGACCAACTCGATTGTGCTGGCCGACAGCACCCAGCCCGGCGGCGGCACCCGCAACCAGGTCGATCGCGTGACCGGCTGGCAGCTGGCCTATACCTTCACCGATCTCTCGCCCGACAACCTGGCGCGCGCCACGCGCGGCACCGCCTCGGCCATCACCGCCGGCACCGTGACCGATGAGACCGCGGTGGCGTATCTGGGCGGCAGCACGCCGTTGCTCAATCCCGCGGCCACCATCACCACGGTCAAGGGCGCCAGCGGCAGCACCACCTACACGGCCGGCACCGACTACGAGCTGCGCGACGGCATGCTCTACACCCCGAGCACCAGCAGCATCCCGGCACCGGTGGCCGGTGCGGCCAACGTCAAGGTGACCTACACCAACGTGGCGGGCCAGCGCGTGGAGGCGCAGACGACCTCGCAGAAGAACTACGAGTTCCTCTTCGCCGGCCTCAACGAGGCCCGCAGTGGCAAGCCGGTCCGCCTCAACGCCTACAAGGTCAGCGGCGGCGTGCTGCAGGAAATGGCGCTGATCGGCGACCAGTTCGGCAGCTTCCAGGTGACCGGCGGCCTGCTGGCCGACACCAGCAAGCCGGCTGGCAAGTCCCAGTACTTCAACGCGGTCATCATCGCGTGAGCGGGCCCGACGATGCCGATGTGCTGACCGTGCCGACGCGCACGGTCAGCTTCCGGGGCAAGGCGCTGGTGCTGGAGCCGCTGAAGCTGCGGCAGATCGGGCCGTTCATCACCGCCGCGCGCACGATCATCGCGCGTGTCTCGGTGGCCGCCGGCCTGCTGGGCGAGGCGCAGCCGCTCCAGGTGGGGGCGGTGATCCTGGATCTGCTCGAGCAGGACGCAGGATCCCTGGCCGAGGCACTGGCCATCGCCTCCGGCGAGGACTCGACGTTCATCGCCGATGGCAGCCTGGACGAGGTCACCGCGCTGGTGGAGGCGGTCGTGGCGGTGAACAAGGATTTTTTCAGCCAGCGCCTGCCCGCGCTGCTGGCCAAGGCGGCGGTGCCCAAGGCCAGCGCGCCGGCGCAGGCGAGCCCCTCGGTTGGGCCGACCACATCCACTACCTCGTCAGCCGCGGATACCGCCTCCCCGACGTCCTCGGCATGACGCTCGCGCAGCTGCGGGCCTTTACCGCCGCTGCCGCGCGTGACGATCGCCACCGAGAAGCCCGCAGCGCCATCGCCGCCCGCGTGGCGATGGGGGCCGACAAGAACGACTGGACCAACTACCTGCGGACCCTGGATTGATGGGCGACCAAACGACCACCTTGCGCGTCCGTATCGGCGGCGACATCCGCGACATCCAGCTGTCTTTGGGGCAACTGTCGCGCGACGTCGCCTCCGTGAAGAAGCAAGCAGCGTCGCCGCTGCCTGCCAACAACGCCATCGACGCGCTGGGTAAATCCGGCGTCAGTACCTCCCGGGTGCTCGCGGTGCTGCAGCCGCAGATCACCGACATCGTCACGAGCCTACAGGGCGGCATACCGTTCACCACCGTGCTCCTGCAACAGGGTGGCCAGATCCGCGACGTTGCGGCGCAGATGGGCTTCGGGCTCAAGGAGATTGGCGTCGCGCTGCTGGGTCTGGTTAATCCGGCGACCGTCACCGCAGCCGCGGTAGGCGTATTGGCGTACGCCTGGTACCAGGCTGATCACGATCAGCAGGCCTTTCAGGCGGCGCTGATCAAGACCGGCGGCTATGCCGGCGACCTGTCCGGAAAGGTCAGCGAGCTGGCCGACCGCCTCGATGAGCTCGAAGGTGTGACCCATGGCGGCGCGGTAGAGGCGCTGACCGCCGTTGCGGGCAGCGGGCAGATCGCCGCCGATCAGCTCGAGCGCGTGGCGGGTGTGACCGCGGCTTGGGCGGCTGCCTCGGGAGAGAGCGTCGACAGTGTGGTCGCCAAGTACGCACTGATCGCCAAGGATCCCGTCGAGGGCCTGCTGAAGCTCAATGAGACCGAGCACTTCCTCACGGAAGCCCAGCTCGCGCGCGTTCGCGCCCTGGTCGACGAGGGCAACCAGCAGGCTGCGGTGACCGAGGGAATCAATTTCTACTCGGACACGCTCGCTGATCGCACCAAGGACATCCTCTCGAACCTGTCCAACATCACCGGTGCGCTCAACGGGTTCAAAGATGCCTTCTCTGGCGCCATGGCACGGCTGGGTGGCTTCGCGGACTACCTGCTTGGCGTGTCGAATCGCGCACAGGCTGCAATGCTGGTCCTCGGGAAGCAGGCACTGACCGTCGACCCCAAGTATGGCGGTCTTCTGAACACCCCGTGGTCTGCGACGCTGGACTACATCAAGTATGGGGACGGGAAGGCCCCATCCAGCAAGAGCGGCTCGCCTACCACGACCGTGGACTCAGAAGACGAGCGCAAGCGCCAGAAGTTCGTTGAGGGCACCAATCAGCTGCTCGGAAAGACCCTGGACCTGGAAGGTCGCATCAAGCAGATGCGAGCCGACGCGGTCAAGGAAGGGATCACGGACGAGAAGCTGCTCAAACAGCGCGAGGATGCGCTTCGCGCGATCGATGCCAAGGCAAAGGCGAAGGGCGCTCGCGGCGAGGCCTCGGCGACACGTAGCGCAGCCCTGCAGGGGTACAAGGACAGCCTGGCGCAGGAACAAGCCCAGCTCAAGGCCGACACGGACGCCCTGAAGGCGCAGTACGACGCCCGCGAGATCACCGTGGAGGAGTACTACGCCAAGCTCCGCACGCTGACCCAGCAGGGCGTGGATGCCCAGACTGGCGCGCTCGACAAGCAGATCGCCTATCTCAAGCGGCAAGCCGTCAGCGGAAAGGACGCGATTGCCGTCAACGAGCAGATAGCACAGCTTGAGTCGCAGCTCGCCGTTGCGCGCACGAACGGCGCCGCGGCGCAGGCCAATCTGGCCGCGGAAGAAGCCAAGGCGCTCAAGGCGCGCCAGGTCGCCATCGACAGTTACACCGCCGCGCTGCAGGCCAGCAATGTTGCGCTGGGGCGTCAGTTGCAGACGATGGTCGATAAGGTGGGCATGGGCGACCGCGAGTACGAGATCCAGCAGCGGATCAATGACGCCTACGCCGACGAGGCGGACAAGCTGCTGGACCTGCAGGCCCAACTCAACGCCAACCAGATCGACCAGGTGCGTTTCGACGCAGAGCGTGCCGCGCTGCATGAAAAGACCGTAGAGCGCATCGATCTCATCAAGGCGAAGTATGGCGAGCTCGCTGACGCTGAAGCGGACTGGACGAACGGCGCCCGCGCCGCTTGGGCTAACTATGCCCAAGGCGCTTCCGATCTTGCCTCGCAGGTCGCCAGCGCTACGGGTGATGTGCTGACTTCGCTCGAAGATGTGGTGGTCTCCGCGGCGTCCCGGTCGAAGGCCTCGTCCAAGGACATGGCCGATTCCATCATCAAGGACCTCGAGCGGATCGCGGCGAAACAGCTGATCCTAGGCCTTGGCAACCTGGTGGCCGGTTGGTTCGGCAACGCGGCTACGCGCCAGGCCCAGGCGACCGGCAACTACGGCGCCTTCAATCCCAACTCGCTCGACTGGACGCGCACCCAGCTGGCCGAAGGCGGCATGCCGCCCGAGCCGATCAGCTGGTACACGGGGCCTGGCACGAAGTGGCAGCCTGCCGGGATTGTCCACGCCGGTGAGGGTGTGCTCAGTCAGCAAGATATGTCCAGCATCGGCGGGCGAGCAGGGTTCTTCGCGCTGCTGGCCCGCATTCGAGGTGGCCGCGGCTACGCCGAGGGGGGGTATGTCGGACCAGCATCCATCGCGTCGCCGCGGTCGGGGGCGCCTGACGTCAAGGTCACGATCATCAAGGGTGCGTCTGAGGATCGCGTGGAATCCAGCTCAAGCGGCGCTGGCGGCGTGGACGTCAGGGCCTTTGTAAAGACGCAGGTCAACGATGTGATCGCGTCTGGGGGCGCGGACCGCTCAATGAAGGCGCGTTTCGGCATCGGTCCAAAGGGGGTGCGCGGTGGCTGATCTTCCCATCTTCCCCGCCAGCATCGGCGAGCCGGAAATGTCGTCGATGAGTTGGGCGCCGCTGTTCGACAACATCGTGCGCAGCCAGATGGATGGCGCGGTCAGGTTCCGTCGCCGTTTCACGTTGACGCCGCAGGTCTTCAGCTGTTCCTTGTACGTGTCCCCTGCCCAACTCGAGACACTGGAGGACTTCCATCGTCTCACCGTTGGCGAAGTGGGGCGCTTCAGTTGGTTCGACTACCGGCGCCCGAGCAACGTGCGTGACCTGGCGGTTTACAGCTTCAATGCGGCGCCGGTCCCGCAGAACTGGGAGGATATCTTCAAGGTGCAGCTTTCGCTGGTGATGTGGTCAGGCGTGTTTGGCCGCAATCCGCTGTCGGATGAGTCGGGGCGCGTCCTCACCACACAAGACGTGAGGCTGACCACCTGATGCGCCAGCTGTCCCCCGCCGCCGCTCGCGCCGTGCTGTCCGCCGAGACGGAGGAAGTGTTTCTGGCGTGCCTGTCGATCACCCACCCGGCGATCGACACGATCCGCATCGTCAACAACACCGAGACGGTGATGCGTCTGGCGGGCGAGTTCACGCCTTACCCGTTCCAGTCCACGCTGCCAACCGACAACGAGGACGCCCCGGGCACGGTCACCATCACGATCGACAACGTCGACCGCGAGGTGGCCCGCCTGATCCGCAACCTGGAGGGCATCC
Organism: Pseudoxanthomonas sp. USHLN014; assembly: GCF_037153335.1. Taxonomy (NCBI): domain Bacteria; kingdom Pseudomonadati; phylum Pseudomonadota; class Gammaproteobacteria; order Lysobacterales; family Lysobacteraceae; genus Pseudoxanthomonas; species Pseudoxanthomonas sp. USHLN014. Next base: position 124,445 of record NZ_JBBCKO010000006.1, read on the forward strand.
CGGCGGCGGTGCTCGAGGTCGTGCTGGCGTCCTCTCCCGACGTGGTCGAGGTCGGACCGTTCGACTTCGACATCGTCGGAGCGGACATCGACGTGATGACGGTGCAACTGACCGCCGGCTACGTCGAGGACTTCGTGAACCAAGGCGTGCCGGCGCAGACCTACACGCCCAGCAACAGCAAAGGGCTCTGGCCATGAACCTGGGGAACTACACGGGCCGCCCGTACACCGGGGAGCGGTATTGCCGCGTGCTGGTGGCGGTCGTTCTGGCCGACTTCGGCATCGCCTTCCCGGCGACCGACGACCCGGCCGAGGCGGCAGGCTGGGAGCGCGTGGAGCGTCCGGGCGAGGGCGATGTGGTGGTGTTCAACATCGCCGGCCGGCCTGGCCATGTCGGCGTGTGCGACGGGCGCGGCGGCTTCCTGCACTGCGAGGAAGGTCGGTCCTCGGTGATCGAGCGCCTCTCATCGCCCCTGTGGGGCTCACGGATCGAAGGGTACTACCGGTGCATGCGCTGACGGCTCCCACCGCAGACCTGGTGCTTCGCGCTCACCCGCTGGCCGCGCCAGGAGTCGTGCGGGTGCGTGGTGGTCAGACGCTGGCTGCAATGCTGGCCGAGGCCAGCGGCGGTGCTGGTCTGTCCGCCGACCTGGAGGTGCGCGTGGGCGGCTACGTCGTGCCTGCGGACTGGTGGGGAAAGCTGCGGCCCAAGCCTGGCAGCTGTATCACCGTGACCCGCAGCGCGCTGGCGGGCGGAGGTGACGGCTGGAAGCAAGTCTTGGGCGCCGTGGTGCTGATCGTGGTCTCCTACTTCGCCCCGTACCTCGGCGGCGCGGCCGCCAGCGCAACGGGCGTTGGCACCGCAGCCACGTGGGGCGCAGCGATCACCCTGGCGGCCTCGCTGGCCGTCAGTGCGCTGATCGCCCCTCCCACGCCTTCTGGCGGGACGAACGCTACGGAGGGCCAGTGGAACCAGCTCACCGGCTCCGCGAACAGCTTCAACCCTTGGGGCGTGATCCCGTTCGTGATTGGCGACTGCCGCTTCTTCCCCCCGATCGCGGCCATCCAGTACAACGAGGTGGTGGGCGAGAGCGCCTATTTCCACTGCCTGTTCGACCTTGGCTACGGCGATATCGAGGTCTCCGACATCAAGATCGGTGACACCTCGATCAGCCTGTACGACGAGGTGCAGTACGAGGTCACCAAGACCCCGACCCTGTACACGAACGACGTGTTCGAGGCTTCTGTCGGCGCCTCGCTGGCCAATGGCGACGTCGTGGAGCGGACTACCGCCCCAGGCACGCAGTCCATCAGCATCGACATCGTGCACCCGCAAGGGCTGTTCGGAGTGGGCACCAGCAACAAGACCTTCGGGCTGTCGAACGCCTTCAAGGTGCTCTACCGGCCCACCGGCACCACGACCTGGTTGCAGCCGCAGAACGTGCGCTGGGGCGGACTGGGCCCGCTGTACCCGACCGAGAACATCCCAGGCTGCAATGCCTTCGTGAGCAAGGAGACCAAGAAGCCGTTCTCGGCCGGCATGGCGTGGGACGTGCCGGCCGGCCAGTACGACGTGCAGGTCACGCGCCTGGCCGCGCGCCGCGGCAGCAGCGACAACACCTATATCGACGCCTGCACCTGGGCGCTGCTGCGCTCGGTCAAGTACACCAACCCGTCCACCACGGGGACGTGGAAGCTGGCCATGCGCATCAAGGCCACCGACCAGCTCACCGGCACGCTGCAGACCGTCAGCTGCCGCGTGCGCCAGAAGATCGGGGTCTATGACCGCGCCACCGACACCTGGTCGAGGCAGTTCAGCACCACGGCGGCTTGGTGCGCCTACTGGCTGATGACCGAGTGCGAGGCGCTATCGCGCCATGTCGCGGCGGCCCAGATCGATCTGGACTCCTTCGCCGACTTCGCCGAATGGACGGACGCGATGGGCTTTGCGGCGCGCAAGGTCTGCGACAGCGCCACGACCGCGTGGGAGCTGATCAATGGCCTGCTGGCCGGCTCGCTGGGCAGCCTGGGGCGCCGCAACGGCAAGTACTGCGTGGTGTTCGATAGCGGCGACCAGCAGCGGACGATGAGCTTCTCGCCCTTGGACACCAAGAACCTACGCGTGAGCCGCAAGTTCATCGACCTACCACAGGCGCTGCGGGTGCAGTTCAAGAACCCGGACGCGGATTGGCAGGACGACGAGATCATCGTGCTGGACGACGGCTACAGCTACCGCGGCGTCGACGCGCGCGGACTGCCGTCCACCGCGCCGGAGCCTGAGCGCTTCGAGACCTTGAAGATCGAACAGGCGATGGGCGCTTTCCAGGCCTGGCAGGTCGGCCGCTACCACCTCGCGCAGGGTAAGTTCCGGCCGAACGTCATCAGCTGGGATTCCGATATCGCGGGGCTGGGCACGACACGAGGCGACCTGGTGGACGTGGCCCACGACGTGACGGAGTGGGGCGTCGGCTGGGGCCGCGTCCTGAGCCTGAGCGCAGTGACAGACATTGCTGGCGCGGCCGCGTGGCTGGTGCTGGACGAAGCCATCGTGACCGAAGCGGGTAAGTCGTACAGCGTGCAACTGCGCAAGGCGACTGGGCACGTGGAGGTCGTGCGCGTTGTCGGCGCCGGCGGCGAGTCCAACGGCTTCGCGCTGCAGGACATGCCGAGCGGCGTGACGATCGGCGATGCGGTGATCCTCGGCCTGACCGGCCAGGAGACCAAGCAGCTGCTGGTGACCGGCGTCACCTACGGCCAGGACCTGGGCACCAGCTTCGCCGCCGTGGAGGCCGATCCGCGCGTCCATCCGTTCTTCCTGGAGCCGCCAGACGAGATCGTCAGCGAGATTTCGGGGGCCATCTACGACGGGCCGGCCGAGCCGCAGGTGATCAGCGTGGTATCTGGCCTCTACAACGACGCCACCGACGACGCCGGCATCCGCAGCAACCGGGTGCTGATCGGCGTGCGCAAGCCCTCCGGGCACGAAACCGAGGGTCTGCTCGCATGACCGCACCGACTGTCTCCTATGAGGTGCGGCACCGCATTATCGGCACCGACCCAACGGATTGGGTGCTGCTGCCGATGTTCCCGGCCGGCCAGGACATCGCGATCGACGGGATGACGCGCGGGCTGCAGTACCAGATCCAGATCCGCGCGGTGGCCCGCAACGGCAAGAAGTCGGCCTGGGTAGACCTCAGCAAGACGGTCGCGGCGACGGCGCGCGAGGGCGCCGCGGCCCTGCCGACCAACGCGGTGGCCAATCAGGCGAGCATGTGGAGCCTGGCCACGACGGTCACCTACAACGCCGCCAGCCCGACCACGGGCGCCAGCAGCGCGACGATCAGCGTGTCGGCCGGCACGCTGGTGATCGGCAGCAAGACGATCAGCTACGCGGCGAGCAGCGCCACCGTCACCGGCACGGCCGGACAGTCGGTCACCTACTACCTGTACTACGACGACCCGCAGCTGGTCGGCGGAAGCCGCGTGCTCGGCCTGGCGTCGAACATCGTGGATTCGGCCAACGTCGACGGCCGCATCGCGCTGGCGCCGATCACGGTCAAGTTCCCGGCCGCGGGCAGTTCCGGGAGCGGTGGTGGCAGCATCGGCGGCGCCGGTGGATCTGGCGGCGCCGGCAATCCCTGCCCATGGATATATGCCTGGGTCATCGAGCGCACGCGCGGCGCGATCCGTGCCGGTGAGGTGCGAGTCGGGGACTGGCTGCTGGCGCCGCACGGCTGGGTCGAGGTCACATACAGCCAGCGCAAGCGCGCCAGGGGCGTGCGCCTCAGCAACACCAGCGGACACCAGTTCAGCTGCTCCGCGCAAGCACCCATCCTCACCGTCAGCAATGGCTTCGTGTCGGCCTGCGACCTGGACCCGGCGGACGTGCCGACGATCGAGGTCGATGTCACGGGCGATGGGCCGGAAGCGATCTGCAAGGTTGAGCCGCTTGGCGAGATCGATATCCAGCACATCGCCTGCGCCGGCGCCTGGCCAGACCGCGTGTTCTACGCGGGCGACGACGCCTGCTATCTCTACCCCCACCACAACGCAAAACAGGCACCAGGAACCGCCCCATGAGCTACATCAAACGCGAGGATGTCCCTGTGCAGCCCGGCGAGACCGCGATCCAACTAGACGACGGCAGCCTCGTCGCCGTGGCCTGCACGCGTTCGTCCTCCGGAAACGCCGTGGTGTTCACCGCCACCGCGCGGGCGATCGACGGCCATGGCGCCGCGCTGCTCACGGCCGCCGGCGAGCCCATCGCCACCGTGCTGACCCACCAGGACCGCGATCCCGCCGCAGCTGACCTCATCGCCCGCGACTGCCTGCTGGCGGTGCTGGGCGTGCCGGTGGAGCGGGTGCCGTGGGGAGAGGATTACCTGCGCGACGTGAGCATCCGCAATGCCATTTCAATCAACGCCGTGCCTGCCACGGTCAACGTAGCCGAGGTGCTCTGATGGACATCAACGACACGATCCCCGAGCGCGACCTTCCGGTCGTGTCGCCGGGCCCCAACGACTACCTGCGCGGCACGCGCCGCTCTGATGGCAAGTCGGCGCTGTTCTTCCTGCCCGAAATCTCGGCGGCGGCCGCCGCCATCGGTGGGGCGCTCGATGCCGTCGTGGCCGATGCCGCCGAGGAGGCCAGCTCGGTCCTGCAGGGTCTGGGCTACCTGGTGCCGGTGCCCTATGCCGCGGGCATCACGGTCAACAACAGCCGGCTGACCGTCAGCTACGGCAGTAACGTCTACGCGCCGGTGCCCTCGGCGATGCCGTTCACCACCGGGGCTAGCTTCGATGCGTCGAAGTGGCGGCTGGTGCAGGGCGTCAGCGGGCCGGACCTGAGCGCGCCGACCGGTGCAGCGATGGTCGGCTTTCGGCAGACCTCGGCTGCGCAGGCGCGCCCCCTGGACGGGAAGGTGAGGGAACTGGGCATCGGCGTGGGCGATTTCACCGCGCTGCAGGACGCCATCAACGCCGCGCCGCTCGGCGGCGAGGTGCTGATCCCCGCGGGGACCACGGTCGCGGTGACCTCCCTGCCCGACAACAAGAGCGGCGTGCGGATGCGAGGGCAGGGCAAGGTCATGAAGACCGACGCCTACAGCGGCCAGGAGCAGATCAACAGCTACCGGGACACGCGGCCGGTGGCCACGGGCAAGGAATACCTGTGGGCGGTCTACAACGTGATGCAGGCGACGAACCGCGCGATCCGGTGCTACACCTACGGCGACAGCACTGTCGAGGGCGGGCTGAACTTCATCGACTGGAACTTCTTCCTCCAGGAACTGCTGCCCGATCTGGTGGCCTCGCGCGGCGTGCGCAACTTTTTCAGCGTCACAAATCGCGGCGTCGGCGGCTCGAATCTGAGCACTTGGAATCCTGGGCCCGACATTGGCGCGAACAGCTCGACGCCGGCGGACCTGGTTATCCTGAAGTGCGGCATCAACGACGGCTCATTCCCGATCGGCACGCGCTTGGACACGTTCCGTACGAACCTGCGCGCCGGCCTGGCCACGATTCGTGGCATCAGCGGAGGCGACGTGGGTGGCACTGCGATCCTGATCGTTGGCCCCAACGCCACCATCGATAAGCAGAACCACACGCGCACCGCCGAGTGGTACGAACAGCTGCGCGGCATCTTCGATTCGGCGTGCGCGGACTACCGCTGTGCATACTTCGATGCCTACCAGTACCTCAATGACACGGGAGCCCGCGACGATTCGATGTGGGCGCGCCAGCGCTGGCTGGATGCCGCTGAGTCTTCCGGCCAGAAGCCTGTCTCTCTGCACCCGCGCAACGTGGCACAGGCTTGGCTGTGGGGCGCGATCGTGGACTGGATGTTCGGCGAGTCGGAGATCATGCGCTGGTCGAGCAACGGCTACGTGGTCCGCAGCGCCTACTATGGGCACCCCTACGCCAAGCAGCCGCCGGACTTCTATCCGGTCAACTACGACTCGGGCGTGACCATCGAGGTGGCGCGGACGCAGGAAGGGTTCCCGATTACCGGCATCTTGACGACGACCAATGTCGACGGGCTGCTCGTCCAGTCGCTGACCCAGAGTGCGACCGGTGGCCTAACCATCACCCGAAGCGCAACCATCTCCGACAACTACTGGAGCGCCTGGACGGGGATCGCCGTGGCCATTGGCAGCAATGGCAGCTCGTTCGCCAACAACTGGGCGAACTTCGGCTCAATCTACGGTGGTGTGCGTGCTGCGCTTTCGCCAGGCGGCGTAGTAACGTTTGATGGCAGGATGAAACCAGGCACGACCGCGGCCGGCACCACGAGCCTCACGCTGCCCACCGGCATGTGGCCGGGTAATCAGCGCACCATCGCCGCGCCGTCGGATGTCGGCATGGTGGTCTTCGACATCACCAGCGGGGGGCAGCTGAACATCATGAGCGGCTCCCCCGCCAGCTGGGTCAGCCTCACCGGCATCAGCTTCCGCCGCTAGCTTACTGCTCAGAAGAAACAGGGCGACGGGTCGATGCCGGCAAGCATCACCCCGCCGCCGCCACACACGCGATCAGCCGCGTGGCATTGGCCGAAGACCCTGTGCTCTCGCGAGAGCAGGACAAGTCTGCAGGCCGCCAATCCCACAAGCTGAGACCATGCTCAAACCGATCATCCCCTGGCCAGGCGGCAAGCGCCGGCTGATTCGCCACCTCTATCCTCACTTCCCTGCCCACGAGTGCTACGTCGAGGCATTCGCCGGCGGCGCCGCGGCCCTCTTGATGCGACCGGTGCCGGCACCGGTCGAAGTACTGAACGACATCAACGGCGACCTGGTGCGCCTGTATCGCTGTGTACAGCACCACCTCGACGAGTTCGTGCGCCAGTTCCGCTGGGCACTGGTAAGCCGCAAGATGTTTGAGTGGGCGCAACTGCAGCACCCAGAGACCCTTACGGATATCCAGCGTGCGGCCCGCTTCTACTACCTGCAAAAGCTCGCCTTCGGCGGCAAGGTGGCTGGCCAGAGCTTCGGCTATGTCGCCTCAGGCAGCGGCCCGCGGCTCAATCTGCTGCGTATCGAAGAGGAGTTGAGCGCGGCCCACATTCGCCTGGCCAACGTCATCGTCGAGCATCTGCCCTGGCACGACTGCCTCAAGCGCTACGACCGCCCCGGCACGCTGTTCTACTTGGATCCGCCCTACTGGCAAACCGAAGGCTACGGTGTCGAATTCCCCTGGTCCGAGTACGAGCAGCTGGCTTCGATGATGCGCAACCTGCAGGGTCGTGCGGTCCTCTCGATCAACGACCATCCGCAGATCCGCGAACTCTTCGAGGGTATGACGATCATTCCCCTCCAGATTCGCTACACCATAGGCCGCGAGCGGGACGCCGCTGCAGGTGAGCTCATCATCAAGAGCTGGGATGACAGCCAGGCCACACTGCTGTAGCTGTCAGAACGCTGTCCAGCGGTCGCCGCAGCGCTTGCTGTGCGCGGCCACCAGAGCGTCACTGTGGCCACCACAACCACACCGGATCAGCCATGAGTCACCCCAGCCAGAGCATCACCCGCGACCTAGCCGAGCAGTTCGAAGCCTTGGATACCCGCTTCCTTCTGGCCCTCCACCACGGTGATGCGGACGCGGTCGTAATCGCCCGCCGCGTCTTGGCGGAGCGAGGGATCGACGGCAGCGGGCGCTGGGTTGGCTTTGCTGAAGCTGCAGATCGACTCGGGGTATGATCCCCGAGCCGCCTTAAGCAAGACCCCCGGCCCAGGCAAGAGGGTGCTACTCGATCGGGTTGACACCGTGCTCGATCGCCGCGCATGCCAGTTCGAGGGTGCGATCGCTTTCCTGCGCGTGACGCCACCCGCCTGATTCGTCACAGGGGCTGAGACTTTGCCGGCGTAGGGTCCGCGCATGGACAAGACGCCACGAAATCCTTACGTCGACCTGCCGCTTCGGGAATTGGCCGAGCTCATGCGGGCGCGCAGTGGCCAGCTGATGAAAGGTGAGGCGGTAGGCCGCCGAGACATCGCCTACCTGCTCGGCGTCGCCAGCGACAGGATTGACCCAAAGCCGTGGGACATGGCCGGTCCCGTGCATGCCACCCGGGACCGCCGGTCCTCGCTTGAGGACGCGTTCATCGAGTACTACGAGGGTGAGGCCCGCACGTTGCGCTACGCGGTCATGAGGCGGGCGCTGGATCTGCTTCCCGAGGTCGCTCCCGGAAAGCCAGGCTACGACGCGATCTTGCTCAAGGGATACACGACGGAAGTGGGCCTACGGGAGGTCCTGGAGCGGCTGGGGCGAGACCGCGAAGTGGCGCTGGCGCATGACGAGGTCTTGCCTGGGAAGAGGACTCCCGGGCCTGTGCCGGACTGAGGCCTTGGGGCAGCTGATTTTACGTCCAATTTTACGCCCGGCAGCAAAAAGGGCCGCTTGCGCGGCCCTAAGTGCTTGAATCTTTTGGCGCCCGAAGTTGGACTCGAACCAACGACCCCCTGATTAACAGTCAAGTGCTCTAACCGGCTGAGCTATTCGGGCGGGGGCGCAAATTCTAGGGGAAGCTGCTGCAGTAACGCAAGCCTGCCGTTTTCATTGCCAGCACTGCGCGTAAGTTGCCGCACCTGACTCTGTCTTCACGTTGGCCTGATTGATGGTCAGCGTGCCGCAACGATCCTTGTTCTGGCCGCCTGTGGTGTTCGGCGCCGCAGTGATTGTGAACGTAGTAGCCGAGCCAACCGCCGTAGTCAAGGTGTAATAAGCCGTACCCGTCCGCGGACTCTGAGTGAAGGATGGCGTCATGCTCCCAGGCGAGAAGCCAGTGTAGGCGCCATGCACCGTCCGGTAACGCTCGGCAAGCTGCACCAGTTCGACAAGGTCCGCCTTGGCCTGGGCGCGGCGCGATTTCCGCACCTGCTCTTGGTAGCTCGGATAGGCAATCGCCGCAAGGATGGCAACGATCGCGACCACGATCATCAATTCGGCCAAGGTGAATCCAGCGCAATCCCGCTTAATCATCGCAACTGCCTCCAGGACTGCCGCCCGCACGTGCGTTGTATTGAGAGTGACTGTGATGGATTTATGGGATCTTGAACCACTTCACTGCAGGCATTGGCAGGCGCAACAGGATTACAGGTACTGTCAGCAGGATCACAGTAAGTCGGAAGTCCCGGGGTAGGCTGTGTGATCCCGACGCCCTGACTGGGCGCCCCACTACCAGAAGAGACTCCACCTGTATTACCGTCGCCAACCGCAGTCGTGCTTGGCGGCACAACGATCTGCCCGAGGGATGCCGCTCCAGACAACGGATTGAGGCCATAGAGCCAATTGACGCCACCTGGCACGCAATCAGCTCCCACACCCGGAATATAGGTAGGGAAATAGATCCTGCCGCTTTGGATCCTGGGATTACCGATCATGCGCTCCCCTGCTTTGATATAGTTCCCGCCATTGTCCTTAAGCGCAAGATCCATATACCACCCGCGCTGGTTTAGATAGTTGACACCATTTGTGGAAACTGATCTGGTAGGCGGCGTCGTAGCATCGTCTGACAGAATCGTCTGCTGAGCCAGACTATTGCGGCCTGTTACTGTGGTGCCGTCAAGCTTATCCCAGATGCCGTAGACCGTTTGGAGGTCCTTGGTACTGCTATCGCCATTGGCGAAGTAACGCCCCGTTCCGAAGTACACCATGTAACCGCCGTTGGGACCCACCGACAGCTCAAGTCCACCCGTGATGGGCTGCCGATTGCCATCGGGATCCTTAGCAGTAAAAAGAGGCGTGGCTCCGACACTCCAAGAACCCTGGGTCGCGCCGCTAAGATCGAACTTCCATACGTTGCCCTGGAGATCACCACCGTACGCCATGTCGACCAAGCCATCGCCATTGCTGTCGGCAACCACGATATTCCCCAAGCCGTTCATCGGACTCGCAACGTTGCCGCTGAACTGTGCCAGCCAGTCGGTCAGCAGGTTTTTCCAGCCAGTTGGCTTGATCCGATTGAGCACTTCGCCTGTGGCCATGTCCACAACATAAAGCACCGGATCGCCATTGATGCTGTTGTATCCGTTGCCAAACAATGCGACCCACTGTTTGTTCTGCAACGGCACTATGACAGGTTGGCCGAGCACGTTGCCGATGTCGCGGTCACCGCCGTCGGTAAGATCGTTCACTTCCCATAACACATCGCTGGGGCCAAGTGGCGTAGGAGTTGCGGCGGTGAGTCGGGTCACATTGAGACCAAACGCGCCCTTTTGCCCTGCACCGATACCCGCCGCCAATACGGTCTGCCACGTGTTGCTGATGGGCATGTCCGCCAAGGTCAGCTTCCCATCCATGTAGTAGCGGTGCGTGTAATCGGGCCGTGCCAGATAGCCCAGACCTGTGGCACGATCGCGCCCAAGTAAGGCGTTCGGTATGTAAGCCGAAATTTCCGCGCCGTTGTCACCAAACGCGTGCAGCATCCCGTCGTTTGCGCCGACGAAAGTAATCTCTCTTCTGGACGATTTGCTATTGACGTAGGCGGTGTACGACGTCGCCAGCGTGCCGAGGCCGCTGGACGCAGACCACCCATAGTTGGCGAGTTTTGTCGCGATCACCGGATTGGAATTAATGACGTCGCCCATCACACTGCTGCGCGCGCGATATGGCGTTGAGTTCTTGATCCCACCTTGCAGGGTCCGGTCGCCTCGGAGAAACGACACCAGCGAATCGGCAGACATGTTTGCACCGAAGTCGTTATTGAAGTCGCTTTCATTGGGGTATCCCAGCCGGGCAAGCACCTGCGCCCGGCTGGAACCAAGGTTAGCCGCCGTGAAATCTCTAACCGTAGTGGCACGGACGGTTGCAGGTCCGACCGGCCCAGTCGATGTGAGGATCTTGCGAGCGGCGGCGCCAGCGGTTGTAGTCGGCAGCTGCGCCGCCGCACTCCAGAGCAGAGTACCTCGCAAACCATTCGACTCTATTCGGTAAGCCGCCACATCGCCCGTCCAGTCGGTGCCGTTGTTCGCACTACTGTAGCTTGGGAATACCGCAAACGACCCCGCCGTTACCTGCGCTCCTGCCACCGCGACTGAACCGCTGCTACCAGAGGAGCTCTCGATCTTGTCGAAGGCATTGCCTAGCTGCTTACGCAGGTTAAGTGGATTGGTTACAAGGAAGTAATTATCTGGCACGCCGTCGCCGTTTGCGTCCCACTCCGAAGTCTGAGGCACGCCATCGTTATTGGAGTCATCGAAACCGCCGTACTTCGCGGCGTACCACAACGGATCCTGCAGACGGATCGCTGGCGAGGTCGTCGACGGCGTGAAGGTGCGGGTCGCACTCAAGCCAAGTCCATTGCTACAGGGGGCCGTATTGAGGGCACCAGAGGCCGCGCATCCGCCAGCATCGACACCAGTCGGCGTGTTGAGGGAGTACACCGAGTTCGCCACCGCACTATCGGCGTCACGGACCTCGAGATACACCCCATCCTTGGTTGTGCCGGATATCACGTAGCCAAGGTTTTGGTTAGCGCTGCCGGCCGCATACTCGGATGTAAGCGAGATGGTCACTGTTCCATTTGCATTTTCCGCGACTACATAGCGCACGATGGCGTCCATGTCGAAGTCGTTGCCTTGTTCAACGTCCTCGTAGCTAATACGGAAAGACGCGTAAGGACGGCCGCCGTTTGTATTCCTGTCCTCAACGCTGGTCATATTGACGAGCTGGTCGATATACAACGCCACGATAGTATTTGTTGGCTTGCGCTCGTTGCCGCCGAAGGTACCACTTACTGTCTTGCCAAACGGCAAGATGGTGATGTTACCGAACTGGAATTTTGGCAATGGCGAAGCTAGCGCGATTGAATAAGTGCTCAACTTCTGGGCGCCGGTCGCACCATTCAGATCATTAAGGTGAGCAAAGCGTGCCACACTGCCGGCATAATAGGTTCCGTTCTTGGTCGGCTCTTCTGGAGACAAGCCGCGAATATTGCCGAAGCTCGATGCGGTCTTCGGCGTGGGCGCACCATCGGTTGTGCCATTGACGTCACCGATGAATACGCTTCGAGGACCACCGTACTCCTGACTCCAGATTCTGTCGCCTTCTACACTAGCCGAGAACTGAGCAACGCCGGAAGGCGTGGTTCCGGTGCTGGTCAGCGCTCCGGAAAAAGCACTGCCTGGCAAGTCACCGTCGTAGCTGGGATTGATATCGCTAATGATGGTCTGGAACGGCTTGGCGCAGAACGGGAAGCCATTCGCGCCGTACGGATCGCGCCAGGTCTCGGTAGACAATCCCATAGCCCTTTCTTCGGCGGCACCGTTTGCGCTCGTATTGGCCACAAAACGCGGTGTAGGCGCCCCTGCGCCAGCGAAGTAGCGCATCGACTCGTAGAGCATTTCGGCAATCGGATTACCCCACATCCGACAATTGCCGTTACTGATCGGATTCGGCGAACCGCCGCAATTGCCGTTCCCATTTCCCCAATTGAACGAGACGTCCGAATCCGTATTGTCGGTGACGCCGCTGCCATAGGCTCCGCCGATCATGCGCAACTTGCTGATAGTACGTGCAATGCCGTCGACATTGGTCAGGAACTGGCCTGTCTGCGAGTCTATTTCGCTGGAAAAACTGGTGACGTTGCGCCTCAGAACGCCGCCTTCAATATTATTGGGCTGCGAGCCGGTGATCAGACCGAAGTACATCCGATCACCTTCGCCATAATCATGGAGGATGCCAGTGGGCTTGTAGCTGCCATTGGGGTACTGCTTGCAAGTGGTGTCGCGAAGAGCCTCGTTTGCGGGGCAGACCTGCACACGAACATGATAATCTTGACGCGTTGCGGGGTTGCGTGACGGCGTCAGGTTGTAGGTACTCAGGTTGATGCTGCCCGACCATCCAGGAGAGGTTCCGTCTGAAGGCGGCACGATTGTCCACTCGCTCCATGCCGTGCTGCTTGAGGTCCTAGAACGATAGCGCAAGATGTAGACCTCGCTTCCGGTCGCATCTTCCATTCTGAATTTGACACCGTAACTGGCCCCTCTTCTCAGTGACATAACGGAGGTGGCATATCGGCCCTGACACGCCGCATCCGTAGATCCACAGGCACCATGGCCACCGTACCACCCTGCCGAGCCGATCCTCGTATTACCACTGAAGATCTGGACGTCGACCGCGTCATCCCCGTCCACGGCGAACTGGTAATCTTCGGTGCCAGAGCCAGCAGAGGCCTGGAATGTTCCGGTCATGACCGCGAGAAAGTTGTCCTGCTGGGAGCTGTATAGATTGCAGTTGCTCGTGCAGTTGATAGTCGAGATTGAGCCACTCCCAAACTGATATGCCGCGTAGTTCGCTTCGAGCTGGTCGAAGCCGCTGGCATTAGCCGGATGGCCGGGGAAAGGATCGGCGGTGCCATTAGTGACGCAGTCCACGCGCTGATTGCTGGCGTTAAAGCACTTGTTGCCCGCCACAGGTGCCTCGATCGACAACCAGTTGAACACACGCGTCGGCGTATTCTGCAGCACACGCAGATAGGGGCCTACGTAATTGCTGTTCGCATAATCCTGCAGCGTGGTGATCGCGAACAGGTGATATCTGCCGCTGGAAGGAGCACGCAGCGGCGCGTATTTGGCGATATCGTAGCCATCGCGTGCCTGACTCTGATATTCCTTGCCCCAGCTATGTCCATCCTGTGGAAAAAACGAACCCTCCAGCACGGTCTGGTTCGGGTCATCGACACGGCGATTGCCCCCGTAAAGCACCTTGCGCAGCGCATCCAGCCGCGAGGTGGTCAGATAGTTGAGGAAATCACCGCTCCACGTGCTTCCATTGCAGGTCTTGTCAGCAGTCGCAGTTCTGGGAACAAACTTGGAGCCGTCCCAGTCGTAGCAAACGTATGAGTTGAAGTAGCCGTAGTAGTCGATCTTGTACTTGGATTCGCCTTCGTTAATTGTTCCGGCCTTAAGCACCCAACCGCGGTAACCGACATCGATGATGCCATCGCCATCCAGATCGGACGTGTCGTTGTAGGCCGAGAAGTAGATCTTGTGATCCTTGCCCATCACCAACATGTTCAGCGGGGGGATCGCGCTGCGAGTGAACAGCGGAGCTTGAGCGATCGACAAAAGCGAAGGCGCGAGCCAAGTAATGGCCGCTCGAGCCACCGCAGCGGCTACAAGCGCAAGGACAACCACGGAAAGAGCTCGCCGGATGTTCATAGTTTGTCGGCTCACGGCTTGATAAAGATGGTGTCGATGGCGGCAGCCGCAGTGGAATCGGCAGCGGATGCTTGGTCACGGCTGAAAGCCGTGGTGCGGTACATGTTGCATAACTCGCGATCCGCGCCGGCCTTCGCGCTGCATTGCGCCGTGCATATGCTGATGTTGGTAGTACGGATATCGCTACCGACAGTGCTGGCGATATTGTTGGCCCAAGCGGCCGGATCGAAGGCCGAGGCGCAGTTTTCGTAGTCGTAAGCGATGCCGCTGACGATCGCAGCCTCGCGGCCACTGATCTGAGCCTCAGCATTCTGAAAGGCCAGATTGGTGGCCATGAAGTTGCTGGTCATGCGCTCCTGCATCGTCGACACCTGCATACCAACGATCCCGAGAATGGCCAGCAGGATCAGCATGATCATCGCCACATAGAGCACCGCGCCTGACTGTCGACCAGGCGGGGAGGACGTTGCACGAGCAGGCGGACGCTTCATGATCTTCAATTCCCGAACAAGCGGTTGCGCAGCGCAATGCTTGTCTCGTACGTGTAGCGATAGTTCCCGTCAGTAGGGGCTGTGATACCGACATCGAGAACCCTCAGGCTGGGGTTCTGTTCCGCTGTGGCTCGATCACCAGTCCCGCGAATCAATAGCCCGAGTTGCACACTCCCCACGCGCCGCCAGCGTAAGGCGCTGGCCGCACCAGCGCTGCTATTCGGTAACGGATCGCCGATAGTCGCTGCAGTTGCGGTCTTGTTGATGAACCCGGTCGCCGTTGTTGCGGTGGCCGAAGCAGAGTCCTCCCCGTAGAGTAGTTGCATACTCTCCACGCCCTCAACCATTTCTTCGGAAATCTGCCCGGGCACTCCGCTTGCCGATTGCGTCCAGCGCACCCTGTAGAGCGCGGGCACCTGAGGATTGCTTGGATTGAGTGCCACGTAGTACGCCATGGTCTCCGCCCTGTACAACCATGTCTGATTCGGGGCGTAGGAATAGGTTTCCGCGACGTTGGCGTTAGCGCTCGATACCGTGTAGCCAAGCGCGCTCTTGTTTAAGCCGCTGATGGCCACGGACATACCGGTATTACTAACCGCCGACCCCTGGAAAACAGAGGTTGCGCCACAGTTGCCGATGGCATACAGACCGGTGTTGCCGGTGCCTGTAGCCACCTTGCTGCTCGTCGTGGCCGCTTCGGTCGGATATCCAATGGTCGATGCGCCAGTGGTTGAAACCACCATGGAACTGAGTGTCGCCTGTATCGGCGACATGTAACGCAGCACGATGATGTCGCTGCCAGCGATGGGCTTGGGATCCAAATTAGTGATCAACTCCGCGGGCAGCGCGGGACTCCAATCCCCCGCACTCCCAACGGCGGGCGTTGTCGCGATAGTGCGCGTATCGCCAGGCGCCGTCCCGTTAGCTTCGTAACCTTGAATGGAAACGTCAAACCGCAAAGGGGTCGGCAACGACGACAGGTCGCCTGCCTCGCGCTGAGCCGCATTTGCGAACAGGAGCCGGATATTGCCGCCGGTGATCTTGCCGGTGGAATCCGTGGAGAGCAGGGACTGATCATTGACACAACCGGCGTGTCCCGCCATGCGTATATCGCGTTGGAGGAAGTCCATCGAGAAGCGCGCATTTTCCTGACTGCGGGCGATGCCCTGAGACAACTGATAAGCCGCGCGTGAGGCGCTGAAGATCTGGATGACACCTGCAATAAGGATCAGACCGATCGTCACCGCAATCATAAGTTCGATCAGGGACAAACCCCGCTGACCACTGCCACCTGGAGCATGGGTAGATTTCATATGCGGCTCGTAACCTGAAACGTCGTCTTCTGATTGTCTGGGTCAGCCTCCCAGAAGCTATCGCTCCAATCGATCGTGACTGTCACCGTCCCATTGGGCTGCAGCTCGACTTGGGCTGTGCCATCGGGAAATGCCCTTCGCAATTCGCATTTCCAGCGCGCGATGTTCTCTGCGGGCGTAGCCGAACCACCTATCCATGAGCAGGCATTGCCTGTCCCATCGACACCTGAAAAACTCGATGCCGTGACGCCGTTGTAATACGACGCCTGAGAGCGCTGGGTCCGCATCATGTCGATCAGCTGATAGGCCAGCATCGTGGCGACAGTCCGATCCTGGGCGCTCTTGGTGTAGCGAACATTCATCGTCTGCAACATGGCGAAGCCCAACAGGCCCACACCCAGCACCAACACGGCGATCATCACTTCGATCAGCGTGAAGCCCTGCTGCCCGGAGCCCGCCGCGCCGCAGGGCGAATGCCGCCTGCTCATGGACAAGCCCCTTTCTGCGTACGCACCTGTCCTGTACCGGTCATCGTGATGGTGCTCCTCAACGTCTTCCCGCTCTGACAAGGATTAGAGGCGATCGTCATGTCTCCGGCGGCGGTGACGGGAACGCCGCGCGCGTCAAAGCGCAAGGGATTGATCCCAACTGTTACGGAGATCGCGGGGGAACCCGCGTAGTAATTGATCACCGTCTCACTTACGTCCAGCAAGCCGTTGCGATTGAGGTCGCCCCAGACAAGCCAGCCGGCGCTCCAATCGTTGCCACAGGCAGTCCCGTTGGCACTCGGGCAGACACCTGCAGCCAAAGTGTTCTTGATCGCTTCGCTGCGCGCCATCGCAATCGCCGCGGTGAACTGGCTAGTCGTCGTTGAAACTCGGCTGGAGCGGATACTGTTCTGGAAGCTCGGAAACGCGATCGCCGCCAGGATTCCCAGCACGGTAACCGTCACCATCAGCTCCAGCAGCGTGAAGCCCCTCGTTTGCGAGCGTCGGCCCATTCCCGGTCCCATCCCCTTTTCGGCAGATGAAGGTTACGGAAGCCGCCGCCGCCCGCCCAGCGTGGCACGATGGGCGGTCGGTTCAGGGAGACGAACGATGCGGACGGTGTCCTAGGGCACGTTTCGCGCACGGCCCAAGGTCCGACAGGTGCGCAATCCTCAGGTCACGACCCGATAGCAGGGCTTGTAGTCGCCGGCGATCTTCATGCGGCGCTGGGCGACGAAAGCCTGCAGCAGGTCATCCAGCGCGGCCATGATCTGCGGGTCGCCGTGGATCTCGAAGGGCCCGAATTCCTCGATTCGCCGCATGCCGTCCTCCTTGACGTTGCCGGCGACGATGCCCGAGAAGGCGCGGCGCAGGTCGGCGGCGATGGCATGCGGTGCGCGCCCATGGTGCAGGTCCAGCTGGGCCATGGCCTCATGGGTGGGCGCGAACGGCTGCTGGAAGGCCAGCGGGATATCGATCGACCAGTTGAAGTAATACGCATCGCGCGCCTCCTTGCGGTGCTCGCGCACCTTGGCGATGCCGGCCTTCATCGCCTGCGCCACGGCGACCGGGTCACCGATGATGATCTGGTAGCGCGAAGCGGCGGCCTCGCCCAGCGTCAGCCGGATGAAGGTGTCGATCTGCTCGAAGTAAGGCGCGGCCACCACCGGACCGGTCAGCACCAGCGGGAACGGCAGGTGCGCATTCTCTTCGCGCAGCAGAATGCCCAGCAGATACAGGATCTCCTCGGCGGTGCCGACGCCGCCGGGGAAGACGATGATGCCGTGGCCGATGCGGACGAAGGCCTCGAGGCGCTTCTCGATGTCCGGCATGATCACCAGGTGGTTGACGATCGGATTGGGCGACTCGGCGGCGATGATCCCCGGCTCGGTCACGCCGATGTAGCGCACCTGCTTCTGGCGCTGCTTGGCGTGGGCGATGGTGGCCCCCTTCATCGGGCCCTTCATCGCGCCAGGGCCGCAGCCGGTGCAGATGTCCATGCCGCGCAGGCCCAGCTCGTAGCCCACTTCCTTGGTGTAGAGGTATTCCTCGCGCGAGATCGAGTGGCCGCCCCAGCACACCACCAGGTTGGGCTCCTGCGGCTTGATGATGCGCGCGTTGCGCAGCTGCCCGAACACCGCATCGGTGATGCCGGCCGAGGTCTCCAGGGCGCTCGCGTATTCCTCGCCCAGTTCGATGGCCATGTAGGCCAAGTCGCGCACCACGGCGAACAGCAGCTCGGCCACGCCGCGGATGATCTCGCCATCGACGAAGGCCATCGCCGGTGCGTTGAGCAGTTCGATACGAACACCGCGGTCGCGTTGCAGTACCTGGATGTCGAAGTCGGGGTAGAGATCGCGCGCGGCGCGCGGGTCGTCGGAGGCGCTGCCGCTGGTCAGTACCGCCAGCGCGCAGCGGCGCAGCAGCTCGTGCATGCCGCCGGCCGAGGCGTCGCGCAGGCGCGCCACTTCGGTGCGCGACAGGATATCCAGCCCGCCGCGCGGGTAAATGCGGGTGCTCACGACCGGCAGCGCCCGGGTTTCCACTTCACTCATTGCATGTTCCTGCTTGTTCGTCTGTCTTGTCCCGGGACTGTAGCGCAGCCGGCCGATGGCGCATATGTCATGGCCGCGCACAGGAAAACGGCCGGGTTGCCCCGGCCGCTTTCCGTTACGTATCGCTTCGAATTCGATGGATCAGAACTCGTAGCGCAGGCCCACCTGCAGCGACCACTGGGACACACCGACATTGAAGCCGTCGGCGTCGGAGTTGGCAACGGTCGGCGAGCTGGCACCGGTGAAGTTGTACACGTACTTGCCGTCCCGACTGATCCCCACCAGCGAGGCGACCGAGGCATCGGCGTAGAAGCCGTAATCGTAGATGTTGCCCCACTTCTTGTTCAGCAGATTGCCAACGTTCTGGATGTCCACCCAGACCTCGGCCTTGTTGCCCTTGAAGAAGCCCGGGATCTGCTGGCTCAAACGCAGATCAAAGGTATTGATGAAGCCGGTACGGAACGCATTGGCCGGGGCGTAGCTGCCCTTGTATGCCGCCAGTTCCGGCTTCGTGGCGAGCCAGTCGTAGAACCGCTTCTCCATCGCCGAATCCACCGCGACCGTACCGTTGGCGTTGAACTTGCCGAAGTACACGTCACCGGTGCCCTTGGGCACGTAGAACAGGTCGTTATAGGTCCGGCTGTCGCCGTTGGCGTCACCGACGAAGACGTAGCTGTACGGACGTCCGCTGCGGCCTTCGTAGACCAGACCCACGCTGGTGTCGTAGTCACCGAAGAACTTGTGCTTCCAGTTCAGCGATCCGGAAATGCGATCCTTGATCTCGTAACGCGAGGTCTGCGAGATGTCCTCGCCGGAATTGAAGCTGTACTGGTAGGTGTAGCCGGAGCTGGCGGTCGAGCTGGTCAGCGGACCGACCTCGGTCGCATGGGTGTAGGTATAGCCCAAGGTCCAGGACCAGTCGCTGCCCGGGCTCCACGGCTTGGTCAGCGAAGCGGTGAACTGCTGGCTCTTGCCCTTGCTGGTGTTGTCGATCAGGTACACATCGCCGAAGCGGGTGTCGCGGCCGTACTGGTTGTCGGACGTCGCATAGGCGGCGCCGCGCTTGGTCGGGTTCCAGTACAGCGAGCGGCCATCGGGGCCGGTGAAGCCCGGACCCAGGTTGAGGCGGCGGTAGTAGAGCGCATTCTTGACGTCGGTCATGATCAGCTCGGCCGACGCGACCACGCCGTACCACGGCAGCTCGTGGTCGAACGCCAGGTTGGCCTTCCAGATCGACGGCAGCTCGAAGTCCTTCTGCGTGAAGTTGACGCTCATCTGGCAGCCGGTCCGGGAGCTCGGATACGGGTTACAGCTGCCCGAGCCCGGCTGGTTGTTGCCGTCGGGCGAGAAGCGCAGCGTCGGATCGTATGCGGTCGCCTGCAGCTGCGCGTAGTTATAGCCGTTGTTGGCGTAGCTGTTGCCGATCCACACCTGGGGCGCGTCGCCCTGGAACAGGCCCACGCCACCGCGCACCTGCATCGGGCGCTCGGAGTTGAAGGTGTAGTTGAAACCAAAGCGCGGCTGCACCAGGAAGTCACCGCTGAACACCTGGCTGTTGTCATAGCCGAACACCTGATCGGCCAGCGCGTTGTAACGCGGCTCCGGGCTGACGTCCGGCCGATCGCCGCGCACGCCCAGCGTCAGGGTCAGGTTGGGGCTGACGTACCAGGTGTCCTGGATGAACAGGCCCAGGTTGCTGTTCTTGTAGTCGGCGGCGAACGAGCCCGGCGAATACTCGGTGCGATGGTTGTAGGTGGCCCAGCGGCCGTTCTGGAAATTGGTCAGCGCATGGTTGCCGTTGGCATCCGCGGCGCCGGCCCAGAAGGTGTACACACCCCAGGCCTGCGCGCTGTACAGGTTGTAGATGTCGTTGGTGGCGTAGTCCGCGCCGAACTTCAGGTCGTGGTCGCCAAGCGTCCAGGTGCCCGAGCCGGTGTAGTTCCAGGTCTTGGTGCGCAGGTAGTTGCCCTGCGAGTTGACCTCGGTGCCGAAATACAGCGAGTCGCCGCTGACCCGGGTGCCGTTGGTGGTGGAAGTGGCGTCGCCGAAGAAGATCTGGATGCTCGGCAGGTTGCTCGGCACCACGCGCTCGGCGGTGTAGTCGCGGTAGGAGGCCTTGAACTCGGTGGAGAAGTTGTCGCTCCAGTCGCTGAACAGCTGGCCGGTGTAGCTCTCCACGGTCTTGTTGTGCTGGTACCAGTAGGTGCTCAGCGACACACCGGTGCTGCTGATGCCGTTGATGCGCAGCTTGCTCTGGTCCAGCTTGCTGTAGCGGAAGCTGGCGCGATGCGCGTCGCTGATGTTCCAGTCCAGCTTCAGTGCGTACTCTTCCAGATCGGTGTTGCCGTTGCTGGCCAGCTGGCCCGCATCGAACCCGTAGACGTTCTGCGCGATGCTCTGCGCCAGCGCCACGTCGGCGTTGGTGATGACGTGGCCGGCCTTGCCCAGCGCGCTGCCGGACAGGTCGCCGCCGGGCGCGTCCTGCTGGAACTTCTCGTAGTTGGCGAAGAAGAACAGCTTGTCCTTGACGATCGGGCCGCCGAAGGTCGCGCCGTAGGTCTTCTCCTTGGTGAAGCCGTTGAACTTGGTGCCGTCCGGGTTGTCGCCGAACCAGTCGCCATCGCGCATGTAGCCGTAGACCGAACCATGGAACTCGTTGGTACCGGACTTGGTCACCGCATTGACGGTCGCACCGGCGGCCGCGGCGATGCTGACGTCGTAGTTGGACAGGTTGACGTCGATGGCCTCGATGGCCTCCATCGACA
This sequence comes from Pseudoxanthomonas sp. USHLN014, assembly GCF_037153335.1. Lineage (NCBI taxonomy): Bacteria > Pseudomonadati > Pseudomonadota > Gammaproteobacteria > Lysobacterales > Lysobacteraceae > Pseudoxanthomonas > Pseudoxanthomonas sp. USHLN014. The sequence continues at coordinate 145,710 of NZ_JBBCKO010000006.1, forward strand.
CCGGCTGGCGCCGGGTGGTCATGTTGTTGCCTTCCAGGCCGAAGGTGTCGCTGGCCGAGACGCCGTCGATGTTGATCGAGTTGTAGCGCGGATTCTGGCCGCCGGCCGAGATCGTGCCCGAGGCGCGGTCGACGAAGGCCACGCGCGGATCCAGGCGCATGTAGTCCTGGATGTTGCCGTTGATCGAGGGCAGCGCCTGGATGGTCTGCTGGTTGACGCTGGTGCCCGAGCCCATCTTGGTGGCGCTGAACACGTCCGAGCCGCCGCTGTAGCCGATGGCCTGCACCGAGCCCAGGTTGGTCACGTCGCCGGTCAGGGCCGCGTCGACGGTGTTGATCTTGTTGAGATCCAGGTAGACGCCGTCTTCGGTCTTGGTGCCTTCGCCGGGCTTGGTGATGGTGATGGTGTACGGGCCACCCACGCGCAGGCCGCGCGCGGTGTAGCGACCGGCGGCATCGGTGGTGGCGTGGCTGACCGTTCCGGATTCCACGTGGGTGATGGTCACCTCGGCGCCGGCGACCGGCGCACCGCCGGAACCGACGACCTGGCCGCCGACGCCGGCGGACGTGGTCTGCGCCATGGCCGGCGCAGCGGCCAGCGCGGCCAGGAGGCCAAGGGCAAGTTTGGAAGTCCGGATACGATGATGTGTCATTGCGCTGCCTCGAAGTTTTGTGGCGGTCAGAAGAAAAATCGTGCCGGCCGGCCATGCTGTGTGGCATGGCTCTCATGGACTTGCTTAGGATGTGGCCCCTGGAACACGCGGCAGGCACGGCAGCCGCGCGTTAACGACAGGTTAACACGGTAAAGGCGCGATGTGACCGGATCGTGACGACTTTTGCGCGCTGCGGCATTCGCGCGAAAGCGGGGGGAGAATCCCCTTCCAATCAATGGCTTAAATGGTATTTGTGCGACTGCGCCTGCCGGTCGCCGTCACTTAAATGACATCTTTGGGCGAATAAACGCCTACGGCCCGGACTCGGGGCGGAGCATGAAATACGGACACGGGCTGGCGTCCAATCAGACGCCCCCTCAGGTCTCAACCGCCGCGAAGCGCGCCGAGATAGGTGCCGATCCCGTCGAGCAGCATCTGCACGGAGATGGCCACCAGCAGCATGCCCATCAGCCGCTCGATCGCGGTCAGCGCGCGCATGCCCAGCCACTTGTAGACCAGCGTGGCCGAGAACAGGATCACCGCCGTCGCCAGCCAGGCCAGCCCCAGGGCCAGGCTCCAGCCGAGCAGGCGCTCGGGCTCGTTGCTGCCCATCAGCATCACCGCGGCCATGCCGGAGGGGCCGGCCACCAGCGGGATGGCCAGCGGCACGATGAAGGGCTCGCCGCCGGGGATCTCGCCCATCAGGCCTTCGGGCCGCGGGAAGATCATGCGGATGCCGATCAGGAACAGCACGATGCCGCCGGCGATCTGCACCGACTCCTGGCGCAGATGCATGAGTTCCAGGAAGTACTTGCCGCCCCACAGGAACCCCATCAGCACGACCAGCGCGATCAGCAGCTCGCGGATCAGCACGATGCGCTGGCGCTGCGGCGGGAGCGGCCGCAGCACCGACAGGAACACCGGGATATTGCCCAGCGGGTCGAGGATCAGGAACAGCAGCAGCGCTGCGGACAGGATGGTCATGCCAGGGGATTCCAGACCAGGCCGCGCCGCTCGGCGCCTTCTGGAGAAAGCAGGGTCACGCAGTGTGCGGCGTACTGGTCGGCATCGGCCAGCGCCGGATCGGTGTCCTCGGCGTAGGCGCGGGCGCGCAGCATGGTGCGCATCGGCCCGGGCTGCAGCGCGCTGACCCGCACCGGGGTGCTGGCCAGCTCGGCGTGCAGCATCTGCACCAGCGCGGCCAGCCCGTGCTGGGCCACGCCGTAGCCGCCCCAGTAGGCGTGGCCGACGCGGCGCGGATTGTCCAGGGTGAACACCAGCGCGCTGTCCGCCGCACGACGCAGCAGCGGCAGGCAGGCCTGGCTCAGCCACCACGCCGCGGTGAGGTTGACATGGATGGCGCGCGCGAAGGCGGCCGGGTCGGTGTGCTCCAGCGGGGTCAGGCCGCGGAACTCGGCCGCGCAGTGCAGCACCCCGTCGAGGCGGCCGAGGTTGGCCTCGATGCGCTGGGCCAGTTCGGCGTAGTCATCCGGTGCGGCGCCTTCCAGGTCCAGCGGATAGAGCAGCGGCTCGGGGCCGAGCTGGGCGCAGGCGTCATAGATGCGGGCGAGCTTGGCCGGCCGGCGGCCCAGGAGCACCAGGGTGGCACCGGCCTGCGCGCAGGCGCGGGCACTGGCCTCGCCCAGGCCGCCGTGCGCCCCGCTGATCAGCACCACACGCCCGGCCAGGGACTGCACGGGGCGCACGGGCACCTGCAGCAGACTCACCGCGGCATGGCCTCGGCGACGATGCGTTCCAGTTCGCCGGACTCGTGCAGTTCCAGGGTGATGTCGCAGCCGCCGATCAGCTCGCCATGGATGAACAACTGCGGGAACGTCGGCCAGTTGGAAAAGCGCGGCAGGTTGGCGCGGATCTCCGGCTCTTCCAGCACGTTGATCGCGCGCAGGTCCACCGCGCCGGCCGACAGCAGGGCCTGGACCGCGCGGCTGGAGAAGCCGCACATCGGGTACTCCGGGGTGCCCTTCATGAAGAGCACCATGGGGTGGCGGTCCAGCTCCGCCTGGATACGTTCCAGCACCGGCATGTTGCGTTCTCCTGCGTTGCCGCACGCCCTTGACGGCATGCGCACCCTCGTCGAGTAAACTGCGCGGCGCTTTCCATCGCCGCTGGTCGGACGCAATTGTAAGCCCTGCGCCCCCGCCCCCGGCATCTGCCAGACACGCCAAGTCAAGAGGAACCGCCATGGCCATCGAGCTCCCCGCCCTGCCCTACGACCGCACCGCACTGGAACCGCACATCTCCGGCGAGACCATCGATTTCCACTACGGCAAGCATCACAAGGCCTATGTGGACAACCTCAACAAGCTGATCGAGGGCACCGAGTTCGCCGACCAGCCGCTGGAGAGCATCATCAAGAAGTCCCAGGGCGGCGTGTTCAACAACGCCGCGCAGGTGTGGAACCACACCTTCTACTGGAACTGCCTGTCGCCCAACGGCGGCGGCGCGCCGAGCGGCAAGCTGGCCGAGCTGATCAACGCGGCCTTCGGCGACTTCGAGAAGTTCAAGGAAGAGTTCACCAAGACCGCCATCGGCACCTTCGGCTCGGGCTGGGGCTGGCTGGTGCAGAAGAAGGACGGCAGCGTCGGCCTGGTAAGCACCTCCAACGCCGCCACGCCGCTGACCGGCGAGGACACCCCGCTGCTGACCATCGATGTGTGGGAGCACGCCTACTACATCGACTATCGCAACGCGCGTCCGAAGTACGTCGAGTCGTTCTGGTCGCTGGTCAACTGGGACTTCGTGGCCAAGAATCTGGCCTGATCCTTCGCTGGCTGTACGAAAAAGGCCGGGGATTCCCCGGCCTTTTTCATGGGCGCGCCCAGCGGCAATCGGGACGCCGGAGGCGATCCGCTCAGCTGCGCGCCAGGCGCTCCAGCACCGGCTGCACCTGGGCCTGGCGCGACAGCGCCTCACCCGCGGCGGCCAGGGCGACGGACAGGGCCTGTGCGGTATCGGCACGCAGCGTGGCGTGGCCGACCTTGCGGCCCTCGCGCGGCGACTTGCCGTAGTCGTGCCAGTGCCCTCCGGGCTGATCGAGCACGCCGGTGGCGTCGGGCATCTGCCCCAGCCAGTTGAGCATGCAGGCGTGCCCGCGCATGGCCGGTTCGCCCAGCGGCAGGCCCAGCACCGCACGCAGGTGTGCCTCGAACTGCGAGACCTCCGCGCCTTCGATGGTCCAGTGCCCGGAGTTGTGCACGCGCGGGGCCATTTCATTGGCCAGCAGCGTCTCGCCCTGGCAGAACAGCTCCAGCGCGAACACCCCGACGTAATCCAGGCGCTCGGCCACGCGCCGCGCATAGTCGACCGCCTGCCCCTGCAGGGCCTGGCTGGCCTGCGCCGGCGCCAGGCTGGCCGACAGCACGCCGTCGACATGCCAGTTCTGGGTCAGCGGGAAGGCCTTGAACGCACCATCGCGGCCGCGCACGGCCACCACCGACACCTCTCGGTCGAAGGCGACGAAGCCTTCCACGATCAGCCCGACGGTGCCGGCCTGCGCGCCCAGCGCGTCCCACGCGGCCTGCGCGTCGGCCGGCGACTTGATCCGGAACTGGCCCTTGCCGTCGTAGCCGAAGCGCCGCGTCTTGAGGATGCAGGGCGTGCCGATCCGCGCCAGCGCCGCGTCCAGCCCCTCGCGCGAGTCGACCGCCGCGAACGCCGGCACCGGGATGCCCAGCTCGCCGAACAGCGTCTTCTCCGACAGCCGGTCCTGGGCCACGCCCAGCGCCTGCGGATTGGGATACACCGGCACCCGCTCGGCCAGCCACTGCGCGCTGGCGGCCGGCACGTTCTCGAAATCGAAGGTCACCACATCGACCCTGGACGCGAACTGCGCCAGCGCCGCCTCGTCGTCGAACGCGCCCACCTGCAGCGGCGCGCACTGCCCGGCGCAGGACTCGGCCGACGGGTCCAGGACGAGGAACTTCAGCCCGAGCGGCACGCCCGCCAGCGCGAGCATGCGGGCCAGCTGCCCGCCCCCCAGGATCCCCACCGTCGTCATGCGCGCCCCCGCTGCGGAAGAATGCCGACCGTGCTCATCGCCGCGGATCGTCCTGGTCCATGACGTCCTGGGTCTGCTTGGCCCGGAAGGCGTCCAGCGCCTGCGCCACCGCCGGCGCCTCCGGCGCCAGCATCGCCGCGGCGAACAGCGCCGCGTTGGCCGCGCCGGCGTGGCCGATGGCGAAGGTCGCCACCGGGATGCCGGCCGGCATCTGCACGATGGACAGCAGCGAATCCATGCCGTTCAGGGCCTTGGACTGCACCGGCACGCCCAGGACCGGCACCGCGGTCTTGGACGCCAGCATGCCGGGCAGGTGCGCCGCGCCGCCGGCGCCGGCGATGATCGCGCGCAGTCCGCGCGCGGCGGCCTGCTCGGCATAGGAGAACAGCACGTCGGGCGTGCGGTGGGCCGAGACGACCTTCACCTCGTAGGCCACGCCCAGCGCATCGAGCTTCTGCGCGGCGTGCTGCATGGTCTCCCAATCCGAACGCGAGCCCATCACGATGCCCACGCGCGGCGCTGCCAGATCGTCGGTCATTGGCCCTGCCCTGCGACAAAACGATATTCTAGCGATCTTGTTCGCCAACGGACCTTCCATGGACCGCAAACTGCTCGACCTGCTGTGCTGCCCCGTCTCGCGCCAACCGCTGGGCCCGCTCGAGGCCCGCGGCGTGGAGGCGCTGAACCGCGCCATCGCGGCCGGCGCGCTCAAGCGCGTGGACGGCAGCGCCCAGGCCGAACCGCTCAAGGAAGCCCTGGTCACCCGCGACCGCAAGACCGTCTACCGCGTCGAGGACGGCATCCCGGTCCTGCTGCCCGAGGAAGGCATCGCCACCGTCCAGGTCGCCGACTTCCCGGCGTGAGCGCCGCCGCGCCGCTGCCGCCGCCCGAGGCGGTGGTCTTGGACGATGTGCGCCGCGCCCTGGCCGAGGACCTCGGCACGGGCGATGTCACCGCCGCGCTGCTGCCGGACACCGACGATGTCGCCTATCTGCTGTGCAAGCAGGAGGCGGTGATCTGCGGGCGGCCGTGGTTCGACGCCTGCCATCGCCAGCTCGATCCGCAGGTCTCCATCGACTGGCGCGTGGCCGAGGGCCAGCGCGTGGCCGCCGGCACCGTGCTGGCCACCCTGCGCGGGCGCGCGCGCACGCTGGTCAGCGCCGAGCGCACCTCGCTCAACTTCCTGCAGACCCTGAGCGGCACGGCCACGGTCACCGCGGCCTTCGTCGAGGCCGTGCGCGGGACCGGCGCGCGCATCCTGGACACGCGCAAGACCGTGCCGGGCCTGCGCCTGGCGCAGAAGTACGCCGTGCGCTGCGGCGGCGGCGACAACCACCGCATCGGCCTGTTCGACATGGTGATGCTCAAGGAAAACCATGTGCGCGCCGCCGGCGGCATCGCCGCGGCCATGCGCGCGGCCCGCGCCCTGTACCCGCAGCTGCCGCTGGTGGTCGAGGTCGAGTCGCTGGACGAGCTGCGCCAGGCGCTGGAACAGCCCTGCACCCGAATCATGCTCGACGACTTCAGCCCCGAGCAGCGCCGCGAAGCGGTGCGCATCGCCGCCGGCCGCGTGCCGCTGGAGGTTTCCGGCATGGTCGACCTGGACACCGTGCGCGCCGTGGCGCAGGACGGCGTGGACTGCATCTCCATCGGCGCGCTGACCAAGCATGTGCACGCCGTGGACCTGTCGCTGAAGCTGGGCCCGCCGCCGCACAGCGCTTGATCGGCGTGGGGTTTCACGCGTCCTGGCCTGTGACTCTGCCAGCGTACGTAGTGAGAACTCACATTCCTCAAGGATCCGCAGACGATGCCGTTTCGCTGGACGCGCGTCCTGGCCCTGCTGCTGTTGGGCATCGGCACCCGGGCGCAGGCGATCGAGGTCTGCGACGCCCCGCCGCGCTTCGGCCTGAGCCAGGCCGCGATCGCCATCGTCCGTGCCGCCTGTGAGGAGCACCGGCAGTGGATGCGCCCCTTCATCGACCGTCAGGGCCGGCTGGCCTCGTTGCGCGTCACCGAAGCCGAGAGCGGCAACCTGGCCGACCACGGCCTGGTGCCCTGGCAGCGCGTGGCCGGCTATTGGCGCGAGAGTGGCACGCTGTCGCAGGTCGCAGGCGAGCCCGGCGCGGCCAGCTGCTGGGCACCGCCGGGCAATCGCCTCACGGACAGCGACTGCCGCGCGTTCCTGATCGACACGCCGTGGTCGGCGGCGTTCGTGTCCTGGATCATGACGCGGGCCGGTGTCATGAACTTCACCCGATCGCCGCGCCACATCGACTACATCCGCGCGGCCTTTCGCGACGGTGGCAGCGGCGGCCCCTACCGCTTCACCGATCCAACGATCGAGAAGCCCGCGCCCGGCGACCTGCTGTGCTTCATCCGCAACCGCCGCCAGGTGATGGGCTTCGCCGGCCTGAACGCCGCCCTGGCCTCCCGCGCCGGCGTGCCCAACCAATCCCATTGCGACATCGTGGTGGCGGCCAACGTCGGCGGCGACCGCACCCTGCACCTGATCGGCGGCAACGTGCTCAACGCGGTGACCATGCGCCAGCTGGACCTGGACCGCAGCGGCCGCGTGGTCCTGCCGCTGCCGCGCGTGAGCGAGGACGGCGGCGACGCCACCGGCCCGGGCGCCGAATGCACGCCCGCACAACCCGACCAGTGCAACTTCAACCGCCAGGACTGGGCGGTGCTGCTGAAGCTGCAGGTGGCCGACCCGGCGCCCGCCGCGCCTGCTGCGCCGCCGCCCGTGGATCCGCAGCCCCTGCCGCAGGCCCCGCCTGCGCCGGAGGCGCCGGGCCAAGCCGCGGCCCCGAATACGCCGCCGGCCGCGGCACCGCCGGTCGAGGCCGCGGCGCCCTTGAAAAGCGGCGAGTGATCCACGCCTGCCGCGCAGGCCCGCGCACCGCTAAAGTCGCGCCATGACTCCGATCCTCATCCTGATCTTCGGCGCGGCCGTGTTCTTCTGGTGGAACGCCTCGCGCGCCGCGGCCGAACGCGCCACCCAGGTCGGTCGCAACGCCTGCGAGGCGGCCGGCGTGCTGTGGCTGGACCAGAGCGTGCAGGCCACCGGCGTGCGCCTGCGCCGCGGCGAGGACGGCAGGCTGGGGCTGGAGCGCAGCTTCCGCTTCGACTATTCCCACGACGGCGTCGAGCGCCACACCGGCAAGATGGTGCTGCATGGGCAGCGGCTGGTGTCCTTCGTCGGGCCTACGCGCGCGGACAACACCGCGCAGTTCCCCAGCCTGCACTGAAGCCGGAGCTTCATTCGGCCGGCGCTGTGCGTCTCAACCGCGGCGCGGTGGCTCGCCCTTGAGCACGCAGACCAGCACCAGCAGCGCCGTCGCCACGCCGATGACGATCAGGTGTGCCTGCGTGTGATGGCCGTGGCGGAACAGCACGCTCGCGCCGACCACCACGCCCAGGTACAGGATCATCGTCAGCCAGCCCTGCCAGCGGCACGGCAGGCCCCAGCCGAAGCCGAAACGCTTGGCGGGGAACCAGTAGTCGGCGTGTGGATCGGGCATGGTGGCTTCCCGGCGGCAACGGTGCAGGCTTACGGCAAACCATAACTCCGTCATTCCCGCGAGAGCGGGAATCCAGCGCCTTTGGCCTTGCCGCGTGAAAGGCGCTGGGTTCCCGCTTTCGCGGGAACGACGGTAGAGATTTTCTCGGCGTCCCTTATTTCACCACGCGCAGATGCGGGCGCTTGGCCGGTGGCGGCGTCGGTTCGTCCGGGGCCGCGCCATCGGGCGAAGGCGGCTCATCATCGTCGTGCGGACCCTGCCCGGCGGCGATGTCCTCGGGCAGCGCCATGCCCTGGCCGGTCTCGCGCGCATAGATCGCCAGCACCGCCGAGATCGGCACGTTGACCGGATAGCTCACCCCGCCGAAGCGGGCGCTGAAGCTGACCGTCAGGTTGTCGATGACCAGGTGCGCGACCGCACGCTGGGCGATGTTGAGCACCACCCGGCCTTCCTTGACCGCGCTGGAGGGCACCTGCACCCCGGGCTGGGTCGCATCGACCAGCAGGTGCGGGGTCATGTCGTTGTCGGCGATCCATTCGGCCAGCGCCCGCAGCAGATACGGGCGATGGCTGGTCATCGGGGGCACGTCTTCAGTCATGCCCGCAGTTTAGCCAAGAGCGAGGAATGAGGGGGAGAAGACGGCGGCGCAAGCGCCACCTGCTCATCCACGCCTCAGCGCTTCGCGCTCACTCCTGCCTTCAGGCCGGCAGATCGCGCAGCTTCTTTTCCTGCTCGGTCAGGCTGCGCACGAAGCCCGGATTGCGGAAGATGCGGTTGCCGTAATCCTCGATCGCCTTGCCGTCCTTGGGCAGGCCGACGTCCAGCGACTGCAGGCGCCAGATGATCGGGGCCATGGCGCAGTCGGCCAGGCTCATTTCCGGGTTGAGGAAGAACTTGCTGGCCTTGAACAGCGGCACCGAGGCGGTCAGCAGCTCCTTCAGGCGCTTGCGGCCGGCGTCGGCCTGGGCCTTGTTGCCAAGCTGGATGGCCTGCACCTGCGGCACCCAGTCCACCTCGATGCGCAGCATCGCCAGGCGCAGGCGCGCGCGGGAGAGCGGATCGACCGGCATCAGCGGCGGGTGGGGGTAGCGCTCGTCCAGGTACTCGCTGACCACCGAGGCGGCGTACAGCGTCAGGTCGCGCTCGACCAGGGTCGGCACGGAGTGATAGGGGTTGAGGTCGATCAGGTCCTCGGGCGGATTCTGCGGATCGACCGGCACCAGGTCGTAGCTGACGCCTTTGGCGGCCAGCACCAGCCGCACGCGGTGGCACAGCACATCATCCACGGAGGAGAACAGCGTCAGGGTATTTCGCATGCGGGCACTCATCACCTTGTCGGGCTCATCCAGCGGCCGGCATCCACCGGCCACGCCTGTTTCTGCCAGGCTTCCTGCCTGGACACCGCGTCGCGGCATGCCGCGAGACGCGATGAACATGAACATAGCAGGCAGCCGCCGATTTGCGCACCCCTGCTGGAGGTCATGACCCCGCTTTAGTGGACGTCCTTCCAGAACTCCTTCTTCAGCAGGAATGCCAGGAAGGTCAGCCCCGCCAGGAACAGGATCACCCACACGCCCATGCTCTGGCGCTTGAGCGCGGCCGGCTCGCCGGCGTACTCAAGGAAGTTGGTGATATCGCGCACGGTGCGGTCGAACTCGGCCGGACTCTCGGTCCCGGGCGAGGCCAGCACCAGCGCCTCGACCGGCTTTTCCTTGGTCTGCGGGTCTTCCGGGCCGAACTTGGCGTGCTGCAGGCCCTGCAGCTCCCACAACGGGTTGGGCATGGAGGCGTTGGGGAACAGCTTGTTGTTCCAGCCCAGCGGCCGGCTCTCGTCCAGGTAGAAGGACTTGAGGTAGGTGTAGACCCAGTCCGGACCGCGTACGCGCGCGATCAGGCTCAGGTCCGGCGGCATCTTGCCGAACCACTTGGTCGCCCCGTCGTGCGGCATGGCCACCTGCACCTGCTGCCCCACCGGCGCGCCGGTGAAGTTGAGGTTGGCCATCACCTGGTCCTCGGTCAGGCCCAGGTCCTGGGCCATGCGCGAATAGCGCAGGTACTTGAGCGAGTGGCAGCCCGAGCAGTAGCCCATGAACAGCTTGGCGCCGCGCTGCAGCGAGGCCTTGTCGCTCAGGTCGTTGCCGGCCTGCAGCGTCGCGCCGCCCTCGGCGGCCAGCAGGCCGGTGCTCAGCAGCAGGCCAGCGGCGAAGGCCGCCAGCCGCGGGAGAAGGCGCTTAGTCATGCGTGCTCACCCGGTCGGGCACCGGCTTGGTGCGTTCAAGGCCGAAGAACGTGTACACCCACAGGAAGATGAAGAAGCCGAAGTAGCAGCAGGTCAGCACCCGGCCGATGTAGGTTTCGGTGATGTCTGTGCCGGGGCCCGACCCGATCTTGCCCAGGTAGACGAAGCTGAAGGCGAAGATCCCCAGCGCGATCTTGTAGGGCAGGCCGCGGTAGCGGATCGAGCGCACCTTGCCGCGGTCCAGCCAGGGCACGGTGAACAGGATGGCGATGGCCGAGAACATCACCAGCACGCCGCCGAGCTTGTTGGGCACCACGCGCAACATCGCGTAGTAGGGCGTGTAGTACCAGACCGGCTTGATGTGCTCGGGCGTCACCAGGCGGTTGGCCTCGGTGAAGTTGTCGTGCTCCAGGAACAGGCCACCGAAGGCCGGCGCGAAGAAGATGATGAACGCACCGATCACCAGCAGGAAGCCCACGCCGACCAGGTCCTTGACCGTGTAGTACGGGTGGAACGGAATCGTGTCGATCGGCGCGGTCTTGTTCCAGCGGTTGCCCTTGGGCCCGTGCTTGGTGTCCACGCCCTGCGGGTTGTTGGAGCCGACCTCGTGCAGCGCGCCCAGGTGCAGTACCACCAGCAGCAACAGCACCAGCGGCAGCGCGATCACGTGCAGGGCGAAGAAACGGTTGAGCGTGGCATCGCTGGGCAGATAGTCGCCCATGATCCATTCGGTCAGGCCCTGCCCGATCACCGGGATGGCGCCGAACAGCGAGATGATCACCTTGGCGCCCCAGAACGACATCTGGCCCCAGGGCAGCACGTAGCCCATGAAGGCCTCGGCCATCAGCACCAGGTAGATCAGCATCCCTAGGATCCACACCAGCTCGCGCGGCTTCTGGTAGCTGCCGTACATCAGCCCGCGGAACATGTGCAGGTAGACCACGATGAAGAACAGCGAGGCGCCGGTGGAATGCATGTACCGGATCAGCCAGCCCCACTCGACGTCGCGCATGATGTACTCGACCGAGGCGAAGGCCTCGGCCGCGCTGGTCTTGTAGTTCATCGTCAGGAAGATGCCGGTGACGATCTGGTTGACCAGGATCAACAGGGCCAGCGAGCCCATGTAGTACCAGAAGTTGAAGTTCTTCGGCGCGTAGTACTCGCTCATGTGCTTGCGGTACATGGGCATCAGCCCGGGCGCCCGCGCCGTGACCCAGTCGAAGACTCCGTTGGCCGCTCGCGTGATGACGTTGGACATCAGGCAGCTCCCTGCGGATCGACGCCGATGATGATGGTGTTGTCGTCCTGGTAGTGATGCGGCGGCACCAGCAGGTTGATCGGCGCCGGCACGCCCTGGAACACGCGCCCGGACATGTCGAAGCGCGACTTGTGGCAGGGGCAGAAGTAGCCGCCCTTCCACTGCGGATCGAAGGGCTCGGGGCGGATCTCGGCGATGATCTCCGGCGAGCAGCCCAGATGCGTGCACAGGCCGACCAGCACCGAGATCTCCGGCTTGATCGAACGGAACTCGGGATTGCCCTTGAGCACGTAGGCCGGCTGCTGGTCCTTGTTGGTGCTCTCCGGATCGCGCAGGCGATCGTCCAGGCTCGGCAGCGCGTCCAGGATCGCCTTGGAGCGCTTGACCACCCAGATCGGCTGGCCGCGCCATTCCAGCACCATGCGCTGGCCTTCCTGCAGCCCGGTGATGTCGGCGGTCACCGGTGCGCCGGCGAGCTTGGCCCGGGCGCTTGGATTCCATGACTTGATGAACGGGACGGCCAGAAAGCCTGCACCCACGGCACCGACGACTGCGGTGGTGGCCGTCAGGAACCGGCGGCGCCCCGCATCCACGGGCATTGTGACCTCGTCGTTGGCCATCCCTTACTCCGCGAAAACATCTTGAGGTAGCTGTCTGGCTGCCAGTGATGGGGCCGATGGAACGGCCTCATCGCAAGAGCGCGTCGGAGTCTAACTGAATAAAAAATTTCGCCACAACAATCCCTTTCCGATCAATCAGTTGGAAAAGGAAAACCCGGCCATTCCGGTACTGCAGCGCAACATCCGTTCAGCGAAGACCGACCGTTCCCAGGTTGGCCCGGTAGCGCTCGGCCAGCACGCCCACGCGCTGCACGTAGCGCTGGGTCTCGGCATAGGGCGGCACGCCGCCGTTGCGGTCCACCGCGCCTTCGCCGGCGTTGTAGCCGGCCGCGGCCAGGGTCAGATTGCCCTGGTAGCGCTTGAGCAGCCACGCCAGGTACTGCACGCCGCCGCGGATGTTCTGCGTGGCGTTGTAGGCATCGTCCACGCCGAAACGGCGCGCGGTGGCCGGCATCAGCTGCATCAGCCCCATCGCGCCGGCACGCGAGAGCGCCAGCGGGTTGTAGGAGGATTCGGCATGGATGATGGCGCGCACGATCGCCTCTTCCACGCCGAACTCGCGCGCGGCCGAGGCGATCTCGCTCTCGTAGGCGACCGTGTTCAGCCGCACCGCGCCGAAGTTGAGGTTGGGATTGCCGCAGGCGTAGCAGGTCTCGATGAAGCTGTACTTGATCGTGCGGATGTCGGCGCTGGCCAGCCCGCGCGGACGGGCGCTGGTGTAGTTGCGCACCCCGTCCTTGATGAAGGAATAGACCTGGCCGCTGACCACGCGGCGCGGCGGCACGGCGGCGGGCTTGGCCACGGCGGCGGTCGGCGGCGGCGGTGCGGCCGGGACGATGGCCGTCGAAGGCCGCGACTCGACGCTGGGCGGCACCATGGCGGCAGCCGCGGCAGGCGCAGGAGGTCTGTGTGCCGGCGCGCTGGCCTGGGCGCGGCGCGCCGGCTCGGCCCGGTACTGGCTCACCACCGTGCAGGTGGCGCCGGAGACGCGCTTGCTGACGTAGGCCGGGATCCCGTCGGTGCCGACGCACTTGTACAACGTGCCGGCGCTGGCCGGCAGCGCGACCAGCGCGGCAGCGATCATCCCCAGTCGCAGCAGCCCCCTCATGGGCGCGAGTGTCCCAGCTTATCAATGACTTAACAAGCATTCGGCGTGCGGGCGGCAGGGCGATGCGCCGGTGGGAGGCGGCACAGCTTTTGCCCTCCTCGCCCCTCGCGCGCGACTGCCCGGTGCGCCTGCCGTCCGGCGCAAGCCGTCAAGCCGCTAAACTAGCCGGCTTCCCCGCCCACCCGACTGGATTAAGCGCCATGACCGGGACGCCAGACGTCACCCTGCCCAACTCGGGCGACACTTCGCTCGTCCCCCTGCCCTTCGTCGCCGGCCGGCCGGCGCAGGTGCGCGGCAAGCTGTACATCAAGACCCACGGTTGCCAGATGAACGAGTACGACTCGGCCAAGATGGCCGACGTGCTCGCCCAGGCCGAAGGGCTGGAGCTGACCGACCGGCCCGAGGAGGCCGACGTCATCCTGGTCAACACCTGCTCGATCCGCGAGAAGGCGCAGGAGAAGGTCTTCAGCCAACTGGGCCGCTGGAAGGAATTCAAGACCGGCGACCGCGAGGTCATCATCGGCGTCGGCGGCTGCGTGGCCTCGCAGGAAGGCGAGGCCATCGTCAAGCGCGCGCCCTACGTGGACCTGGTGTTCGGCCCGCAGACCCTGCACCGCCTGCCCGAGCTGATCCGCGCGCGACGCGAGCAGAACCGCCCGCAGGTGGACATCAGCTTCCCGGAGATCGAGAAGTTCGATGCCCTGCCCGAACCGCGGGCCGAGGGACCCAGCGCGTTCGTGTCGATCATGGAAGGCTGCAGCAAGTACTGCAGCTTCTGCGTGGTGCCCTACACCCGCGGCACCGAGGTGAGCCGGCCGTTCGAGGACGTGCTGGTCGAGGTGGCGCAGCTGGCCGCCCAGGGCGTGCGCGAGATCAACCTGCTCGGACAGAACGTCAACGCCTACCGCGGCCCGTACGGCGAGGGCGAGATCGCGGATCTGGGCATGCTGATCCGCACCATCGCCCAGATCGAGGGCGTGGGCCGCATCCGCTTCACCACCTCCCATCCGCTGGAGTTCTCCGACACGCTCATCGACGCGTATCGCGACGTGCCGCAGCTGGCCAACTATCTGCACCTGCCGGTGCAGGCGGGCAGCGACCGCATCCTCAGCGCGATGAAGCGCGGCTACACCGCGCTGGAGTTCAAGTCCAAGATCCGCAAGCTGCGCGCCGTGCGGCCGGACATCTCGATCAGCTCGGACTTCATCGTCGGCTTCCCCGGCGAGACCGATGCGGACTTCGAGAAGACCATGAAGCTGATCGAGGACGTGGGCTTCGACCAGAGCTTCTCCTTCATCTACTCGCGCCGTCCGGGCACGCCGGCGGCCGACCTGGCCGACGACACGCCCAGCCAGATCAAGCACGCGCGCCTGGAGCGCCTGCAGGCGCGCATCAACGCCTTCGCCGCGGAGATCTCGCAGAAGATGGTCGGCAGCGTGCAGACCGTGCTGGTCGAAGGCCCGTCGAAGAAGAATCCCAACGAGCTCACCGGCAAGACAGAGAACATGCGCTCGGTGAACTTCCCCGCGCCGCGGCGCCTGATCGGCCAGTTCGTCGATGTGCTGATCACCGAGGCGCTGACCAACTCGCTGCGCGGCCGCGTGGTCACCGACACGGAGCGGGCCGCATGACCGCGCGCATCAGCCGCGACACCCAGCTGTGCATGTCGCTGTCCGGACGGCCGGGCAACTTCGGCACGCGCTTCCAGAACTACCTCTACGACGCGCTCGGCCTGGACTACCTGTACAAGGCGTTCACCACGACCGACCTGGAGGGCGCGATCGCCGGCATCCGCGCGCTGGGCATCCGCGGCTGCGCGGTGTCGATGCCCTTCAAGGAGGCGGTGATCCCGCTGCTGGACGGCCTGGAGCCGTCGGCCAAGGCGATCGATTCGGTCAACACCGTCCTCAACACCGAGGGCGTGCTGCGCGGCTACAACACCGACTACACCGCGGTGGCCACGCTGATCGCCGACAGCGGGCTGTCGACGGACACGCCGGTGGCGCTGCGCGGCAGCGGCGGCATGGCCAAGGCCACCGCCTGCGCGCTGCGCGACGGCGGCTTCGCCCGGGGCTGGGTGGTGGCGCGCAACGCGGTGGCCGGCCAGCGCCTGGCGCGCACCGCCGGCTGGCAGTGGTCCGAGGACATGCGCGGCGTGACCGCCGGGCTGCTGGTCAACGTCACCCCGATCGGCATGGAAGGCAGTTCCGATGCGCAATCGCTGGCCTTCACCGAAGCGGAAGTCGCCGCGGCGCAGCTGGTCTTCGACGTGGTCGCCATCCCGGTGGAAACCCCGCTGATCCGGCTGGCGCGCGCCCTGGGCAAGCCGGTGATCACCGGCGGCGAGGTGATCGTGCTGCAGGCGGTGGAGCAGTTCGTCCTGTACACCGGCGTGCGGCCCGAACCCGAGCTGGTCGCCCGCGCCGCTGCGCACGCGCTGGGCTGATCAGCGCCGCGCGCGCCTGCGCGGATCGCGGGCAGGCGGCGCGCTTTCCGCACGCAGGCTGTCGACCAGCGAAAACACCCACGGCCTCAGCGCGACCAGCATGCCGACGCTGCGCCGCCGCTCCGGCGGCAGGCTGATGTCCAGCTCGGCCGCCTCCTTGAAGTCGACCACCAGCTTATCCAGCTTGCGCCGCAGCGTGGCGACCGACGCCTCGCCGAGTTCGCCGATTTCCAGGGCCAGGTGCGCCTCGGCCGCGGCGAAGTCGTCCTTGAGGAATTCATGGCTGGCCATCTGCAGGTAGCGGGCGCGCACCGGCCCGTCGTCGCGCCATGAGAAATCGCGCGGCACGCACAGGCGCACGTGGTTGCCCGGCAGCAGGTCGAGCAGGCGCAGACGATCGAGCTGGGCCAGCAGCCGCACCAGCTCGGGCGGCCGAAGTCCGAAGCCTTCGCCGATCGCCGCGGTACGCCAGCCCTGGCATAGCAGGTGGAAAACGGTCATCAGCCGCGGTTCGGCCGCCAACGACCGCTCCTGGTGCAGGGTGAGATGGCGGCGCGACTCGCGCGCGCCGCGGGCCGTGCGCGCCAGCTCGAAGAAGTCGATGTCCAGCACCTCGCAGATCTGCTCCAGGCGCGCCAGGTCCATGCGCCCGCTGGACAGCACGCGCTTGATCGTCGGCTCGGACACCCCCAGCGCCGCGGCCAGGTCGGCATAGCGCCAGCCGCGTTCCTTGAGCAGGCGCTTGAGCGCGGTGAGCAGACGTTCGCGGTCGGCCATGGCGATGGAGGCGCGTCACAGGAGGATGGACGGGATCATATTCCGATACTTGTCCGAACTTGATTGCGGATCTTGATCCGCAGCGCGCAGGGTGCGCTCACCTCTCCAGCCAAGCACGCGCATGCCCGCCCTGCCCGCTCCAGCCTGTCGTCCCGCCGAACTGCTCAACGATGTCCATGCCCGCCTCAATCCCACGCGGGCGCACGTGCTGCGGCCCGGCTCGGTGGCCGAGGCCTGCGCGGCGATCCGCGCCAGCGCGCGGGCCGGATCGCCACTGATCGCCGCCGGCGCGCGGCATGCGATGGGCGGCCAGCAGTTTCTCGCCGATGGCCAGGTGCTCGACACCGCCGCGCTGGACCGCGTCGTGGACTTCGACCCGGTGCGCGGCCTGATCACGGTCGAAGCCGGCATCCGCTGGCCCGCGCTGCTGACCTGGCTGGCGGCCTGCCCGGACAACACGGCGGGCTGGACGATCCGCCAGAAGCAGACCGGCGCCGACGACTTCAGCCTGGGCGGCGCACTGGCCGCCAACATTCATGGGCGCGGGCTGTGCCTGGCCCCGTTCGTGGAGGACGTGGAGGCGCTGGTGCTGATCGATGCGCAGGGCCAGCGGGTACAGGCCAGCCGCGGCGAGGGGGCCGAGCTGTTCGCCCTGGTGGCCGGCGGCTACGGGCTCTTCGGCCTGGTGGTGGAGATGACGTTGCGGCTGACGCCCCGGCGCACGCTACGCCGCCAGGTTTCGCTGGCCCGCATCGGCGGCGTGCAGCGCGCGTTCGAGGACGCGATCGCCCAAGGCTGCACGTATGGCGATTTTCAGTTCGCGATCGATCCGCGTAGTGAGGATTTCCTCGATCTGGGCGTGCTGTCCTGCTATCGCCCGGCCGATGGCGTCGAACCCGACGCGCCGCGCCATCTGCAGGCCGAGGACTTCGGCCGGCTGCTGTGGCTGGCCCACCAAGCGCCCTCGCGCGCCTTCCAGGAATACGCCGACTTCTATCTGACCACCGACGGCCAGCACTACGCCAGCGATGCGCAGCAGACCGGCGTGTATCTGGAGGACTATCACACGGCGGTCGATCGCAGCCTGGGCCACTGTGGCTCGGAGATGATCACCGAGCTGTATGTGCCGCGCGGCGCGCTGGCGGGCTTCATGAGCCGCGCCGCCGACAGCCTGCGTCGCCACCACGCCCAGCCGGTCTACGGCACGGTGCGCCTGATCGAACGCGAAACGACCAGCGTGCTGGCGTGGGCACGGCAGGACTGGGCCTGCGTGGTGTTCAACCTGCACGTGCAGCATGGCCCGGCCGGCGTGCAGGCCGCGGCCGTGGCCTTCCGCGCGCTGATCGACGATGCGCTGTGGTTCGGTGGCAGCTACTACCTGACTTATCACCGCTGGGCCACGCGCGAGCAGGTGCAGGCGGCGCATCCGCGCTTCGCCGAGTTCCTCCGCGCCAAGCGCGCGCTCGATCCGCAGGGCCGCTGGCAGAGCGACTGGTATCGCCACCACGCCGCGCTGGTGACGCGCTGACATGGCCGGCCTCAGCACCTCGATGCTGCTCGCCGCCGCCGCGGTACGCGAGGCGCGGACGGATCGCACGCCGTCCGCGCAGCGCAACGCCGCCATCGCCCGTGCCTGCCTGCAGCGCGCCGGGAGCGGCGGCGATCGGCTGCTGCGCGCAGTCGATACGCGGCCTGGCCGCGGCCTGCTGCGGCTGCTCGAGGCCGCCTGCCTGCCTGGCATCGGCGCGCACTACGCCTGGCGCAAGCGTCGGATCCGGCGATGGGCGCGACAGGCCTGCGCCGAGGGCGTACAGCAGGTGCTGATCCTGGGCGCCGGCTTCGACGGGCTGGCACAGGCGTTGCTGGACCAGGCGCCGGCGCTGCGCGTGTTCGAGGTCGATCGCGAGGCCACGCTGGCGATCAAACAGGCCGCGCTGCGCGCGCTGTGCCTCGACGATCCGCGCCTGCGGCTGTGTCCTGGCGAACTCGGGACGGTGCCGCTGGCGCGCTGGCTGCGCGGATTGCCCGGCTTCGCGCCGGAATTGCCCACGCTGATTGTCGCCGAGGGCCTGCTGATGTACCTGCCGCTGGACACGGCGCAGGCGCTGCTGCGGCAGCTGGCCCGCGCCCTGCCCGATGCACGCCTGATCGCCACCGCGATGGCGCTGTGCCACGACGGCGCGCCCGGCTTCGTTCGGCAGCGCCCCTGGGTGCGGCGCTGGCTGGGGCGGCGCGGCGAACCGTTCCGCTGGGGCGCGACGCGCCAGGCCCTGCCGACGCTGCTCGGCCAAGGGGGCGTACGGATGGACGGAATCGCCGACGCCGACGATGCGGATGATCCCGACCCCGCGCCCGGGGAATGGCTGTTCCACGGCCGCCCGCTGCATCCGGACCACAGCGTTGCAGCCGCCTCTCCACACAGCCGACTCAGGGCCGCCGCGCTACCCTAGGCGGCCTATGACGACCCACCATCACGATTTCACCCTCGACCCCTACGACACCGAGCAGCTGGCCAACCTGGCCGGGCCGTTCGATGCGCATCTGCGCCAGATCGAACTGAAGCTGGGCGTGGAGATCTCCAACCGCGGCAACGTGTTCCGCGTGCAGGGCCCGGACCGGGCCGTGGCGGCGACCGAGCAGCTGTTGCATACGCTGTACGCGGAAGCCGCGACCGAGACCTTCGACGCCGATGCGATCCACCTGCGCCTCAACGAGGCCAACCTGGAGCATGTCGCCGCCGGTGGCTACGCGCCGCAGGACGTGGCGATCAAGGTCAAGCGCGGCACGGTGCGCGGCCGCGGCCCCAACCAGGCCGCCTATCTGCACGCCATCGCCACCCATGACATCAACTTCGGCATCGGTCCGGCCGGCACCGGCAAGACCTTCCTGGCCGTGGCCATGGCGGTGGAGGCGCTGAACGAGGCGCGCGTGCAGCGCCTGGTGCTGGTGCGTCCGGCGGTGGAGGCCGGCGAGAAGCTCGGCTTCCTGCCCGGCGACCTGAGCCAGAAGGTGGACCCCTACCTGCGCCCGCTCTACGACGCCCTGTACGAGATGCTGGGCGTGGAGAAGGTGGCCAAGCTGCTGGAGAAGAACGTCATCGAGATCGCGCCGCTGGCCTACATGCGCGGGCGCACGCTCAACGATGCCTTCGTGATCCTGGACGAGGCGCAGAACACCACCGTCGAGCAGATGAAGATGTTCCTGACCCGCATCGGCTTCGGCAGCACCGCGGTGGTGACCGGTGACATGAGCCAGACCGACCTGCCCAAGCACATCCGCTCCGGGCTTAAGGACGCGCTGGAGGTGCTGCGCGGCGTGGACGGCATCTCCTTCAGCTTCTTCGGCGCGCGCGATGTGGTGCGCCATCCGCTGGTGGCGCGCATCGTGCGGGCTTACGATGCGCGCGACGACAAGGCCGCCGATCCGGCGTGAGTTGAAACCGACATGACCCAGGGTCCGATCCATCTGCAGGTCGCGGTTAGCTATGCGCTGCCGCGCGCCGGCCTTCCGTCCGCGGTGAGCTTCCGCAAGTGGGTCGCCGCGGCGCTGAAGGGCCGCATCCGCGAGGCCGACCTGGCCATCCGCCTGGTCGATGCCAAGGAAGGCCGCGCGCTCAACCGGCATTACCGCGGCAAGGACTACGCGACCAACGTGTTGTCCTTCCCGGGCGAGCTGGACGAGACGATCAAGCTGCCCAAGGGCGTGACCATGCCGCTGCTGGGCGACCTGGTGATCTGCGCGCCGGTCGTGGCGCGCGAGGCGCGCGAGCAGGACAAGGCGCTGCTGGCGCACTACGCGCACCTGACCGTGCATGGCACCCTGCACCTGCTGGGCTGGGATCACGAGGACGACACCGAGGCCGAGGCGATGGAGCAGCTGGAACGCGAGATTCTGGCCGAGCTGGGCATCGACGATCCCTACGCGGCGGACGGCGCCGCATGAGCCGGCGCGCGCTCGCCACCGCGCTGCTGCTGTGCGCGCCGTTCGCCCCGCCGCGCGCGCATGCGGCCGAGGCCACGCCGATCGCCAAGCCCGACCTGGCCGCGCTGATCGAATGCCGCAAGGAGGTCCCGGACTTCCTCGCACTGGCCCCCGCCGTGAGCGACCCGCTCAAGGCCGTGGCGCTGGGCTGGAAGCCGCTGCCGCAGGTCAACCAGTTCATGACCGAATTCCAGCTGGCCGCACCGATCACCGTCTTCGGCCATGCCACCGACCGGATCGCCTTCGCCGGCGACAGCATCATGGCGATCCTGGGCCTGCCTGATCCGCGCCCGCTGGCGCACCAGCTGGAGCTGGAGACCGGCATCGACACGCCGGAGAAGGCCATCTTCGGCAAGCAGCTGCGCGCGACGACACGGACCGATCCGGCCAGCGGCCAGACCCTGATCCAGGCCATCATCCTCAATGTCTCTAA
The DNA here is from genome assembly GCF_037153335.1 of Pseudoxanthomonas sp. USHLN014. Taxonomy (NCBI): domain Bacteria; kingdom Pseudomonadati; phylum Pseudomonadota; class Gammaproteobacteria; order Lysobacterales; family Lysobacteraceae; genus Pseudoxanthomonas; species Pseudoxanthomonas sp. USHLN014. The sequence continues at coordinate 166,766 of NZ_JBBCKO010000006.1, forward strand.
CGTCGCCTCGCACCCGGGCAAGACGCTGGCCGGCTGCAGCTACAACCTGGATACCGAAGGCCCCGATCCGGCCCCGGCGGCGCCCGCCGCCCAGGCCCAGGCCCACTGAACGCGGCGTCAGCCGGCGCCCGAAACCGTTCTGCTAGACTGCCGGCCACGCCCGCGATTGCCGGGTGCCGTCCACCCCCCAATGTCTGAAGACGACAGTACAACCGCGTCGGAAATCCCTGAAAAACGACGCAGCTGGCTCGAACGCCTGAGCCAGGCGTTCTCCGGCGAACCGGAATCCCGCGAAGACCTGCTCGCGCTGCTGCGCGACGCCCAGCACAACGGCCTGCTCGAGGCCGACACCGTGACGATGATGGAAGGCGCCATGTCGGTGGCCGAACTCACCGTGGGCGATGTGATGGTCTCGCGCTCGCAGATGGTCTCCCTGGCCGTGGACACGCCCTTCCTGCAGCTGATGCAGCAGGTGGTCGAATCGGGCCACTCGCGCTTCCCGGTGCACGGCGAAAACAAGGACGAGATCCTGGGCATCCTGCTGGCCAAGGACCTGCTGCGCGGCGTGGTCGCCGACAACGGCCCGGGCACGGTGCGCGAGCTGCTGCGCCCGGCGGTGCTGATCCCCGAATCGAAGAAGCTCAACCTGTTGCTCAAGGAGTTCCGCCTCTCGCGCAACCACATGGCGCTGGTGGTGGACGAATACGGCGGCGTGGCGGGCCTGGTCACCATCGAGGACGTGCTGGAGCAGATCGTCGGCGAGATCGACGACGAGCACGACGAGGCCGAGGACGAGGCCTCGCGCATCGCCGCGCAGGCCGATGGCCAGTACGTGGTCGACGCGCTGACGCCGATCGAGGACTTCAACGAGCGCTTCGGCGCGGACTTCCCCGACGACGAGTACGACACCGTCGGCGGCCTGGTCACCGACGCCATCGGCCACCTGCCCGAGACCGGCGAGGAGCTGACGCTGGGGCGCTTCGCCTTCCGCGTGGCCAAGGCCGATGCGCGCCGCGTGCACGCCTTCCACGTCGGCGTATTGCCCGAGGATTGAGCTTGAAGACCACCGGCCTGCTGGCGCGCCTGCTGTGCGCGCTCGTGTTCGCGCTGCTGGCCTGTGCCGCGCCGGCCGCGCCGCGCATCGGCGTGATGACCATGCAGCCGGGCGAGGTATTCTTCGAACGCTTCGGCCATGACGCGCTGGTGGTCGCCGATCCGCAGACCGGCCAGGCCACCTCGTACAACTTCGGCTTCTTCGATCCGGACGAGCCGGGCTTCGTGCGCCGCTTCATCGACGGCAAGATGCTGTACTACCTGGTCGCGCTGCCGCTGCAGGAGGACCTGCAGAGCTACCAGGCCGAAGGCCGCGGCGTGTCGATCCAGTGGCTGGACCTGACCCCGCAGCAGGCGCAGGCGCTGGCCGATTCGCTGGCCTGGCGCGCGCGTCCGGAAAATGCGCGCTATCCCTACGACTACTTCACCAGCAACTGCGCCACGCAGGTGCGCGATGCGCTCGATGCGGCCATGGGCGGGGCGCTGAAGAAGCAGCTGGCCGGCCGTTCGCGCGGCAACACCTACCGCAGCGAGTCGGTGCGCCTGGCCTCGCCGGCCTGGTGGATGTGGATCGGCTTCGACCTGGGCTTCGGCCCCTACGCCGACCGGCAGCTCTCGCGCTGGGACGAGGCCTTCGTGCCGATGCGCCTGGCCGATGCGCTGACCCAGGTGAAGAACACCCAGGGCCGCCCGCTGGTGCAGTCGACCCAGCAGCTGCTGCCGCACCGCATCGCGCCCGAGCCGCCGGAGACCGCGCGCAGCTGGTGGCCGTGGCTGCTGGCCGGCGTGCTGGTGGCGTTCGCGCTGGTGTGGCTGGGCACGCGCGCGCGGCGCGTGGTCGGCGGCGTGGCGCTGGTGTTCTGGCTGGTGTGCACGCTGGCCGGCGCGCTGATGCTGTTCATCTGGTTCGGCAGCGGCCACGTGGCCGGCTGGGCCAACCGCAACCTGCTGCTCCTCGATCCGCTGTGCGTGCTGCTGCTGCCCGCGGCGGTGCAGGTGCTGCGCGGCCGCGCGCTGGCGGCGTGGTCGCGCTGGCTGCTGCGCCTGGTGGCGGCGCTGTCGGTGCTGGCGTGGATGCTGCACTGGTTCCCGTTCAACGTGCAGGCCAACATCGCCTGGGTCGCGCTGCTGGTGCCGGTGCATCTGGCGCTGGCGTATGTGCTGACCGCGCAGCGCGCGACGCGCTGATTCCACGCGCTTGCAGGCCCCCGCGGGCCTGCGCCAGCGTCGGGTTCCGCTTCCCGCCTGTCTTGCTGGAGCGCGCAGGCGCGCGCCTCGCTGGCGTGGCGCGGGGCGCCCGGTCAGAATCGGCCCATCCTTTCCATGCCACGAGTCGCCACATGCCCGCTCCCGCCCGCCTCACCGCCGCGCTGCTGCTCGCGCTGTTGCCCGCCATGGCCGTGGGCGGCGCGGCCGCGCAGGCCAAGAAGCCGTACCGCAGCGGGCAGCAGATCCTCGACGCTTCGCCGGCCAGCGACTGGCGCACGCTCGACCCGGCGCGCACGCTTTACCTGGAGCTGGCCAGCGGCCGGGTGGTGATCGAACTGGCGCCGGCGTTCGCGCCCGAGCATGTGGCCAACATCACGACCCTGGCCCACGAGCACTTCTGGGACGGCACCAGCATCTACCGCTCGCAGGACAACTTCGTGGTGCAGTTCGGCGATGTGGATGGCGAGGACCCGGCCAAGGCCAAGTCGCTGGGCAGCGCGAAGACCCATCTGCCGGCCGAGTTCCACCGCAGCGCCAAGGGCCTGGACTTCCAGCCGCTGCCCGACCGCGATGGCTGGGCCAGGCAGGTGGGCTTCGTCGACGGCTTCCCGGCCGCGCGCGACGGCGCCGACGGCAAGGCCTGGCTGGCGCACTGCTACGGCACGCTGGGCGCGGGCCGCAACAACGCCGACGACAGCAGCATCGGCGCCGAGCTGTACGTGGTCATCGGCCAATCGCCGCGCCAGCTGGACGACAACATCACCGTGGTCGGCCGCGTGGTGAAGGGCATGGAGCTGCTGAGTACGATCCAGCGCGGCCCGGAGCCGATGGGCTTCTATACCGACCCGGCGCAACGCACGCCGATCAAGTCGATCCGCCTGGCCAGCGAGGTGCCCGCCGCCGAGCGCACGCCGCTGGAGCTGCTGCGCACCGACAGCCAGACCTTCCGCGACGTGGTCGAAGCCAAGCGCAACCGCGTGGACGACTTCTACAAGCGTCCGGCCGGCCACATCGACCTGTGCAACGTGCCGCTGCCGGTGCGGACGCCGGGCGGCAAGAAGTAAGCGAGGCGCGGGGACGCCGCCGCGTCAGCGCCATGCGGCGTGCTGACGCGATCCGCGCGTCCTAGACAATCCCTTGGCGCCGCCCCGGTTCGCTGGCGTGCAGATAGCGGGTGAAGGTGTCGCTCGGGCGATCGCGACCGCACTCGGCCAGCACCATCCCCACGTTGCCGCGATGGTAGGCGCCGTGCGCCAGCACGTGGAACAGGATCTCCGCGCGGGTCATGGTGCCCGCTTCGCCATCGGTGAAGGAGAAGGAGACCGGCGCGTGCAGCGCGCCGGCTTCCAGCGTCGCCACGTACTGCCGGTACCAGGCGTCGGATGCGGCGACGTCTTCGCGCAAGGCTTCGAGGGTCGGCGTGTCCCGCGTGTTGGTCGCCTGGTAGTCGTGAGCCGTCCCCTGCAGATGGGCGGCGAAGATCCGGTCCACCACGTAGGCGTGATTCATCAGCCGCACCGCGCGCTTCCACTGCGCCGGATGCTGCTGCGGATCAATCGTGGCCAGCGCCTCGAACATCTCCGCGTTGGCCCATGCCTTGTAGCCAAACTGCTTCTCCATCCGCTTGCTCCCAAAAGTCAGGCCCGAGGCGGCGTCAGCGCGGACGCCTGGCCGCGGCGCGTTGGCTGACCGCGACGCTGCCCAGGATCAGCACCGCGGCCAGCAGCATCGTCCAGGTCAGCGGTTCGCCCAGGATGGCCCAAGCCAGCAGCGCGCCGAACACCGGAATCAGATAGGTCACCGTGGCCGCGCGGGCCGGCCCGATGCGCTGGATCAGGCGGTAGTACACGCGGTAGGCCAGGCCGGTGCACACGATGCCCAGCGCGCCGGCGCAGGCCCAAGCCACGCCGGGCACGGGCGCGGTGGGCCAGTGGGTCACCGCCAGCGGCGAGAGCAGCAGGGCCGCGCAGCCCAGCGTCGCCGCCGCCGAGCTGGCCGGCGGCAGATCGGCCATGTGCCGCTTCACCAGGTTGTAGCCGATGCCGTACAGCAGCGACGCGGTCGCGCCGGCCAGCGCGGCCGGACCCACGCTCAGGCCGCCGGCCTTGCCGGTGGCCAGCACCAGCACGCCGATGAAGCCGACCAACAGGGCGACGGCGCGGCGCGCGCCGATCTTCTCGCCGAAGAACAGGAAGGCGATCAACGCGGTGAACAACACCGTCATCGCATTGGTGATGGCGCCGATCGCCGCCGGCGCGTGCTGCGCGCCCCAGGCGAACAGCAGGAAGGGCAAGGCCGAGTTCAGCACGCCGATGCCGGCCAGCACCGGCCAGCGCCTGGCCGGAAACTGTGTCCGGTCGCGCCACAGGAAGGGCAGCAGCACCAGCGCGCCCAGGCACAGACGCAGCTCGACCAGGGCATAGGCGCCGAAATGCGGCGCGGCCACGCGCATGAAGAGGAAGGAGCTGCCCCAGATCACGCCCAGCACGGCCAGCTCGATGGGCGTACGCCAGTCGCGGGCGGTGTCGGTGGGCGGGCAGGCGGCCGAAGGCGAGGCATGGGACATGGCGCGGTTCCACATGGAAATCGTGAGGGAAGGTGCGGACGGCAGCGCGCCGTCGGCAGGCGCCGCCAGCCTGCGCGATGCGGCGGCGGCGCGCTGGCCGGTTCCGGACATCGCAGCTCGATTACATGGTCCGGTGCGCGGCCCAGCCCCACAAGCGCGTAGTATCGGCGCCTGCCACAAATCTGATTTGTGCCTCGCCATGCACCTGCGCCCGACCCTGTTGCCCTCCCTCGGCGTGTTCGCCGCGGCCGCCCGCCACCAGAACCTGGCCCACGCCGCCGAGGAGCTGCACCTGACCGCCAGCGCGGTCAGCCACCACGTGCGCAAGCTCGAGGCGCTGCTGGGCGTGAGCCTGTTCCAGCGTCACGCACGCGGGGTCAAGCTCACTCCGGAAGGCCGCCAGCTGGCCGATGCCGCCACCGCCGCGCTGGCCGACGTGGCCGCGGTCGCCGGTGCGCTGCATCCGCAGTCCGAGGTGGTGCCGCTGAAGGTGACCACGCTGCACTCGCTGGCCTACTGCTGGCTGCTGCCACGCCTGCCGCGCTTCTGCGCCGCCTATCCGCGGGTGCGGGTGGAACTGGACTCCAGCCCTGCGATGGCGCGCTTCGACGACAACGGCCCGGAGGTCGGCATCCGCTACGGCAGCGGCGACTGGCCGGGCATCACCGCCCATCATCTGATGGACGATGAGCTGTTCCCGGTCGCCTCCCCTGCGTTGCACGGCATCGGCGAGGTGACCACGCCGGCCCAGATCGCCCGGCTGCCGCTACTGGCCGACCTGGGGCTGCAGGGCTGGCGCGAGTGGTTCCGCGAAGTCGGCGTGCACGGCGCGCAGCTGCCGATCGCGCATGTGTTCAGCGACAGCACCGACGTGATGCGCGCGGCGGTCTACGGCCTGGGCGCGGCGCTGGCGCGCAAGCACATCGCCCTGCCCTATCTGCAGCGCTATGAGCTGGTGCGTCTGCCCGGCCCGGCCATCCGCGCGCGCTTCGCCTACTACGCCGTGCACGCCACCCATCGCCCGCTGTCGCCGGCCGCGCAGCTGTTCATGGACTGGCTCAAGGAACAGGCCAAGGACACGCGCACGCCGATGCCGGCGGTGCCCGACGAGCTGCTCGGCCGCGCACCGGGTTGAAAGCCGCGTCAGCGGCCCGCGCCGTCGTAAGGAAGGATAGTCAGCGAGGCCAGATCCAGCTGCGGCAGGCAGCGCACGTTGATCGCGACCATCGCCGCGCCGTCCGGCCCGGTGCCTTCGCTGTAGGGCGCGATCCCGCAGCTCGCGCAGAAGTGGTGGCGCAACGTGTGCGAGTGAAAGGTGTAGGTCTGGACCGCGCCTGGATCGCTGCGCAGCGAAAACGCCGCGCGCGGCGCGAACCAGAGTAGGCCGCCGCGGCGCCGACACAGCGAGCAGTTGCAGTCGATCACCTCGCGTACCTCACCGGTCACGGTGAAGTCGATGGCGCCGCAGTGGCAACTTCCGGCATGGTGCATGGCGAGCGCTCCGCGCGTTGGAAGCGCCAGTCTAGGACATCGCCCGGCGCGTGCGGGCCGGTGGCGCCTTCAGTCGACGAACTGGGCCAGGGCCTCTTCCGCCGGCGCCGGGCGGCCGGGGTAGTAGCCCTGACCCAGGTCGCAACCGATCTCGCGCAGACGGCTCCAGACCGCCGAGCTCTCGATGCCTTCGGCCACCACCACCGCTTCCATGCTGTGGCCCATGTTGACGATCGATTCGACCAGGCGGCACATGCGCCGGCTGTCGATGACGTCGCGCACGAAGCTCATGTCGATCTTCAGCTCGTCCACATGGAAGTGGCGGAAGTAGGACAGCGAGGAGTAGCCCACGCCGAAATCGTCCACCGCGATGCGCAGGCCCATCTCGCGCAGACGCGTGAGCGCCTGGCCGATCTGCTGCGGATTGTCGACGAAGGCGGTCTCTGTGACTTCCAGCATCACCTGGGCGGGGTTGACGTTCCAGATGCGCAGGGCCGAGGCCATCTGTTCGACGAAGCCACCGGCGGTCAGCGCGATCGGCGACACGTTCAAGCCGCACTGCAGGTCCGGATGCTCGGCGAACACCGGCGCGCAGTGGCGCAGCGTGGCGTTGATGCTCCAGCGGGTCAGGCCATCGATCAGGCCGGTCTGCTCGGCGGCGACGACGAACAGGTCCGGCCGCACCGGACCCAGCACGGGGTCGTGCCAGCGCGCCAGCGATTCGAAGCCGCGCAGGACACCGCTGTCCAGGGCGAAGATGGGCTGCAGGTGGACCTGCAGCGCATTGTGATGGATCGCGCGGTGCAGGTCTTCGTAGCCCACGCTGGCCGGCATCTGCCCCGCATACAGCGCGTGGTGCTCAGGCCGCTGGGCGGCGCTCGCGCAGGCCACGTCGGCGTGCCGGCACAGCTGCTCGGCGTCGGCTGCATTGACGGCCATGGCCACACCCACGGCCACGGTCACCCGGGAAGGACGGCCGCCGGCTTCCAGCGGATAGCGGAAGGCGCGCGCGATCTTGCCCGCGGCCAGCATGGCCAGGTTCTGGTCGCGCACGCCGGGCAGCACCACGGCGAAATCGCACTCGCCGATGCGCACCAGCGCATCGACCTCGCGCAGGCAGTCGCCCAGGCGCGCGGTGAAGGCGGCGATGAGCGCATCGCTGGCGCCGTAGCCGAACACCGCCTCGTACTCGCGCAGCCGCTGCATGCGCACCACCAGCAGCACGCCGCCTGCGGCCGGCTCGGGGACGAGGCGCGCGATGGTGTCGAACAGGATTTCGCGGTTGAGCATCTGGCCGTCCTAGCGCCTTGCCTGGCGCAGCGTCATGCTGGCCCGTGCACATCTCACAGATAGAGTTCCTTGGGATCGAGCCCGTAACTGCCAGGCTTGAGCCCCTTGCGGATGCTGATCTGCCGGTTGTCGTGCGCGCCCCAGGTGTCGCGCAGGTCCAGCGGCTCGAAGGCCTCGCGCCGCTGCTTGTCGGCGTCGGTCAGCAGCATGACCTGCGGGAACAGCCGGCGCACCGGGTTCTGCTCAACCACGATGGCGACCTCGCCGGTGGACAGTTCCACCAGGCTGCCGGTCGGATACACGCCCAGGCACTGCACGAACTGCTCGACCAGGTCGGGCTGATAGGACGCGCCGCGCTGGCGGTAGAGCGCCTGCATGGCCTCGTAGCGCGACAGCGGCTCGCGGTAGGGCCGCGGACTGGTCATGGCGTCGAACGAGTCGACGATCGCCGCGATCCGCCCGAACAGCGGGATCTGCGAGCCGGTCAGGCCGGCGGGATAGCCCGAGCCGTCCTCGCGCTCGTGATGGGTCAGGATCATCTCGCGCACGACGCTGTTGGAGGCACCTGAGGCGTCGTACAGGCGCAGGCTGTGGCCGAGGTGGCTGCGCAGCAGCTCCAGCTCTTCGGCGGACAGGGCGCCATCGTGTTCCAGCAGCGACTCGGGCAAGGCGGTCTTGCCGATGTCCAGCAGCAGCCCGGCGGTGGCCAGGTCGTGCAGGGCCTCATCGGGGAATCCCAAATGCCGGCCGAAGGCGGCCATGAAACCGCAGCAGTTCACCGCGTGGCTGTAGGTGTAGCCGTCGTGCTGACGCAGGGCCTCCAGCCAAAAGAACGCATCGGGATTGCGCACGATGCTGTCCACCACCGGCGTCACCGCCTCCTCGACCGCCTCAACGTCCAGCCGGCCGCCGTTGCGCAGCTCGGCGATGATGCCGCCGGCGGCGCGGTCCACCGATTCCAGCGCCTGGCTGGCACGGGGCACCTCGTCCTGGACGCGCGACAGGAGCGGGCGCGGATTGGCGGTCAGCGTGGCCAGTTCGGGGATCACGTAGGGCTTGCGCCGTTTCGCCCGGGCCGGCTCCCGATCGCCCACGACCATGGGCGCGGCCGCCGGCTTGCGCAGGGCGGCGCGCACGAAGCTCTCGCTCTTGATCACATCGACGGTGACCTTGGCGCAGTACTTGGCCAGCTCGGCGATATCGGCCGGGCTTTCGATCAGGAATCCCTCCAGCATGTACGGCGTGCCCAGCCAGTCGCGGTCGAGCCGGCTGACGTACATCCCCGGGCGCAGCTCGCCCACCTGCAGCTCGCGTTCCTCGATCCACATCCGTTGATGCCCGCCCCTCGCAGTACTTGCAGCCGTCGCAGCCATCGCAGTCCCTGCCGTTCTCGCAGTCGCATCAGCGAACATGCTCCCCATCCCTTGCACGCATCATCCCTAGACCCCAGCCGGCTTTCAAGGAAAGACGGACTGAGCAGCGTAACGGCAGGACGACGGCTTTCTTTAGCGACTAGCGCGTGTCCCCGACGAGCGGGTCGGCGGCCACGAATCCCCCCGTCTGCCGCTGCCACAAACGCGCATAGAGCCCCCCCTCGGCCAGCAGCTCGGCGTGCGTCCCTGTCTCCACGATCCGCCCCGCATCCATCACCACCAGCCGGTCCATCCGGGCGATCGTAGACAGCCGATGCGCAATGGCGATGACGGTCTTGCCGCGCATCAGCACGTCCAGGCTGTCCTGGATGGCCGCCTCGACCTCCGAATCCAGCGCCGAGGTGGCCTCGTCCAGCAGCAGGATCGGCGCATCCTTCAGCAGCACCCGGGCGATGGCGATGCGCTGGCGCTGGCCGCCGGAAAGCTTGACCCCGCGTTCGCCCACGTGGGCATCGAGTCCGGTGCGCCCCTCACCATCCACCAGCGTATCGATGAAGCCATCGGCACGCGCCTGGGCGATGGCCGCCGCGACCTGCTCGGGCGTCGCCTCGGGCCGGCCGTAACGCAGGTTATCGAGGATCGAGCGATGCAACAGCGAGGTGTCCTGGGTGACCACGCCGATCTGTCCGCGCAGGCTGGCCTGGGTGACGCCGGCGATGTCCTGGCCATCGATCAGGATGCGCCCGGCCTCCAGGTCGTAGAGCCGCAGCAGCACGTTGACCAAGGTCGACTTGCCGGCGCCGGACGGACCGACCAGGCCGATCCGCTCGCCGGCGGCGACGGTCAGGTTCAACCCGGCGATCACCCCGCCGCGCTGGCCGTAGTGGAAGTGGATGTCCTCGAAGCGCACCTGCCCGGCCGTCACCCGCAGCGGCGGCGCGTCGGGACGGTCGGTGACGGTATGCGGCCGGGCGATGGTTTCCATGCCGTCCTGGACCGTGCCGATGTCCTCGAACAGGCCGTTGACCACCCACATGATCCAGCCGGACATGTTCTCGATGCGGATCACCAGCCCCGTGGACAGGGCGATGGCGCCGACGGTGATCGCTCCGCGCTGCCACAGCCACAGGCCCAGGCCGGCGGTGCCCACGATCATCAGGCCGTTGAGCACGGCGATGACCACGTCCATCGCGGTGGTCATGCGGGTCATGCGCTGCACGCTGCCCAGGTTCTCGCGCACCGCCTCGGCGACGTAGTCGTCCTCGCGCCGCGGATGCGGGAACAGCTTGAGCGTGGCGATGTTGGTATAGCCGTCCACCACCCGCCCCATCAGCCTGGACTTGGATTCCGACGCGCGCCAGGAGCGCTCCTTCACCCGCGGCACGAAATACGCTAGCGCCGCCACGTAGGCCAGCAGCCAGGCGATCAGCGGCAGCATCAGCCGCCAGTCCGACTGGGCGAACAGCACCAGCGCGCTGCCGGTGTACACCGCCACGTACCACAGCGCATCGATCAGCTGGGTGGCCGACTCGCGCAGCGAGGCGCCGGTCTGCATGATCCGGTTGGCGATGCGTCCGGCGTAGTCGTTCTGAAAGAAGGCCAGGCTCTGCCGCACCACGTGCCGATGCTGCTGCCAGCGCGTGCGCGCGGTCAGCGCCGGGGTCACCGACTGGTGCATCAGCAGGTCGCCCAGGGCCATCAGCAGCGGCCGCAGCACCAGCGCCACGCCCGCCATGCCCAGCAGCTGCGGGCCGTGGCGGTCGAAGAAGCCGGCCGCCGTCTCGTCCTTGGCCAGGTCCACCAGCTTGCCGAGGAAGTCGAACAGCGCCACTTCCACCAGCGCCACCGCGAAACCGACCACGAACATCGCCGCCAGCACCCAGCCGCCCGGCCGCAGATAGTGCAGGTAGAAGCGCACCAGCCCACGCGGCGGCGTCGCCTCGTCGGGACGGCCGAACACGTCGATCAGCGATTCGAACCAGCGGAAGATCATGGGAGCAGGCGAAGTCTAGAGGAGTCCGGCGTGAGCAGCGGCGAAGACAGGGACGGCGCCGTCCCTGCCCGCTCCTCGACCCGCCTCGCCTGCGCCTGGTCTCAGGTCAGCGCATGCTCGGCCACGATCACCCCGTTGGCATCGGCATACAGCCACTGCCCGGGCACGAAGGACACCCCGGCGAAGCGCACCGGCACATCGACCTCGCCCAGGCCGCGCTTCTCGGTCTTCATCGGCACGGCGGCCAGTGCCTTGATGCCCAGCGGCAGGTTGGCCAGCACTTCCACATCGCGCACGCAGCCGTGCACCAGCACGCCGGACCAGCCGTTGGCCACCGCCTTCTCGGCCAGCATGTCGCCCAGCATCGCGTGGCGCAGCGAGCCGCCGGCCTCGATCACCAGCACCTTACCGGTGCCGGCCTGTTCGACCTGCTCGCGCACGCGCGAGTTGTCCTCCGGGCAGCGCAGGGTGACGATCGTGCCGCTGAAGGCCTGCGCGCCGCCGAAGTCGCGGAACAGCGGCTCGGCTACCTGCATCTCGGGATGGGCATCGCACAGGTCGGGCGTACTCCACTGGGGCATTGGCGTTCTCCGCTTGGGACGGGACTACAGCGCCCGGCTGATGGTGAAGCTGCCGAACACCGGCGGCTCGCTCTGGCCGTCGAACTCGCGGCTGGAATGGTAGCGCGCCACGGCGAACTTCCAGCGCCCCTTCATGACCGCCACGCCGTAGCCGATGTAGCCCACCACGTTGCGCTTGTCCACGCTGTGGCTGTCCTTCCAGGTGTTGCCGTCCAGGGTGATGTCGCGCAGCACCCAGCGCACGTCGGTGGTCAGGAAGGCGTGGAAGCGCCATTCGCCGCCCGGACGGGTCTGGCTGGCCGGGGCGGTGTTCTCGCCGGCCGGGCGCAGCGGCGTGCTGCCGAAGTCATCGGGCAGGTGACGGCCGAAGCGCAGCTCGGCACCGCCGTTGGCGAAGGTCTGGTAGTTGCCCAGCGCCGCGCCGTAATGGGTGATCGCGTCCCAGGTCCACAGCCCCGAGCCCCAGGCGAAGCGATGCATGCGCTCATGGCGCAGCAGGAACAGCGGCTCGTCGCGCAGCTGGTTGTCCCAGCCGCGGAACTTCTTGTCGTCGAGCACCCGGTGCACCGCCTCCTGGATCTGCTTGCCGCGCGCCGACGGCCCGACCCAGCCCAGGCCAATCTGCGTGGTCTGCAGCGCATCGCCCTTGCGCGCGTTGTAGCCGAGGGTGGCCATCAGCACGCCGGCATAGGGTCGGTCGTCCGGGATCAGGTCGCTGCGGGTGTTGTCCTTGGGCGTGTACAGGGCCTGGCCGAGGTTGAAGACCATGTTCTGCTCATCGAAGCCCTCGGGCTGGATCGCGCTGAGGTAGCGATTGACCAGACGCGCCATCGGCGACAGACACGGATCGTCCTGGTAGTCCTTCAGGTTGGCCGAGACCCAACCCAGCTCCACACCGCTGGTATAGCCCTGGTCCTGGTGATCGCCGCCGAACAGGTCGTTGTCGACGCGGAGGCTGACGGCCTTGGGGATGTCGGTGCGGGTGGGACATTGCTCCGACGTGACCGCCTGCGCGCTGCCGCTCGCCGTGGCTGCGACCAGCAGCCAGCCTGCCTTGGACATGGGATTTCCGCGTGAAAGTTGAGTGCAGGGAATCATGAACGGCTCAGTACTGAAATTGGTGTGAAGGCATGACACGCAGCGTCGCGATGGCCGGTCTTGCCAGCCTGCCCGGCTATGCTCACCGCCCCTCGTCCTTGCCGGAGCACCGCGATGGCCAAACGCAGCGCCGCACCGCCCGACGCCGATCTGTTCCAGACGCCCGCCGCCCCGGAGGGCATCCGCGTGGGCATCGGCGGCTGGGTGTACGCGCCCTGGCGCGACAACTTCTACCCGGCCGGCCTGGTGCAGCGGCTGGAGCTGGAATACGCCAGCGCCCGCCTCACCGCGATCGAGATCAACGGCACCTACTACGGCACCCAGCAGCCGGCCACCTACGCCAAGTGGCGCGATGCCACGCCGGAAGGGTTCATGTTCTCGGCCAAGGCGCCCAAGCGCATCACCCAGTCGCGCAAGCTGACCGGCACGCGCGCGCAGGTGGAGGATTTCATCGGCGGCATCAGCGAGCTGGGCGACAAGCTCGGGCCGCTGGTGTGGCAGTTCGAGGCCGGGCGCAGGATCGATGCCGAGCAGTTCGAAGGCTTCCTCGACCTGCTGCCGAAGAAGGCCGGCAAGCGCACGCTGCGGCACGTGCTGGACGTGCGCGATCCGGACTTCATCACGCCCGACTTCCTGGCCCTGGTCCGCGCGCACGGCATGGGTACCGTGTTCTCCGAATCCACCGAATACCCCTCCTTCGCCGATATCACCGGCGACTTCGTCTATGCGCGCCTGATGGCCAGCCGCAGCGACGAGGCCACCGGCTATCCGGCGGCCGAACTGGATGCCTGGGCGCGCCGCGCACGCGCCTGGCGCGCCGGCGAGGACCCCGAGGAGCTGCCGCACGTGGGCCCGACGCCGGCGCCCAAGCGGCCGCGCGAGGTCTTCGTGTTCTTCATTTCCGCGGCCAAGGAACGCAACCCCGCCGCGGCCATGGCCTTGCTGGAACGCTTGCGCGAATAATCGTTTCGCCACGGCAGGGCGGCGCGGCGATAATTGCCGCCATGCCCATGTCCGCCCGCCGCAAGGCCCACCTGCAAGTACACCTGTGCGTGCTGTTGTGGGGATTCACCGCCATCCTCGGCAAGCTCATCACCCTGCCCGCGCTGCCCCTGGTGTGGTGGCGCATGCTGCTGGTGGTGCTCGCCCTGGCCCTGCTGCCGGCGGTCTGGCGCGGCCTGCGCGCGATGCCGGTGCGGCGGCGCTGGGCCTATGCCGGCATCGGCGCGCTGGTGGCGCTGCACTGGCTGACCTTCTACGGCGCGATCAAGCTGGCCAATGCCTCGGTCGCGGCGACCTGCATCGCGCTGGCGCCGGCGTTCACCGCGATGATCGAGCCATGGGTGACGCGCCGGCCGTTCGATGCGCGCGAGCTGTTCTTCGGCATCGCCACCCTGCCCGGCGTGGCGATGGTGGTCGGCGGCGTGCCGCACGAGATGCGCGCCGGCATCGCGGTCGGTGCGCTGTCGGCGCTGCTGGTGGCGGTGTTCGGCTCGCTCAACAAGCGCATGGTCGAAGGCGGCGAACCGCTGACCGTTACCGCCCTGGAGCTGGGCGCCGGCACCGTGCTGCTGACCGCGCTGGCGCCGCTGATGTCGCTGGTGCCCGGCTTCGGCGGCGCGCTGCTGGTCCTGCCCAGCCTGCACGACGCGGCGCTGCTGGTGGTGCTGTCGCTGGTCTGCACGCTGCTGCCCTTCGCCCTGGCGCTGGTGGCCCTGCGCCAGGTCAGCGCCTACGGCATGCAGCTGGCCACCAACCTGGAGCCGGTCTATGCGATCCTGCTGGCCATCGTGCTGCTGGGCGAGCAGCGCGAACTCACGCCGATGTTCTACGGCGGCGTGGCGATCATCCTGGTCGCGGTCTTCGCCCACCCGGTGGTGGCCCGGCGCAGCCCAGGCGCGCATCCGGAGCTGCTGGTCACCGCCGAAGCCAAGAGCGTGGCCGACTGAGCCCGCCCGGCTAGGGCGCCAGCACCACGCGGTCGCGGCCGCCGCGCTTGGCCGCATACAGTGCCTGGTCGGCGCGGCGGAAGGCGTCCTCGGCCGTGTCGTCGCGGCGCCGGCATTCGGCCACGCCGATGCTCACCGTCACCGCCAGGTCGACCGGCAGCGAGGTGGCCGCGGTGCGCAGGAACTCGCACTGCGCACGCGCCTGCTCGCCGGTGCTGTCCGGGAACAGGATCACGAACTCCTCCCCGCCGTAGCGCGCGGCCATGCCGTCGGCGCTGTGCGCGCGCAGCGTGTCGGCCAGCGCCACCAGCACCTCATCGCCCGTGGCGTGGCCATGCACATCGTTGATCACCTTGAAGTGGTCCACATCGACCACTGCGACGCTGACGCCCTTGCCGCGCCCGGCCGCGTGCTGCTCCAGTGCCATGTCCAGCGCCATGGTCAACGCGCGGCGATTGGGCAGGCCGGTCAGCGGGTCGGTGCGGGTCTGCGCGGCTAGGTCGGCGTTCTGGACTTCCAGCTCGTCCTGATACTGCCGCAACTGCTGCTCGTACCAGTCGCGCTCGGCCATCTGCGTGGCCAGCGCGCCGGAGATGCGCCGCAGCTCCAGCAGATACATCACCTGGCGCGCCAGCGCGCGCAGCGCCTCGGCCTGCCCGGGGCTGAGCGTGCGCGGCTTGCTGTCCAGCACGCACAGCGCGCCCAGCGCCTGGCCATCGGGCGTCACCAGCGGCGCGCCGGCGTAGAAGCGCACGCCCAGCGCGCCGGTCACCAGCGGGTTGTCGAGGAAGCGCGCATCGGTGCTCGCATCGCGCACCACCGTCGTTTGCTCGGGCGCCAGGATGGCGTGGCCGCAGAAGGAGATGTCGCGCCCGGTCTGCTGGGCTTCCACGCCCTTGCGCGACTTGAACCACTGGCGATCCTCGTCGATCAGGCTGATCGCCGCGATCGGCGCATCGCAGATGCGCGCGGCGATGGTGACCAGATCGTCGTAGGCCTGTTCGTTCTCGCTGTCCAGGATGTGATAGCGCGCCAGGACGGCCTGGCGCCTGGCTTCGTCGTGCGGATGCGGGGGACTTGGCATCCGGCGAACTTAGCCAGTGACCGTTCGTCGGACCAATCGAGGAAAGCTAAAACCACGCACCCTGTCACAGGGTCGCTCAGTGGCGCGTGCTTACCACTGCGTCAAATCGGGCAGCAGGCCGCGCAGCTCGGCATCGGTGAGATTGCGCCAGCGGCCCGGCTTGAGCGGGCCCAGCTTGACGTTGTCGATCCGCACCCGGCGCAGCTGGGTGACGCGATAGCCGAAGGCCGCGGCCATCAGCCGGATCTGCCGGTTCAGCCCCTGGGTGAGCACGATGCGGAAGCCGAACTTGGCGATGCGCCCGGTGCGGCACGGCAGCGTCATCTGGTCGTGGATGCGCACGCCCTTGGCCATGGCGCGCAGGAACTCCTCGGTCACCGGCTTGTTGACCTCGACCAGGTACTCCTTCTCGTGGCGATTCTCGGCGCGCAGGATCTGGTTGACGATGTCGCCGTTGCTGGTCATCAGGATCAGCCCTTCGGAGTCCTTGTCCAGCCGCCCGATCGGGAAGATGCGCTGCTCGTGGCCGACGAAGTCGACGATGTTGCCCTTGACGCTGGCCTCGGTGGTGCAGGTGATGCCGACCGGCTTGTTCAGCGCGATATAGACGTGGCGCCGGCCGCTCGACTTTGACACCGTCCGCGCGCGCAGGGGCTGGCCATCGACAAGGACCACGTCCTCCGGCCCCACCACCGCGCCCGCACCGGCCGGATGCCCGTTGACCGTCACCCGCCGCTCCCCGATCAGCCGATCGGCCTCACGCCGCGAGCAGAAGCCGGTCTCGGCGATGTGCTTGTTGAGGCGGGTGGGGGTGGGGGGGGTGGTGTCGGTCATGGAGGCGGTTGGGGATTCGGGATTCGGGATTCGGGATTCGGGATTCGGGATTCGGGATTGGGGATTCGGGATTGGGGATTGGGGATTGGCGTTGGCGTTGGCGTTGGCAGCATCGCGTCAGACCGCATGATCCGCCCCCTCCCTTGCGCGCAGCGCAGGGGAGGGTTGGGGAGGGGTTAGCTGTTGCTGTTGCTCTAGCTGTTGCCCTTGAGCCCAAAACATCGCACGAAGGGCAAAAACACCCCTCCCCGGCCCTCCCCTGCGCTGCGCGCAAGGGAGGGGGCGAAGCTCAGTCCTTCGGCGGGCCCTTGCGGTGCGGCTTGGCCGCCGGCTTGAAGCCGGGCTTGCCGCCGGGGCGCGGCTTGCCCGCGCCGGGGCGGGCCGAGGCCGGGCGGAAGCCGCGCGGGGCCTCGTCGCCGGCGTCCTCGCCGACCTTGTGGATCTTCAGCTGCTGGCCCGACACCCAGACCTTCTTCAGATGGGTCAGGGTCTCGCGCGGCATGCCCTCGGGCAGATCCAGGATCGAGTAATCGTCCTGGATGTCGATGCGGCCGATGTAGCGGCTCTCCAGCCCGGCCTCGTTGGCGATGGCGCCGACGATGTTGGCCGGCTTGACGCCATGGGCGTGGCCGACCTCGATGCGGTAGCGCTCCATGCCGACCTCGGCCTCGCCGGCCGGCGCGCGCCGCGGGCGTTCGGCCGGGGCCTCGTCGAAGGACGCATGGGCCGGGCGCTCCGGGCGCGCGCGTTCGCTCCGCTCGCCCGGCTCGAAACGCGGCGGACGCTCGCCGCGTTCAGCGCGCTCGGGGCGCGGCGCACGCTCGTAGCGCTCGCTGCGCTCCGGACGCGCGGCGCGCTCGGGACGCTCGCCGCGCGGCGCGCGGTCGGCGGCCGACAGCAGCAGGGGCGTGTCGCCCTGCAGCAGCCGCGCCAGCGCCGCGGCGATGTCCACCGCCGGCACGTTGTGCTCGCGCTCGTAGGTCTCGATCAGCGCGCGGTATTCGCCGGCCTCGCCGGTGGCCAGCGTATCGGTGATGCGCGCCAGGAACCGCGCCACGCGACGGTCGTTGACCGCCTCGACCGTGGGCAGCTGCATCTCGGTGATCGGCTGGCGCGTGGCGCGCTCGATCGCGCGCAGCATCGACTTCTCGCGCGGGGTCACGAACAGGATCGCCTCGCCGCTGCGCCCGGCGCGGCCGGTGCGGCCGATGCGGTGGACGTAGCTCTCGGTGTCGTAGGGGATGTCGTAGTTCAGCACGTGGCTGATGCGCTCCACGTCCAGCCCGCGCGCGGCCACGTCGGTGGCCACCAGGATGTCCAGCTTGCCGTCCTTGAGCTGGGCGATGGTCTTCTCGCGCTGCGCCTGCTGCATGTCGCCGTTGATCGCGGCGGCGGCCAGTCCGCGGGCCTGCAGCTTCTCGGCCAGCTCCTCGGTGCCGGCCTTGGTGCGGGCGAAGATAATCATCGCATCGAAGGTCTCGGCCTCCAGGATGCGGGTCAGCGCGTCGAGCTTGTGCAGGCCCGAGACGAACCAGTAACGCTGGCTGATGTTGGCCGAGGTGGTGGTCTTGGACGCGATGGTGACTTCGGCCGGATCGTTGAGATAGGTCTGGGCGATGCGCCGGATCTGCGCCGGCATGGTCGCCGAGAACAGCGCCACCTGGCGGGTGGGCGGCGTCTTCTGCAGCACGGTCTCGACATCGTCGATGAAGCCCATGCGCAGCATCTCGTCGGCCTCGTCCAGCACCAGCGTGGTCAGGCCGGACAGGTCCAGCGAGCCGCGCTCCAGGTGATCGATCACCCGGCCCGGCGTGCCCACCACCACGTGCACGCCGCGCTTGAGCGCCTGCAGCTGCGGGTAGTAGCTCTGCCCGCCGTAGATGGGCAGGACGTGGAAGCCGGGGATCTTGGCCGCGTACTTCTGGAACGCCTCGGCCACCTGGATGGCCAGCTCGCGCGTGGGCGCCAGCACCAGCACCTGCGGCTTGCCGGCCGACAGGTCCAGGTTGGACAGCACCGGCAGGGCGAACGCCGCGGTCTTGCCGGTGCCGGTCTGCGCGGTGCCCAGCACATCGCGCCCGGCCAGCATCGCCGGGATGGTGGCGGCCTGGATGGGCGAAGGCGACTCGTAGCCGACGGCGACCAGGGCGGCCTGGACCGGCGCGGACAGGCCAAGGGCGGAGAACGGCACCGCGGGTGCGGCAGTTTCGGAAGACATGATGCAGCTCGCTTGAAGACGCGTAACGGCCGCCTATTGTGCGCCCTGGCGGCCCGACGCGCTTTGAATGGCGCTTTCCGCCGGATTCGGGCCCTGACCCACCCGGCCGGGTCCGCGGCGCCGGGACCGGCGAATTAGTGCTGCAAATGGTGCTGCAAGGCCTGCCGGAAGGGCGGCACCGCCGCGGCCAGGCGCAGCGCGCCGCCGCGCAGCAGGCGGGCGCCCGGGCGCTCGTCCGCGTACAGCCGCGCCACCAGCTGGGTGGCCGCGTACAGCGGCCAGGTCGCGCGCCGGTGGGCGCGGGCGTAGGCCTGCAGCGGCGCCGGATCGCCCGCATCCGCGTGGCCGTCCAGCGCATCGGCCAGGCGCCCCACCCCGCCCAGGCCGAAGTTGAAGCCGTGCGCGGTCACCGGGTGCATGCCCACCGCCGCGTCGCCGGCCAGGGCGAAGCGGGCCCCGGCCAGGCGCCGGGCGTAGCTGGACACGAGCGGATAGACATGGCGCGTGCTGGCCAGGCGCATCGCGCCCAGGCGGCCTTCGCACAGGCGCGAGACCTCGGCCGAGAAGGCGGCCTCGTCCAGCTGCAGCATCGCCGCGGCGCGCTGCGGGCTCAGGGTCAGCACCAGCGAGGACACCGCGCCGGTCAGCGGCAGCAGCGCCACCGTCGCCCCGTAGGCGAACCACTCCAGCGCCACGCCGTGGTGCGGCTGCGCGTGGGCGACATGGCAGACCAGCATGCTGCGGCCCAGCTCGTGCAGCTCGGCGCCGACGCCCAGCTGCCGGCGCAGCGCGGACAGGCGCCCGTCGGCGGCCACCAGCAGGTCGGCCTGCAGGACCAGGCCGTCGTCCAGCGTGGCCTCGACCCGGTCGGGATGGCGGCACAGGCTGGCCACGCCGGCGCCGTCTAGCAGGGTCACGCCCGGGTGCGCCAGCGCGGCCTCGAATGCCGCCTGCCGCAGGCGGTGGTTGGCCACCAGCCAGCCCAGCGGCGCGTCCTGGCCTTCCCCGCCGCCGATGTCCAGGGCGAACGGCGACACGCCGTCCTGCACCCGCGCCTGGCGCAGCGGCGAGATCGTCTGCGCGTCCAACCGCGGCCAGACCGACAGCGCCTCCAGCAGGTGCCGCGAGGCATGGGTCAGGGCGATCTCGCGGCCGTCGAAGGCAGGCGCTTCCAGCGCCGCGCGCGGCTGGCGATCGACCACTGCGACGCTTCGTCCCTGCGCGGCCAGCGCGCGCGCCAGGCACAGCCCGACCGGGCCCGCGCCACCAATGACCACGTCGAACCGCATGTGCGCACCTGCCAAGATGAGAATGGCTCGCATCCTAGCGGGATCGGTGCGCGCCGCATTGATCTGGCGCAAGGCCGGCTGTGACAAGCGGCGCGTCGGCGCGAATCACCCTGGCATCGACGCACACTGCCCCCTTGTTCCATGGACGACCTCGCCATGCCCTCGGCCACCGCGCCTGACCCCGCTGCCCAGACGCGCTTCCAGTCCCTGCTGGAGGCCCATCGCGGCATCGTGCTCAAGGTCGCGGCCAGCTACGCCTTCCATCCCGAGGACCGGGCCGAGCTGGCGCAGGAGATCGCCGCGCAGCTGTGGCGCGCGTTCCCGCGCTACGACGGCGACCGCCCGTTCTCGACCTGGATGTACCGGATCGCGCTGAACGTGGCGATCTCGCAGGTGCGCGGCCACACGCTGCGCCAGCGCCACGCCGTGCCGATGGACGACGACCTGTACGACCTGGCCGATCCCAACGCGGCCGATCCGGAAGCCGACCAGCAGCTCCGCCTGCTGCGCGGCTTCATCGCGCGCCAGCCGCCCCTGGAGCGCGCCCTGCTGGTGCTGTACCTGGAAGAACGCCCCTACCGCGAAATCGCCGAGATCCTCGGCATCAGCGAGACCAATGCCACCACCAAGATCGGCCGGCTCAAGCAACGCCTGCGCGCCGAACTCTAGCCCCGCTTCAAGGACTTGGACCCATGGACCTCGACGACATGAAAGCCGCCTGGCAGACCCTGGACTCGCGCCTGCAGCGCCAGACCGCCCCCAATCTGCAGCTGCTCACCGAAAACCGCCTGGACAAGGCCCGCGCGCATCTGCGACCGCTGTTCGTCGGCCAGGCCCTGCAGGTGCTGCTGGGCATCGGCATGGCGGTCGTGTTCGCCCGCTTCTGGGTGCATCACCTCGATTCGCCGCCGGCGCTGCTGTCAGGCCTGGCCCTGCACCTGTGGGGCGTGGCGCTGGCGGTGTGTTCGACCGTGGACGTGCTGCTGCTCACGCGCATGCAGTCGGCCAAGCCGGTGCTGAGCGTGCAGAAGGCCCTGGGCCAGCTGCGCTGGTGGCGGGTGACCTGGCAGCCGCGCCTGGGCCTGGCCTGGTGCCTGCTGTGGCTGGCGCTGCTGGAAGTGGCCACCCGCGCCATGAGCGGACGCGACCTGCCGACCGGCTTCCTGGTCTGGACCACCGTGGCCAACCTGGCCCTGCTCGGCGGCGCGCTGTGGCTGCTGCGGCGGCGGCGCGATCTGTTCGATGCCGGCAGCATCGGCCACGGCATTCCCAAGGCGCAGGCGCTGCTGGACGAGATCGAGGCGTTCGAGCAGGACCTGGCCCGCTAAACTTGCGGCCATGCAGATCCTCGAATTCGATCTCGACGGCGAATACGTCGAACTCCACATCCTGCTCAAGCTGTGCGGCCTGGTCGACAGCGGCGGCATGGGCAAGCAGGTGGTCGCCAGCGGCGTGGTCAGCGTCGATGGCGCCCAGGAGCTGCGCAAGACCGCGAAGATCCGCGCCGGCCAGGTCGTGCGGGTGGACGATCAGGTCGAGATCCGGGTGATGGATCCGGCCTGAGCCTGACGGCGCGGGCCATCAGGTCTGGCGTTCGCTTCCCGGCGCGTGGCGGGCAAGGATGACGCGGATCCGGTCCCGCGCGTGTTCCGCATCCTCAGGCGAGGCCTGGGACACGATGTCCGCGCACAGCGCATCGAACTGCTTGCGGAAGATGCGCGGCTCGCGCAGATGCGTGACCCACTCGGCCACGTCGCGTTCCAGCCGATCCAGTGCGGCGTCCAGCGCCTGGCGTGTCAGGGTCATGGCGAACCTCCCGGCAGATCGATCTGCACCTGGTGGACCGCGCCGTCGTCGTGCAGCGCGAAACGGTTGCCCGGCTGGCGCACGCCGTCCACCGACAGCGACGGTGCGGCCGCCTCCCCGTAACGCACCGTGATGGCGTAGGTGGCCTGGCCTGCGGCGTACTGCAGGCTGAAGGTCTCCCAGCCGGACGGCACGCGCGGTTCCAGCGTCAGTATCTGACCCTCGCGGCGCAGGCCCAGCAGCGATTCGAGCAGCAGCCGGTACATCCAGCCGGCCGAGCCGGTGTACCAGGTCCAGCCGCCGCTGCCGGCGTGGTCGCCCACGGCGTAGACGTCGGCGGCCATGACATAGGGTTCGACCCGGTAGCGCGCCACGCCTTGCGCATCGCGCGCGTGGTGGATGGGGTTGATCATCTCCAGCAGCTGCCAGGCGCGTTCGACCTGACCCAGCTCGGCGAAGGCCATCACCGTCCACACCGCGGCATGGGTGTACTGGCCGCCGTTCTCGCGCACGCCGGGCACGTAGCCGCGGATGTAGCCCGGGTCCGGGCCGTGGCGGTCGAACGGCGGATCCAGCAGCTGGATGATGCCCGCCTCGGGCTTGACCAGATGCGTGTCCAGCGCGGTCATCGCCTGCTGCACGCGCTGGGCCTGGCCGGCGCCGGACAGCACCGCCCAGCTCTGCGAGATCGAATCGATCCGGCATTCCTGCGCCTGCGCCGAGCCCAGCGGCGTGCCGTCGTCGAACCACGCGCGCCGGTACCAGCCGCCGTCCCAGGCGTGCTCCTCGATGCGCGCGGCCAGCGTGTCGGCCTGCGCCTGGCACCAGTCCGCGAACGCGCTCTCCCCGCGCCGCTGCGCCACCGGGACGAAGGCCTTGAGCACGTGGATCAGGAAGAAGCCCAGCCAGACGCTCTCGCCGCGACCGTGCTCGCCGACCTTGTTCATGCCGTCGTTCCAGTCGCCGGTGCCCATCAGCGGCAGGCCACGCTCGCCGAGCAGGCGACAGCCGCGGCGCAGCGCCAGCACGCAGTGCTCGTACAGGCTGGCATCGCCGGCCGAGACCACCGGCAGGTCGTAGTAGGACTCCTCGTCGTCGTTGACCAGGCGGCCCTCGACGAAGCGCGCGCGCGCCTCCAGCACGCCCCAGTCCTGGGTGACGTCCAGATAGCGACAGGTCGCCAGCGGCAGCCACAGGTAGTCGTCCGAGCAGCGCGTGCGCACGCCGCGTCCGGTCGGCGGATGCCACCAGTGCATGGCATCGCCCTGCGGGAACTGCTGGGCGGCCGCGCGCAGCAGGTGTTCGCGGGTGACCTGCGGCAGGGCGTGGACCATGGCCATGCAGTCCTGCAGCTGGTCGCGGAAGCCCCAGGCGCCGCCGGACTGGTAGAAGCCGCTGCGGCCGAAGTAGCGGCTGGCGATCACCTGATAGAGCAGCCAGCCGTTGACCAGCAGGTCGAAGGCCGGATCGGGCGTGTTGACCCGGATGCCGCCCAGCACGCCGCGCCAGTGGATGCGCACACGGTCCAGCGCGTCGTGCGCCGCACCAGCGCCGCGGGTGCGCCGCGCCAGCTCGAGCGTGGCGCCGACATCGGCCGCCATGCCCAGCCGGAAGGTGGTCTCGAAGCTGCCGCCGGCCTCCAGCGCGATCGGCACCTGCAGCGCGGCGCAGGCGTCCAGTCCGGGACCGAAGCGGCCCGACAGCCCCTCGCGGCGCAGCCCGGCCGGCGCGGCCAGGCTGCCGTTGCGGCCCAGGAACTCGAGCCGGTCGGCGGTGAACTGACGCAGCAGCGTGCCGTCTTCCGGATTGACCCCGGCATCGACGTCGAAGAACGCGCAGCGCCCCTCGAAATCGCCGTTGAACGGATTGCGCGCGGTGAGCACGCCACTGGCGATGTCCACATCGGTGATCAGATGCATCTGCGAGCGGCTGCGCAGGTCGGCCAGCACCCATTCGACATAGCCGGTGGCGCTGAGCCGGCGCGCGCGGCCGGACAGGTTGCGCAGCCTGAGCACGCTGTACTTCACCGCCAGCTCCGCATCCACGTACAGCCACAGCTCGCTGTGGATGCCGTCCTCGACGTGCTCGAACACGCTGTAGCCGAAGCCATGGCGCACCCGGTACGCGCCGCTGCCCGGACACGGCAGCGGCGTGGGCGACCACAGATGGCCGCTGTCCTCATCGCGCAGGTAGAACGCCTCGCCGCTGCTGTCGCACACCGGGTCGTTGTCCCAGGGCGTGAGGCGGTATTCGTGGGCGTTCTCGCCCCAGCTGTAGCCGGCGCCGGATTCGGTCACCACCGCGCCCAGCACCGGGTTGGCCAGCAGGTTGGACCACGGCGCCGGCGTCGGCCGGCCGGGCGCCACGGTGATCACGTACTCGCGGCCATCGGCGCTGAAGCCGCCGGTGCCGTTGTCGAACTGCAGCGGCCCGGCCTGCAGCGGCTCGAACGGCCAGGGATCCTCGTCGGCCGGATCGGTCTGCACCACAGGCGGCAGCCCGGCCACGGCGCCCTCGCCCGCCCGCCAGGCGGCCGGTCGCGGCGGCGGCGCCGGCAGCGGCGCGGGCGGCTCGCGCTCCAGCACCGGCAGGCGATCGACCTGCTCGGCCAGGGTGCCGGCGCGGTCGGTCAGCACCACGCGTGCCACCGACAGCAGCAGCACGCGGTCTTCCTGGCCCAGCTGCTGCACGGCGCGCACGAAGATGCCGCCGCGCCGCTCCAGCACCTCGGCGCGCTGGTCGCGCGCCAGCAGCGCCAGGATCTGCTCCTGCAGCTGCTGGCGGTAGCCGGCCTGGCTCTCGTTCCAGATCACCAGGTCGGTCTCCAGGCCCTTCAGGCGCCAGTACTGGTGCGCCTGCACGACCTGTTCGACCAGCGGCAGATGGTCCACGTCGGAGACCTGCAGCAGCACGATGGGCAGATCGCCGGAGATCGCCTGTGCCCACAGCGCCGGCTGGGCACGGCGGTTCTGGCGCAGGGTGTCGGCGTCGGCGCGCAGCACCGGATCGGGCTGCAGCACCAGCGCGGCCAGGCGCTCGTAGACCTGTACGTCGGCCTCGTGCGCGTTGATCTGGCGGTGCACGACCTGGCTGTGGGTCCAGGCCAGGTCGAACACTCGGTCGGCCAGGCGCCGGTCACGGTACTTCTCGATCAGCGCATCGCAGGCGGCCTCGTCCTCGCCCACGCCGGTGACCAGGTCGAGCACGGCCTGCTGGCCGGGCTGCAGGGTGATGCGCACGCGGATGGCGACGATCGGGTCGAGCACCGAGCCTTCGCTGTTGTCCAGCGCCAGACGCTCCATCGCCAGCGGCCGCGCCGCGCTGCGCCCGCGGCCGATGAAGCGGGCGCGGTCGGTCTCGTAGGAGATCTGTTCGATGTCGCAGTCGTGCGCGGCCACCAGATGCAGCAGCTGCGGCGGCCGCTCGCCGGCCTCGCGCGCGCGGCGCCGGCAGACGATGGCCTGCTTGGCGGCCAGGATGCGGGTCTGCACGAACAGGTTGCCGAAGGCCGGGTGCGCCTCGTCGGCACGCGGCGCCTGCAGCACGACCTCGGCATAGGTGGTGACCTCGACGGTGCGCGGATGGCGCGCGCGGTTCTTCAGGCGCAGGCGGCGCAGCTCGATGTCGTCCTCGGCCGACACGGCGATCTCCAGATGGCTGTCGATGCCGCGGTGGCGCACGCGGAACTCGGCCTTGGCCTGGGAGAAGATCGCCTCGAAGTGCTGGGTGCGCACGCAGGTGGGCTGATACGCGGCCGACCAGTACTCGCCCGATTCGGCATCCCGCAGATAGCAGAAGCTGCCGTAGGCATCGCGGGTGGGATCCTCGCGCCAGCGGGTGAGCGCGGTGCCTTCCAGGCGCGTATAGCCGCCGCCGGCGACGGTGAGCATGGCGTGGTAGCGCCCGTTGGACAGCAGCTGCACCTCCGGGCGCGGGCCGTCGGGATCGCGCAGGATGCGCAGCTGCGGGCCGGCCGCGGCTGCCGCGCCGTCGGCGGGGCTGGGCGCCTCGGACTCGTGCGCCGGCACCACGCCGGCGGCGGGCATGCGCTCCTGCAGCAGCAGCAGGGCCGCGCGCAGTGCCGGGTCGGCGGCGAAACGCTTCTGCATCGGCTGTTCGACCAGCAGGTGGTCCAGCGACAGCAGCGCCATGCCCTGGTGATGGGCCATGTAGGAGCGGATCACCACGTGACGTTCGCCGCGCGGCAGGCGCTCGGCCGTGTAGTCCACCGCCTCGTACATGCCGAACGCGCCGGAGAAGCCCTGCGCGGCCATCGCCTGCAGGTTCTCCAGCGCCGCCGGCGGATGCACCATCAGCGCCATCACCGTGGCGTAGGGCGCGATCACCGCGTCCTGCGCCAGGCCGCGCTTGAGCCCCAGTCCCGGCACGCCGAAGGCGCGGTACTGGTAGTTCATGTTCACGTCCACGGCGTTGTAGCCGGACTCGGACACGCCCCAGGGGATCTGCCGCGCCTGGCCGTATTCGATCTGCGCCTGGACCACGCCGTGCGCGGTCTGGTCGAGCAGCGAGCCGGGGTAGCTAGGCATCACCAGCTGCGGCATGAGGTACTCGAACATCGAGCCGCTCCAGGACACCAGCACCGGCTCGCCGCCGCCCTCGGTCAGCAGCCGGCCCAGCGCGAACCAGCTCTCCTGCGGCAGCTGGCCCTGGGCGATGGCCACGAAGCAACCCAGCCGCGCCTCGGAGGCCAGCAGGTCGTAGAAGCCCGCGTCCAGGCGGCTCTCATCGACGTTGTAGCCGATCGAAAGCATCCGCTGCGCCGGGTCGTAGAGAAAGCGATAGTCCTGCTCGGCGTGCCGCGCGGCCAGTTCGGCCAGCGCTTCCAGCTCGTCCAGCTGGCGCGCCGCAAGGCCGCCGGGCTCGGCATCGGCCAGCGCGCGCAACGTGGCCGGCACGGCCTGCTCGCCGGCCGGCAGGGGGCCGACCTGTTCCAGCATCGCCAGCGCGGACTGGCAGGCCTCCAGCAGGCGCGCCGGCCAGTCGATGGGCGCACGCGGCAGCGCGGCCTGCGTAGCGGCGGCGTCCAGCGCCTGCGCGCGTTCGAGCAGCGTGCGGACCTGCGGCGCAGACGCTTGCTCATCGGTGCGCAGCGGCTGCAGCGCGTCGGCGAAGGCCTGCAGCGGGGCGGCCAGCGCCTCGCCCAGACCGGCGCGCTGGGCGTCGTCTTCCAGCGCGCCCAGAGTGTCGGCCAGCCCGTCGAAGGTCTTGGGCGCCAGCAGCGGCGCGTCGGCCAGCTGCAGCAAGCCCTGGCGCAGGGTGAGCAGATGGCCGGTGAGGTTGCCGCTGTCCACGGTGGACACGTAGCGCGGCGCCAGCGGGCGCAGCGTGTCAGTGGTGTACCAGTTGTAGAGGTGGCCGCGATGGCGTTCCAGCCGGCCCAGCGTGTCCAGCGCGCCGCGCACGCGCATCAGCACGCCGGGCAGCTGCAGATAGCCCAGGTCCCAGGCCGAGAGGTTGGCCAGCAGCGACAGGCCGATGTTGGTGGGCGAGGTGCGCCGGGCCAGCACCTGCGCCGGATGTTCCTGCAGGTTGTCCGGCGGCAGCCAGTGCTCCTGCGGGCCGACCCAGGTCTCGAAGAACGCCCAGGTGCGCCGCGCCAGCTGGCCCAGGAAGCGGCGCTGCGCGTCGTCCAGATGGGTCGAGGCCGCCGGCGGGCGCCGGCCCAGCCAGCCCATCAGCCAGGGCGAGGCCGCCCACAGCGCCAGGCACGGCACGGCCGCCGGCAGCGCCCAGGGCTGCAGCAGCGCCACGGCCACCAGCACCACCACGGCGAACACCGTCACCGGCCACATCAGCGCCACTTCCGGCATCTCGCCGCGCACGCTGCGCTCGACATCGCGCGAGACGTTCCACTGCAGCAGGTGCCGGCGCGAAACGGCCAGGCGCCACAGTGTGCGCACGATCGCCAGCGCGTTGCTGCCGGCCTGGTGCGGCAGGCAGGCGAAGGTCACCGCCGCCCGGCGCAGCTCGCGCAGGGTGCGCGTGCGCAGCAGCGACAGGTGCGCATCCAGCGGCAGCTCGCCCGGGCCGGCCAGCGCGTCGCGCAGCGCCGCCAGCAGCGGCGGCAGCCACCACGGGCACAGCAGCCACAGCGTCCACACCAGCGGCGCGGGCACCGCGCACCAGCCGGCCACCAGCAGGGTCAGCGCGGCGATCGGCACCAGGCTGCGGCGCAGGTTGTCGGCCAGCTTGCCGCGCGAGAGCCAGGACAGCGGGCTGCGCTCCCAGCCGCGCGCGGTCGGCACGCGCGGCAGCAGCCACGGCAGCAGCTGCCAGTCGCCGCGTACCCAGCGCTGGCGACGCTTGGCATCGGCGAAATAGCGCTCGGGATAGTCCTCGTACAGGCGCACCTGGCTGACCAGCCCGGCGCGCGCGTAGCAGCCTTCCAGCAGGTCGTGGCTGAGGATGGCGTTGTCGGGCATGCGCCCGGCCAGCACCTGTTCGAACGCCTCGACCTCGTAGATGCCCTTGCCGACGAACGAGCCCTCGGCGAACAGGTCCTGGTACACATCGGAAATGGTGCGCGTATACGGGTCGATGCCCGCCTCGCTGCCGAACATGCGCGCATAGCGCGAACGCAGCGCCATCGCGCTGCCCAGGCCCGGCTGCAGGATGCCGTAGCCGCGCACCACCGTGCGCGTGTCCGGATCGACCACCGGCCGGTTGAGCGGATGGGCCATGGTGCCCACCAGCGCGCGCGCGGACTCCAGCGGCAGCTGGGTATCGGCATCCAGGGTGATGACATAGCGCACCCCGCGCAGCACCTCGGTGCGCCCGACGATGCAGCTGAACGGCGCGGCGTCGCCCTCGCGCAGCAGCGCGTTGAGGGCGGCCAGCTTGCCGCGCTTGCGCTCCAGGCCCATCCAGCGGCCCTCGTGCGGATTCCACTGGCGCGGGCGGTGGAACAGGTAGAACAGCTCGCCTTCGGCCGCATCGCGGCCCTGTCCGTGGCGGGCGTTGAGCGCGGCGATGCGCGCCTGGGCGTGGGCCAGCACGGCCGCGTCCTGGGGCAGGTGTTCCTGCGCGGCATCGGCGAAGTCGGTCAGCAGGCCGAAGTGCAGATGCGGCCCGCGGTTGGCCAGGAACCGCACCTCCAGCGCATCGACCAGTTCATCGACCGCCTCGGTGTCGGGGATCATCGAGGGCACGATCACCAGCGTGCGCGCCTGCGCCGGGATGCCGGCCTGGTAATCCAGGCTGGGCAGCGGATGCGGCGTCGCCAGGTTGCTCGCGGTCCAGTTGACCAGCGCCACGCCCAGCTCGCTGAAGGCCAGCAGCGCCAGCACCGCCGCACCGGCCACCCAGCCCCAGGCCGGCACGGACGGGGCCAGGGTGCTGGCCAGCAGGCCGGCGGCGAACAGCGCGGCGAACACCGCGATCGGCCCGACATAGGCCAGCAGCGGCACCGGCCGTACATCGGGCAGCAGCCGGCGCCAGCCGCGGCCGGCCAGCGTGCGCGCGATCTCGCGCGCGCCGTCGCCCAGCAGCCACCAGCCGACGTGGCCGTGGCCCTCGGGCGCGCCGGCCGCGGCCGCGCGTGCGCGTTCCAGCACCATCGCGGCGATCTCGCCTTCCGGCCGCCCGGCGCGCCGGGCCACGGTCTCAACCACGCGCCGGTACTGGTCGCGGCTGGCGAAGTCCATGGCCGGATAGGTGCCGTCCGGGTCCTGGCGCAGCAGGTGTTCGATCACGCTGCAGCGCTCGACGAAGCCGCGCCAGTCCATGCTGGTGATGAAGCGCAGGCTGCCGATGCTGTTGCGGATCGAGGCCTGCGCGGCGGCCTGGCGAATGCTCTCGCGCTGGACCACGGCTTCGAGCGAGCGCCCGCTCTCGGCCACCCACTGCTCCAGCCAGTCGATCGGCATGTGCGTGGCGAAGTTGCCGCCGCGCAGGTGGCGCAGCAGTTCGGACACGAAGGCCCCGCGCACCGGCGGCTGCGAGCGCAGCATGTCGGCCAGCACCAGCACCACGTCCTTGGGCGCGCGCTGGGCGGCTTCGGCCATGCGCTTGGCCCAGGCCTGGGCCAGGCGGTGATCGCCGACGTCGCGGGTGATGCGCGCGGCGATGCGGCGCAGATTCTCGATCACCGCCAGGCGCAGCATGATCGGCACCGCCCACAGCTCGCCGATGCTCAGCGCCTGTTCCTGCTGGTAGCCGTTGATCAGGCGCTCCAGGGTCTCGGCATCGACCTGGCCATCGCCGTGGGACACCGCCTGCATGGCCAGGTCGTAGACCCGTGGCAGGCCGGCCGACGGCCCGCTGGCCAGCGCCGGCAGCGCCCGGCTGTAGCCGCTGGGCAGGTGGCGCCGCGCCAGCCGCACCTGCTCGTCGATCAGGTAGTAGTTGTCCAGCAGCCATTCGCCGGCCGGGACCATCGGCAGCTTGTCGCGGGCGAAGGCGTCCAGGGCCTGGACCGCGCCCTCGAGCACCGCGCCGTTCTCGGCCAGCCGCGCCAGCATCCGCTCCGGGCCCTGCCCGGCCTGCAGCGTGTGCTGCTGGGACAGGCGCCGGCCCAGCTGTTCCATCTGGGTGGCGTTGAACAGCTGGGCGCGCAGCGGCGGCTCGGGCGTGGCGGTGCGGACCGCGTCGCGGTGGCGCTGCCGCCAACGCGCCAGCAACCGCCTCAAGATCCTCCTGCCCCGCCGCCGCCACCCTGCACGCATCTGACATCCCGTTGATCAGTGGAAGGAAGGCGCGCACCTCTTGCCGGGCAACGATGCGCGACCGCTGCCTTGAAGAGACCAAGCACCTTCCGGAGATCCTTGATCCCCCGCCCACGCCCCGGGCAGGGAGCCAAAGACAAACAGGCCGAAGCGAATGCCTCGGCCTGTCAGCTGATACGCCAGCACGCGTGATCGCCCCGTGGCGGACGCGTCGGGCCTGCCCGCGCTCAGTGCTTGGGGCGACGGGCCGCGTCTGCCGCCTTGCCCACGTCCTGCTGGACCTTGCCGGCGTTCTTCTCCAGCTTGCCGGCCGCTTCCTTGGTCTTGTTGCCGGTCAGCTTGCCGGCGGCTTCCTTCAGGCCGCCCTTGACCTGGTGCTTGGCACCTTCCACGCGATTCTTGTCCATCTTGCGTACTCGCTCGAGCTCGCCACACATGTGGCGCAGACCGTGTAGACCCGCGCGCGCAATGCAGGAGTGAAAGAAGTGCACGGACGCCTTCACGCGCACCGATGGGTCGGCGTGCGGCACCGGTCCGCCGTGCGCCGGTCATGGCTTTCTGCCAAGCTCGAAGGCCCCTCATCGCCTGTGTCCCGCATGTTTTCGTCTGCTTTTCGGGCCGCGTGGCTGGCCGGCCTGTTGCTGCTGTCGGCCTGCGCCTCCGCGCCGACCCGGCCCGCGTCCCCCGACCCGGTCCTGCTGATCTCCATCGACGCCCTGCGCGCCAGTTACCTGGGCCGGGGCAACACGCCGCACCTGGACGCGCTGGCGCGCGACGGCGTGCGCGCGCAGTGGATGACGCCCTCGTATCCCACACTGACCTTCCCCAACCACTACACCCTGGTCACCGGCCAGCGCCCGGACCACCACGGCGTGATCCACAACTCCATGCGCGAGGCAGGCCTGGGCGAATTCAAGGTCGCCGACACCCAGGCCACCGGGGATGCGCGCTGGTGGAGCGAGGCCACGCCGATCTGGGTCACCGCCGAACAACACGGCCTGAAGACCGCGATCTGGGCCTGGCCGGGCAGCAGCGCACCCATCGGCGGCGTGCGCCCCAACGAATACCGCCTGTTCGACACCGCCATCCCGGCCGCCACCCGCGCCGCCGACGTGGCCGGCTGGCTGACCGGACCGGTCCAGGCGCGGCCGGCGCTGGCCGCGCTGTACATGGAAGACGTGGACGAAGAAGGCCACAACCACGGCCCCGATTCGCCGCAGGTGCGCGAGGCCCTGCGCCGTGTGGACGCCGCCGTGGGCGCGCTGCTGGACACGCTGCGGGCGCACGGCCAGCTGGAGCGCACCAACATCGTGATCGTCTCCGACCACGGCATGGCCACCGTCGCCCCCGAGCATGTGGTCGCGGTGGAGGACATGGTCAGCAAGCAGGAGGCGGTAGTGGTGTCGGTCGGCCAGGTGGTCGGCGTGCAGCCCAACCCGGGCTTCGAGGCGGCGGTCGAGGCCCGCCTGCTCGGCCGCCACCCGCCCTACACCTGCTGGCGCAAGGGCGAACTGCCGGCGCGCTGGCACTACGGCAGCAACGCGCGCATCCCGCCGATCGTGTGCCAGATGGACGAGGGCTGGGACGCCCTGCCGGCCGAACAGGCCGCGCGCCGCCGCCTGCTCGGCCACGACCGCGGCTCGCACGGCTACGACCCGGCGCTGGAATCGATGCGCGCCATCTTCATCGCCCACGGTCCGGCGTTCCGGCGCGGCGTGGTGCTGCCGGCGTTCGACAACGTCGATGTCTATCCGCTGCTGGCGCGCCTGCTGCAGGTGCCGCCCCAGCCCAACGACGGCACGCTGGCGCCGCTGCAGGCAGGACTGCAGCCGCCCGCGCATTGATGTCCGAAAACGGCCAGTAGGGCCGCATGGCCGGTGCTAGCCTGCCGGCCATGACCTCGCCCCTGCCCGATGCCGCCCTGTGCGAACGCGCCCGCCTGAGCCGCGATGCGCGCTTCGACGGGCTGTTCTTCACCGCCGTGTCCAGCACCGGGATCTATTGCCGCCCGGTGTGCCCGGCGCCGGCGCCGCGGCGCGAGAACGTCAGCTACTTCCCGTCCGCCGCCGCGGCCGAGGCCGCCGGCTATCGCCCCTGCCTGCGCTGCCGCCCCGAGCTCTCGCCCGAGCACGGCGCCTGGCGCCGCGGCGACGACGCGGTGGCGCGTGCGCTCAAGCTGATCGATGCCGGCCTGCTGACCGATGCACCACTATCGGCGCTGGCGCAGCGCCTGGCCTTGAGCGAACGCCAGCTGCGGCGGCTGTTCGCCGACCGCCTGGGCACCTCGCCGCTGGGCGTGCACGCCACGCGCCGTCTGCTGTTCGCCAAGCAGCTGCTGACCGAGACCGCCCTGCCGATCACCGACGTGGCCATGGCCGCCGGCTTCGGCAGCCTGCGGCGCTTCAACACCGTGTTCAAGGAGGCCTATCGCATGGCCCCGCGCGAGCTGCGCAAGCGCGAGGTGCCGGCGGCGGCCGACGAGACCCTGGTGCTGCGCCTGGGCTATCGCCCGCCGTACGACTTCGGCGCGATGCTCGACTTCCTGCGCGGGCGCGCGCTGCCGGGCGTGGAGCATGTCGATGCGATCTCCTATGCGCGCGTGGTCGGCCCGATCGTATCCCCGGGCTGGCTGCGCGTCAGCGCCTGGCCGCGCGGCGAACACGCGCTGCGGCTGGAACTGCAGCGGATCGCGCCGGCGCGGATGCTGGGCGTGGTCGCGCGGCTGCGTCGCATGTTCGACCTGGACGCCGATCCGCAGGCGATCGCCGCGGCGCTGGGCCACGACCCTCGCCTGGCGCCGCTGCTCGAGCGAAGGCCCGGCCTGCGCATCCCCAGCGGCTGGGATGGCTTCGAGATCGCGGTGCGCGCGGTGATCGGCCAGCAGGTCAGCGTGGCCGCCGCGCGCACCTTCACCGCCCGGCTGGCGCAGGCCTTCGGCGCGCCGCTGCCCGAGCCGCTGCGCAGCGAGGCCCATACGCATCTGTTCCCCACGCCCGAGGCGCTGGCCGACGCCGATCTCACCGCGATCGGCCTGACCCAGGCGCGCGCGGCCACGGTGCGCACGGTGGCGCAGGCGGTGCTGGACGGGCGCGTGGATTTCCGCCCGGACGCGCCGCTGGACGACTTCGTCGCGCGTTGGGTCGCCCTGCCCGGCATCGGCCCGTGGACCGCGCACTACCTGGCGCTGCGCGGGCTCGGCCATCCCGACGCCTTCCCGGCCGAAGACCTCGTCCTGCAGCGGGCCCTGCCCAACGACGGCACGCGCCTGAGCGCGCGCGCACTGGCCGCCCATGCCCAGGCCTGGCGGCCCTGGCGCGGCTACGCCGTGCTGCACCTGTGGAAGGACGCCATGCCGGCCACGCCCACCCGATCGCCCGAACGCCCTGCCAAGGACCTACCATGACCATTTTCGAACGCCACTTCCCCAGCCCGGTCGGCCCGCTGCGCGTGGCCGCCAGCGATGCCGGCCTGCACGGCATCGAGTTCCCGGAGAACCGGCATCCGGTCAAGCGGCTGGAAGCCTGGGAACAGGGCGACCATTCGCTGCTGCGCGAGGCCCAGGCCCAGCTCGACGCCTATTTCGCCGGGCGCCTGCAGGCCTTCGACCTGCCGCTGGCGCCGCACGGCACCGCCTTCCAGCGCCAGGTCTGGCTGGCGCTGGCGCAGATCCCCTTCGGCGCCACCTGGAGCTACGCGCAGCTGGCCCAGCGCGTCGGTCGCCCCGGCGCCAGCCGCGCGGTCGGCGCGGCCAACGGCCGCAACCCGCTGCCGATCGTGCTGCCCTGCCATCGGGTGATCGGCGCCGACGGCGCGCTGACCGGCTTCGGCGGCGGCCTGCCGACCAAGCAGTTCCTGCTGCAGCTGGAGGGCGCGCTGCCGCCCGTGCCGCAGCGCGCCGGCCTGTTCAACTGACCAGGCGCGCCTGCCGGCCGTGTCGCAGGCGGGCCATGGATCGCCACGCGCGGCGCGCTACCATGCGCCTGCCTGCGGACACCGCTCCGCTCCTGCGCGCACGCCAGCCCCCCGGGCACCGCCCCGCCCCTGGCCGCTGCGCGATCGAGCTGGAGTTCAATGCATGTCCGTGACCTCATCCCCGCATCCCTTCGCCTTCGGCCGGATCGCCCCGACCCTGCCGGTGGCCGACATCGCGCGGGCGCTGGCGTTCTACGTCGGCGTCCTGGGCTTCGCCAAGACCTTCGAGAACGGCAGCCCGGTGGGCTTCGTGATCCTCAAGAAGGACGCGGCGGAGGTGCATCTTTCGCTGGACCGGACGCACAAGCCGGACCGGCGCAATCTGGCGCATCTCCTGGTCGACGACGCGGCCGCGCTCTACGCGCATCTGCAGCAGGCCGACATCCGCATCATCAAGGCGCTGCGCGACGCGGACTATGGCCTGCGCGGCTTCGTCTTCGCCGACCCGGATGGCAACCGCATCGACGTCGGCCAGCGGCTTTAGCGGCTGAAGCGGGAGCGGAAGGGGCTCTTCTCCTGATCGAGGGATCGCCGTGCATCTTCGTGCGCGAGCTTCTCGACTTCGGAAGGGGCAGCGGTCCGGCGAGCAGTGGCCGCTTATCCCTCAATCAGGGCATCCTGCCCTGACTCGGGCGCTCGGCTCCTGCCTCGCTAGGCGCGGCCACTGCCCGGTAAAGCCTCATCGCCGCCTTAGCGGCTCCCACCTGTAGAGCGGAGCTTGCTCCGCTGCTCTTCGTTCGGTTCATGGGAAAAGCCCCAGCGGAGCAAGCTCCGCTCTACAACAAGGCCGCGGCTTGAACTGAGAGACAGTTGCTCCCACCGAAGCATGCGGCGCCGTCAGTCCTTTCCCATCCGGGTGTCGGCAGACCGAGCCGAGGAACCGCGCCCAACCGGGTCGAGGCTGGCCAGCGAAGTCCGCTTTACCCACCTCGCACGCCAGCCGAAAACCCAAAAGAAAACGCGGCGCCCAAGGGGCGCCGCGCTTCTGTCTGCAGAGCGATGGAAGGCGGCGATCAGCCGGCCTTGGCCACCGTCTTCTTCGCCACGGCCTTCTTGGCCGGCGACTTGGCGACCGACTTGGCGGTCACCGGCGCGGCGACGGCGGCGCCGTGCTTGCGCGAATTGCCATAGCTGGCGTTGTAGCGCTTGCCCTTGGCGGTTTTGCGATCACCCTTGCCCATCTGCGTACTCCTCGTGTTGGTGGCCCGCCGGTTGCGGCGAGTGCGCGGCCGGCGTGAAGGCCGGCGCGCAGGGCCGGAGAGGCTACCACAGCCCCGCGGGGCACCACAGGCCGGCCAGGCCCTCAGTGCGCGCAGCGCGCGTCGTGGACGTGGCCGTGGTTCAGCCGCAGATTCACCAGATGCGCCACGCCCACCAGCGTGCCGCCGAAGGTCATGGCCACCGCATGCGGCACCAGACTGTGATGCAGCGGCGGGTACAGCACCGCGACCCACAGCACCGCCAGCCCGACCAGCAGCACGCCCAGCGCGCGCAGCACCCGATGCCGGCGATAGCCCGCGGCCAGACTGAACACCCCCAGCAGCGAAGCGAACACCACGAAGATCCGCTCGAAGCCCTCGCCCAGCCAGGCCGACAGCCCTAGCGCCGGCAGCAGCGCGATCAAGAGCGGCAGTACCGCGCAGTGCACCGCGCAGACCAGGGAGCCGGTGGCGCCGATGCGGTCCAGCCAGGAACGGAAGGGAGAGCTCATGCGGGTGGAGTATGACTTTCGGGCCAGGCACCGAGTTGATGTCGATATATTATAACGTTAATGTTTCCTGATGACCTCCCTCCCCAGAAGTTGCCATTTATGACGCGATCTTCCTTCCGCAGCGCCGGTGTGTCCGCGCTGTCACGCGCCCCGCTCGCCGCCGCCCTCGGCCTGGCCCTGGTCGGCTTCGGCGCCCATGCCCAGGAGGCGACCACCGCCCCGTCCAGCGACAGCCGCCACGGCCGCGCCGAGCATCTGCATGCCAAGGACCTGGACGCGATCAAGGTGACCGCCGACCCGTTCCGCAGCGCCGCCGACGACCTGAGCCAACCGGTCAACGTGCTGGCCGGCGAGCGGCTCGACGAGGCGCGCGCCTCCAGCCTGGGCGAGACCCTGCAGGGCATCCCCGGCGTGCAGTCGTCCAACTTCGGCCCCGGCGTGGGCCGGCCGATCATGCGCGGCCTCGACGGCCCGCGCGTGGCGGTGATGTCCGACGGCATGATCACTCAGGACGTGTCCACCGTGAGCCAGGACCACTCCCCGGCGATCGAGCCGTTCCTGGCCGACCAGATCGAGGTGCTCAAGGGCCCGTCCACCCTGCTCTACGGCAACGGCGCCATCGGCGGCGCGGTGAACGTGGTCGATGGCCGCATCGCCGAGACGCCGGTGCAGGGCGTCACCGGCCGCGCCGAGACGCGCGTGGACTTCGGCGACAAGGACGGCCAGACCAGCATGGCGCGCATCGACGCCGGCAACGGCGGCCTGTCGATCCACGCCGACGGCGTCTACCGCAACGCCAAGGACTACGACACGCCCAAGGGACCGCAGGCCAACACCTTCCAGGACACCAAGACCGGCTCGTTCGGCGCGTCGCTGTCGGGTGACTGGGGCTTCTTCGGCGCGTCGATCTCGCGCTTCAACGACAGCTACGGCAACCCCGGCGAGCCGGGCGACCTGGCGCAGGGCGAGCGCGGCGTGCACCTGGAGCTGCACCAGGACCGCTTCGACGTGAAGGGCGGCCTCAACGATCCCTGGGGCGCCGGCAGCGGCCTGCGCTACAGCTTCTCGCACACCCGCTACGACCACACCGAGTTCGAGGGCGAGGAAGTCGGCACCAGCTTCTTCAAGCGCGCCAACGAGGGCCGCGTGGAAGCGACCTTCAGCGCCGACAGCGGCTGGCAGAGCGCGATCGGCCTGCAGGGCACCGACAGCACCTTCCGCGCCGTGGGCGAGGAATCCTTCGTGCCCAAGACCGACACCAAGTCGGTCGGCCTGTTCGCGGTGACCAAGAACGCCTGGGGCCGCTTCTCCACCGAGCTGGGCGCGCGCATCGACCGGGTCAAGTACGAGACCGACACCGGCCTGTCGCCCGACTTCAAGCCGACCAGCTTCTCGGCCAGCTTCGGCTTCGGCCTGGCCGAAGGCTGGCGCCTGACCGCCAACCTGGACCACTCCGAGCGCGCGCCGGTGGAGGAGGAACTGTTCGCCGATGGCCCGCACATCGCCACGCTGGCCTATGAGATCGGCGATGCGAACCTGGACAAGGAAAAGGCCAACCAGGCCGAGCTGGGCCTGCAGTACAGCAACGACTGGATGGATGCCAAGGTCTCGGCCTACTACAACCGCTACAACAACTTCATCTACGTGGCCGACACCGGCGGCCAGTGGTACCACGAGGAGGACGACGACTACCTGCCGATCCGCCAGTGGACCCAGGCCGATGCGACCTTCCACGGCTTCGAGGGCGAGGCCGATTTCCACCTGGCCAAGTCCGACACCGCCGGCGACTGGGATCTGCACGTCTTCGGCGACACCGTGCGCGCCCGTCTGAACGACGGCGGCAACGTGCCGCGCATCCCGCCGGGCCGTTTCGGTGCGCAGCTGCGCTGGCAGGCCACGAACTGGCGCGCCTCGCTGGGTGCCACGCGCTACATGAAGCAGGACAAGCTGGGCGCCAACGAGACCGAGACCGCCGGCTACACGATGGTCGATGCCCACCTGGCCTACCACATCGACACCGGTTCGACCGCGTGGGAAGTGTTCCTGGACGGCAACAACCTGCTCGACCAAGACGCGCGCGTGCACACCTCCTTCCTCAAGGACGATGTGATGCTGCCCGGGCGCAACGGCACCTTCGGCGTGCGCGTGTTCTTCTGATCCAAGACAGAGCGCGTCCCCTCCCGCCGGAGGGGCGCGCGCTACAAGCGCACCCCGTGCGGGGCGCATCTGCTCTCTCCCCGCGCTGCCGCACGGGATTGCGGGCCGGAAGACGTTCCCCTGTCTTCCGGCCCGTTTTTTTTTTGCGCGCATTACAAGCGGGACTGAGGTCGCTTGGGTAAAGCCTCAAGGCCTGATCCGCCAACGGCGCTGGCGCGACGTCGCCGGACACGCATGCGCGTGGAATCCGGCGTTGCGGAAAGTCGGATTCCAGAATGCGTGCATATGCATGCATCATGCGCGCCGACACCCGCCGGAGCCACGTCATGCCCCTGCCCCCGGACACCGCCTGCACCTGCTTCCGGCTGCGCCGCGCCGCGCGCCAGGCCTCGCAGCTCTATGACCGCGCCCTGGCGGCGATCGGCCTGAGCCTCAACGAGTACTCCATCCTGCGCCGCGCGCAGAAGGGCACGCGCACGCTGGGCGAACTGGCCGAGGTCTGTGGCATGGACCGCAGCACGCTCACCCGCAATCTCAGGCCGCTGCTCGCCCGTGGCCTGCTGCGCGAAGCGCGCGGCGAAGACGCGCGCCAGCGCCTGATCCAACTCACGCCCAAGGGCGAGCGCGCCATCGCCCAGGCGATCCCGCTGTGGCAGCAGGCCCAGGCGCAGATGACCGCGCTGTTCGGCGCCGGCCCGATGCGGCGCCTCAACGACGACCTGGATGCCCTGCATGCGGCGCTGCGTCCGCTGCGGGAGGCCGCATGAGCACGGCTACTTCCCAACGCACGCCATGGCTGCTGCTCGCGGTGGCCTCGACGATGCTGCTGCTGACCATGGGCGTGCGCCAGACCACGGGCCTGTTCGTCAAACCCATCGCCGCCAGCACCGGGATCGGCATCGCCTCGATCAGCTTCGCGCTGGCCATCGGGCAGTTGGTGTGGGGCGCGGTGCAGCCGGTGTTCGGCGCGATCGCCGACCGCCACGGCCCGGCGCGCGTGCTGGTGTTCGGCGGCCTGCTGATGGCCGCCGGCTGCGCGCTGACTCCGTTCATGACCAGCCAGGCCGGCCTGATCCTCAGCCTGGGGCTGATGGCGGCGGCCGGCGCCGGCGCCGGCAGTTTCTCGATCCTGATCGGGGCCACCGCCTGGCACATCCCCGCGGCCAGGCGCTCCTTCGCCTCCGGCGTCATCAACGCCGGCGGCTCGCTGGGGCAGTTCCTCTTCGCGCCGCTGGTGACGCTGGGCATCAGCGTGGCCAGCTGGTCGGCGGCCATGTTCGGCCTGGCCTTCGCCTCGCTGCTGACGCTGCCGCTGATCGCCCCGCTGCTGAAACCGCGCCGGGGCGACCCGGCCGCGGCCATCGCCCACGCCGCCGAGGCCGCCCACCTGACCCTGCGCGAACAGCTGCGCCTCGCCCTGCACGACCGCAGCTACTGGCTGCTGCATCTGGGCTTCTTCACCTGCGGCGTGCACATCGCCTTCCTGGTCACGCACCTGCCGGGCGAAGTGGCGCTGTGCGGCCTCTCGCCCAGCGTGGCCGGCACCTCGATCGCCCTGATCGGCCTGTTCAACGTCGCCGGCAGCCTGACCGCCGGCGCGCTCGGCCAGCGCATGCCGATGAAGTACGTGCTGGCCGCGATGTACGGCAGCCGCGCCCTGCTGATCGCGCTGTACCTGATCTCGCCGCCCACGCCGATGACCTTCTA
This sequence comes from Pseudoxanthomonas sp. USHLN014, assembly GCF_037153335.1. NCBI lineage: Bacteria > Pseudomonadati > Pseudomonadota > Gammaproteobacteria > Lysobacterales > Lysobacteraceae > Pseudoxanthomonas > Pseudoxanthomonas sp. USHLN014. The sequence goes on from NZ_JBBCKO010000006.1 coordinate 206,831, forward strand.
CCTCTTCGCCGCGGCGCTGGGCTTCACCTGGCTGGCGACCGTGCCGCCCACGGCCGGCATCATCGGCAAGCGCTTCGGACCGCGCTACCTGGGCACGCTGTTCGGCTTGACCCTGCTCTCGCACCAGATCGGCGGCTTCTTCGGCGCCTGGCTGGGCGGCGTGGCGCTGGAGCGCTCGGGCAGCTACGCGTGGATGTGGTACGCGGACATGGCGCTGGCGCTCGTCGCGGCGGTGGCGAATCTGCCGATCCGGGAGCGGGCTTTGGAGGCTCGACCAGCGATGGCGTGAGGCTCGACCATGCGCTGGCGTGAGGCTCGACAATGCGCTTCTTGCTGTGGTTTAAAGCAAAAGCTTTCGTGCCGCTTCGCGGCCCGACCTACTTTCTTTGCTCGTGCAAAGAAAGGTAGGCAAAGAAACACGCCCCGGGCGGCACGCCTGCGCTGCGCGCAGGTCCGCTCCGGGGCGAGGGATTTTCCAAGGGGACATCCTGTCCCCTCGGAAAACGCCGCACATCCCTGTGCGGCGCCCTGCGGGTCTTGTCCTCGCCCCTCCGCCGTGCCTCACGGGGGTCTGAAAGTCCAAAGCAGAAGCAACCACAACAGCCGAAGCCGTTGTGCTTTGGCTTTGGCTTTTGCTTTGGTTCTTGATCTGCTGTTGCCCTACCTCCCCCTTGAGGTCGGGCGGAGGACGACGGGTCAAACCCCAAGGGCGACGCGCAGGACGCGCGTCGTTTTTGGAAGGGACATGGATGTCCCTTTCAAAAATTCCCGGCGGCCGGAGCGGACTTTTCGCGCAGCGAAAAGCCGACCGCCGGGGTGTGCTTTCTTTGGCCTACCTTTCTTTGCACAAGCAAAGAAAGGTAGGTCGGGCGGCGAAGCCGCACGAAAGCTCTTGCTCCAGAAGCTTTAAAAGCCGTCGCTTATAAAGAAAAGCCCGCGAACCGCGGCCCCCAGCACAAGTGAAGCGAACTACTGCGCCTCCGCGCACCGCGCACACAACCCATGCACTTCCAGCGTCTGCGCCTGCGGCTGAAACCCCAGCGCCTTGGCCCGCGCCTCCAGCTGATCCACCACCACCCGATCCTCCAGCTCCACCGCCGAATGGCAGCGGTCGCAGATCAGGAACGGCACCGAATGCGCGGCGCTGTTGGGGTGGTGGCAGGCGACGAAGGCGTTGACCGACTCGAGCTTGTGCACGAAGCCGTTGGCCATCAGGAAATCCAGCGCGCGGTACACCGTGGGCGGCGCGTCGGCGCCCACGCCCTTGGAAGCGCGCACCAGGTCTAGCAGCTCGTAGGCCTTGATCGGCTTGCCGGCCTCGGCGATCAGGCGCAGCACGCGCGCCCGGATCGGCGTCAGGCGCAGGCCGCGCTCGCCGCAGGCGTGCTCGACCGCATGCACGAAGCCTTCGGCGTTGTGCACATGATGATGGGGCGCGATGCAGGCGGGCTTGGCGGCGGCCATGGGGCTCGTTCCTTAGGGGATCAGGCGGCTTGCGCGGTCTTGATAAGCGCCGCGTCGATGCGTTTCAAGGCCTGCTCGCGGCCGGCCAGGTACACGGTATGGGAAATGTCCGGGCTGACCTGGGTGCCGGTGATGGCCACGCGCAGCGGCTGGGCGACCTTGCCCATGCCCAGCTCCAGGGCGGCGGCGGCATCGTGCAGCGCGGCCGAGACCGACTCGACCTGCCACTCGCCCAGCGCCGCCAGCAGCTCACGCGCCTTGGCCAGCGGCGCGCCGGCGGCGGGCTTGAGGTGCTTGGCCACGGCGGCCTCGTCGTATTCGGTCAGCGGCTGGTACCAGACCACGGCCTTCTCGGCCATCTCCTTCAGGGTCTGCACGCGCTCGCGCAGGGCGATCACCACGTCCACCGGCGCCGGGCCGGCGGCCAGGTCCACGCCCAGCTTCTCCAGCTGATAGACCAGCTGCGGGGCGATGGTCTCCGGCGCGTCGGTCTTGAGGTAGTGCTGGTTGACCCAGCCCAGCTTGGCCATGTCCAGGCGCGCGGCCTTGGAGTTGACGTCCTTGACGTCGAACAGCTCGATCAGCTCCTGGCGCGAGAACAGCTCCTGATCGCCGTGCGACCAGCCCAGCCGTGCCAGGTAGTTGATCAGCGCGTGCGGCAGGTAGCCGGCGTCCTTGTACTGCATCACGTCGGCCGCGCCGGTGCGCTTGGACAGCTTGGCGCCCTGCTCGTCCAGGATCATCGGCATGTGCGCGAACTTCGGCACCGGCGCGCCCAGCGCCTGGTAGATGTTGATCTGGCGCGGGGTGTTGTTGATGTGGTCGTCGCCGCGGATGACCTCGGTGATGCCCATGTCCCAGTCGTCCACCACCACGGCGAAGTTGTAGGTCGGGTAGCCGTCCGGGCGGAAGATCACCATGTCGTCCAGCTCGGCATTGGCGATCTCGATGCGGCCCTTGATCAGGTCGTCGAACACCACGCTGCCATCGAGCGGGTTCTTGAAGCGGATCACGCGGTTGGGATCGTCGCGGTACGGCAGGTTGAGCTCGCGCGCGGCGCCGTTGTAGCGCGGCTTCTCCTGCCTGGCCATGGCGGCCTCGCGCATGGCGTCGAGCTCCTCGCGCGTCTCGTAGGCGTAGTAGGCCTTGCCCTGCGCCAGCAGCTGCTCGGCGATCTCCTGGTAGCGCGCGATGCGCTGGGTCTGGTAGACCGGGCCCTCGTCGTAGTCCAGGCCCAGCCAGTCCATCGCCTCCAGGATCGCGTCGATGGCCGCCTGCGTGCTGCGCTCGCGGTCGGTGTCTTCGATGCGCAGGACGAACTGCCCGCCGCGGTGGCGCGCCTCCAGCCAGCAGTACAGCGCGGTGCGCGCGCCGCCGATGTGCAGATAGCCGGTGGGACTGGGGGCGAAGCGGGTACGGCAGGTCATGAAGAGCCCAAGGGAACGTGCGAACGGGGAATGGCCGCCATTTTACCCGGCGCCACGCGGCCGGGCCGGTATCATGCGCCGATGACCACGCTGTTCATCTCCGACCTGCACCTGGACGCCAGCCGTCCGGCCATCACCGACCTGTTCCTGCGGTTCTTGCGCCAGGAGGCGCTGCAGGCCGAGGCGCTGTACATCCTGGGCGACCTGTTCGAGGCCTGGGTGGGCGACGACGACCCGTCCGAGCTGGCCACCCAGGTCGCCCAGGGGCTGCGCGCAGTCAGCGAGGCGGGCGTGGCGGTGTTCTTCATCCACGGCAACCGCGACTTCCTGCTCGGCCAGGACTACGCCGAACGCTGCGGCATGCGCCTGCTGCCCGACCCGGCCGTGGTCGAACTCTACGGCGAGCCGGTGCTGCTGCTGCACGGCGATCTGCTGTGCACCTCGGACGTGGCCTACCAGCAGGTGCGCGCGCAGACCCGCAATCCGGCCTGGCAGGCGCACATGCTGGCCCAGCCGCTGGCCGCGCGCATCGCCTTCGCCGCGCAGGCCCGTGCGGCCAGCGCCGCGCATCAGGGCGGCATGAAGAACGACAGCGCCCAGTTCGAGACGCTGACCGACGTCACCCCGGCCGAGGTCGAGACCAGCTTCGTGCGCTACGGCCTGACGCGCATGATCCATGGCCACACCCATCGCCCGGCCGTGCACGAACTCACCGTCGACGGGAAGGCCTGCACGCGCATCGTGCTGGGCGACTGGTACGAGCAGGGCTCGGTGCTGCGGGTGACGCCGCAGGGCTATGACCTGCAGTCGCTGCCGGTGCAATAGAGGCGAAGTCTGGTGGGAGCAACTGTCTCCACAACTCTCGCGGCCCGCCTGTAGAGCGGAGCTTGCTCCGCTGCTCTTCGTTCGGTTCGTGGGGGAGGCTCCAGCGGAGCGAGCTCCGCTGCTCTTCGTTCGGTTCGTGGGGGAGGCTCCAGCGGAGCGAGCTCCGCTGCTCTTCGTTCGGTTCGTGAGGAAAGCTCCAGCGGAGCAAGCTCCGCTCTACAGGTGGGGCCTCACTCCATCGCATTTCCCCAACGCGCTCGGGCTCAGGGCGCTTCCAGCGCCGCCAGTTCGTCCCCGTCGAAGCCGGCCTGCAGGCGGGCTTCCAGATTGAACGGTCCGCGCAGATAGCCGCCGGCGTACTGGCGCAGCAGTTCACGGAAGCGCGCGCGCGGCTCGACGCCCTCGCGGGCGCAGTACCAGCGGTACCAGCGCGAGCCGGCCGCCACGTGCGCCACTTCCTCGCGCAGGATCAGCTCCAGGATCGCGACGGTATCGGTGTCGCCCAGCGCACGCAGCTTGCCGATCATGCCCGGGGTGACGTCGAGCCCACGCGCCTCCAGCACGCGCGGCACCAGGGCCATGCGCGCCAGGCCGTCGTGGGCGGTCTTCTCGCACATCTCCCACAGGCCGTGATGCGCGTCGAAGTCGCCGTAGTCGTAGCCCAGCGCCTGCAGGCGCGTGCGCAGCAGCATGAAGTGGCGCGATTCGTCGTGGGCCACGCCCACCCAGTCGGCGTAGAACGCAGCCGGCAGGCCGCGGAAGCGGTAGACCGCGTCCCAGCCCAGGTCGATGGCGTTGAGTTCGATATGGGCGATGGCATGGACGAAGGCCGCGCGCCCCTCCACGCTGCCCAGGCCGCGCTTGGGCACTTCGCGCGGATGCACCAGCCGCGGTCGCGGCGGGCGGCCGGGCATGCGGATCGGATCGGGCGGCGGCGCGTCCTCGGGCAGCGGCAGCTCGCCGCGCGCGAAGGCCGCCGCGTAGCGCTGGGTCAGGGCGACCTTCTCGGCCGGATCGGCCGCGTCCAGGCACTGGCGCGCCGCGGCGAACAGCTCGCGCGCGGGGCTCGCGACCGCCGCGCTCATTCGAGCGCGTGGGAGAGATCGTCGACGGTCACGCCCGGCGGCAGCGAGGCGACCTGCGCGTGCAGCTGTCCGGTCAGCGACAGGTAGGCCTTCAGGTCGGTCGGCTCCAGCGCCTCGCTGGTGCGCGCGCCGCCCAGCACCGGCGGCAGGCGGAAGGCCCAGACCTGGCCCGCGGCGAGCGCCTCGCCGGCGCGCAGCCGCGGTGCGACCAGGTCGAAGCGGAAGCAGTGCGCGACGAAATCGGCATCGCCCAGCCGCTGCAGGAATTCAGGCAGATCGTCGGCGACCTTCTCCAGCACGCCGTCGACGCAGTCCAGGAAATACACGGCCTGTTCCTGCCGGGCCTGCACGAAGGCATCGCCGGCCACGCTGAGCATCAGCGGCTGCATCTGGCCGCCGGTCAGCCAGGCCCAGTCGGTCAGCAGCGTGGCGCGGTTGATGTCCTCGCCCAGCGCCACGCACAGGTCTTCCAGGGTGATCGCCATCGACGCGAGGCGGCCTCAGACCGCGCGGCGCTTGCGCTTGGCCTCGTCCGAGCGCAGCTGCTGGATGCGCTCGAAGTAGCCCGGCTCGATGCCGGTCACGTAGTCGCCGTCGAAGCACGAGGAATCGAAGCGCTTGAGCTGCGGATTGCCCTCGCGCACGGCCGTTTCCAGATCGTCCAGGTCCTGGTAGATCAGCCAGTCGCAGCCGAGGAATTCCTCGATCTCCTGCTCGGTGCGGCCGTGGGCGACCAGCTCCTCGGCGGCCGGCATGTCGATGCCGTAGATGTTGGGATGGCGCACCGGCGGCGCGGCGCTGGCCAGGTAGACCTTGCGCGCGCCGGCGTCACGCGCCATCTGCACGATCTGGCGGCTGGTGGTGCCGCGCACGATCGAGTCGTCGACCAGCAGCACCACGCGGTTGCGGAACTCCAGATGGATCGGGTTGAGCTTGCGGCGCACCGACTTGGTGCGCTCGCCCTGCCCCGGCATGATGAAGGTGCGGCCGACGTAGCGGTTCTTGACGAAGCCCTCGCGGTACTTCACGCCCAGCACGTTGGAGATCTCCAGCGCCGCATCGCGCGAGGTGTCGGGGATCGGGATGATGGTGTCGATGTCGTGGTCGGGCCGCAGGCGCAGGATCTTCTCGCCCAGCTTCATGCCCATGCGCATGCGCGCCTTGTGCACCGAGACGTTGTCGATCATCGAATCGGGCCGGGCGAAGTACACGTACTCGAAGATGCACGGCGCGTGCTCGGTGCTGGTCGCGCAGATCTCGGAGAACAGCTCGCCGCGCGCGGTGACCACCAGCGCCTCGCCCGGGCGCACGTCGCGCACGCGCGCGAAGCCCAGGATGTCCAGCACCGCCGATTCGGAGGCCACGATGTATTCGTCGCCCTCCACGCTCTCGCGCTTGCCCAGCACCAGCGGGCGGATGCCGTGCGGGTCGCGGAAGGCCACCAGGCCCAGGCCCAGCACCACGCTGACCACCGCGTAGCCGCCGCGGCAGCGCCGGTGCACGCCGGCCACCGCGCGGATCGCCGCCTCGGGGGTGAGCATGCGCTGGGCGTCCAGCTCGTGGGCGAACACGTTCAGCAGCACCTCGCTGTCCGAGTCGGTGTTGATGTTGCGGCGATCGGCCTCGAACACCTGCTGGCGCAGCGCCTCGGTGTTGGTCAGGTTGCCGTTGTGCGCCAGGGCGATGCCGTAGGGCGAGTTGACGTAGAACGGCTGCGCCTCGTCCATGCCCTCCGAACCGGCGGTCGGATAGCGGCAGTGGGCGATGCCCACGCGGCCTTCCAGCACGGCCATGCGCTTTTCGTCGAACACATCGCGCACCAGGCCGTTGGCCTTCTGCACGCGCAGGCGGGTGCCGTTGGCCGTGGCGATGCCGGCGGCATCCTGGCCGCGGTGCTGCAGCACTGTCAGGCCGTCATAGAGCTGGCCAGCGACGTTCTGGGTACCGACGATTCCGACGATGCCGCACATGGGTGTTCTCCGCTCGGGTTTGCTGCGAGGTGACGTGACGAAACTAGCGCGACCGTTCCTGGCCCTTGGGCGTTGGCACGACCCGCGCCGGGTCGCCTTCGTTGGGATGCACCTGGGCCGGATCGCCCGGTGCGGGGTCTTCAAGGGGCTGGGGCCAGCGGCCGGCACTGCGTCCGCCGTCGCCCTTCAGAGCCTCGGACACCGTCTGCCCGAGTTGCGGCAGCTGCGCGGCCGCCTGCTGGAACTTGTCGTTGAGGGCGCCATTATCGCCTGACAAGGCCGGGTTGTTGAGATCCAGGTTGCGTAACCGGTCCACGTTCATGTCCCGCAGATCGGGCATCGCCGGCATTTGCGGCACGGACAGTTCCGGCAGCTGGGCGCGCATCCAGTCCGCGCCGGGCGCGATCAGGGGCATCAGATGCGACTGGCGCCAGGCCGCCTCGTGCGGCAGCGGGGTGAAGGACAGCAGCAGCACCAGCACACAGGCGAAGAACCCGCCGCGCACCAGCCCCAGCCCGCCGCCGGCCAGGCGATCCACGCCCGAGAGGCTGGTGTTGCGCACCGAGGCCTTGATCACCATGCCGATCAGCGCCACCACGATCATCACCCCGACGAAGGTCAGCGCGTAGCCGCCCAGGTAGTCGGTCATGCCCGGCGTCCCGCCGTCGGCGAACTGGCGCGCGGCGCGGTCGCCGAACAGGAAGGCCGCCAGGCCCGCCAGCACCCAGGACAGGGTGCCGACCACGATCCCGACGAAGCCGCGCAGCAGCCCCAGCAGGGTGGACACCACGATCACCGTGCCCAGGACCAGATCGATCACGGGCTACTCCCGGCGCCGTGAAGAGATGGACGGATTGGGCCGCTTCGAAGTCATCGGTCTTCCTCCCTGGACCAACCGGCGTCCTTCAAGGCCTCTAAGGATGCGGGCGGACGATGCCGGTCAGGCCGTTGCGCGCGGCGACCTGCGCCTTGAGCTGGTCGGCCTCGGCGCGGGTGGACACCGGCCCGACCCGCACCCGGAACAGCCGGCCGCTGTCGGTGGACACCGGCTCGACGAAGGCGCTGAAACCGTTGCCGCGCAGCTTGTCGCGCAGGCTGTTGGCATCGGCTTCCTTGCCGAACGCGCCGACCTGCACGGCGAAGCCCACGCCGGTGGCGGCCGGCTTGGGCACGGCGGCGACCGGGGGCTTGGATTCGACCGGCGCGGCCGGCTTGGCCGGCGTCGGCGCCGGCTTGGCGGCCGGTTCAGGCTTGGCCGCGGGCGCGGGCTTGGCCGCCGGCGGCGCCTCGGTGGCCAGCTGGGCCGCATCGGGATTGGGGGTGGCCGGCGTGGCTGCAGGCGGCGTGGAGGCCGCGGGCGCGGTGGCCGGCGCGTCGCTGCCAGCGTCCAGTGCGATCACCTCGGCCTTGACGTCGCTGCGCACCTTGACCGCGGCCAGGCGCGCGATCTCGGCCTGCGCGCGGTCGGCGTATGGCCCCACACGCACGCGCCAGGCCGGCTTGCCGCCGATGGTGGCCTCCTGGCGGAAGGCCTCGAGCCCGGACTGGCGCAGGCGGTCGATGACCACATCGGCATCGGCCTGGCTGGCGTAGGCGCCGAAGGTCACCGCGTAGTCGCCGCCGGCGGTGGCCAGCGGCAGGCCCTGGGCGTTGGTGGCCGGCTTGGGCGCGTCGGCCGGGGTCAGCGTCTCGGTGGCCGGCTTGGGCTGGGCGGGCATGCCGGTGGCGCCGTTGGCGCCGGGCTGGCCGGGGGTCACCAGCGGCAGGTCGCGGGTCTCGAACTGGCCCTCCGGCGCCTTGGGCACATCGGTGGAGACATCCGAGACGCCGCTGTCGCTGGCGGGGCCCTTGATCAGCATGGGCAGGAAGATGACGGCCAGGGCGACCAGGACGATGGCGCCGATGATGCGGTTTCTCAAAGCGGTATCCATCGTCTTGGGCGACGGCTTTGGTGATGAAGTGGCGAATTATAAGCGCGCGCGCCGCGGCGCTTTCCTCATGCGCCTGAATCCAGCACCGCCAGCGCCTCGGCCACGGTGTGGAACGAGCCGAACACCAGCACGCGCTCGCCCGGCGCGGCGGCCTCGAGCGCAGCGTGCAGCGCCTCGGCGATGCCGGCAAAACGTTCACCCGCCGCGGCCGGCGTGCCGGCCAGGCGCGCGGCGAGCGTATCGGCGTCCTGCCCGCGCGGCGTGCCGGGCTCCAGCCCGGCCAGGAACCAGCGCGCCACGCGCCCCGCCAGCGCGGTGGCCACGCCGGCGGCGTCCTTGTCCGACAGCGCGGCGTAGACCGCCAGCGTGCGCGCCGGGTGCCGGTCCAGGAACGCGGCCAGTTCGCGCGCGGCCTGGGGGTTGTGGCCCACGTCCAGGCGGATCTCGATGCCCGCGCGCTGCAGCCGCTGCAGGCGCCCGGGCACGCGCGCCTGGGCGATGCCGGCGGCGAAGGCGCTGGCCGGCAGCTCCTCGGGCAGCGCGCGCAGCGCGGCGATCGCGGTGGCGGCATTGGCGCGCTGTGCCGGCGCGTCCAGCGGCAGCGCCGGCAGCAGCAGCTCGGTGCCGACCTCGCGCCAGCGCCACTGGCCGTCCTCGGCCGCCTCGTGGAAGAAGTCGTTGCCCAGCTGGATCACCGCCGCGCCGATGGCGTAGGCGTGGCCGAGCACGCTGGAGGGCGCGGTGACCTCGCCCAGCACCAGCGGCGTCCACGGCCGGGCGATGCCGGCCTTCTCCTTGCCGATGGCCTCGCGGTCGGCGCCCAGCCAGTCGGTGTGGTCGATGTCCACGGTGGTGATCACCGCCACGTCCGGGTCGATCACGTTGACGGCATCGAGCCGGCCGCCCAGGCCGACTTCCAGCACGGCCAGGTCCAGCCCGGCGCGCTGGAACAGCCACAGCGCGGCCAGCGTGCCGTATTCGAAATAGGTCAGCGGGGTGTGGCCGCGCGCGGCCTCGACCGCCTCGAACCCCTCCACCAGCGCCGCGTCGTCGGCCTCCACGCCGTCGATGCGCACCCGCTCGTTGTAGCGCCGCAGATGCGGCGAGGTGTAGGCGCCGACCTTCCAGCCGCCGGCGCGGGCGATGGCCTCGAGGAAGGCCACGGTCGAGCCCTTGCCGTTGGTGCCGCCGACCGTGACGACCTGGCGCGCCGGCTTGCCCAGGCCCATCGCCTCGGCCACCGCGCGCACGCGCTCCAGGCCCAGCTCGATGGCGCTGGGATGCTGGGCCTGGATGTAGCTGAGCCAATCGGCCAGGGAGCGGGAGGTGGGGACGGACATCGGGCGGTGCGGGACGTTGGGGGCGCCATTGTGACCGCACCCCGCCCGCACCGCGAAGCGTGCCCGCCGTGGTCAGCTCACCCGCCCGATCGCCGGGTCGCTGCGGCTGGGGCGGCCGGTTTCCAGGTGCCCGGCCAGGCGGCGGCGGAAGGCGCCGCCCGGCTGGGTGAGTTCCAGGTCGTACCAGTGGTCGGCCTGGGCCACCTCGATGCGCACGGTCTGTCGCTCGCCCGGGCGCAGGCTGATCCTGCGCGGCGCCGGGTCGGCGTAGTCCAGCGCGCGCAGCTGCAGGGCGACCGGCGTGCGCGTGGGATTGGACAGCTGCAGCACCAGCGTCTCGCCGTCCTGGGTCGCCTCGACCACCGGCGCGGCATGGCCCTCGCCGGCGAACTCGCGCAGGAAGCCGTTCGGCCCGTGCACCGCCAGCGCGTAGGCGCCGGCCGGCAGCGCATGCGGCGCGTCCTCCAGCGTGCGGCCCGGCAGCACCGTGTAGTACCAGGGCCCGGCCGCGCCGCCGTCGGCGTAGACGTTGAACACCGCCGCCGCCGGCCCGTCGTTGACGAAGACCAGGCGCAGCCCGTCCTCGCCGTGGCGCGTGTGCACCTGCAGCGCGTACGGCAGGGCGCGCGCCGGGCGCTGGCCGGGCTCCTGCTTCGGCTGCGCGCCCGGCACCGGCACCACCGGCGCGGGCTGGCGCGCGGCGGCCTGCATGCGCTGCAGATAGTCGGCGGTGGACGGCAGGGCCGAGAGCGCCGAGTCATCGGGCGTGGCGAAGTCGAACACGCTGGTCAGATCGCCGGCCACCGCGCGCCGCCACGGGCTGATGTTCGGCTCGGCCACGCCGAAGCGCGCCTCCAGCAGGCGCAGCACCGAGGTGTGGTCGAACACCTGCGAATCGACCCAGCCCCCGCGCGTCCACGGCGAGACCACCGTCATCGGCACGCGCACGCCCAGGCCGACCGGCGTGCCCTTGTAGCTTTCGCCGCGCACCTCGACCTGGCTGGCGCCCATGCGCGCCTCCAGCGCCGGCAGCGGCGCGGGCACATGGTCGAAGAAGCCGTCGTTCTCGTCGTAATTGATGATCAGGCAGGTCCGCGCCCAGACCTCGGGCACGGCGGTGAGCGCATCGAGGATGCGCGAGGCCAGCGACTCGCCATGGGCCGGCGTGGCCTCGGGGTGCTCGCTGTACGGATACGGCGCGACGATCCACGACACCTGCGGCAGCTTTCCGTCACGCACGTCGGCGGCGAAGGCATCGACCAGGTGCTGGGCGGTGCTGTGCTGCGCATTGTCGGCATCGGAGCCGGGCACGATCCCGCGCCCGCGCCGGTACAGCGGGTCGCGCACGTCCATGGCGCGGAAGCGCGCGAACGAGGACAGCGGGTTGTCGCCGTAGTTGTCGTACTCCTGGTAGACGCGCCAGTCGATGCCGGCCTCCTGCAGGCGTTCGGCATACGTGGTCCAGCGCAGGCCGACGAAGTCGGCCCGGTCGCGCTTCATGTCCGCGGTCCAGTTGCCATCGTCCACGTTGTCCACCGCCTGATCGCCGTCGTTGCCCACGCTCAGCCCGCTGCTGCCGGTGAACAGATACATGCGGTTAGGATTGGTCGGCCCGTGCAGCGAGCAGAAGTAGCCATCGCACACGGTGAAGGCATCGGCCAGCGCGTGATAGAACGGGATGTCCGCGCGCTGCAGATGCCCCATGCTCAGCGCGCCCTTGTACGGCACCCAGCAGTCGTAGTGCTGCCAGCGCGCGGCGTCCTGGCCGCGCGCGCCTTTCCAGTTGTGGTCCAGGCTCTTCATCACCGCCGCGCTGGTGGCGCGCGTGTCCAGGTGGAAGGGCAGCACGGGCGCGCCGCCGTCCTGGCGCTGCTGCCATACCGGCGCGCCATCGCGCAGCCGCAGCGGGCGCGGATCGTCGAAGCCGCGCACCCCGCGCAACGTGCCGAAGTAGTGATCGAAGGCGCGGTTCTCCTGCATCAGGATCACCACATGCTCCATGTCCGCCAGCGTGCCGCTGCGCACCCGCGCCGGCAGCGCCAGCGCGCGGCCGATGGAGGCAGGCAGCAGGCCGGCGGCGGTCAGCGCCGAGAGGCGCTGCAGGAAATCGCGACGCGAAAGTTTGTGCATACCGACACCTCGGAAACGAAAGAAAGCCCGGCGCAGCGCCGGCCGCCCAGCGGTATACGCCAGATGTTTGTCAGGCGCACGACATCCGGGACGTCATCGCCTCGTCATCGCAACTTCATGAATCGGTGACACCGTTCCGCCGCCTCCTCCCTCACGGCTTTCACCGATGTCACTTTCGATTCCCACGCCGCGCCGCAGCGCCCTGGCGCTCGCCCTGCTCTGCTCCATCTCCGGCCTGGCCCAGGCCGCCGACCCGCCGGCCGACGCGGCCGAGGCGGCCCCGGCCGATGCCAAGCAGCTCGATGCGGTCTCGGTGGTCGCGCGCGGCGCGACCCGCCAGGTGCAGCGCGTCAACCAGCAGGACATCGAACGCCTGCCCGCCGGCAGCAGCGCCCTGAAGGCGATCGACAAGCTGCCTGGCGTGCAGTTCCAGTCGGCCGACGCCACCGGCGCCTACGAGTGGTCTACCGCGATCTACCTGCACGGCTTCGACCAGAGCCGCCTGGGCTTCACCCTGGACGGCGTGCCGCTGGGCAACATGAGCTACGGCGTCACCAACGGCCTGTCCATCACCCGCGCCATCCTCTCCGAGAACATCGCCTCGGTCGAACTGGCGCAGGGCGCCGGCGCGCTGGGCACGGCCTCCAACAGCAACCTGGGCGGCACGCTGCAGTTCTATTCGGCCGATCCGGAGACCGAGTTCGGCGGTCGCTTCTCGCAGACCGTCGGCGACCGCAACGCCAGCCGCACCTATGCGCGCCTGGACACCGGCGAGCACAACGACCTGTCGGCCTACGTGGCCTATGCCGACTCGGACATGGACAAGTGGAAGGGCGACGGCAGCCAGCGCTACGAGCAGTTCAACGCCAAGGCGCTGTACGCCTGGGGCGAGGGCAACCGCGTCAGCCTGTTCGTGGACAAGTCGCGGCGCAAGGAACAGGACTACATGGACCTGTCGCTGACCAGCCAGAAGGTGCTGGGCTGGGACTACGACTACCTGGTGCCGGACTGGGCCACTGCCGCGCAGATGGCGCGCGCCTACCAGCGCACCGGTACCTATGCCGGCGTGGCCAACGGCTACCCGGTCTCGCTGGCCGGCCTGCCGGCCGACTACGACTGGCTGGACGCCACCTACTACTGGGGCGCCGGTCTGCGCGACGACACCCTGGCCGCGCTGGCCGGCAGCTTCGTCTTCAGTCCCGCCGTCTCGCTGGACGTGACCGGCTACTACCACGGCGACCGCGGCGAGGGGCAATGGGTCACGCCCTACGTGCCGACCTCGGCCAGCGTGCCGCTGTCCATGCGCACCACCGACTACGGCCTGGACCGCTTCGGCGGCACCGCCGCGCTGAAGTTCAACATCGGCATCAACGAGATCGAGCTGGGCGGATGGGCCGAGAACGCGCAGAACACCCAGGAGCGTAATTACTTCCAGCTGGGTGGGCCGTTCACTTCCATGTTCAACTTCTACGAGGCCGGCGACCCGTTCTACCGCCAGTTCCTGCAGAAGTATCAGATCCGCACGCGCATGGCCTATGCGCAGGACACCCTGCACCTGCTCGACGACCGGCTGAGCCTCAACTTCGGCGCAAAAGCGGTGAGCACGCAGATCCAGGCGCGCTCGCTGGTGCCCAGCAGCAGCTATGCGCAGGGCACGATCAAGGCCGACGACCACTTCCTGCCTCAGGTCGGCATCAGCTACAAGCTCGACGAGGCGCAGGACGTCTACGCCTCCTACAGCAAGAACATCGCCGCCTTCGGCTACAGCCCGTTCGCCACCAACCAGGCCACGTTCAACCAGCTCAAGAACACCCTGGACCCGGAGCAGTCGCAGACCGTGCAGGCCGGCTGGCGTACCCATGGCGAGCGCTACGAGGCCTCGGTCGGCGCCTACTACACGCGCTTCTCCAACCGCCTGCTGACCATCTCCCCGTGCAGCGCCATCCAGACCTGCTCGGCGATCCTGAGCAACGTCGGCGAGGTGGACAGCAGCGGCGTCGACCTGGCCCTGGTGTGGAAGCCGATCGACGGACTGAGCTGGCTCAACACCCTGTCCTGGAACCGCTCCAAGTACCAGGACGACTACCTCAACAACGGCGTGGTGGCGACCAAGGGCAAGCAGGTCGTCGGCCTGCCGGAATGGATGTTCTCCTCCAGCCTGTCCTGGCGGCAGGACGGCTGGCACGCCTCGATCGACGGCAAGTACACCGACAAGCGCTACCTCACCTACCTCAACGACTCCAGCGTGCCCAGCTACTGGCTGTTCAACGCCGGCGGCGGCTACGACTTCGGCCGGGTCGGCGCGCTCTCCCGCCTGGACGTCTCGGTCAACGTGACCAACCTGACCGACAAGCGCTACTTCGCCACCACCGGCACCAACGGCTATGTCGCCTCCGATCCGGACGGCTACAACCAGACCCTGATGGCCGGCGCCCCGCGCCAGGTGTTCTTCACGGTCGACGCGCGCTTCTGATCGCGCAAGCGGGGACGGCGGCCCGGCGTGGATGAAAGGTCCACGCCGGGCCGCGGCTTATAATTGGTCTCCTCTTTGTCTTTGGTTGCAACGCACCATGGCGGACACGATGAAAGCGCTGGTCAAGCGCGAGGCGGGCAAGGGCATCTGGATGGAACAGGTCGCCAAGCCCGTGCCCGGCCCCAACGAGGTGCTGGTCAAGCTGGAGAAGACCGCCATCTGCGGCACCGACCTGCACATCTACCTGTGGGACGAGTGGAGCCAGCGCACCATCAAGCCGGGCCTGACCATCGGCCATGAGTTCGTCGGCCGTATTGCGCAGTTGGGCTCGGCGGTGACCGGCTACCAGGTCGGCCAGCGCGTCTCGGCCGAGGGCCACATCGTCTGCGGGCACTGCCGCAACTGCCGCGGCGGACGTCCGCACCTGTGCCCTAACACGGTCGGCATCGGCGTCAACGTCAACGGCGCCTTCGCCGAGTACATGGTGATGCCGGCCTCCAACCTGTGGCCGATCCCCGACCAGATCCCCTCCGAGCTGGCCGCGTTCTTCGACCCCTACGGCAACGCGGCGCATTGCGCGCTGGAGTTCGACGTGATCGGCGAGGACGTGCTGATCACCGGCGCCGGCCCGATCGGCATCATCGCCGCCGGCATCTGCAAGCACATCGGCGCGCGTAACGTGGTGGTCACCGACGTCAACGACTTCCGCCTCAAGCTGGCCGCCGACATGGGCGCCACGCGCGTGGTCAACGTCGCCAACACCTCGCTCAAGGACGTGATGGCCGACCTGCACATGGAAGGCTTCGACGTCGGCCTGGAGATGAGCGGCAACCCGCGCGCCTTCAACGACATGCTCGACTGCATGTACCACGGCGGCAAGATCGCCATGCTCGGCATCATGCCGCGCGGCGCCGGCGCGGACTGGGACAAGATCATCTTCAAGGGCCTGACCGTGCAGGGCATCTACGGCCGCAAGATGTACGAGACCTGGTACAAGATGACCCAGCTGGTGCTGAGCGGCTTCCCGCTGGGCAAGGTGCTGACCCACCAGCTGCCGATCGACGACTTCCAGAAGGGCTTCGACCTGATGGAGGAAGGCAAGGCCGGCAAGGTCGTGCTGAGCTGGAACTGAGGTCCTCCTCGGGTCATCACGCGAAAGGCGCCGCAAGGCGCCTTTTTCGTTCCATGTCCGTCCGGCGAGAACGCCGTGAGTTGGTGATCCGCTGGCCAGGCAGCAACTGTCACTCGACCGCAAGCTGCCGGCGCATCGGCAAGCCCGGCTAGCGCTCGGCGAAGGCGCCCCAGCGCGCCGGGACCAGGCCGACCCGCGCGCCCACCTGCACGCTTTCGGTCGCGGCCGGCAGCTCCAGCTCCAACGGCGTGCCATCGTCGAGACGGGCATGGATGCGCTGGCGCGGACCGCTGCGCTGCACGCTCTCCACCTGCGCCTGCCAGCCGCCCTGCCCCGGCGCGACCGGCTGCAGATCCTGGGGACGCACGAACAGCGCCACCGCGCCGTCGGCCAGCGCATCGCCTTGCGGCGCAGCCAGCTCCAGACCGCCGACGCGCAGCACCTCGCCGGCCTTGTGGCCCGAGAGGCGGTTGGCCTCGCCGACGAAGCCGTAGACGAAGGCCGACGCGGGCTGGTCGTAGACCTGCGCCGGCGTGCCGATCTGTTCGATGCGGCCCTTGTTGAGGATGGCCACGCGGTCGGCCAGCTCCAGCGCCTCTTCCTGGTCGTGGGTGACGAACACGGTGGTCACCCCGGTCGCCTCGTGTACCTGGCGCAGCCAGCGGCGCAGGTCGCGGCGCACCTTGGCATCGAGCGCGCCGAAGGGCTCGTCCAGCAGCAGCATCTTCGGCTCGATCGCCAGCGCACGCGCCAGGGCCACGCGCTGGCGCTGACCGCCGGAGAGCTGGGTGGGATAGCGCGCGCCCAAGCCCTCGAGCTGCACCAGCGAGAGCAGCTCGCGCACGCGCGCGGCGATCCGGGCCTTCGGCCAGCGCGCGCGGCCACGGCGGACCTTGAGGCCGAAGGCGATGTTCTCCTCCACCCGCATGTGCTTGAACAGCGCGTAGTGCTGGAACACCACGCCCACCTGGCGCTGCTGCACCGGCAGCACCGAGGCGTCCTGGCCATCGAACAGCACGCGCCCGCCGTCGGCATGCTCCAGCCCGGCGATCACCCGCAGCAGCGTGGTCTTGCCCGACCCGGACGGGCCCAGCAGCGCCAGCAGCTCGCCCGGACGGATGTCCAGATCGATCGCGTCCAGCGCGGCGAAGGCGCCGAAGCGCTTGGAGAGGTGTTCGACCGTGATGCCCATGGATTGTTGCGGACCTTGAATCAGTGTCGGTGTCTGGCCGCCAGCGCCTCGCCGTGGCGCCATTCCAGCCAGGACTTGAGCGCCAGGGTGACCAGCGCGCTCAGCGCCAGCAGGGAGGCGGCGGCGAAGGCCGCGCTGTAGGCGTACTCGTTGTAGAGGATTTCCACGTGCAGCGGCAAGGTGTTGGTGCGCCCGCGAATATGCCCGGACACCACCGAAACCGCGCCGAACTCGCCCATCGACCTGGCCGCGCACAGCAGCACGCCGTACAGCAGCGCCCAGCGGATGTTGGGCAGGGTCACGCGCCAGAAGGTCTGCCAGCCGCTGGCGCCCAGGCTGAGCGCGGCCAGCTCCTCGTCGCTGCCCTGCTGCTCCATCAGCGGCATCAGCTCGCGGGCGATGAAGGGGAAGGTGACGAAGGTCGTGGCCAGTACGATGCCCGGCAGCGCGAACACGATCTGCGGCAGCTGGATCAGCGTGTCCCCCAACACCGGCAGATGCACGCGCCAGCCCTCGTCGATCAGCGGCCAAGCCCAACCCTGGCGGCCGAAGATCAGCATGAAGACCAGGCCGGCCACCACCGGCGAGACGGCGAACGGCAGGTCGATCAGGCTGACCAGGATACGCTTGCCGGGGAAGCGGTGCTTGCTCACCGCCCAGGCCGCGGCGATGCCGAAGATCAGGTTCAGCGGCACCACGATCGCGGTCACCACCAGGGTCAGCCGGATCGCCGCCAGCGCGTCGCGGTCGGTGATCGCCTTGAGAAAGGTCGGCAGGCCGCTGCGCAGCGCCTCGGTGAACACCAGCACCAGCGGCAACAGCAGGAAGGACAGCAGGAACAGCAGCGCCAGCCCTACCAGCGTCCACTTCATCCACGCCGGCTCGGTGGTCGGCGCGCGCAGCGCGCGCCGTGGCACGGGCACGGACACGGCGGCCATCAGGCCGGCACCTTCAGGCCGCGCCGCGCCAGCCGCGCCTGCAGCGTGTTGATCACCAGCAGCAGGAAGAAGGACAGCAGCAGCATCGCCGCGGCGATCGCGGTGGCACCGGCGTAATCGAACTCCTCCAGCTTGATGGTGATCAGCAGCGGCGCGATCTCCGACACGCCCGGCAGATTGCCGGCGATGAAGATCACCGAGCCGTATTCGCCCACCCCACGCGCGAACGCCAGCGCGAAGCCGGACAGCACCGCCGGCCACACCGTGGGCAGCACCACCTGCGCGACCGTGCGCAAGCGCCCGGCGCCGAGGCTGGCGGCGGCCTCCTCCAGTTCGGATTCGACCTCGGCCAGGACCGGCTCGACCACGCGCACCACGAACGGCAGGCCGATGAACACCAGCGCCACCGTGATGCCCAGGGGGGTGTAGGCGACCTTGAGTCCGCCGGCCTCCAGCCAGCGGCCGAGCCAGCCGGTCGGGCCATAGAGCTGGGTCAGTGCGATGCCGGCCACCGCCGTGGGCAGCGCGAACGGCAGATCCACCACCGCATCGAACAGACGCTTGCCCGGAAAGTCGTAGCGCACGAACACCCAGGCCACCAGCGTGCCGGCCACCGCGTTGAACGCCGCCGCCGCCAGCGCGGTGGAAAAGCTCACGCGCAGCGCGGCCAGCACGCGCGGGTCGGTCCAGACGGCCCACAGTCCGTGCCAGCCCAGGCCGGCCGACTTGATGAACACCCCCGCCAGCGGCAGCAGCACGATCAGCCCGAGCCACAGCAAGGTGGTGCCCAGGCTGAGGCCGAAGCCGGGAATCACCCGCCTTCGGCGCGCGCGCCCTGCTGCAGGAATCGCAACGCTCAAGGCCGCTTCTTTCCCGCCAGCATCTTGTCGAACTCACCGCCGTCGGCGAAGTGCTTGGCCTGCGCCTTGGCCCAGCCACCGAACACCTGATCCACCGTCACCAGCTGCACCTTGGGGAAGCGCGCGATGTCGGCCGCGTCGGCGAACTCGGGATGGCGCGGGCGGTAGAAGTTGTGCGCGATGATCTTCTGCGCCTCCGGCGTGTACAGGAACTCCAGGAAGCCCTGCGCCTCGGCGCGCGTGCCGTGCTTGTCCACGTTCTTGTCCACCAGCGCCACCGGCGGCTCGGCCAGGATCGACAGCTTGGGCACGACGATGTCGAACTTGTCCTTGCCCAGCTCTTCCTGCGACAGGAAGGCCTCGTTCTCCCAGGCCAGCAGCACATCGCCGATGCCGCGCTGGACGAAGGTGGTGGTCGCCCCGCGCGCGCCGGTGTCCAGCACCGGCACGTTGTTGTACAGCGCGGTCACCATGCGCCGGGTCTTGGCCTCGTCGCCCTTGAAGATGTGCAGGCCATAGGCCCAGGCGGCCAGATAGTTCCAGCGCGCGCCGCCGGAGGTCTTGGGATTGGGCGTGATCACCTGCACGCCGGGCTTGAGCAGGTCGGGCCAGTCCTTGATCTGCTTCGGATTGCCCTTGCGCACCAGGAAGACGATGGTCGAGGTATAGGGCGCGCTGTTGTCCGGCAGGCGCTTCTGCCAGTCGGTCGGCAGCAGCTTGGCCTGGCTGGCGATCGAGTCGATGTCGTAGGCCAGCGCCAGGGTGACCACGTCGGCCTCCAGGCCATCGATCACCGCACGCGCCTGCTTGCCCGAGCCGCCGTGCGAGCTCTCCACGCTGACCGATTCGCCATGCTTGGCCTTCCAGTCCTGGCTGAAGGCGTCGGACAGGGCGCGGTAGAGCTCGCGCGTAGGGTCGTAGGACACGTTGAGCAGCTGCTTCTGCTGGGCCATGGCCGCCGCGGCCACGGTCAGCAGGCACGAGGCCATGACCAGCGCGAACAGGCGAGTCAGGCGACGGGTGCGGGTGAGGGTCATGGCGGATTTCCTTGCGTAATGGACAGCGAGCGGGGCTGCATTCAGGAATGCTTATGCTGCCCAGGCATGAATGTGCCACGAAATAATGAAAGCGCGCGTGCTTATCGCCAACGGGAATCAGGCTGAACCCGCGAACCGGCCTCGGCGGGGCGGGCGCGTAAAATGCGCCCTTCCGTTCCCGTTCCCAGGCCCGCCGCGATGACCGATGCCCTCCCCGCCCTGACCCACCGCTACGCCGAGGAGCTGGACGGCATCCGCGAGGCCGGGCTGTTCAAGTCCGAGCGCATCATCACCGGCCCGCAGTCGGCGCAGATCACCCTGGCCGACGGGCGCCAGGTGTTGAACTTCTGCGCCAACAACTACCTGGGCCTGGCCGACCACCCGGACATCATCGCCGCGGCCAAGCAGGCGCTGGACACGCACGGCTTCGGCATGGCCTCGGTGCGCTTCATCTGCGGCACCCAGGACCTGCACAAGCAGCTCGAGCAGACCATCGCGCGCTTCTTCGGCAAGCAGGACACCATCCTGTACGCGGCCTGCTTCGACGCCAACGGCGGCCTGTTCGAACCGCTGCTGGGCGAGGACGACGCGATCATCTCCGACGCGCTCAACCACGCCTCGATCATCGACGGCGTGCGCCTGTGCAAGGCCAAGCGCTTCCGCTACGCCAACTGCGACATGGCCGACCTGGAGGCGCAGCTGCAGGCGGCCGACGCCGCCGGCTGCCGGACCAAGCTGATCACCACCGATGGCGTGTTCTCGATGGACGGCTTCATCGCCCCGCTCGACGAGATCACCGCTCTGGCCGCCAAGTACGGCGCGCTGGTCCATATCGACGAATGCCACGCCACCGGCTTCCTGGGCCAGACCGGGCGCGGCTCGGCCGAGGTCAAGGGCGTGCTGGACAGGATCGACATCATCACCGGCACGCTGGGCAAGGCGATGGGCGGCGCGCTGGGCGGCTTCACCACCGCCAGCGCCGAGGTGGTCGAACTGCTGCGCCAGCGCTCGCGTCCCTACCTGTTCTCCAATTCGCTGCCGCCGCACGTGGTGGCCGCCGGGATCAAGGCCTTCGACATGCTCGACGCCGCCGGCGACCTGCGCACGCAGCTGCGCGACAACACGGCCTATTTCCGCGAACGGATGACCGCCGCCGGCTTCGACCTGAAGCCCGGCGTGCACCCGATCAGCCCGGTGATGCTCTACGACGCGCCGCTGGCGCAGCGCTTCGCCGAGCGCCTGCTGGAAGAAGGCATCTACGCGATCGGCTTCTTCTTCCCGGTGGTGCCCAAGGGCCAGGCCCGCATCCGCACCCAGATCAGCGCGGCGCACACCCGCGCGCACCTGGACCAGGCCATCGACGCCTTCATCCGCATCGGCCACGAGCTGGGCGTGCTGAAGAGCTGATTCGTTTACCGCTGGCCGGGGCCAGAACGGCCTTGGCCTGGGCCATTGGTTGAAGGTTCCATCGGCGCAGAGGTAAAGCGCCGTGCGCGGATGGCGGCCACAAGCGCCGCCCGCGCTGGAATCCAGCTAAGCCCGGATCAGGTCAGGGAGCGACCTTCTTTCCGGGCGGGGCCACGTCGGAAGGCGGCGCCAGCGCGCTCACCTCCTGCGGTGTCAGTTCACGCCACGCGCCCTTGGCCAATGCGCCCAGCGGCAGCTCGCCGATCGCCACACGCACAAGGCGCAGCGTGGACAGGCCGAACGCCTCGAGCAGCCGCCGGATCTGGCGGTTGCGCCCCTCGTCCAGCGTGATCTCCAGCCAGGCATTGCGCCCGCCGCTGCGCAGCAGCTGCGCGCGGGCGGCACGCAGGTGTTCGCCCTCGACCGACACGCCCTGCTCCAGTCGCGCCAGCAGCGCGGCATCGGGAATCGCATCGATCTGCACGTGATAGGTCTTGCTCGGCCCCGTCGACGGGTCGGTGATCGCCGCCGCCCAGGCCGGATCGTTGCTCAGCAGCAGCAGGCCTTCGCTGGCCTTGTCCAGCCGCCCCACCGGCGCCAGCCACGGCAGACCCGCGCCGTCCAGGCAGCGATAGACCGTGTCGCGCCCCTGTTCGTCGCGCGCCGTGGTGACCAGTCCGCGCGGCTTGTTGAGCATCAGATAGCGGCGTTCGACGCCCGCTTCCGCGTCCGCCTGGCCATCGACCTCGATCCGCGAACGGCCGGCGACAGTCGGGAACTCCGGATCGCGCACCACGCGCCCGTCCACCCGCACGCGCCCCGCCGCGATCCAGCGCGCCGCTTCGGTGCGCGAGCACAGGCCCAGCTTGGACAGCGCGCGCGCCAACCCGTGCCGCGGCGCATCGTCGCGAACCGGCTTGTGCGTCGCCATCGGAATGCGCCCCTGTATGCCGTCGCCGCGTGGGCCGACGGCGCGGACTTACTGCTTGTCGGCGGTCGGCACTGCCGCGGCGGGCGCGGCGGCCGGCGTCGCGACCACTTCGCCCGGCGGCACGGCGACCGCGGCGGCCGCAGCGGCCGGCTTGGCCTTGACCACGCGCACGCCGCGCGACTTCATCCAGGCATCGAACTCGTCGGCCGTCATGCGCTTGCCGTTCTGGTTCATGTCGAAGCGCCAGGGCGTGTTGTCGTACTGGGTCTTGGGCTGGTAGGCGGCCGGATCGTTGGCCTTCACCGCCGGCGTGGCCATGGCCAGCTCGCGGCAGCCGTCGACCTTCATCCGCAGCAGCACGCGATCGACCGACTGCGCGTCGTTGTAGGACTGCGCCAGCACGCCACTGGGCGCGCCCAGGCTGGTGGTGTTGGCGAACAGCTCCACGGCCACCGGCGAGAGCACGGTCGTGCGCTGCGGCAGCGGTTGCGGCACCACGCCGTTACAGTCCTGCGCCGCTTCGGCGTGTGCGAACGGAGCAACGGCGAGCAGGGAAACGACCGCAACGAGGGATGCGCGCATAGGGAGTTCGCAAGGAGAAAAAGAGGGTTGCGGGAGTTTAGGCAGGCGGCGCGCAGACAATCAACCGTTACACGATGTTTTCCATGCAAATCACTGAAAGAAAAGACTGAATACGGTGCACGGAGCTCCGCGCGAGACAGAGGATTCTTCGCCGGAGCTCAGAACCGCCAATCCGTCGGTGAAGCGCGTGCGGGCCAGTGAGCTCATCTCGTCCGGTAGCCCCGCCACGGCCAGGCGCGGCTCCACGGCTGGACGACTCCTCCATGGCCAATGTCTGGCTGGGAAAGGCCTGATCGCGCCGCATGCTTCGGTGGGAGCAACTGTCTCCTCAAATCTCGCAGCAACCTGCCTGTAGAGCGGAGCTTGCTCCGCTGGGGCCTTCCCCACGAACCGGACGAAACGCAGCGGAGCAAGCTCCGCTCTACAGGTGGGAGCCGCCATGGCGGCGATGGGGTTTTACCGGGAAGGCCTCATCGCCGCCATGGCGGCTCCCACCGAGATCGGGTCGAGGCCCGGAGAACTTTGCGCCATCGGCCACCCTGTGCCCTCATGCCACACAGCCCGGACCGCGGCGCTTCCGAAGCTGCGACCTCGACGACTGCGAGACCCCGACATCGAAAGCCGCAACGCTCCATCGCGTCGAGGCCTCGATTTCGGCAGAAGCACAAAGAAAAAGCCCGGCGCAAGGCCGGGCTTTTCTTAATGCTGGAGGCGGCTGCGGTATCCCGCAGCCAACCCCTGAGCGGCCAGATTAGTTCTGGACGTTCAGCTCCGTACGACGGTTCTTCTCGCTCTTGCAGGCCGGGAACGTGTTCGGGGTCTGCTCCAGCGGACGGCTCTCGCCGTAGCCGATCGGTCCAACCAGACGCGACGAGGACACACCATTGTTGGTGAGGAAGTCGTACACGGTCTTCGCACGACGCTCGGACAGCTTCTGGTTGTAGGTCTCGGTACCGCACAGGTCGGTGTGACCGGCGACTTCGACGCGCAGGTCGGGGTAGCGCTTGAGGATCTCGACGGCCTCGTTCAGGATCGCCACCGCGTCAGGACGCAGGGTCGCCTTGTTGAAGTCGAAGTTCACGCCCTTCAGGTCGATGGTGACCGGAGCGGGGCAGCCGTCCGGACCGATGGTCTGGCCAGCCTGCGAACCGGGGCACTTGTCGTCGCAGTTGTTGACGCCGTCACCGTCGTCATCCAGGTCGGCGCAGGTCTGAGCCGGCGGCGGCGGCGGCGGCGGGGCGACCGGAACGGCCTTGGTGCCCAGCGGGATCACGACGCCGACCGAAGCCAGCACGTCACCGAACCACGACTCGTCCGGAGCGCGGTGGCTCTGGTCGTTGAAGTCGCCACGGTAGGCCACTTCGGCGCGCACGGCGACGCGGCTGTCGAAGGTGGTCTGCAGACCGACGCCGACCTTGGCGGCGAAGTTGCCGTCCTTGTTCTTGGCCGGGGAATCCGGGTTCGGGAAGTTGTCGTACTCTTCCTCCGAGCGCTGGTAGCCCAGGCCCATCAGGACGTACGGGTTCCAGCCGCGGCCTTCCTGGATGAAGTGGCGACGCAGGTCGAACGAGATGCCGTACTGCGACCAGTTCAGGTTGTCTTCCGGGTCCAGGCTCGGGTTCTGATAGTTCAGCTCACCGTCCAGCGACCAGTTCGGGCTGATGAACTTGCCCAGGCCCAGGGTGGCGAACGGAGCGTCGTCGGTCTTGCGGTCGCTGTCCTGCAGGTTGTAGCCGACCGAACCGGTCAGGTACCAGCGGTCATCAAACTCCTGAGCCGAAGCGGCCTGCGCCACGCTCAGTCCGGCCAGCATCGCGGCGCAGAGAAGTTTCTTGTTCATTTGCGACTCCTTGAGAGTTCAGGGTTTTGAAAACCGACTGCGTGGGCGTGGGGTCATCCCGAGCCTTACGGCATTCAGTCCAATGTTTGAACGGCGAGGGTGCCGTCAACACCGGCGCAGATTATGCAGGGGCTCGTGAAGATCGTGTTAACAGCAGCCTAACAAGTCGACTCGCGCCCCTGCCTGGCGCGGGCCACGTTATACGGGCGCCAAAGCGCACGTGGTGTGAAAACCATGCGCCAATTGTGTGTCCGAATCGTTCATTGCCTTCGGTTCAGGTGAAGCCAACGTTGCCGTTGCGTCAGCGCCTCTTGTCCGGCGCAGCGCCTTGCGGCAAGGTGCGCGCACTCTTCCATACGCAAGCGTATTGACATGCCCAGCCAGACGCCGAGCCAGGCCAACCTGAACGAAGCCGCCCCCCCTTACCCGCATCTGCTGGCGCCGCTGGACCTGGGCTTCACGCGGCTGCGCAACCGGGTGCTGATGGGCTCGATGCACACCGGCCTGGAAGACCGCGCCGCCGACTTCCGCAAGCTGGCGGCCTACGTGGCCGAGCGCGCGCAGGGCGAAGTCGGGCTGATCGTGACCGGCGGCTTCGCGCCCAACCTGGTCGGTTGGCTCAAGCCGTTCGGCGGCAAGCTGTCCTGGCCGTGGGAGGCACGCCCGCATCGCCAGGTCACCCAGGCCGCGCATGCGCACGGGGCGAAGATCTGCCTGCAGCTGCTGCATGCCGGGCGCTATGCCTATCACCCGCTGTCGGTCGCGCCCTCGCGCCTCAAGGCGCCGATCAATCCCTTCGCGCCCCGGGCGCTGAGCGTGCGCGGCGTCGAGCGCCAGATCGATGCCTACGCCCATGCCGCACGCCTGGCCCGTCAGGCCGGCTACGACGGCGTGGAAGTGATGGGATCGGAGGGTTATCTGATCAACCAGTTCACCGCCGCGCGCACCAACCAGCGCGACGACGCCTGGGGCGGCGATGCCGCGCGCCGGATGCGCTTCGCGGTGGAGATCGTGCGACGCGTGCGCGAGGCCTGCGGGCCGGACTTCATCATCATCTACCGCCTGTCGCTGGTGGACCTGGTCGAAGGCGGCAACGCCTGGCCGGACATCGTCGCGCAGGCCCGCGCGGTGCAGGCCGCCGGCGCGACCCTGATCAATTCCGGCATCGGCTGGCACGAGGCGCGCGTGCCGACCATCGTCACCTCGGTGCCGCGCGCGGCCTTCGCCGATGTCACTGCCAAGCTCAGGGGCGAGGTGTCGGTGCCGGTGATC
The DNA here is from genome assembly GCF_037153335.1 of Pseudoxanthomonas sp. USHLN014. Classification (NCBI taxonomy): domain Bacteria; kingdom Pseudomonadati; phylum Pseudomonadota; class Gammaproteobacteria; order Lysobacterales; family Lysobacteraceae; genus Pseudoxanthomonas; species Pseudoxanthomonas sp. USHLN014. Next base: position 232,667 of record NZ_JBBCKO010000006.1, read on the forward strand.
GCCACCAACCGCATCAACATGCCGCAGGTGGCCGAGGACCTCCTGGCGGCCGGCAAGGCCGACATGGTGTCGCTGGCGCGACCGCTGCTGGCTGACCCGCACTGGGTGCGCAAGGCGCGCACCGGCGATGCGGCGCGGATCAACACCTGCATCGCCTGCAACCAGGCCTGCCTGGACCACGTCTTCCAGAACAAGCGCGCCAGCTGTCTGGTCAACCCGCGCGCCTGCGCCGAGACCGAGCTGGTCTATCGCAAGACCGAGCGCCCGCGTCGCATCGCCGTGGTCGGTGCGGGTCCGGCGGGCCTGGCCTGCGCCACGGTCGCGGCCGAACGCGGACACCGGGTGAGCCTGTTCGAAGGCGGCAGCGAGATCGGCGGCCAGTTCAACTATGCCAAGCGCATCCCCGGCAAGGAGGAATTCCACGAGACGCTGCGCTACTTCCGCCAGCGCCTCGACGACACGGGCGTGGAGCTGCACCTGGACACGCTCGCCGATGTGGACACGCTCAAGGGTTTTGATGCGGTGGTGCTGGCCACGGGCATCACGCCGCGCACGGTGCAGATGCCGGGCGCGGATCATCCCAAGGTGGTCAGCTATGTGGATGTGCTCTCCGGGCGCGTGCAGGTCGGCGCGCGTGCGGCGTTGATCGGCGCCGGCGGCATCGGCTTCGACGTGGCCGAGTATCTGGTCGAACACGGTGCGTCGCCGAGCACCGATCCCAAGCGCTGGATGGCGCAGTGGGGCGTGGATGCAAGCTTCGAAGCGCCGGGCAGTCTGGTCGCGCCGAAGCCCGAACCGCCGGCGCGCGAGGTGTGGCTGCTGCAGCGCACGCCGGGTCGGCCCGGTGCGCGCCTGGGCAAGACGTCGGGCTGGGTGCATCGCGCCACGCTGAAGGCCAAGCAGGTGCGCATGCTCGGTGGCGTGGAGTATCTGGGTGTGGATGATGAAGGCCTGCATCTCCGCGTGGATGGATCCGAGCAGACGCTACCGGTCGACCATGTGGTGATCTGCGCAGGCCAGGAACCGCGACGCGAGTTGTTCGATCTGCTGCAGGCGCAAGGCATCACGCCGCATCTGATCGGCGGTGCGGATGTGGCGGCCGAACTCGATGCCAAGCGTGCGATCGATCAGGCCAGTCGTCTCGCCGCAACGCTTTGAAGAACACGCATCACGCGCGCTGTGAACGTGCTGCATCGCGGCATCAACATCGCACTGTCATGAGACGCTGACTGCCGTAGTCAGCGTCGTGATGCAAGCGTCGATATTCAGTTGACGTTTTGAATTCGGCTCGTACCTTGCGCCGACTTTCCGACCCGCCGCCCAGTTCAGGCGGGTCTTGCCTGGCCACCCTTTCATTCAAGGCCAGCACCCGGGTAGCCCGTGAGATGGCTGCCTCCCCATGACGCCCAACCGCTGTGCCGGCCGTCTTCCCCAGTTTCGTGGGACGACCCCTTCGCATGCGGCCAAACGGAGCAAGGAGTTCGATGAAACTGGCCTGGATCTTATGGCTGTCGTCACATGTGATGCCACAGCCGGCCGCCGATTCGCTATGTCTGTCCACCACCGTCTATCTCGAGGCGCGGGACCAGAGCATGCGTGGACAAGAAGCCGTTGCGGAAGTCGCGCTGCGACGCCGCGACAGCGGGCTGTGGGGCAACTCGCTGTGCGAGGTGGTCACCGCACGGCATCAGTTCGCCCCTGGCATCGTGCCCAGCTCCACGCGTCTGCAGAACGGCGGCGCATGGGCGCGCTCTGTGTCGGTGGCGCTGGATTCGGAGCGCAACTGGGCGCTGCCGCGCGGCGCGCGGCGCGAGATCGTCCCCGGTGCCAGTCACTTCGCCGCGCACGAACTGGTCGCACCCAGCTGGGCCAACGCCTACACCGTGGCCACGATCGGCGATCACACCTTCTATCGCGTGCAGTCGCTCAAGCCACGCTCGTGAACACGCCGGCTTGCTGACGCAAGCGACTTCATCGCGACGCGCAACGAAGGAGGGCCGGCATTGCCGGCCCTCCTTCTTTCTTTCAGCGCAGTACCGTACGCCGCATCAGCTGCGCTTGTCGATCGGCACGAAGGCGAGATCTTCCGGACCGGTGTAGTTGGCGCTGGGACGGATGATCTTGCCGTCGATGCGCTGCTCGATCACATGCGCGCTCCAGCCCGCCGTGCGCGCGATGACGAACAGCGGCGTGAACATCGCCGTCGGCACGCCCATCATGTGATAGCTGACCGCGCTGAACCAGTCCAGGTTGGGGAACATCTTCTTGATGTCCCACATCACCGTCTCCAGGCGCTCGGCGATGTCGTACATCTTGGTGCTGCCCTGCGCCTTGGACAGGTCGTGGGCGACCTGCTTGATCACCTTGTTGCGCGGATCGCTGACCGTGTACACAGGGTGGCCGAAGCCGATCACCACTTCCTTACGCTCAACACGCGCCTTGATGTCGGCCTCGGCCTCGTCGGGCGTGTCGTAGCGCTTCTGCACTTCGAAGGCCACTTCGTTGGCGCCGCCGTGCTTGGGCCCGCGCAGCGCGCCGATGCCGCCGCAGATGGCGCTGTACATGTCGCTGCCGGTGCCGGCGATGACGCGGCAGGTGAAGGTGGAGGCGTTGAACTCGTGCTCGGCGTAGAGCACCAGCGAGGTATGCATCGCCTCGACCCATTCCTTGCGCGGCTCCACGCCGTGCAGCAGATGCAGGAAGTGGCCGCCAATCGAATCGTCGTCGGTCTCCACGTCGATGGCGCGGCCGTTGTGGCTCCAGTGATACCAGTACAGCAGCATCGAACCGAGGCAGGCCATCAGCTTGTCGGCGATGTCGCGGGCGCCGGGATGGTTGTGATCGTCCTTCTCGGGCAGCACGCAGCCCAGCGCCGACACGCCGCTGCGCATCACATCCATCGGATGGGCCGAAGCGGGCAGCTCCTCCAGCACGGCCTTGACCGCGGCGGGCAGGCCGCGCAGCGACTTGAGCTTGGCCTTGTAGCCGCGCAGCTCGTCGCGCGTGGGCAGCTTGCCGTGTACCAGCAGGTAGGCGACTTCCTCGAACTCGCTCTTGGCCAGGTCCAGGATGTCGTAGCCGCGGTAGTGCAGATCGTTGCCGGTGCGGCCGACGGTGCACAGCGCGGTGTTGCCCGCCGGCGTGCCGGACAGCGCGACGGATTTCTTCGGCTTGAAGCCGGTGGCGGTGGGTTGCTCGGACACGGTGTTTCCTCCCGGGGGTTTGCTTCGATGTGACGTGTTAAGGCGCAGCGGTCGGCGGCGCGTCGCGCTGGACCAGCAGCTGTTGCAGCATTTCGATCTGGCGGTTCTGCAGTTCGACCAGCGTGGCCCAGTCCTGCTCGCGCAGCTGGTTGAGCTTCTCGTGGACCTGCAGGATCTCCAGCTCGGACTTGACGTTGACCTGGTAGTCGTTCTCCGCGCGCAGGCGGTCGGCGGCGGCCTGGCGGTTCTGGCTCATCATGATGATCGGCGCCTGGATCGCCGCCAGGCAGGACAGGCACAGGTTGAGCAGGATGTAGGGATAGGGATCGAAGGCCTTGGCCAGCACGAAGCTGTTGATCGCCATCCACACCGCCAGGAACACGCCGAAGGCGATGATGAAGCTCCAGCTGCCACCGACCTCGGCGACCCGGTCGGCCACGCGCTCGCCCAGCGTGCGGTTCTGGCTGAACTCGCGCGCCACGTTGCGTGCGACCTGGCGCTTGGCGATGAAGCGCTCGACGATCGCGCGCTCCTCGCCCTGCAGCTTCTCCAGTTCGGTCTGCAGCAGGTGGCGCGCGGTCTCGCGCCGGTCGATGCGGGTACGGCGCTGGCGTTCTGCGGCGGGCGGACGCGAAAAGTTCATGGCATGCGCAAGATCAGGTCGAAGGGAGCCCGATCATGCCCGCTTGCCGGCGAACAGTGCGTCCAGCTTGTGCTCGAAGGCGTGGTAGCCGATGCGTTCGTACAGCTCTTCGCGGGTCTGCATGGTGTCCAGGACGGCCTGCTGCGAGCCGTCCTGGCGGATCGCCTGGTAGACGCGCTCGGCGGCCTTGTTGGCGGCACGGAAGGCCGACAGCGGGAACAGCTGGATCGCCACGCCCACGCTGGCCAGTTCGTCGCGGGTGAACAGCGGCGTGGCGCCGAACTCGGTGATGTTGGCCAGCACCGGCACCTTGACCGCCTCGACAAAGCTCCGGTAGGTCTCCAGGTCGTAGGCTGCTTCGGCGAAGATGCCGTCGGCGCCGGCCTCCACGCAGGCGATGGCGCGGGCGATCGCCGCGTCCACGCCCTCGGCCTGGATCGCGTCGGTGCGGGCGATCAGGAAGAAGTCCGGATCGGCCTTGGCATCGGCCGCGGCCTTGACCCGGTCCACCATCTCGCCCTGGCTGACGATCTCCTTGCCCGGGCGATGACCGCAGCGCTTGGCGCCGACCTGGTCCTCGATGTGGCAGGCGGCCGCGCCGGCCTTGATCAGCGACTTGATGCTGCGCTCGATGTTGAACGCGCTGGCGCCGAAGCCGGTGTCGATGTCCACCAGCAGCGGCAGCTCGCACACATCGGTGATGCGGCGGGTGTCGATGAGCACGTCTTCAAGCGTGTTGATGCCCAGGTCCGGCAGGCCCAGCGAGCCGGCCGCCACGCCGCCGCCGGACAGATAGAGCGCCTTGTAGCCGGCGCGCTGGGCCAGCAGGGCGTGGTTGGCGTTGATCGCGCCGATCACCTGCAACGGCGACTCGGCGGCCAGGGCGGCGCGGAAGCGGGCGCCGGGGCTGGAAGTGGACATGGCGGAACTCCTGGATCGGGACGGGCGTGCGGCGCGGCAGTGGCGCACTCGCGGGGCGAGGCGCAATCTGGCACCCTGCGATGCATTGATCAATCTTGATCGCACAAATCAACCTGTCATGGACCACGACCTGATTCCGGCCGCCACGGCCTGCGAGCTCCTCGGCATCACCAGCGCCACGCTCTATGCCTACGTCAGCCGCGGCCTGCTGGAATCTCGCCCCGGTCCGGACCATCGCAGCCGCATGTACCGGCGCCAGGACGTGGAGCGTCTGGCGCAGAACAAGCGCGCCGGCCGCGGCGCGGCGCGCGGCGCCGCGCAGAGCCTGGATCGCGGCCTGCCCGTCCTGGAGACCGGCATTTCATTGATCCAGGCCGATGGTCCCTATTACCGCGGCCGCTCGGCGGTGGTCGCGGTCCGCGACGGCGCCACGCTGGAGCAGACCGCGCGGCTGCTGTGGGACAGCGCCGGCCACGATCCCTTCGCCGCCTCGCCATCGGCCTGGCCGCCGACGGTGGCGCGACTGGCACTGGACCAGGGCCTGCCGCCGCTGGAGCGCACCCTGGCCTGCATCCCGCTGTTGGCGCTGGAGGTGCGGCATTCGTTCAACCTGGCCCCGGCGGTGCGCTTCGACGTGGCCGCACAGCTGCTGCGGCAGAACGCGGCGCTGCTGATCGGCCAGCAGCCCGCGTCCACTCCCGTGCATCTTCAACTGGCCCAGGCCTGGGTGCCGGGCGATGCGGACTTCGCCGAACTGGTGCGTGCCGCGCTGGTGCTGTGCGCGGACCACGAACTCAATGTCTCGGCCTTCGCCGCGCGCGTGGTGGCTTCCACCGGCGCGCACCTGCATGCCACGGTCTGCAGTGGACTGGCGGCGCTGTCCGGCCCCCGTCACGGCGGCGCCACCGCGCGCGCCTATGCGCTGCTGCAGGCCGGCGCCGACGAGGTAGCCGCCCGCTGGGCGCGCGGCGACGACCTGCCGGGCTTCGGCCATGCGATGTATCCGCATGGCGACCCGCGCGCGGCCGAACTGCTGTCGATGCTGCGCACCCACCGCGCCGACTGTCCGCGTCTGGCGCAGCTGGAGGCGCTGATCGCGCGCGCCGAAGAGGCCAGCGGCCTGCGCCCCAATATCGATCTGATGCTGGCGGCCCTGTGCTTTCTCTACGACCTGCCCGCCTCGCCCGCGCTGGTGGTCTTCGCCAGCGGCCGCCTCGCCGGCTGGCTGGCGCATGCGCTGGAGCAGCAGACGCTGGGCAAGCTGATCCGTCCGCGGGCGCGGTACGTTGGCCTGCCGCCGGAGGAGCGAGCAGCGAGTGAGCAGCAGCGAAGAACGAAAGAGGAGTAGAAGCGGAAGCGTCGCTGCCGCTTTCCACTCATTCCTTTCTACTCAGCTCCCCGCGTCCGGTCCGCGCGACAGCGCGCGGCGCACTTCCTCCAGCGCATTGGGATCGTCCAGCGTGGACAGGTCGCCCGGATCGGCGCCCTGCGCCAGGGCCTGGATCGAGCGCCGCAGCAGCTTGCCCGAGCGCGTCTTGGGCAGCGCGTTGACGATATAGACCCGCGCCGGCCGCGCCACCGCGCCCAGATCGGTCTCCACGATCCTGCGCATGCCGTCGGCCGCGCTGTTGCGTGCGGCCACCTCGTCGGTGGCCTGGCGCAGCGTGGCGAACACGATCGGCACCTGCCCCTTGACCTCGTCGGCCACGCCCACCACCGCCGCCTCGGCCACCGCGCCGAAGCCGGACACCGACTCCTCGATCTCGCGCGTGCCCAGCCGGTGCCCGGCCACGTTGATCACATCGTCGGTGCGGCCGAGGATGAAGGTATAACCGTCCTCGTCGCGGATCGCCCAGTCCAGCGAGCTGTACAGCAGCTCCTTGAAATGGCTGAAGTAGCTGTCGAGGAAGCGCTGGTCGTCGTTCCAGATCGTGCTCATGCAGCCCGGCGGCAGCGGCGGCTGCATCACCAGCACGCCCTTCTGGTTGGGCGCGACTTCCTCGCCGGTGGCCTCGTCGATGACCTTCATCCGGTAGCCGAGATTCGGGAAGCCCGGCGAGCCGAAGCGCACCGGCTTCATGTCCACGCCCGGCAGCACGCACAGCGCCGGCCAGCCGGTCTCGGTTTGCCAGTAGTTGTCGATCACCGGCTTGCGCAGCGCGTCGGTGATCCAGTGCGCGGTGGGCTCGTCCAGCGGCTCGCCGGCGAGGAACAGGTACTTCAGCTCGGACAGGTCGTGGCGCCGGATGAAGTCGACGTCGTGCTTCTTCAGCACGCGGATCGCGGTCGGCGAAGAGAACATCGTGCGCACGCCGTACTGCTCGCACAGCGCCCACCAGATGCCCGGATCGGGATGGGTGGGCAGGCCTTCGTACAGTAGCGAGGTGCAGCCGCCGATCAGCGGCCCGTACACGTTGTACGAATGCCCCACCGCCCAGCCCACGTCCGAGGTGGAGAACATCACCTGCCCCGGCGCGCAGTCGAAGATGGTGCGCATCGACTGCGCCATCGCCACCGCGTAGCCGCCGACGTCGCGCTGCACGCCCTTGGGCTTGCCCGTGGTGCCGGAGGTGTAGAGCAGATAGCTGGGCTCGTTGGATTCCAGCCATTCCACCGGCACCTGCGTCTGCCCGACCTGCGCGCGCAGGGTGGCGTAGTCCTCGTCGCGCCCCGGCACCTTCGGCTCGGCCGGATCCAGATCGCGCGAGACGATCAGCACCTTGGGCGGTGCGAACCTGGCCTCGGCGCAGGCCGCATCGATCATCGGCTTGTACGGAATCACCTTGCCGCCGCGGATGCCCGCGTCGGCGGCGATCAGCAGCTTGGGCTTGGCGTCATCGATGCGCAGCGCCAGGTTGTGCGCGGCGAAGCCGCCGAACACCACCGAGTGGATCGCCCCGATGCGCGCGCAGGCCAGCATGGCGAACACCGCCTCGGCCATGTTGGGCATGTACACCACCACCCGATCGCCGCGGCCGACGCCCAACTGCTTGAGCACCGCCGCGAAGGCGTTGACCTCCTCGTGCAGCTGCCGATAGGTGATCTCGCGGGTGACGTTGGTCTCGGTGGACACGGCCACCAGCGCCAGCTGGTCGGGTCGCGTCTCCAGGTGGCGGTCGACGGCGTTGTAGCAGAGGTTGGTCTGCCCGCCGACGAACCACTTGCGGAACGGCGGATTGGAATAATCCAGGATCTGCTGCGGCGGGACATGCCAGTGGATGGCCTTGGCTTCCTGCGCCCAGAACGCCTCCGGTTCCTCGACCGAACGGCGGTACACCTCTTCATACGATGACATCCAAGCCCCCTCCCGAGCGCCGATGCCAGCGAGCATAGAGGGCGCCCGCGCGCCAGACCGTTGGACCATGGTCGATGCTTGGACCATGGTCGAAGCCGCGCCGGCCCCACGTCAGCTGTCGAGCTCTTGGCTTATCTCCCGGCAGCTTCGAGCTCGCCGACGGTGACGTGCCCCTTCCAGCCGTCGAAATACTTGTCCGAATAGACCCGGATCGCGCGCACGACTGCGTCTTCGGAGGCCAATGTACATGCCTCCGGCGTCCCGCTTCCTTGTGCCTCCAGGCCCTCGATCCGGGTAATTCCCACGCCGTTGACGCCGCTGAAGCACCAACCCGTGCCGTAGACCGGATTGCTGGTGATTTCCTTGAGGTTGCGGTTCAAGCGCCGGTCCGCCCGAAGCGCGGCGAACGCATCCCCGTAGCGTGGCTGCAGCTGCTGCTGGAGCAAAATCGCGCGCTCCTTCTCCGCCGGGGAGACCTTGGACAGCGCTGACTGGTACAGCGCCACGGCATCCGGTTCCTTGCGCTCGGCGGCGAGCGCCAGCCAGGCCAGCCCCAGCGGTCGATCCTGCGCCACGTGGTCACCATTGAAGTACGCCGTTCCCAACGCCCGCTGCGCAAACTTGTTGCCCCACCCCGCGGACAGCCTGAACATCTCTTCGGCCTGTTGGTATTTGCCTTCAAGCCAATAACGCTTAGCCAAGCAGAAATTGAACTCGCCCGGCAGCACGCGGAACATCAGCTCGCCACAGGAGGGATTGACGCGTCCATCGGTCGAGGCCACCCGGGCCGCCTCCTCGGACATGGTCTCCTCGTCCTGCGTGGACGCCTTCTGCTGTGCCTGCGCGGCCAGCGGCATCCACGATAGGGACAAGGCCGCCATCAGGTTCAGGGCTGCCCTCGCACACCGCGCTCCGACGTCCATTGCGCACTCCTTCGCTGTGGTGGATCGATCATGCCAGAACGAGGCGCCGCTAGAGCTCCCGGGCCCGGTCGCGCAGCACGAACTTCTGCACCTTGCCGGTGGCCGTGCGCGGCAGTTCGCCGAAGACGAAGGCGCGCGGCACCTTGAACCCGGCCAGGTGCGAGCGGCAATGCTGTTGCAGGGTATTCGCATCCAGCGGGTCGGCGCCCGACTTGAGCTCGACGAAGGCGCACGGGGTCTCGCCCCACTGCTGGTCCGGCCGCGCGACCACGGCCGCGGCCATCACCGACGGGTGCCGGCACAGCGCGTCCTCGACCTCGATGGAGGAGATGTTCTCGCCGCCGGAGATGATCACGTCCTTGGAGCGGTCGCGGATCTTGGCATAGCCATCGGGATACACCACGGCCAGGTCGCCGGTATGGAACCAGCCGCCTTGGAACGCCCGCGCCGTGGCGTCGGGATTCTTCAGATAGCCCTTCATGGTGAGGTTGCCGCGGTACATGATCTCGCCCACGGTCATGCCGTCCCATGGCACCGGCGCCAGCGTGTCCGGGTCGAGCACCTGCATGTCCTCCTGCAGCAGGCAGGCCACGCCCTGGCGGCTGTTGCGCTCGGCGCGCTGCGCGATGTCCAACGCGTCCCATTCCGGGCGCGGAATGCACAGCGAGGCCGGCCCGTAGACCTCGGTCAGGCCGTAGACGTGGGTGATGTGGAAGCCCATGCGCTCCATGCCTTCGATCACCGCCGCCGGCGGCGCGGCACCGGCGATCTGCGCCCGCACGCCGCTGATGCCCTGCTTCCACGCCTCCGGCGCGGCCACCAGCGCGCTGTGGATGATCGGCGCGCCGCAGTAATGGGTGACGCCGTGCTCGCGCATCAGCGCGAACACGCGCTGGGCATCGAACCGGCGCAGGCACACCTGTAACCCCGCCACCGCCGCCATCGTCCAAGGAAAGCACCAGCCGTTGCAGTGGAACATCGGCAGCGTCCACAGATAGACCGGATGCTGCGGCATGCCCCAGTCGATGATGTTCGCCACGGCATTCAAGTACGCGCCGCGGTGGTGGTAGACCACGCCCTTGGGATCGCCGGTGGTGCCGGAGGTGTAGTTGAGCGAGATCGCCTCCCACTCATCCCGCGGCAGCTGCATCTCGAACCCGGCATCGCCGCCGGCGAGGAACGCCTCGTACTCGATCTCGCCGAGGAAGGCGCCCTCGGTCACCTGCGCATCGTCCACATCGATCACCCGCGGCCGGTGCGTGCACAGTTCCAGCGCCTGGGCGATCACCGGCGCGAACTCGCGATCGGTGAACAGCACCCTGGCCTGCGCATGGTCGAACATGAAGGCCAGCGTCGCCGCGTCCAGGCGCGTATTGAGCGTATTGAGCACCGCACCGAGCATGGCCGGGCCGTAATGCAGCTCGAACATCGCCGGCGTGTTGGGCAGCATCGCCGCCACCGTATCGCCCTTGCCCACGCCCCAGCGCTGCAGCGCGCTGGCCAGGCGCCGGCAGCGCGCGTACTCATCGGCCCAGGTCAGCCGGCGCTCGCCATGGACCAGGGCCACGCGCTGCGGATGCACCAGCGCGGCCTTGCGCAGGAAGGTCAGCGGCGAGAGCGCGGTGAAGTTGGCCGGGTTGCGCTCCAGCCCGGCGGCATAGGCCTGCTGCGACATGACACGTCCCTGATGGCGGAGGCGCCAGCGTAGCGACGCGCCCCAGGCTGCGCGGCTCGACCTTCGTCGAAGCCGGCGCTCCACAGCGCCGATTCCCGCCACATCGATTCTGACAAGAACGTCAGGATCCTTGCCACCCGCGTGATGCGGCGCACCTACCCACCCAGCAAGACCCCACTCGCGGCGATCGTCACCCGCTGTTAACGCTTACACATACTGCAGAACGTGTCCGACGCATGTCAGGCACCGCAATAGGGGATCACAGACCGTCATCCGTCCGCGCGGCCAGCAGGCCGCGTGTCGATCCCTGCATGGCCGTAGTCGTTGTCGTGCCCTCCCCTCCCCTCGCCTGGATAGAGCCCAACATGACCACCCGCCGTCTCCGCTCCCACCGCAGCCCGCGCCCGCTCCGTCGCGCCCCCCTGACCCGCCTGATCCTCGTGGCGCTGGCGGTCGCCGCCACGGCGCCCGCCCAGGCGCAGGAAACCTCCGAATCCAACGCCGCCAAGACGCTGGACAACGTCATCGTGACCGGCACCCGCCGCGTGGGCATGTCGGTGGACGACAGCCCGGCCCCGGTCCAGGTCGTCACCGCCGAGGCGCTGGAGCAGTCCGGCGCCCCGGACCTGATGAACCAGCTGGCCTTCCAGGTCCCCAGCTTCAATGCCAGCCAGCAGGGCACCGACATGACCAGCGCCACGCTGGTGGCCAACATGCGCGCGCTCTCGCCCAACCACACGCTGATCCTGATCAACGGCAAGCGGCGGCACTTCACCTCCAACGTCGCGGTCACCGGCGGCTATGCGGGCGCGGCCTCGACCGACCTGAGCTTCATCCCGACCAGCGCGATCGCCAGCGCCGAGGTGCTCACCGACGGCGCCGCGGCGCTGTACGGCTCGGACGCCATCGCCGGCGTGATCAACCTGATCACCAGGAAGAACGCCAGCGGCGGCAGCGTCTCGGCCGGCACCTCCGGCTATGACGATGGCGGCGGCTTCACCACCAACTATCAGGGCGACTTCGGCATCGGCGACGACACCACCTATTTCAACCTGGCCCTGGAAAGCGAACGCCGCCAGACCATTAACCGGCCCGGCGCGCCCTACGGCGCGGCCGCCTGCGTGGCCGACCGCCTGGCCAATCCGACCCGCGGCTGCCCGGCCACCGGTACCGCGACCACGCCCAGCGGCTACCCCAGCTCGACCGGCAACGCGGCGCTGGGACGCGAGAACGAATACAACATGATCTACAACCCCTGGTTCCCCAACAACAGCCACCAGGGCGATTCGCCGGCGATCCAGCGCGATGTGGGCTTCCTGAGCGCCGGGATGTTCCTGGACGACGGCACCGAGCTCTACGGCACCGGCAGCTTCGGCAAGAAGAAGACCCAGAGCTGGCAGAGCTACCGCCGCCCCTCGCAGGACGGCGGCGTGGACCGCAACGGCGACGGCGACCGCACCGATCCCATCGGCGGCACCGGCCCGCGCAGCGGCAGACCGCTGACCGAGGCGGACATCAACAAGTATCCCTACGGCTTCTCGCCCTCGATCGATACCGACGAGAAGGACTGGGAGGTGGGCGTGGGCATCACCGGCGAGCTAGCCGGCTGGCGCTACGACCTGTCCACCAACTACGGCAAGAACCAGATGGAGATCGACGTCACCAAGTCGATGAACTTCACCTTGTGGAACCGCACCGGCGCCTCGCCCGAGAGCTTCTACGTCGGCCGCTTCAGCGCGACGCAATGGGATACCGCGCTGGACCTGAGCCGCGACTTCGACTGGGGCCTGGCCGCGCCGACCACCATCGCGGCCGGTCTTGAGTACCGCGAGGACACCTACGGCATCGACCCGGGCGATGCGGCCTCGTACACCGGCGCGGGCTCGGCCTCCTTCCCCGGCTACAACCCGGCCGCGACCGGCAGCTGGGAGCGCAACAACAAGGCCGCCTTCGTCAACGTGATCCTCAACCCGACCGAGCACTGGATCGTCGACGCGGCCGCGCGCTACGAGCGCTACAGCGACTTCGGCAGCAAGGCGGTCGGCAAGCTGACCACGCGCTACGACTTCAACGAGCGCTTCGCCGTGCGCGGCACCTACAGCACCGGCTTCCGCGCCCCGACCATGGGCGAGAGCTACTACACCGCCATCCAGGTCGGTCCGACCGCGGCCACCGCGACGCTGCAGGCGGCCAACGTCGGCAGCGGACTGAAGCCGGAAACCAGCCGCAACTTCAGCGTGGGCCTGGTGTTCAAGCCGCTGGACAACCTGACCACCACCGTGGATGCCTACCAGATCCGCATCGACGACCGCATCCGCCTGGGCAGCACGCTGCTGTACTCGACCAGCCAGTCGGTGGACACCTTGTGCGGACGCACCGCCGGCTGCGTGCCCAACCCCAACCTGCCCGACCCGGCCGACACCAACCGCGACGGTCGCCCCGACGATGCCTACAACCAGACGCTCGGCGCCGCGCTGGTCGCGGGTGGCTTCATCTCCAACGGCAGCGATCCCACCGCGCCGGGCGGCAGCATGGACGCCACCGCGCGCGCCAACATCGGCCTGAACTTCTTCACCAACGCCATGGACACCAAGACCACCGGCGTGGACTGGGTGACGACCTACAACACCGCCTTCGACTGGGCGGCCATCGACTGGACCCTGGCGGCCAACTACAACAAGACCGAAGTCACCCGCGTCGGCAACGCGCCCGCCGACCTCGGCGGACGCGCGCTGCTGACCGATGCCGACGTCGCCACCATCCAGTACAACAGCCCGAAATACCGGGTCAACCTGGGTGCGAACATCCGCTTCGGCGAGCGCTTGGCCCTGAACATCCGCGAGAACGTCTACGGCCCGCAGTACACGCTGGGCACCACCAGCGCCTACGCGTCCTTCCCGCAGATCATGAACACGCTGGACCTGACCACCATCAACGGGGTGACCTACTACAAGGCCAAGATCGGCACGCTCTACACCACCAACATCGAACTGGCCTACACCCTCGATGAGCGCCTGCGTTTCAGCATCGGCGCCGACAACCTGTTCAACGCCTACCCGGACAAGACGCCCGCGGCGATCCGCCAGTACAACATCGAGCGTTATGCCACCACCGGCGCGCGCGACTACCTGCTCGGCAGTCCGCTGGGCTTCTTCGGCACGCGCTGGTTCGCCAAGGTGTCCTACACATGGTGAGCGACCGGGCCGGCGTCCGCGCATCGGCCACGGCGCCCCCGCCTTCGGGCGGGGGCGTCGGCGCGCAGACGCCTTCTTCCAGTTCCAGGTCCGCTCGCCATCGCATGCCTGGCGTGTTGGCCTTCCTGCTGCTCGCTTCGCCGGCCGTGGGCGCAAGCGGGCAGGCGGCGGACGCGGTGCCTTTCACCGCGCAGCAGAGCGCACAGGGCGCACGCGTCTACGCCCAGCACTGCGCCGCCTGCCATGGCCAGCAGCTGGAAGGCTTCTCCGGGCCGGTGCTGGCCGGTCCGGCGTTCTACGGCCGCGACATGGGCGTGCCGCTGCATGCGACCTTCCAGTACATGGCCCGGGAAATGCCGGTCGGCCGCCCCGGCTCGCTGCGTCGCGAGGACTACGCCGCGCTGATGGCCCTGATCCTGGAGAAGAACGGCTACCCCGCCGGTGACGTCGCGCTGGACTACGACACCGCCCTGCATGCCGACGCCCCGCTCTACTTCCATCGCCCCTGAGCGTGCATGTGGCGGGCGGGGCCAGTCTCCCGCCGCGCCGCATGGATGCCCCATCCGAGGACTGCTTCGATGCAACGACGAGACTTCATGATTGGCGCGGGGGCCGTGACGCTGGCCACGCTCGGCGCGGCCGCACCGCTGGCTGCTGCGGGAACGGCGACCGCACAGGCCGCGCCGCCCGGATGGGCCTTGGCCGACCCGCTCGGCGCGCGCACGCCGCCGCCAGCGTTCGTCCCCACCTCCGGCACCATCGCGCCGGTGCGTGCGCGCACCGACCGCATCGCGCGCATCACCGTCTGCACGCGCCCGTTCCGGGCGCAAGGCCCGCGCATCGAGCGCGAGAAGATCGCCGGCAGGGAGGTCATCCACAACTACGGGCACGGCGGCAGCGGCTGGTCGCTGTCCTGGGGCTCGGGCCTGGCGGCCGCGGCCGAGGTACGCAGCACCGGCGTGCGCCAGGCCGCCGTCGTGGGCTGTGGCGTGATCGGCCTGACCACCGCCGTCGTCCTGCAGCGCCAGGGCATCAAGACACGCATCTACACCCGCGAACGCGCCCCGGACGTGCGCTCGTTCAACGCCACCGGCCTGTGGACGCCGGACTCGCGCGTGGGCACCGTCGAGCAGGCCGACGGCGCCTTGTGGGAGGAGCTGTGCCGCAACTCCTTCCGCATGTTCCAGGCGATCATGGGCCTGCCCGGCAACCCGGTCGAGTGGATCGAGTCCTACGCCCTTTCGGACATTCCCTTCGACCAGGCCCGCAGCGAGCATCTGGCCCAGGCGGCCGGCAATGCGGTCCACTTCGCCAGCTTCGCCGACCGCGTGCGCGATCTGACACCGGCATCCGAGGATGTCCCGGCGGGCAGCCACCCGTTTCCGGCGCGCTACGTGCGGCGCGCCTCGACGATGATGTTCAACATCCCGGCCTACATGAACTGGCTGGAGCACGAATTCCTGCTCAACGGCGGCGCCATCGATTTCATCGACCTGCGCACGCCGAAGGACTTCGGCCTGATCCGCGAGAAGACCATCGTCAATGCCACCGGCTACGGCGCGCGTGCGCTGATGGGCGACGAGACGCTGGTTCCCGTGCGCGGCCAGATCGCGCATCTGGTGCCGCAGCCGGAGGTCGATTACGCGCTGCGCTTCGAAGGCGTGAGCCTGGTCCCCCGCCGCGACGGCCTGCTGGTGCAGGCCATCGGCGATGAGATGGACGGCTACAACAACCCCTCGGTCGTGCCCAACCGCAAGGAGTCGGAGGCCGCCGTGCTCAAGCTGGCCGCGCTGTGCGAGCGCTTCACCCTGTAACGCGGCGACCGCAGCGCCAGAAAGCACAAACGCCGGCTTTCAGGGCCGGCGTTGTGTTCTACGTCCCGCAGCGCCGGGGCGCGCAGGAAACGTGGACGCATCAGATCAACCGCGTGCCGAATCGTCCGCTGCGCGGCTCGACTCTGGCCTGGACGGCGTCCGGTCGGATCCTGGCGTCTCGCCGCCTATCTGCCCGGACCGATGTCCTCGACTTCGCCTGTCCTGACCCGCCCGCTCCAGTCCTGGAAATAGGTGTCATAGCGGGCCTGCAGCCCGTTGAGGACACGCTGTTCGGACAAGAGCGAGCACGGATAGACGGACTCCGGGTTTCGCGGGTTGGCGAACCCCATGCTGTTGACGCCTCTGATGCACTTGCCCGAACCGTAAACCGGATTGCTGGCCAGCTCACGCATCTTGCGACGGAACAGCTTGTCGGCGCGGACGGCGGCGACGTCATCGGCATACTTGGCGCGCATCTGCTTGTACAGCGCATCCGCCCTGGCCTTCTGCGCCGGCGTCACCTTCTCCAGCGCGGAGTTGAACAGCCCCACGTTCTCCGGCTGCATGCGTTCGGTCGAGAGCCCCAGCCAGGCCAGACCCAGCGCGCGGTCCTGGGTCGCGCCCTCGCCATTGAAATAGGCCACGCCCAGCACCTTCTGCGCCGTCTTGTCGCCCCACGCCGCCGCCTCGAGCATGCGCGACAGGGCTTGGGGCATGTCGCCCTTTCGCATCGCGGCCGCCCCCATGCAGAAGTTGTAATCGCCGGGAAGCAGCTGTTCCAGCAGGCGGCTGCAAGGCGAGACGTCGACCGCGGGACCCCGGCGCGGACGCTCTTTCGCGGCGCCAGGCGGGGAATGCACGGCAATGAAGGCCACGAACGATGCCAACAGCCCGCGGCGCAGGACTTGGCGGAGGGAATGGGCGATGCGTTCCATGCAACGTTCCTCGCTGAGGCTGTCGCCCTCGATACTACGCCTGCATCACGGCGAATGCGGATCGCCGTGAATCGAAGGTATGGCGCGGAGTTTCCGGCCCACGGAACGGCCGGCGGCGCCCGCAAAGCAAAACGCCGGACCTCACGGCCCGGCGTCTGCGTCGCAGCGACCTCCAGCGGAGGATCAACCCAGCAGGTGGGCCACGCCGTTGCGCTCTTCTTCCAGCTCGGCCAGGGTCTTGTCGATGTACTTCTGGCTGAAGTCGTCGATCGGCAGGTCCTTGACCAGGGTGTACTCACCGTTCTGGGTGGTCACCGGGAAGCCGAAGATCACGCCCTCCGGGATGCCGTAGGAACCGTCGGACGGCACGCCCATGGTCACCCACTTGCCGTTGCTGCCCAACGCCCAGTCGCGCACGTGATCGATGGCGGCGTTGGCGGCCGAGGCGGCCGAGGACGAACCGCGCGCCTCGATGATCGCCGCGCCGCGCTTGCCCACGGTCGGGATGAAGGTGTTGGCGTTCCATTCCTGGTCGTTGATCGCCTCGCCGATCGAGGCGCCGTCGGCGGTGGCGAAGCGGTAGTCCGGATACATGGTTGGGCTGTGGTTGCCCCACACCACCAGCTTCTCCATGCCGGCCACCGGCTTGCCGAGCTTGAGCGAGAGCTGGCTCAGGGCGCGGTTGTGGTCCAGACGCAGCATCGCGGTGAAGTTCTTCGCCGGCAGGTCCGGGGCGGACTTCATGGCGATGTAGGCATTGGTGTTGGCCGGGTTGCCGACCACCAGCACCTTCACGTTGCGCGAGGCGACCTTGTTCAGCGCGGCGCCCTGGGCGGTGAAGATCTTGGCGTTCTCCAGCAGCAGGTCCTTGCGCTCCATGCCCGGGCCGCGCGGACGGGCGCCGACCAGCAGGGCGTAGTCGGCGTCCTTGAAGGCCACTTCCGGGTCATCGGTGCCGACCATGCCGGCCAGCAACGGGAAGGCGCAGTCCTCCAGCTCCATCATCACGCCCTTCAGCGCGGCCTGGGCCTTCTCCATCGGCAGCTCGAGCAGCTGCAGGATGACCGGCTGGTCCTTGCCCAGCATCTCGCCGGAGGCGATGCGGAACAGCAGGGCGTAGCCGATCTGGCCGGCGGCACCGGTGACGGCGACTCGGACGGGTTGTTTCATGGTGTGGATTCCTCGTGCATCGGATGGCGGGTGCGATGCCCGCCTGATGGGATAGGCGCTAGGCGCGCCAGGCGGATGGAGGGGTCACGCAGGCCGACGTCACGATCTCGCAGGCATCCAGCGGATGGCAGCGCGAAATCGGCATGGACGGCGGCTCCTGGTGGCGCCGCCTCGATTGTGCGGCGCGGAATTTTAGCACGCGCGCCCGGCGCGGCCGCGTTCGACCAATGGTCTACTTGCGGACGTGCCGGGGGCGGGGGCCGTGTTCAGGCAGCCAGGTGCCTGTTCCACTCGGCCACGCGGTCGGCCTTGGCGGCCAGGACGGCGTCGGCGTCGCCCTCGATCACCACCGAGTCGATGGTGTCGCCCTGCTTGACCGCATCGACGGCCTCCAGGCCCGAGACGACCTTGCCGAACACGGTGTGCTTGCCGTCCAGCCACGGGGTGGCCACATGGGTGATGAAGAACTGGCTGCCGTTGGTGTTGGGGCCGGCATTGGCCATGGACAGCACGCCGCGCTCGTGGCGCACGCCGTTGTTGGTCTCGTCCTCGAAACGGTAGCCCGGGCCGCCGCGGCCGGAGCCTTCCGGGCAGCCGCCCTGGATCATGAAGTCCGGGATCACGCGGTGGAAGTTCAGCCCGTCGTAGAAGCCGCGCTTGGCCAGGTTGACGAAATTGGCCACGGTCAGCGGCGCCTTGTCCGGGTACAGCTCGACCTGGATCGGGCCGCGGGAGGTGTTGAAGGTGGCGGTGAGGGACATCGTGGAACTCCTTTGGAGCAGGCAGCCCGGTCGTGGGCGGTAACCGGCTATAATACGCGCTTCCCTCCACACCTCTGCGCGCACCGCCGCGCCCGTGCCGCATGTCCATTGAAAACCTTCGCAACATCGCCATCGTCGCCCACGTTGACCATGGCAAGACCACCCTCGTCGACTGTCTGCTGAAGCAGTCCGGCACCTTTTCCGAGCGTGCCGTCATCGCCGAGCGCGTGATGGACAGCAACGACCAGGAAAAGGAGCGCGGCATCACCATCCTGGCCAAGAACACGGCCATCAAGTGGAATGGCAACCGCATCAACATCGTCGACACCCCGGGCCACGCCGACTTCGGCGGCGAGGTCGAGCGCGTGCTGTCGATGGTGGACACCGTGCTGATCCTGGTCGACGCGATGGACGGCCCGATGCCGCAGACCCGCTTCGTGACCCAGAAGGCCTTCGCGATGGGCTTCAAGCCGATCGTGGTGGTCAACAAGATCGACCGTCCCGGCGCGCGTCCGGAATGGGTCGTGGAGCAGGTGTGGGACCTGTTCGACCGCCTGGGCGCCACGCCCGAGCAGATGGACTTCCCGATCGTCTACGCCTCGGCGCTGAACGGCTACGCCTCGCTGGACGAGAACGCCCGCGACGGCGACATGACCCCGCTGTACGAGGCGATCATGCAGCACGCGCCCAAGCCGGAGGTCGACCCGGAAGGCCCGTTCCAGATGCGCATCAGCCAGCTGGACTACAACAACTTCGTCGGCGTGATCGGCATCGGCCGCATCCAGCGCGGCACGCTGCGCAAGAACATGCCGGTGGCCGTGATCGACCGCGAGGGCAAGAAGCGTCAGGGCAAGGTGCTGCAGGTGCTGGGCTTCCTCGGCCTTGAGCGCATCGAGCAGGAGACCGCCGAGGCCGGCGACATCGTGGCCATCTCCGGCATCCAGGAGCTGACCATCTCCGACACCGTCACCGCCCTGGAGGCGCCCGAGGCGCTGCCGGCGCTGACCGTGGACGAGCCGACCATCTCGATGACCTTCCAGGTCAACAACTCGCCCTTCGCCGGCAACAAGGACCTGTCCGGCGGCAAGTTCCTGACCAGCCGCCAGCTCAAGGACCGCCTGGAGCGCGAGACCGTGCACAACGTGGCGCTGAAGGTCGAGCAGCTGGAGGACGCGGACAAGTTCCTGGTCTCCGGCCGCGGCGAGCTGCACCTGTCGGTGCTGATCGAGAACATGCGCCGCGAAGGCTACGAGCTGGCCGTCTCGCGCCCGGAGGTCATCATCAAGGAGATCGACGGCCAGCAGATGGAGCCGATCGAGCAGCTGGTGGTGGACGTGGAAGAGATCCACCAGGGCGGCGTGATGGAGAAGCTGGGCGTGCGCAAGGGCCAGCTGAAAAACATGGAGCCCGACGGCAAGGGCCGCGTGCGCCTGGACTATGAAATCCCGGCGCGCGGCCTGATCGGCTTCCAGAACGAGTTCAAGACCCTGACCCAGGGTTCGGGCCTGCTGTTCCACGTGTTCGACCACTACGGCCCGAAGGAACAGGGCGCCATCGCCAAGCGTCCCAACGGCGTGATGATCGCCAATGCCCCGGGCGCCACGCCGGCCTATTCGCTGGGCCCGCTGCAGGAGCGCGGCAAGCTGTTCGCCGCCGAGGGCGACAACGTCTACGAGGGCCAGCTGATCGGCATCCACTCCAAGGACAACGATCTGACGGTCAACGCGATCAAGACCAAGCCGCTGACCAACATGCGCGCCTCGGGCAAGGACGACGCCATCCAGCTGACCCCGGCGATCAAGTTCACCCTGGAGCAGGCCCTGGACTTCATCGACGACGACGAGCTGGTGGAGATCACCCCCAAGGAGATCCGCCTGCGCAAGAAGCACCTGACCGAAAGCGAGCGCAAGAAGGCCTCGCGCGCGGCGTAAGGCGGTCTGTGCAAGCTGGCGCGGGTGGCGGCCCACGAGTCGCCGCCCGCGCACCAACCGGCGTATCCTTCCGGCCCGATGCCTCATACCCAACGTCCCTACGATCCGGATCCGCACGCGCATCCGGGCCTGCATGCGCTGGCGTTGTTCGAACTGGCCAAGGGCCTGCTGGCCCTGATCGCCGCGGCCAGCCTGGAAGTCCTCGGGCCCGACCCGATCCGGCGCGCGGTGTACTGGCTGATCGAGCGCTTCCATCTGGACCCGGCGCACGGCGCCCTGCCCTCGCTGCTCAAGCAGATCGACCCCAAGGCGGTACACCTGGCCGTGGCCGTGGTGGCCATCTATGCGCTGTGGCGGCTGGTGGAATCCTGGGGCCTGTGGCGGGCCAAGGCCTGGGCCTCGTGGCTGGGCTGCGTGGGCACGGCGGTCTACCTGCCCTTCGACATGTATGCGCTGGTCCGGCACCCGGGCTGGCATACGGCCGTGGTGGTGCTGATCAACGTGATCGTGGTGGCCGTGCTGGCCCGCGACCTGATCCGCCGCCGGCGCCACTGAGCCGCTTGCGGCCCCCGCGCCGCTGCGTTTAGCCTGCGACGATCCGCATGAGGGGATCGAACCGATGCACGCCTTCAGGCTTGCACTGACGCTGTCGTGCCTGGCCGCGCTGGCCGGCTGCACCGCCCCGGCGTCCGCGCCGCCCAAGACCGCCGCGCCCGCCCAGTTCCGCTATGCCGAGCTGACCATCGCCCAGCTGCAGGAGCAGATGCAGCGCGGCGCGCTGGACAGCCGCACCCTGACCCGCGCCTACCTGGACCGCATCGCCCAGGTCGATCGCGCCGGGCCGCACCTCAATGCCGTGATCCAGCTCAATCCCGAGGCGATGACCGAGGCGGCGCTGCGCGACCGCGAGCGCGCCGGCGGCACCGTGCGCGGGCCGCTGCAGGGCATCCCGATCCTGCTCAAGGACAACATCGACGCCACGCCGATGGCCACCACCGCCGGCTCGCTGGCGCTGCGCGATTTCCATCCCAAGGCCGACGCCTTCCTGGTCAAGCGCCTGCGCGAGGCCGGCGCGGTGATCCTGGGCAAGACCAACCTCTCGGAGTGGGCCAACTTCCGCTCCAGCGACTCGATCTCCGGCTGGAGCGCGGTCGGCGGCCAGACCCATAACCCCTATGTGCTGGACCGCAACCCCTGCGGGTCCAGCGCCGGCAGCGGCGTGGCCGCCTCGGCCAACCTGGCCGCGGCCACGGTCGGCACCGAGACCGACGGCAGCATCATCTGCCCGGCGGCGGTCAACGGCGCGGTGGGGCTGAAGCCCACCGTCGGCCTGGTCAGCCGCGACGGCATCGTGCCGATCTCCTGGAGCCAGGACACCGCCGGGCCGATCACCCGCACGGTGGCCGATGCGGCCATCTTGCTGGCGGCGATGGCCGGTCGCGACAGCGCCGATGCCAGCACCGGCTACGCCACGCTCAATGCCCCGCTGGACTACGTCTCGCGCCTGCGGCCCGGCGCGCTCAAGGGCGCACGCATCGGCGTGGTCCGCAGCAGCTTCAAGTTCGGCCCCGACGTGGCCAAGGCGATGGAAGGCGCGGTCGCGACCCTGCGCGCGGCGGGCGCGACCGTGATCGACGCCGAGATCCCCACCGCCGGCCAGTGGGACCAGGACGAACTGCTGGTGCTCAAGACCGAGTTCAAGAACGGGCTGGCGCGCTACCTCACCAGCAAGGGCGCGCCGGTGGACTCGCTGCAGCAGCTGATCGGCTTCAACCAGCAGCATGCGCGCGAGGAGTTGGCGCTGTTCGGGCAGGACCTGTTCGAACAGTCCGCGGCGATGGGCGGTCTGAACGACCCGGCCTACATCCAGGCCCGTTCGCGCATCAAGCGGCTGGCCGGCCCGGAGGGCATCGATGCGGCGCTCAAGGCGCAGCACCTGGACGCCCTGGTCGCCGCGGCAACGGGCCCGGCCTGGCGCACCGACCCGGCGTTCAAGGATCCCTTCCCCGGCGCCGGCTATGGCGCGGCGGCGGTGGCCGGCTATCCCAGCCTGACCATCCCGATGGGCGACAGCCGCGGGCTGCCGCTGGGCCTGCTGTTCATGGGGACCGCCTGGAGCGAGGCCAAGCTGATCGGGCTGGGCTACGACTACGAGCAGCACACCCGAGCGCGCGTGCCGCCGGCCTATCGCGCCACGCTGGAACCGCGCACGCCCTGAGCGCCGCGCACCCGGCGGATCAGTGCGACGGCGGGGGCACCGGCCCCGGCGCTTCGGGCGACACCGGCGGCGGGCCGTCCTCGGCGCCGGGCGAAGAGGTCTGGCGCGCGCTGGGCAACACCTGCGGCGTGTCGGGCGGGGTCTGTTCTCGGGTGAGCATGTTGCGCTGACGCGGCAGCGCGTCGGGATACTCGCGCGCCAGGTAGTCCAGCACGCGCTCGCGCACCACGCAGCGCAGGTCGAAGGCATCGCCGGAACTGCGCGCGCTGACCAGCAGGCGCACCTGCATGGCGGTCTCGGAGGTCTCGGTGACCTGGGCGATGCAGACCCGGCCGTCCCAGCGCGGATCCTCGCGGCAGACGCGTTCGGTTTCGGCGCGCACCGCGGCCATCGGCGTGCGGTAGTCCAGCCACAGGAACACGGTGCCGAGCATGTCGGCGCTGCGCCGCGTCCAGTTCTGGAACGGGTTCTCGATGAACCAGGTCAGCGGCACCACCATGCGGCGCTGATCCCAGATGTGCACGACCACGAAGGAACTGGTGATCTCCTCGATGCGGCCCCATTCGCCCTCGACGATGACCACGTCGTCCAGGCGGATCGGCTGGGTCAGCGCGATCTGCAGGCCGGCGATCAGGTTGCCGAACACCGGCTTGGCCGCGATGCCCGCCACCAGCCCGAGGATGCCGGCCGAGGCCAGCAGCGTGCGGCCGAGCTGACGCACCTCGTCGAACTGCAGCAGCACCACCGAGGCGCCGACCAGGATCACCGCGCCGGAGGCCACCCGCCCCAGCACCCGCGCCTGGGTATGGATGGTGCGCGCGTGCAGGTTGTCGGCCACGTCGATGCGGTTGTCGCGCAGGATCGCCGCCACGATGCCGGCCACCACGCGCACCAGCAGCCAGGTCACGCAGGCGACGATGCCGATGTGCAGCAGCTGCTTGACCAGCTGCAGCTGCGCATCCTTGAGCGGTGTGGCCTCGAGCCCGGCGCGCAGAAAGATCAGCGGCAGCACGAAGGCCAGCGGCAGGCTGAGGATGCGGGTGATGCGCGCGCGCCGGAAATCCTTGCCGCGCGAGCGCCGCTCCAGCCAGGCGAACAATCCCCAGGCGAGCACGCCCAGCGCCAGGGAAATTCCCAGCGGGATCACGTAGTCGCGCGCGGTCATCCAGTGCAGGTCAGCCATCCCCACCGGAGACTGCCAAAGCGCGCGTCGAGGGTATGTGGGCACGCGTGGCGAACGACTGGGCGCATCACGCCTTGGAAGGGCCAGTGGGAGCCGCCATGGCGGCTCCCACCTGTAGAGCGGAGCTTGCTCCGCTGCTCTTCGTTCGGTTCGTGGGGAAGGCCTCAGCGGAGTCCCCAAAAGGGGATTGCCACAAGCTCCGCTCTACAGGCAGACCGCTGCGAGATTCGAGGAGACAGTTGCTCCCACCGAAGATCGCTAAGCCGCTGTCGCCTGCAGCTGCCGCTGCTTGCGCACGATCGACATGGCGATCTCCAGCGACTGCTCGTAGTTCAGGCGCGGATCGACAGTCGAGCGGTAGGCACGCTCCAGGTCCACATCGGTCAGCTCGCGCGCGCCGCCGGTGCATTCGGTGACGTCCTCGCCGGTCAGCTCCAGGTGCACGCCGCCCAGGCGCGTGCCGACCGCGGCGTGGATGTCGAAGGCCTGCTCGACCTCGCCGCGCACGTTGTCGAAGCGGCGCGTCTTGAAGCCGTTGCTGGTCGACTCGGTATTGCCGTGCATCGCATCGCACACCCACAGCACGCGCCGGCCGTCGCGCTTGACCGCCTCCAGCAGCGGCGGCAGCTTCTCGGCGATCTGCGCCGCGCCCATGCGATGGATGAAGGTCAGCCGGCCCGGCTCGTCGTCCGGGTTGAGGATGTCCATCAGCGCCAGCAGCTGATCGGGCTTCACCGACGGGCCGACCTTCACCGCGATCGGATTGCGCACGCCGCGCAGGTATTCCACGTGCGCGCCATCGACCGCCGCGGTGCGCATGCCGATCCAGGGATAGTGCGTGGACAGGTTGAACCAGCCGTGCTGGCGCGGGACCTCGCGGGTCAGCGCCTGCTCGTAGGGCAGCAGCAGCGCTTCGTGCGAGGTGTAGAAATCGATGCGATTGAGGTTGTGCACCTCGGCGCCGGCCAGGGTTTCCATGAAGCGCACCGCGCCGCCGATGTCGGCCACCATCTGCTGGTATTCGTTGGCCAGCGGCGAGTAGCCGACCCAGCTGAGGTTCCAGTACTCGGGATGGTGCAGGTCGGCGAAGCCGCCGTCGATCAGCGCCCGCACGAAGTTCATCGTCATGGCCGAGCGCGAATGCGCGCGGATCATGCGCTGCGGATCGGGAATGCGCGCCTGCGCGGTGAACTCGGGCCCGTTGACCAGGTCGCCGCGATAGCTCGGCAGGGTGATCTCGCCGCGGGTTTCCATGTCGGTCGAACGCGGCTTGGCGTACTGCCCGGCGAAGCGCCCGACGCGCACCACCGGCAGCTGCAACCCGTGCACCAGCACCAGGCTCATCTGCAGCAGCACCTTCAGCCGGTTGGAGATCAGCCCGGACTCGCAGTCGGAGAAGCTCTCGGCGCAGTCGCCGCCCTGCAGCACGAAGCGCTTGCCTTCCTGTGCCTCGGCCAGCTGCTTCTTCAGCGCGAAGATCTCCCACGAGGTCACCAGCGGCGGCAACCGGCCGAGCTCCTCGACCGCCCGGTCCAGCGCCTCAGCGTCGGGATAGGTCGGCAGCTGCATCGCCGGGCGCGCGCGCCAGCTGTCGGGGCGCCAGTCGCCGGAGGCGGCAGGAAAGGGAATGGCGGGGGCTGCGGCGGACATGCGGGGCTCCTGGAGAAGCCGCCATGATCGCAGAGCGCGGGGCCTCGCACGCACTTCCTGTCAATTCCGACAGTTTTCTGAGGTCTCTAAACCCCAGGAAACGTACGACACGCGCCCATGACTTTCGGCCTAGGCATGACAGTCCTGACAGGAGGACCGTTACTTCATAACATTTTCCCAACGGCCCACGCCCCCTCCATGAAGACCCCGACCCTGCTCGCCTCCGCCATCGCCTTGGCCCTGGCGACCACACCCCTGCTCGCCCTGGCCGATGACGCCCCCACCGACACCACCGTCGACCTGGACGTGGTCAAGGTTCACGCCAAGCTGGACGAGGCACGCAATGCGCTCTCCCCGGACATCGGCAGCAGCCAGTTCACCATTACCGCGGCCGACATCGACCGGCTGCCGCTGGGCGCCTCCACGCCGATGAACCAGGTGCTGCTGCAGGCGCCGGGCGTCGTCCAGGACTCCTACGGCGGCGTCCACGTGCGCGGCGACCACGCCAATCTGCAGTACCGCATCAACGGCGTGATCCTGCCCGAGTCGATCTCCGGCTTCGGCCAGAGTCTGGACCCGCGCACCGTGTCCAGCATCCGGCTGCTCGACGGCGCGCTGCCGGCCCAGTTCGGCGACCGGACCGCCGCGGTGGTCGACATCACCACCAAGAGCGGCCAGGCGCTCGGCAACGGCGGCAGCGTCGGGGTGACCGCGGGCTCGTTTGGCACCTTCAATCCCTCGCTGGCCTGGTGGGGCAGCCAGGGCCGCTGGAGCTGGTTCGTGACCGGCGACTATGACCAGAACAAGATCGGCCTGGAGAACCCGACCAACAGCCGCACGCCCGATCACGACAAGACCCACCAGGGCAAGGCCTTCGCCGACCTGACCTATCTGGTCAACGAGGACACGCGCCTGAGCGTGATGGCCGGCTACGCCAACAACCGCTTCCAGGTGCCCAACAACCCGGGCCAGACCCCGGCCTTCGACGACCAGGGCCAGACCGACTTCGATTCCAGCGCGCTGGACGAGCGCCAGCGCGAGAACACCCGCTTCGCGACCGTCGCCCTGCAGGGCCTGGTCGGCGACAGCGCCTATCAGGTCTCGCTGGGCCAGCGCTACAGCAGCGTGGCCTTCGATCCGGACGTCACCGGCGATCTGATCTTCGACGGCGTCGCCTCGCAGGTCGATCGCGGCAACCGCGCCAACGTGCTGCAGGCCGATATCTCCACCCCGCTGGGCGCCTCGCACACCTTACGCTACGGCCTGTACGGCGACTTCGAGCACGCCACCGCCAGCAACAACAGCTGGGTCTTCCCGGCCGACGCCGACGGCAACCAGACCAGCAACATCCCCGAGCTGATCGGCGACAGCAGCCGCTTCCACGCCAGCACCACCGCGCTCTACCTGCAGGACGAGTGGAAGCTCGGCGAGGACTGGACGGTCAACTACGGCCTGCGCGGCGATCGCTACAAGGCCTTCGGGCGGACCGAGAGCCAGCTCAGCCCGCGCGTGGGCGCGATCTGGCGCGCCACCGACAGCACCACCCTGCACGCCGGCTACGCACGCTACTTCACCCCGCCGGCCAGCGAACTGATCTCCTCCGGGGACATCGCCCTGTTCGATGGCACCACCAACCAGCAGCTGGCCGCCGGCGCGCAGATCCCGCTCAGCGAGCGCAGCGACTACTACGACCTGGGCATCTCCCAGCAGGTCGGCGACCACCTGACCCTGGGTCTGGACGCCTACGACCGCCTGGCCGACCGCCTGCAGGACGAAGGCCAGTTCGGCGCCGCCTACATCTATTCGACCTTCAACTACCGCTACGGCCACGTCCATGGCCTGGAGTTCTCGGCCGACTACAGCAACGGCCCGGTAAGCGCCTACTTCAACGCGGCCTACAGCCGGGCGATGGGCAAGCAGGTCATGACCGGCGCGTACAACTTCGACCCCGACGCCCTGGCCTACGTGGCGGAGAACTGGATCCACCTGGACCACGACCAGAAGCTCACCTCGTCGGGCGGCATCAACTACAGCTTCGCCGGCAACAACCGGGTGGGCGCCAACTATCTCTATGGCAGCGGCCTGCGCACCGATACAGCCACGGTGCCCAACGGCGCGGCGCTGCCGTCCTACTTCCAGCTCAACCTGAGCGCGGGGCACGACTTCGAGGCCGACACCTCGCATCCGCTGCATGTTCAGGTCGCCGCGGTGAACGCGCTGGATCGCAGCTACCAGCTGCGCGACGGCGGCGGCATCGGCGTGTTCGCGCCGCAGTGGGCGCCGCGTCGCGGCGTGTTCCTCAGCGTGCAGCAGGACTTCTGACGCGACCTGCGCCGCGTCCAGGCTGCGGACCGGTCGACGCGCGCGACCGGTCCGGCGCCGGGTTCGCTCAGGACGGACGCAGCTCGCGCAGCAGCGTGCGCTTGCGCCGGCGGGAGGCGGCGATCAGCAGCCACAGCGTCAGCACCACGAACCACAGCAGGCTCCACTCGGGCATCGACAGGCCCAGCAGACGCCAGGTGACCTCGGCGCACTCGCCCGAGCCGGTCAGCACCTGGCGCAGCACGTCGCCCAGCGGGAAGGCCTCCATCATGTAGGCCAGGTCGGGGCCGCAGGCCGGCACCTTGTCGGCGGGCAGATGCTGCAGCCACACGTGGCGCCCGGCGATGCCGATGCCGATCAGCGCCGGCACCAGCCCCAGCAGGCCGTAGACGATGCGCCCGCCGCGGCTACGCGGCCCATGCAGGCCGCCGATCAGGAACACCAGGCCCAGCAGCGCGAACGCGCCGCGCTGGAAGCTGCACAGCGGACACGGGATCTGGTGCTGGTAGTACTGGGTGTACAGCGCAGCGCCCAGCAATCCGACGCACACGAGGAAACCGGCCAGGAATTGCGCGCGGAAGGACCAACGGAAAGGATTCATGGGCAGCGGCAACGGGGAAGTCCCCGCATTATCGCCACCCCGCGCGCCCAGGGCCAAATCCGCCCCTCCACGCGACCTGCGCCCCAAACGCAAAACCCCGGCCAGGAGCCGGGGTCTGCAGGTGACGCGTGCGGGACGGGGTCGATTACTCGGCCGCTTCCGGACGATCGACCAGTTCCACGTAGGCCATCGGCGCGTTGTCGCCAGCGCGGAAGCCGCACTTGAGGATGCGCAGGTAGCCGCCCGGACGCGACTGGTAGCGCGGGCCCAGGGTGGTGAACAGGGTGCCGACCGCTTCCTTGTCGCGCAGACGCGCGAAGGCCAGACGGCGGTTGGCCACGCCATCGACCTTGGCCAGGGTGATCAGCGGCTCGGCGACGCGACGCAGTTCCTTGGCCTTGGGCAGGGTGGTCTTGATCAGGCCGTGCTTGATCAGCGAGGCGGCCATGTTGGAGAACATCGCGGCGCGATGCGAGCTGGTGCGGCTGAACTTGCGGCCGGCTTTCTGGTGACGCATGAGGTGGATTCCTGATGAATGGTGCGGCTGTTGAGGTTCGCTGTCGCCTTCGTGGCGTTGTTGCCTGGACTGCGGTTGGTCCTGATCCGGTCATCCTGTCCGGACATCGCGCGGGCCTTTGCGGCCCGTCGTCGAGGTGTTGCGGGTGAAGCAGTATCGCTGGACTTACTTCGGTGGAGCATCGAGCCGAGACGGATCGCCCGTCCCGGCCCGGCACAGCGCGCCGGGCGTTCGCCCAAGCGCGCGGCAGTGCCGCGCAAGCGGCTTGGGCTTACCCCATCATCCCGTGCTGGGAAACACCGGCCGGCGGCCAGTTCTCCAGCTTCATGCCGAGCGACAGGCCGCGCTGGGCCAGGACTTCCTTGATCTCGGTCAGCGACTTCTTGCCGAGGTTCGGGGTCTTGAGCAGCTCGACTTCGGTCTTCTGGATCAGATCGCCGATGTAGTAGATGCTCTCGGCCTTGAGGCAGTTGGCCGAACGCACGGTCAGCTCCAGGTCGTCGATCGGGCGCAGCAGCACCGGATCCACGCCGCCGGTCTGCTGCTTCGGCGCGCCGCGGTCGCGGTGCGTGAAGTCGCCGAACACCGACAGCTGGTCGCTCAGGATGTCGGCGGCGGTGCGCACGGCTTCCTCGGCGTCGATCGTGCCGTTGGTCTCGATGTCCAGGACCAGCTTGTCCAGGTCGGTGCGCTGTTCGACGCGAGCGGACTCGACGGCGTAGGCGACGCGACGGACCGGCGAGAACGAGGCGTCCAGCACCAGGCGGCCGATGGCGCGGTTCTCTTCGTCCGGACGACGACGGGCGGCGGCCGGCTGATAGCCGAAGCCGCGCTCGATCTTCAGGCGCAGGTTGACCGCGATGTCCTTGGTCAGGTGCGCGATCACGTGGTCGGGATTGAGGATCTCGACGTTGTGGTCGGTCTTGATGTCGCCGGCGGTGACCACGCCCGGGCCCTGCTTGGTCAGGCTCAGGGTGGCGTTGTCGCCGGTGTGGATGCGGATGGCCACATCCTTGAGGTTCAGCAGGACTTCCAGCACGTCTTCCTGCAGACCCTCGATGGTGCTGTACTCGTGCAGCACGCCGTCGATCTCGACCTCGGTGATGGCGAAGCCGGGGATGGACGACAGCAGCACGCGGCGCAGCGCATTGCCCAGCGTATGGCCGTAGCCACGCTCCAGCGGTTCAATGACCACCTTGGCGCGGTTGTCGGTCAGGCGCTCGATCTGCGGGCCGCGGGGGCGCAGCACTTGCTGAGTGATACCCGTCATGTTGCTTTGTCTCCTGCAAACCCCCGCCAGGGCGGGGGTGCGTGTGTGATTACTTCGAGTACAGCTCGACGATCAGCGCTTCGTTGATGTCGGCGGGCAGGTCCGAACGGACCGGCACGGCCTTGAACACGCCGGCGAACTTCTTCGAATCCACCTCGACCCAGGACGGGCT
Organism: Pseudoxanthomonas sp. USHLN014; assembly: GCF_037153335.1. NCBI lineage: Bacteria > Pseudomonadati > Pseudomonadota > Gammaproteobacteria > Lysobacterales > Lysobacteraceae > Pseudoxanthomonas > Pseudoxanthomonas sp. USHLN014. Next base: position 263,065 of record NZ_JBBCKO010000006.1, read on the forward strand.
CAGGTCCAGCTGCTCGGCCACGGTCAGGGATTCCTGCACGCGCAGCTGCTTCTGGGCCTTCTCCGACAGCTCGATCGCGTCGCCGGCCTTGACCTGGTAGGAAGGCAGGTTGACCGACTTGCCGTTGACCAGCACGCCGCGGTGCGAGACCAGCTGGCGGGCGGCCGGACGGGTGACCGCGAAACCCATGCGGTAGATCACGTTGTCCAGACGGGTTTCCAGCAGCTGCAGCAGGTTCTCGCCGGTGTTGCCCTTCTTGGTCGAGGCCTTCTTGTAGTAGTTGCGGAACTGGCGCTCCAGCAGGCCGTAGATACGCTTGACCTTCTGCTTCTCGCGCAGCTGGGTGGCGTAGTCGGACAGCTTGCCCTTGCGGGCGGTGGCACCGTGCTGGCCGGGCTTCTGCTCCAGCTTGCACTTGGAGTCCAGCGCGCGCGCCGGGCTCTTGAGGGACAGGTCTGCGCCTTCGCGACGAGCGAGTTTGCAGGTAGGACCGATATAACGAGCCATTTCTAATCGCTCCCTTTAGACGCGACGCTTCTTCGGCGGACGGCACCCGTTGTGCGGGATAGGCGTCACGTCGATGATGTTGGTGATCTTGTAGCCGACGTTGTTGAGCGAACGTACGGCCGACTCACGGCCCGGACCCGGACCCTTGATGCGGACTTCCAGCGACTTCAGGCCGTAGTCCAACGCGGCACGGCCGGCCTTCTCGGCGGCGACCTGCGCGGCGAACGGGGTGGACTTGCGCGAACCGCGGAAGCCCGCACCGCCCGACGTGGCCCACGAGAGCGCATTGCCCTGGCGGTCGGTGATGGTGACGATGGTGTTGTTGAACGAAGCGTGGACGTGGGCGACGCCGTCGGTGACGACGCGCTTGATCTTCTTCTTCGGTGCCTTGGCGGCGGACGGCTTTGCCATGATGTTCGCCCCTTACTTCTTGATGGCTTTACGCGGACCCTTGCGGGTACGGGCGTTGGTACGGGTGCGCTGGCCACGCAGCGGCAGGCCGCGACGATGGCGCAGGCCGCGGTAGCAGCCCAGGTCCATCAGGCGCTTGATCGCCATGCCGACTTCGCGACGCAGGTCGCCCTCGACGATGTACTTGCCGACTTCGGCGCGCAGGCGCTCGACTTCCGGCTCGGACAGGTCGCGGATCTTGGTGGTCACCGTCACGCCTGCGGCTTCGCAGACCTTCTTGGACCGGGTACGGCCAATGCCGTAAATGCTCTGCAGCCCCACCCAGACGTGCTTCTGGGCAGGCAGGTTGACACCTGCAATACGCGCCATGACGCGATTCTCCAAACTGTTTGATGGCCGGCTGCACGCCCTCCGTGGTCACGGATTGACGGCATATGGCGTAGGGAACTGGAAATTGTACCAAGGTCTCGGGTTGCTTGGAAGTCCATGGAACCTGGGGAGGTTCCACGGACCCGGCATGGGGAGTGTGCCCATGCTCCGGCGCCGGAAGCCGCTTACCGGACAGACCCGCAAGGGTCCGCCGGTGCCCGCGCTACTCTGGCGCAGGGACGAGCCGCTTCACACTCGCGCGCGAGACCGCCGCACGAGCCGCCCATTTTGAAAGTCCGGCCGATGGCCAGGCTTGTTGGCGGATGGGACCGCCGAAATTGCGACCGAAAGAGGTCAGCCGCGCGACAGGCCGCGGTTACCGCCCTTCAGGTTGGCCTTCTTCAACAGGCTCTCGTACTGGTGGGACATCAGGTGCGCCTGGATCTGCGCGATGAAGTCCATCACCACCACCACCACGATCAGCAGCGAAGTGCCGCCGAAGTAGAACGAGGTGCCCAGCTGGGTACGCATCACTTCCGGCAGCAGACACACCGCCACCAGATAGAGCGAACCGGCGGCCGTCAGGCGGGTCAGCACGCCGTCGACGTAGTCGGCGGTGGCCTTGCCGGGACGGATGCCCGGGATCAGCGCGCCGGACTTCTTCAGATTCTCGGCGGTTTCCTGCGAGTTGAAGACCAGCGCGGTGTAGAAGAACGCGAAGCCGATGATCATCGCCGCGAACACGATCATGTGCAGCGGCTCGCCCGGCGACAGCGCCTGGGAGATGCGCTGCAGGGTCACCGCCATCGGCGACTGGCCGGACCACATCGCCAGCGTGGCCGGGAAGGCCAGGATGGACGAGGCGAAGATCGGCGGGATCACGCCGGCCATGTTGAGCTTGAGTGGCAGGAACGAGGTCTGGTTCATGTACGCGTTGCGACCGCCCTGGCGGCGCGCGTAGTTGACCGTGATCCGGCGTTGCCCGCGCTCGACGAACACCACGAACCAGGTGAACGCGAACACCACCACCGCCACGATGATCAGCGCGATGGGGCTCATCGTGCCGTCGTTGACGGCGCCGAAGGTGTGGATCACCGCGGCCGGAAGGCCGGCGACGATGCCCGAGAAGATGATCAGCGACACACCGTTGCCGATGCCGCGCTCGGTGACCTGCTCGCCGACCCACATCAGGAAGATGGTGCCCGCGGTGAGCGCCACGATCGCGGTGACCACGAAGCCCAGGCCCGGGGCATACACCACCGGCGCACCGCCCGGCGCGGTCTGATGCTGCAGCGCCAGCGCGATGCTGCCGCCCTGCACCACCGCCAGCAGCACCGCGCCGATGCGCGAGTACTGGGTGATCTTGCGACGGCCGGACTCGCCTTCCTTCTGCAGCGCCTTGAGCGCCGGGAAGATGTGCGCACCCAGCTGGATGACGATGGACGCCGAGATGTACGGCATCACGTTCAGCGCGAAGATGCTGAAACGGTGCAGGGCGCCGCCCGAGAACATGTTGAACATGTCCACGATGCCGCCGCCCTGCGCCTGCATCAGCGCGAGCATCGCGTCCGGGTTGACGCCCGGAACCGGAACGAAGCAACCGATCCGGTAGACGACCAGGGCCCCCAGCACGAACAGCAGACGCTGCCGCAGCTCGGTGAATTTGCCCAGACCACCCGCGATGCCCTGCTGCGCCATGCCGTGCTTACTCCTGGATGCTGCCGCCGGCAGCTTCGATGGCGGCCTTCGCGCCCGCCGTGGCCTGCACGCCCTTGAGCGTGAACGCCTTGGTCAACTCGCCCTTCTTCACGATCTTGGCGCGCTTGGCGGTGCTGGGCACCAGCTTGGCAGCGCGCAGGGCCGCGAAGTCGATCTCGCCGGCTTCCAGACGATCCAGCTGATAGGACAGCACCTCGGCGGTGTCCTTCTTCAGCTTGGAGCGGAAGCCGACCTTCGGCAGACGCTTGATCAGCGGCATCTGGCCGCCTTCGAACTTTGCCTTGATCTTGCCCTTACCGGCGCGGGCGAACGAACCCTTGTGGCCGCGGCCGGCGGTCTTGCCCAGGCCCGAACCGATGCCGCGACCGACGCGCTTGCGTTCGGTGCGAGCGCCTTCTGCAGGCGACAGAGTGTTGAGACGCATGTTGATTACTCCTCGACGCGGACGAGGTAGTGAACCTTGGCGATCAGGCCGCGTACCTGCGGGCTGTCCTTGAGTTCACGCACATCGTTGAGCTTGTTCAGGCCCAGCGCCTTCACCGACAGGCGGTGACGCGACTGGGAACCACGCAGGCCGCGCACCAGGCGCACCTTGACGGTCTTGTTGGACTCATTAGCCATGGGTGAGTTCCTCCACCGACTTGCCGCGCTTGGCCGCGATGCGGGCCGGCGACTGCATGTCTTCCAGGCCGCGCAGCGTGGCGCGCACCAGGTTGATCGGGTTACGCGAACCGACCGCCTTGGCCAGCACGTTCTTCACGCCCACCGCTTCCAGCACGGCGCGCATGGCGCCACCGGCGATGACACCGGTACCTTCCGAGGCCGGCTGCATGAACACGCGGGCCGCGCCGTGGCCGGCCTTGACCGGGTGCCACAGGGTGCCGTTGTTCAGATCGACGTTGAGCATGCCCTTGCGCGCGTACTCCATCGACTTCTGGATCGCCACCGGGACTTCGCGGGCCTTGCCGTAGCCGAAACCGATGCGGCCGTTGCCGTCGCCCACCACCGTCAGCGCGGTGAAGGTGAACTGGCGACCACCCTTGACCGTCTTGCTGACGCGGTTGACCGCGATCAGCTTCTCGATCATGCCATCGTCGACTTTCTCTTCGCGGTTGCGATCGCGCCCGCGCGAGCGTTGTTCTTCTGCCATGTTGTTGATTCCTGTTGAGAGGGTCTGTACGGCTTGGCCGCTTATGGTTGTGGTCTACCGCGGTGGAGCGTGACGCGGCTGCAGAAGAGCCGCGGCGCCCGGCGCAATCCGCGCCGGCAGAGGTTGCGTGGGGATGGACCCCGCGCGGTTCAAGCTTAGAACTGCAGGCCGCCTTCGCGCGCGGCATCGGCCAGCGCCTTGACGCGGCCGTGGTAGCGGTAGCCCGAGCGGTCGAAAGCGACCTTCTCGACGCCGGCGGCCTTGGCGCGCTCGGCGATCAGCTTGCCGACCTTGGCGGCGGCGTCGCTGTTCTTGCCGTTCTTCAGGCCTTCCTTGACGTCGGCCTGCAGGGTGTTGGCCGAAGCCAGCACCTTGGAGCCGTCGGCAGTGAAGATCTGCGCGTAGAGGTGCTGGCCGGTGCGCAGGACGCTCAGGCGCGGCACACCCAGGTTGCGGATGTGGGCGCGGGTCGACTTGGCGCGGCGCAGGCGGGCGGTGTTCTTGATGCTCATGTTCAGTGACCTCGTGGAAGCGGATCGGCGTTGAGCCAGTGGGGAGACAGCGGCGGTGTGCCCTCGCCTCCCGACTGCCGTTAAGCCTTCTTGGCTTCCTTGCGGATGATGGTTTCGTCGGAGTACTTCACGCCCTTGCCCTTGTAGGGCTCCGGCGGACGGAATCCGCGGATCTTGGCGGCGACTTCACCGACGCGCTGCTTGTCGGCGCCCTGCACCAGGATCTCGGTCTGGGTCGGGGCGGCCAGCGTGATGCCTTCCGGAGCCTTGAACAGGATCGGGTGGGAGAAACCCAGCGACAGGTTCAGGTCCTTGCCGGACATCGCGGCGCGGTAACCCACGCCGACCAGCTCGAGCTTGCGCTCGAAGCCATCGGACACGCCCTTGACCATGTTGGCCAGGATCGCGCGGATGGTGCCGGTGATGGCGTCGTGGTCCAGCGAGGACGGCGACAGGCTCACGGTGCCGTTCTCGACGGCGATGTTCACGCCCTCGGGCTGGGCGATCGTCAGGGTGCCCTTGGGGCCCTTGACGGTCACGGTGCCGTTGGCGTTGTTCAGTTCGGTGCCCTTGGGCAGGGCAATCGGCTTCTTGGCGACGCGGGACATGTAAGAACTCCTTCCCTTAGGCCACGAAGCACAGGACTTCACCACCCACGCCGGCCGCTCGGGCCTGCGCGTCGGTCATGATGCCCTTCGACGTGGAGATGATGGCAATGCCCAGGCCGTTGAGGACCTTGGGGAGTTCGTCCTTGCCGCGGTACTGGCGCAGGCCCGAGCGCGACACACGCTTGAGCGTGTCGATGACCGGCTTGCCTTCGAAGTACTTCAGGACGACCTCGAGCTCGGCCTTGTTGTTCTCGGTCTTGGTGACGCGAGAATCGGCGATGTAGCCCTCGGACTTCAGGACGCCGGCGATGGCGACCTTGATGTTGGACGACGGCATCTTCACCGTCTGCTTGCCGACGGCGGCCGCATTCTTGATGCGGACCAGCATGTCGGCGATGGGATCAGTCATGCTCATGTGCGATTCCTATGAGTAGCACCGATATCCGCTTTCGCGAAAATCTCGTGTTGTGGGTGGCGCGGGCCTTGAGGCCTGCGCCCTTGCGCGGAAGATCTCTAGCACCAAAGCCTGGCGCCCATCGGGCCGCCAGGCTCTAGGTGGTGAAAATCCGGGGAGCGGATTCTACACCACTCCCTAGCCGTGTTACCAGCTGGCCTTGCGCAGGCCGGGCACGTCGCCACGCATGGTGGCTTCGCGCAGCTTGTTGCGGGCCAGGCCGAACTTGCTGTACACGGCGCGCGGACGGCCGGACAGCTCGCAACGGGTGCGGAAGCGGCTGGGCGAGGAGTCGCGCGGCAGCTTCTGCAGCTTGGTCGAGGCCTCGATCTTCTCGTCGTAGGACGCGTCCTGGCTGGAGATGATCTTTTTCAGTGCTTCGCGCTTGGCCGCGTACTTCTTGGCCAGCTTCGCCCGCTTCAGGTCGCGGTTGACCATGGAGGTCTTTGCCATGTCGTGGTCCTCGACTTAGTTGCGGAACGGGAACTTGAACGCTTCGAGCAGCGCCTTGGCTTCGGCGTCGGTCTTGGCGGTGGTGGTGATGGCGATATCCATGCCGCGGACCGCGTCGACCTGGTCGAAGTCGATTTCCGGGAAGATGATCTGTTCCTTCACGCCCATGTTGTAGTTGCCGCGGCCGTCGAACGACCGGCCGGACACGCCACGGAAGTCGCGCACGCGCGGCAGCGAGATGCTGATCAGGCGGTCCAGGAATTCGTACATGTGGGCGCGACGCAGGGTCACCTTGCAGCCGATCGGCCAGCCGTCACGGATCTTGAAGGACGCGACCGAGACGCGCGACTTCGTCGTGACCGGCTTCTGGCCGGAGATCTTGGCCAGGTCGGCGACGGCGTTCTCCAGGATCTTCTTGTTGGTCGCAGCCTCACCCACACCCATGTTGATGGTGATCTTGGTGAGCCTGGGGACCTCCATCGGGTTGGAGTAGCCGAACTTCTTGGTCAAGGCCGGGACGACCTCTTCCTTGTAGATTTTTTCGAGACGAGTGGTCATGACCTCATTCCTCAGGCGTCGAGCGCCTCACCGCTGGAGCGGAACACACGCAGTTTGCGTCCATCCTCCAGCACCTTGAAGCCAACGCGCTCGCCCTTGCCGGAAGCGGCATTGAACAAGGCGACGTTGGAGATATGGATCGAGGCTTCGCGCTCGACGACGCCGCCGGCGACACCCGCCTGCGGGTTCGGCTTGGTGTGGCGCTTGACGATGTTCACGTTGGACACGACCACACGGTCGCCATCCACGCGCAGCACATCGCCCTGCTTGCCCTTGTCCTTGCCGGTGATGACGACCACTTGGTCGCCCTTCTTGATACGGTTAGCCATTGTGATTTCCTCCGCTCACAGCACTTCGGGTGCGAGCGAGACGATCTTCATGAACTTCTCGGAGCGCAGTTCGCGGGTCACCGGTCCGAAGATACGGGTGCCGATCGGCTCCTGCTTGTTGTTCAGCAGGACGGCGGCGTTGCCGTCGAAGCGAATCAGCGAACCGTCGGCGCGACGCACACCCTTGCGGGTACGCACGACCACGGCGTCATAGACCTCGCCCTTCTTGACCTTGCCACGCGGGATCGCGTCCTTGACGGTCACCTTGATGATGTCGCCGATGCCGGCGTAACGGCGCTTGGAGCCGCCCAGCACCTTGATGCACATCAGCTCCTTGGCACCGGAGTTGTCGGCCGCATCGAGATAGCTCTGCATCTGGATCATGATTCAGGACTCCTCTTATTCGGCCGCGCGGGCGACGATCTCGACCACGCGCCAGTTCTTGGTCTTGGACAGCGGCGCGATCTCCACCACGCGGACCAGGTCGCCTTCGTTGCAGGCGTTGTCGGCGTCGTGGGCGTGCAGCTTGGTCGAGCGCTTGATGTACTTGCCGTACAGCGCGTGCTTGACCTGACGCTCGACCAGAATGGTGACCGTCTTGTCCATCTTGTTGCTGACGACACGACCTTCGATCGTGCGCTGCGTTTTCTGTTCGTTATCACTCATGTCGGCGGTCCTTACTTCTTGCTGCCGAGCAGGGTCTTGACGCGAGCGATCTCGCGGCGGACCCGGCGGGTTTCGTGGGTCTTCGGCAGCTGGCCGGTCGCCTTCTGCATGCGCAGGGAGAACTGCTCCTTGCGCAGCTCGCCCAGATGGGCGTTCAGCTCGTCGGCAGACTTCTCGCGGAGTTCCTTGATAGCCATTAGCGCACCGTCCGGGTCACGAAAGTGGTGGTGACCGAGAGCTTGGCGGCGGCCAGGCGGAACGCCTCGCGTGCCGTTGCCTCGTCCACGCCCTCGATTTCATAGATCATGCGGCCCGGCTGGATCTGGGCCACCCAGTACTCCACATTGCCCTTACCGGAGCCCATGCGGACCTCGATCGGCTTCTTGGTGATGGGCTTGTCGGGGAACACGCGGATCCACATCTTGCCGCCGCGCTTGACGTAGCGGCTGATGGAACGGCGCGCGGCCTCGATCTGGCGCGCGGTCAGCTGACCGTGCGCGGTGGCCTTCAGGCCGTACTCGCCGAACGAGACGAGATTTCCGCTCCAGCTCAGGCCTTCGTTACGGCCCTTGTGCATCTTGCGGTATTTGGTTCGCTTGGGTTGCAACATTGCCGTTACCTCGCATCACGATCGCGGGACGGGCGCGACGGACGTTCGCTGCGCTCGGGGCGCGCGTCGTCCTGCTTCTCCTGACCCACCTGGCTGAAGTCGAACACTTCGCCCTTGTAGACCCACACCTTGATGCCGATGATGCCGTAGGTGGTCTTCGCCTCGGCAAAGCCGTAGTCGATGTCGGCGCGCAGGGTGTGCAGCGGCACACGGCCTTCGCGGTACCACTCGGAACGGGCGATCTCGGCGCCGTTCAGACGGCCGGCGACGTTCACCTTGATGCCCAGGGCACCCAGGCGGATCGCGTTACCGACCGCGCGCTTCATCGCACGGCGGAACATGATGCGGCGCTCCAGCTGCTGGGCGATGGACTCGGCGACCAGCTGGGCGTCCAGCTCGGGCTTGCGCACTTCGGTGACGTTGATGTGCGCCGGGACGCCCATCAGATCGCTCACTTCCTTGCGCAGCTTCTCGATGTCCTCACCGCGCTTGCCGATCACCACGCCCGGGCGGGCGGTGTGGATCGTCACGCGGGCGGTCTTGGCCGGACGCTCGATCAGGATCTTGCTGATCCCGGCCTGGGCCAGCTTCTTGCGGAGCATCTCGCGGACCTTGAGGTCAGCGGCTAGGTAGCTGGCGTACTCGCGCTTGTTGGCGTACCACTTGGAATTCCAGTCCTTGGCGATGCCCAGGCGAATACCGGTCGGATGTACTTTATGGCCCATAGTCTTATTTGCCCTTGCCTTCGCCAACCACCACGGTGATATGGCTGGTGCGCTTGAGGATGCGCGTGCCGCGGCCCTTGGCGCGGGCCATGAAACGCTTCAGCGTCGGGCCCTCGTCGACCATGATGGTCTGGACCTTCAGCTCGTCGACGTCGGCGCCCTGGTTGTTCTCGGCGTTGGCGATCGCCGACTCCACCACCTTCTTGATCAGGTGGGCAGCCTTCTTGTCCGAGAACTTCAGCAGGTTGACGGCGCGCTCGGCCGACAGGCCACGCACCTGGTCGGCGACCAGGCGGGCCTTCTGCGGGGAGATGCGCGCGGTGCGCAGGATGGCTTTCGCTTCCACTGTCATCTCTCCTTACTTCTTGCCGCCGGCTTTCTTGTCGCCACCGTGACCCTTGAAGGTCCGGGTGACGGCAAACTCGCCGAGCTTGTGGCCGACCATGTTCTCGTTGACCAGCACCGGAACGTGGTTCTTGCCGTTGTGCACGGCGATGGTGAAACCCACCATCTCCGGCAGGATCATGGAGCGACGCGACCAGGTCTTGATCGGGCGCTTGCTACCGGCCGCAGCCTCCACCTTCTTGACCAGGTGGTGATCGACGAACGGGCCTTTCTTGAGTGAACGTGCCATGGTCGATTAGCCCCTACGATCGCGGACGATGAATTGCTGCGTGCGCTTGTTATGGCGCGTCTTGTAACCCTTGGTCGGCACGCCCCACGGGGTGACCGGATGCGGGTTGCCCTGGCCGGCCTTGGCCTCACCACCACCGTGCGGGTGGTCGACCGGGTTCATGGCCGCACCGCGAACGGTCGGACGCACGCCGCGCCAACGCTTGGCACCGGCCTTGCCCAGCTTCTCGAGGCTGTGCTCGTCGTTGCCGACTTCGCCGATGGTGGCGCAGCACTCGGCCGGAACCTTGCGCATTTCGCCCGAACGCAGGCGCAGCGTGGCGAAGCCCTGCTCGCGCGCGACCAGCTGGACCGAGGCGCCGGCGGCGCGGGCGATCTGGGCGCCCTTGCCGACCTTCAGCTCGATGCAGTGCACCGTGGTGCCGACCGGGATGTTCAGCAGCGGCAGGGTGTTGCCGGTGCGGATCGGGGCGTCGCGGCCCGCGATCACCTGGTCGCCGGCCTTCAGGCCCTTGGGCGCGATGATGTAGCGGCGCTCACCGTCGACGTAGCACAGCAGCGCGATGTGCGCGGTGCGGTTCGGGTCGTACTCGATGCGCTCGACACGGGCCGGGATGCCGACCTTGTCGCGCTTGAAGTCGATGACACGGTAGTGCTGCTTGTGACCACCACCGATATGACGGGTGGTGATGCGACCGTGGTGGTTGCGACCGCCGGACTTGCTCTGCTTCTCCAGGAGCGGAGCGTGCGGAGCACCCTTGTGCAGGTCGGGCGTCACCACGCGCACGGCCGAACGGCGGCCGGCGGAAGTGGGTTTGAATTTCATCAATGGCATGTGGGTCTACCTCAGGCCGTGGCCGACACGTCGATGGCCTGGCCGTCGGCCAGACGCACATACGCCTTGCGCCAGTCGCCGCGACGGCCACCGCGGTTACGGAAGGACTTGTTCTTGCCCTTGACGTTCACCACGTTGACGGCCTCGACCTTGACGTCGAACAGCTGCTCGACCGCGGCCTTGACATCGGCCTTGGTGGCGTCGTTCGAGACTTCGAAGACGTACTGATTGCTTACTTCCTGCAGACGTGCAGTCTTTTCGGACACGCGCGGAGCGCGCAGCACGCTGAAGATTTTCTCGTTGCTGATCATGCCAGCCACTCCTCGATCTTCTTCACCGCATCGGCGGTGATCACGACAGTGTCGGCACCGACCAGCGACGCCGGATCCAGCGCCTGGACGTCGCGCACTTCCACGTAGGGAAGGTTGCGAGCGGACAGATACAGGTGCTCCGAAGCATCCTCGGTGACGATCAGCGGACGCTTGCCGACGTTCAGTTCCTTGAGCTTGGAGACCAGGCCCTTGGTGCTGGAGGCATCGACGTTGAAGGCGTCGACGACGGTCAGGCGGTCCTGGCGAGCCAGCTCGCTCAGGATGGCCTTCATCGCGGCGCGGTACATCTTGCGGTTGACCTTCTGGTCGAAGCTACGCGGCTTGGCCGCGAAGGTCACGCCGCCGCCGACGAAGATCGGGGCCGTCAGGGCGCCATGACGCGCGCCGCCGCCCTTCTGCTTCTTCGACTTCTTGGTGGTGCCGTTGACTTCCGCACGGGTCTTCTGGGCCTTGGTGCCCGCACGACCGGCGTTGCGATAGGCGACGACGACCTGGTGCACCAGGTCCTGACTGAATTCGCGACCGAACACTTCGTCGGAGACCGACAGTTTGTTGGCGCTGCCGTTAATGGCGAGTTCCATGTTGGTTCTCCTTATGCCTTGCTCGCCGGACGCACGATCACGTCACCACCCGGCGCACCCGGCACGGCGCCGCGGACGGCGATCAGGCCGCGCTCGGCGTCCACGCGGACGACTTCCAGGTTCTGCGTGCTCTGCTGCACGGCGCCCATGTGGCCGGACATCTTCTTGCCCGGGAACACACGGCCGGGGGTCTGACGCTGGCCCAGCGAACCCGGCGCGCGATGCGACAGCGAGTTACCGTGGGTGGCGTCGCCCATGCGGAAGTTCCAGCGCTTGATCGTGCCCTGGAAGCCCTTGCCCTTGGTCACGCCCTGGACGTCGACCTTCTGGCCCACTTCAAAGATGTCGGCCTTGATCTCGCCGCCGACGCTGAAGTCGCCGATCTTGTCGGCTTCCACGCGCAGCTCCCACAGGCCGCGACCGGCTTCGACCTTGGCCTTGGCCAGGTGACCGGCGACCGGCTTGGTGATCAGCGCAGCGCGGCGCGAACCCACGGCGACCTGCACGGCGCTGTAGCCGTCGGTCTCGGAGGTCTTGATCTGGGTGATGCGGTTCGGGGTGGCTTCGATCAGGGTGACCGGGATGGACTTGCCATCTTCGGTGAACACCCGGGTCATGCCGGCCTTGCGGCCAACGATGCCCAACGAATATTTCTTCGCAGTCATGGTCGGTGCCTTTAGGTCAGCTTGATCTGGACGTCAACGCCAGCCGCCAGCTCGAGCTTCATCAGCGCGTCGACGGTCTTGTCGTTGGGATCGACGATGTCCAGCACGCGCTTGTGCGTACGGGTCTCGTACTGGTCGCGCGCATCCTTGTCGGCGTGCGGCGACACCAGGATGGTGTAGCGTTCAATCTTGGTCGGCAGCGGGATCGGGCCGCGCACCTGCGCGCCGGTCCGCTTGGCCGTTTCGACGATCTCGCTCGCCGAGCGATCGATCAGGCGATGATCGTAGGCCTTGAGCCTGATACGGATCTTCTGGTCCGCCATGACGGTTTCCTGTGTTGAAAGAGCGACGGGCGCGGCCTCTGGGATGCCTTGCCCCGGTAATGGTCCACAAGCTTTTTTCTCGAAGTCCCTGCGCCTTGAGTCACCCCTTGCCGGGGGACGCGCCGGGGCCGCGAGGGCCCGGGAATCTTCCTGAAAAACAAGGCAGACCGATGAACGGCCTGCCCAGACGAAAGAGTATAGAACGCGTCAACTACGCCCGTCAACAACCCGGACGCATGGAGACGCGAAAAGTCGCCTTTTCGCGCCACCGGTTCACACGTTCAACATCCTTATCTGGCGAACACGAGGCGCTTCCTGCACCTCTTTTCGCGGTAGGCCGGCCACACCTCCCAGGGAGGGGCCGGCGGGTATTGCGGTGTTGCTTTATTACCTGGTCCCGGGCTGGCCGGGGCGCGCAGTGTACTTCATCGGAGCGGCGGATCCCCGCTTTCGCGGGGATGACGATCTGACAAAGCCCTGCGCGCCTTGGGCGCGCAGGGGTCAGATCGTCACTTGATGATCTTGGCCACCACGCCGGCGCCGACGGTACGGCCACCCTCGCGGATCGCGAAGCGCAGGCCTTCGTCCATCGCCACCGGGTTGATCAGCGTGACCTTCATCTTCACGTTGTCGCCCGGCATCACCATCTCGGTGCCTTCCGGCAGCTCGATCGCACCGGTGATGTCGGTGGTGCGGAAGTAGAACTGCGGACGGTAGCCCTTGAAGAACGGCGTGTGACGGCCACCCTCGTCCTTGGACAGCACGTACACCTCGGCCTCGAACTCGGTGTGCGGGGTGATCGAACCCGGCTTGGCCAGCACCTGGCCGCGCTCCACGTCGTCACGCTTGGTGCCGCGCAGCAGCAGACCCGCGTTGTCGCCCGCCTGGCCCTGGTCCAGCAGCTTGCGGAACATTTCCACGCCGGTCACGGTCGTCTTC